>JASHNU010000095.1 GCA_030041475.1 Candidatus Sulfotelmatobacter sp.
GAGAAATTGCGGGACGAGTTCGTGCATCACGGCCGCCCGGAGCATTTCGAGCGGTTGAAAGTGTTCCTTCTCGGTGCGTCCGACGCACCGTATGCTGCGCTGGCTCGGGAAATGAACACTTCAGAAGGAGCGCTCAAAGTGGCCATTCACAGGCTTCGCAAGAGATATCGCGACCTCTTTCGACAGGAAATCGCAGATACGGTGGCCGACCCCGCAGAAGTCGAATCCGAACTCCGGTATTTGGCGGCCGTGCTCACGAAGGGGTAGCGGGCGGCCCTGTGTGGTCGAAACCCCCATGCGGCAACTAGCTTCAAAAGGAAAACAGAACCGTGCGTCATGGTCGCCTGCCCGCGAAGGGGCCATGCCACCTTGCCGGGTCGAAGCAAAGATCCTTGTCCACCGGCACTTACCCGCGATCAACGGCGTAGGATTTTCATGTGACTGCGCACCTCCCCAGAAACTCTTCGCTAGGTGGCTGGAGCTTCGATGATTTGTAACCCAAGCTGGGCGGCTCTGTACTTGAGGTACCTCATCTGTCGGTTTCGATGTTGGAGTTCATAGAGCGCGGCCCCTCGGTCCACGTACTTCAGGCCATAGCGGAGCATGCGGTAGACCAATCGGGCCAGCTTGGCCGCCATGGCTTTGGTCGCAATGGGGGCGCCCAGCTTGGTTTTCAATCGACGGAACTGAGCACCCAGATATGTGTCACTTCGCCATAAGGTGCTCGCCGCCATCCGTAAGGCGATGCTGGCCCGGTTGTTCGTCGGCAGGCGACCTTTCCCAATGACCTTGTTGCCGCTGATTCGATTATCGGGACACAGCCGCAGCCAGGAAACAAAATGGCTCTCGTCTTCCCATCGGCTCATATCCCATCCTGCTTCGCTCAGGATCGTGGTCGCGGTTATCACATCGACGCCGTCGATGCGCGTCAGGTCTGTGCCGGTCATGCGAAACAACTCTCCTCGGAGGTTGAACTGGGGTGCGTTCCCCTTCTTGGTTTGGCGCCGCCCCTTGCGCTTCTCTTCCGGCAGCGCAGCGCCGTGGCTCCGGTCCTCTCGCTCGTGGAGGTAGCGCCGGAGCTGGTGATCGCACTCGGCTATTTGCTTCTGACAAAACGCGTAAGCTTCCTGTTCCTGTTGCAACACAAATAGGAGGTCTTCTTGCCAGTTGCCCTCCTGGCTGCGCGCGATCTCCTCCTGGCTCGCCTTCACCCGAGAATCGCGGAACGCCGCCAACTCCTGCGGATCGCGTTCGCCGGCCAGAATGGCCTTAATGATCGCTTGCCCGGTCACTCCACTGACATCGCTTAACACGTTGGCCAACTGAATGTTCATCTGCGTCAGCACCTTCTGCGTACGCTGAATATGCCGGCCCGCGCTACGCACCAAATCATTGCGCTGCCGCCAGTACGTCCGCAAGGTGCGGATTTCCTGGGGCGGCCGAAACGAATTCCGTAGTAGCCCGTACGTGTGCAGCTTCATTAGCCACTGGCTCTCCTGCACGTCGCTCTTGCGCCCCGGCAGATTCTTCGTGTCCCGCGCATTCACCAGGTACACTTGCAAACCTGCTGCTTCCAGAATGTCGTAGACCGCGATCTAGTACACGCCGGTGGACTGCATGGCCACGGTTTGAATCCCGCATTGCTTCAGCCAATCGCCCATCGCCCTCAATTCCGCTGTGGTGCATCCGAAACATCGCACCGGTTGGCTGTCCCGGTCGGGTGGGACCGCCACGTAGTAGGATTCATTCCCGATGTCAATGCCGGCGGCATCGGGATGAACTACGTCCAAACTAAGGTCTTCGCTCTGCATCTTCCGCATCACCTCCCGCCGTTGCTTGCGGTTCATTTCATGCCACGGGCTGGGCGTTCGAGGCTCGCTGACTTTCTCGGTTTTTATCTGAGGCTTGGGTTTCATGTTAAGCTCTCCCGGCTGAATTCAACCGGGCCCGGCCCGGTCGGCAGAACCTGCACAAACTCCCCAACGGGGTCGGGCCGTTCTGCTTTGCAGGAGAACACCCGCCACCATCCACACAACCGCCTACACCGGAGCCATGCTTGACGTCGGGCAGAAACGCGCCAAAGTGAATGCGGCCTTAGCTGCCGAGCCCTGTTGTGTCGTAAATTCTAGCTGAGCCGCTCGACGGATATCGAGCCCTCGGATGGAGTTTCTGACTCATACAACCACCCCGAAGGGGTGGCTCGTGCTTGACGGTAAGTCGATACCGTAGAAGTTCGCCGTGCATTCAAACTCCCGAGAAACGGGCTTCGGGGCCTCGAAGCCGACTTGAACGAAGCCGCCCGTGCGGCGGACGCTGCGCGTGCGTGTTGCCCACAGGACTGCCCTAATCAAGCTATTGTCGGGTCATAAGGAGGTTCTCTATGACCCGTTTACGCAAAATGATGCTCAAAGAACTCGAGCGTCGAAATTACGCTCAAACAACGATCGAAGGTTACATCCATGCGGTGGAAGATTTTGCCTGCTACTTTCATCGTTCTCCCGACCGCTTGGGTCCCCAGCACATCCGCGAGCACCAAGCCTATTTGTTCCGTCAGCGAAAGCTGGCTCCCAGCAGCGTTACCCAACGGCTGGCCGCGCTACGTTTCTTCTTCACTAAGACTTTGAAGAGATCCTGGAGCGTGGCGGAGACGCCCTATCCCAAGAAAGTGCAGCACCTGCCCTCGGTGCTGAGCCAGGAAGAAGTCTCCCAGCTCATCAACGCTGCCCCCACTCCCTTCTACCGCATTTTGT
>JASHNU010000096.1 GCA_030041475.1 Candidatus Sulfotelmatobacter sp.
CAGCAGGCGTTGCGGGATTGTGCATGAAGAGGTATTCCGGCATCGAGTAGGATGAACCGGTGCCGAAGAAAGCAACGCGCAAGATCGGGCTGGCTCGGGCCTTGTCGAAACTTGGTTATTGCTCGCGGTCGCAGGCTGCGAAACTGATTCGCGCGGGGCGTGTGCAGTTGAACGGCACAGTGCAGAAAAACGTGGAAACTCCAATCCGACTTGCGAGCGACCGTATGGCAGTTGATGGCAGACCCGTTGAGCCTGAAAAGAAAATTTACCTGATGATGAACAAGCCTCGTGGCCTGGTCACGACTGTTTCGGATGAAAAAGGCCGCGAGACCATCTACAGCTTGCTCGAAGGCGAGTCGCTGCCGTGGGTCGCCCCGGTTGGGCGGTTGGATAAGGCAAGCGAAGGGCTGCTCCTGCTGACGAACGATAGCGAGTGGGGCGGTCGCGTCGCTGCACCTGAGACACATCTGGAGAAGACATACCACGTGCAAATCAACAGGGTGGCGGGCGACGAGATGCTCGCTGCTCTCGCGGGCGGCGTGGATGTCGATGGCGAGTGTCTTCGCGCGCTCCGTGCCAGCCTGCTGCGCACGGGGGAGAAAAATTCCTGGCTTGAAATCGTCCTCGACGAAGGCAAGAACCGCCAGATTCGACGCATGCTCGCGGAAATGGGAGTGGAGATACTTCGTCTGGTGCGAGTGGCGATCGGGCCCCTGCAATTGGGCACGCTGGCCAAAGGGAAATGGCGCTACCTCGCTGCGCAGGAAAAGGCCGTGATCGATCGGGCCCTGCGCGATCGGGACAGACGGCCGCGCGAGCGCTTCCGACATTATGAATGACCTTACTTTTCTGCCGGCCACCGAAATGGCGTGGCAAATCCGCGAGAGAAAGATTTCCGTTGCCGAACTGGTTGACGCTCATCTCGAAAAAATCGACCGCCTCAATCCGAAGTTGAATGCGTTCATCCATGTGGATCCCGAACGCGCCCGCCGTGAGGCAGGTTACGCCGATGCCGCAGTGATGCGAGGCGATTCCCTCGGGCCGTTGCACGGGATTCCCCTCAGCATCAAGAGTTCAGTAGAAGTCGCCGGCCTTCGCTGGGAATGCGGCACTCGCCTGCGCGCGGGAATCGTGGGTGCGCAAGACGCACCGCTGGCCGCGCGGCTGCGCGCTGCGGGTGCAATCGTGCTCGGAGTGACCAACACGCCGGAGTTGCTGATGGCCTGGGAGACGGACAATCTGCTTTATGGCAGGACGAATAACCCGTGGGATCTTGAGCGCACTCCGGGCGGCTCCAGCGGAGGCGAAGCGGCCGCGATCGCTGCGGGAATGTCCGCGGGAGGCGTAGGCAGCGATGGCGGCGGATCGGTTCGGGTGCCAGCGCACTTCAGCGGCATCTGCGGGCTGAAGCCCACGCCGGGGCGCATTCCGGCCACAGGACATTTTCCGACTTCCGGAGGACCGTTTGCGCTGATTGGTGTGGTTGGTCCCATGGCACGCACAGTTGCGGATGTAAGAGCTCTATTCGAGATCATGCAGGGTCCCGATGAGGGTGACACGTGCGCAGCGCCTGTGCCGGTTCGCTGGCCTGAAGAGGAAGACATTAGAAAACTGCGGATCGGATATTTCGAAGATGATGGGCGAACACCGGTCACTTCGGAGACCCGCGCCGCCGTGAGATCTGCGGCGGAGGCTTTGCAGCGCGCCGGATTTCAAGTGGAGGCGTTTCGTCCTGATGGCCTGGAAGAAGCGCGGGAATTGTGGACGAAATTTTTCGTCAAGGTTGGCGGCATGCTGATCGGGCCGATGTTTCAAGGGCGCGAGGGCGACATCAGCCCCATACTGAAACAATTTCTGGAGTGGTCTGTCGCGGAACCAGAATTTACCGGCGAATCACTTCTGACCGCGTGGTTTCGGCGCGATGAATTGCGCGCGAAATTTCTGGCGCAAATGAAGAAGTATCCTATCCTGCTTTGTCCGGCGGCGGCGATTCCGGCATTTCGCCACGGCGAACGCGCGTGGCAGATCGAAGGCCAATCCGAATGGAAGATCGAAAGGAAGACCGTGAGCTATCTCGATGCGTGGAGCTACACGGAATGGTTCAACCTGCTAGGGAATCCTGCGGTTGTGGTGCCCGTCGGCCGGTCTGCGGAGGGTCTGCCGATCGGCGTGCAGATCGTCGGCCGGCCGTGGGAGGAAGAACAGGTCTTGGCCGTCGCCGCCGGGTTAGAGAAGGAATGCCGAGCGTGGAGGGTGCCGCCATTGTGCCGGCGGTATGGCCGCGGCTAGTATTTTCTTACTATTTCAGCCTGCGAGCTTGCCTAATTACAGTTGATGCCGCATAGCGCGCCAGCCACTGTGGGGCTGGGGCCAGTTATTCCACCACAAACTTGTATCCATGCATGAGATACCCAGATCAGGCGGGTTCGGCAGCCGCGTCCTTGTGTGGCTCGTGATCTTCTTGTCTCTAACCGCGATCTACCTCTACACATTCCCACAGGCGAACATCTTCTACGCGGGTGTTGTTCTGCTGCACGCGGTCGGCGGTCTTTTCGCCGCGGTCCTGCTGATCCCGGTCTTGTCTCGTCTTCTGCGCAGGGGAAGCCTTACGTCGCGGTACGGCTGGATGCTTGTAGCAGCGGGAGCTATCTCCGGACTGGTTCTGATCAAGACGGGCACTCCGCGCGCGGAGTGGAGCAAACTCTATTTCCACATCGTGATTTCACTTGCCGGCGTCGGCCTGCTGATCGCAGCGTGGCTGGGGAATCGCGGATCTTCGACGAATGGCTCAAGGAAATCTGGCGCAAGCTCAACCCTGCTGGGCGTTGCGATCTGCCTGGTGCTTCTTGCTGCCATCGGCTATGGTGCGCGCCGCGTTCGCGAAAGCTGGCAGACGAGCAATCGCATTGGGAATCCAACGCTGCCTCCCGACACGATGAATGGAGAGGGGGACGGGCCCGAAGGGCCATTCTTTCCCAGTTCCGCGCAGGTTTACGGACACCAGAAGATCCCCAGCAAGTTCTTCATGGAGTCGGATTCGTGCAAACGCTG
>JASHNU010000012.1 GCA_030041475.1 Candidatus Sulfotelmatobacter sp.
ACGCGCAGTTGGAGCGCGCGATCCAGGAAGTGATGAAGCAGATCGAGGCCAATCCGAAGAAGCTGCCGCCGCGTCCTCCGGATCTACCGGCATATCCGGAAGGGCCGGCAATGTAGGTCAACGGTTTGGGAAGGGCACGGCTTTAGCTGTGCCCGTGCTTTACCCGTGCCCGCGAAAGAGCGCCCAGTTGCTTTTGGCTGGCGCAGCGCTTCCAGCGCTGCGATGAGGCTTCTCCTCTCAGGAGCGGGGTTCAGCCCCTGAGGGGACTTAGAACGGAATATCTTCGTCCGTGATGGGCCCGGCGCCGGCTGGCTCCGGCTCCGGAGTGCGCTGATCGAAATTATTCCCGCCGCTTGCGGCCGCTCCGCGTGAGCTACCAGCATAATCGGCGCCGCCCTCGCCGCGTCCGCCGAGCAGGATCAAGTCGCTGGCTACGACTTCGGTCATGTATTTCTTCTGGCCGGTCTGCTTGTCGTCCCAGGAGCGGGTCTGCAGGCGCCCCTCAATGTAGACCTTGCCGCCCTTCTTCAGATATTCACCGGCAATTTCCGCCAGCCGCTGCCAGAGGACCACGTTATGCCACTCGGTGCGATCCTGCCATTCGCCGGACTTGTCTTTGAAGCGCTCGTTGGTGGCGATGGTCAGCTTGGCCACGGGCGTGCCCTGCGGCGTGTATTTGATTTCAGGATCTTTCCCCAGATTGCCGATCAACTGAACGCGATTGAGACTTTTTCCCGCCATGTCGGTGCTCCTTGTTTGCGGACACTATAGCAGAATGAGGCCGGTGGATAGCTGGGATACATCGCCGCAAGCGCCGCGGAGTATCATTTTGGGCGGGGGCTGTCTGGGGGATGCAAGGTTCTCAGGAGAGCTCTATGTCTTGCGTTCCTGCTCGATTCCGCGTTTGGCTCGTCGGAAGTTGGCTGGTTTTCGCGCTCGCCAGCTTATTGGCTTTGTCCGGCTGCTGGGTTGAGTCGATTAATGGACTTGACGAGGGAGAATTCCTGGGTCCTCCAGACCATGACCGCACATCTGAGCCAGCACTCGTCGGGACGTGGACAATGCAGGAAGAAAAGTGCGCGGTTACGATCAACATCACCGCCGGAAAGGATGAGTACACGTGGCGGGAAATCGCTGAAGGCGAGGGTTGCGCCGATAACGGCGGGAAAAAAGAAGCCTACTATATCAGCACAGCCTACAAGCTCGACAACCACCTGTTCCTTGATCTCACTGCCCGATCTGAAGATGTATGCGACAGCTGCCGCCCTATGCACTCGATCTTCCTGGCACACCTCGACAAGGATTCATTGACGATGGCTGCCATCGATTCCGACTGGCTTGGCAAAGCGCGGAAAGCGGGTACCCTGACTCTGTCTACGCTGAGCAACGACACGGACGTCATCACTGCGACACCAGCAGAATTGAAGGCGTTCTGCCGCAAATATGCCGACGACAAGGAAGCCTTCAAACCCCTCCCGGATTTCGTGCTCAAACGAAAAAATGAAAGCAGCATGTCCAAGGGTAGCTAAAGCCGGGAGCCAATAGCGAAGGGCCGTCTTTGTTATAATCCCCTTCATGCCGCCTGCACCCGGAGCCACAAAGGCCGTCGGGATGGTTCCCGACGAGCTCAAGTTTGAACCGAAGTCCAAGGGCTTGGCCACGCCGCGCAAGAAGAAGCCAAAAGAACTGGCAGTCATCACCGAGTGCTGCACCGGATGCGCCGGCTCGCCTGCCTGCGTCGAATACTGCCCGGTCGAAGACTGCATGTTCTGGGTGCCTGACGAGGACAATCCGCCGTTCGGACGCATTCAGATCGACCCCATCCTGTGCATCGGCTGCAAGAAGTGCCTGAGCAAAGGTCCTGACGGCTGTTTCCTCGACGGCTGTCCCTGGGACGCCATCGTCATGGTGGACATCGCAGAAGTGGAAAAAGAAGTCGGCCCGATGGCGATCTAGGCCAGCTCCCAGCTTTCGGCGGCGTTTACCAAGAGCCATCCTAACTAAGCCCCTGGGTTCGCCCGGGAATGCGGCCTGAACTTGACCGCTGAGCTTGCCGGGAGTATCTTTGCCTTTTCTTCCCCTCGTACGATCAGGAGGTCGCACAGCATTATGAACGCAGAACGCCTCCATGCGATTGTCAAGGCACTGAAGCAGGAAATGGACGGAAATGGGCTGCCATCGAAGCTCCAAAACCTTATCAGCGGAATTCGTTCGGTCGTTCAGGCACCCAACGCGCAGAACCAGAACAACCTCGCTTCCTATCGCAACGACATGTACCAAGCACTGGCGAATTCGGACAGTGACCATTTCAGCCCCGCTTGGCGACAAACACTAAAGGAGATTGGCGGGGAGGAATTCTTTGGTGCCACACTAAAGGAGAAAATTGAGACTACCCTCGCCGCTAATCAGATGACTCCGAACGTCGCGGCTGACGAGCTCGAACCCCTGCGCCAGCGCATGGAGAGCTTTCGGAACGCCCTCAACTAAGCAACGTCAGCTTTCAACACCTTCGGGGTAAGTGACGAGAAGCTAGAGCCGGGCGAGTGCGAAATCGGCATGCTCATTCCGAGAGGCGAAGTCGACAATCAACTGGTCAGCTTCGCAAACGAACTGAAGGAGCTGAGCTTCATACTGAACCAATTCTCGGAGGTCGCCACCGGCGCCCCGGACAGTCTGGAAATAAAGACGATCTCCTCCACAGACCTGCTTGTCTATTTGAACGCTGGAATACCCTTCGGTGCCTGCCTAGCCGTAGCAATCGAGCGCATCGTCGCCTTATACAAAAGCCTGCTCGAAATCCGGAAACTCCAGGTCGACATTCGGAAGCAGGGCGTTCCCGACGACGCGACCAAGGGCATCGAGGAGTACGCGAACCGACACATGGAAGAAGGGATAGAGAAGCTTTCCGTCGAGATCATCAGCGAGTTCTACAAGGGCAAAGACGGAGGCAGGAGGAACGAGCTGACGAGTGCGATAAAAATATCCCTGAACAGGATCGCGAATAGAATCGATCGCGGCTATAACATTGAGGTCCGCTGCGAACCGCCGGCGACGAATGACCCGAAGGCGCAGAGCGACGAAATGAAAACCGCCGTCTCCCAGGTCCTGGCGGCCTCGTCCAATATGCAGTTCCTGAAGCTTGAGGGGAGACCCCTCCTGCGGCTTCCGGAGAAACGAGACGAGTCCGAGCATCGGCAAACCAACAGGCCGAAATCTAAGCCGCGACGTAGGTCCACGCCGCCCGGTCCAACAGGCGCACCCCAAAGCTAGCCTCCCGCCCTCGCCCGTATCGCCTTCTCCGTCTCGATCGCCTGATTCCGCACATCATTCGAAATATCTGGCAGGTCGCGCTCGTAAGGACGAATCGCGTCGAGATCGTCTATCTGCCCGATGAGATACAGCGCGCGTAGCGCTTCCCACACCTGTTGGGCGTCCGGATCGACCACGACAACTTCCGCACCCACGGCCACGTTGGCGCCAGCCTGAGCAATCGAGCGACTGCGCCCGGGAATCGGCGAACGGATTTCGATCATCTGGCCACTTGCGTCTCGCAACTTCGCCAGCAAGCCTCCCTGATGAACCGCCGTGCCGGGGCGGTCGGAGTCAACGATTCGGCCGCTCACGGGCGCGGTGATGCGTGCAGGTTGCAACAATGCCACAATCTGCGGGCGTCCCGTTGCGTCGCCGAAACGCACCAGCGACAGCGCCGCGTTGCCGCGAACCATGGGAGAAGAATCGGCGAGCATTTTCAGGAGAGCGTCGTGAAATCCCACGGCCGACGTGTCTTGTCCCATGACCCATGCATCGGTGTTACGTACTTCTTCCACCGGGTACGCCGCCAGTCGCAACAAATCCGGATACCACCGTTTCACCGCCGCGTCGCCGCGTGCCATATTGTTTTGCCCCGTATTGTTTTGCCCCATGCGCTCGCTGATCTGCACCAGAGCCTGCTGAATGTGCCGCGGCTTTTTGTCGTCATGCAGATATTCGTTCAACTGTTGGTCGGTGAGATGCCGCCCGAACCACGTGTTCCACCAGAACAGAAACGGCATGAGGACGATCAGCCAGCCGGTTGCGAAGAACAGAATCTTCTGCGTGCGCGACACGCCGCGCTTGGAGGCGGCCTGCGGCACTTCGACCGAATCGGGTTGGACTATGTTTGAGTTCGCCGACATAAATGATTATTCGATCATAGAGGCCGTAGAAATTTCTGATCCAAACCCAAGGTCCCTCGACTTCGCTGAGTCCTCCACGTGCGGAGGACCCAGCTCCGCTCGGAATGACAAGAATTGAATGTCCAAGTCGAGCTGCGCTCGACCCGACAGCCGAGGGCGGCTGTCGCTATACGTTTCTTCTCAATCTTCCACATCGGCATCGAGGACACGCTCCTGCTCCAGATAGTGCGACATGGCATACTGCGCCAGAAGCGGCGTCTGCAGCCGGATTTCAGCGCCGATCCATTCGCCCTTGCCGTGTGGCGCTTCGGGAGCGTGATTGTGGGTGCTACTGCCGTATTGCGGCCCGAAATCCGCGGATTGAATCTGATCGAACTGATTGATCTCGCGCCAGGCGGCATCGCCCACGGTGCCAGAGACATCAATCTTTAGTCTTAGCGTCGACATAAAAAGCAAAATCTAACAGGGAGGCACGGAGGCCCGGAGAGAACCAATTCGATGACTTTTCTCCGTGTCTCTATGACTCCGTGGTAGAAGCTTTCTCTCACTAGCTGTGCGGAAACCACTGGTACAGCATGAAGTACACGATCACGCCCGTGACAGAAACATACATCCACAGCGGCCACGTCCACTTGGCGATGGCGCGATGCTTGTCGTAGCGGGCTTTGAGCCCTCGGTTTAAAGTCACAATCGCCATGGGAACAATCACAATGGCCAAAGTGACGTGAGAAATAAGAATCGAGAAATAAACCGGCCGCGACCACCCCTCGCCGAGAAATCGAATATTGCCGACCTCGAAGTGAAAGAACAAATAGCAGCACAGGAACAGCGCAGAGGCGACCATGGCCGCGATCATGCAGGCGCGATGAGCGGTGATGCGGCCTTTGGCGATGAACAAGCGGCCCGCGAGCAGCAACACGGCGCTGGTTCCGTTCAAAGTTGCGTTGAGGGCAGGGAAGTAGGCGAATTGTTCAGGGATTGACGTTCCAAGAATCCAATTTTCGACCATCCAATTTGTCACGATCAAGCGGCAAGCCTCATCTGGGAGAGGATTGGGTACGGCGGTTGGCCATCAGGAAAGCGAGTGCGAACATGACGAGCGAAAACAGTACCAGAGTCGCCATGGCTGAGGACAGCGGAAAACTCGTTTCCGCGCCGGGATAGAGCAGGGCGCGGAGCGCCTCCACCCCGTACGTGAGCGGGTTCACGTACATGATGGCGCGAATCCATCCGGAGGCGCCGCTAAGTGGAAACAGCGCGCCGGAAAGCAGCCAGAGCGGAATTAGGAACAGATTCACGATGCCGTGAAAAGCCTGTGACGAATCCATCGGCCAGGCGATGGCAAAACCGAGAGCGGTCAAGGCGAACGAAATCAGGAAGACCACCAGCGCAACCAGCAGCACGCGCACGGGATCGAGGTGCACCCCGGCAAAGGGCGCAAAGATCAGGAAGATCATTCCCTGAAGTGCGGAAAGCGTCGTTCCTCCCAGCACTTTGCCCAGCACAATCGCGGAGCGTGGTACCGGTGCGACCAGCACGGACAGGAGGAAACCCTCCTTGCGATCTTCAATTACGGACATCATAGTGAAGATCGAAGTGAAGAGAACGATCATGATTAGCGCGCCAGGATAAAAATAGTCCAGATAGTGCTGCTGTCCCGGCCCGCCGCCGGAACGAAACGATGTGCCGAAACCGGAGCCAATCACGAGCCAGAACACCAGCGGCGAGGCGAGCACCCCAACCACGCGCGTCGTTTGGCGGTAGAAGCGGACGACCTCGCGCAGCCATAGCGTGAACGCCGGCAAGAATACTCCGGTCGTTGCCTGCGGAATCACTGGCCGCGCCATGGTTGTGACTTGAGTCGCCATAGTTAACTTGCCTTCGCGGCCGGCGCCTTGGTCGATTCTCTAGATTTCTTCGGCAGCAATCCTTGGTCACGCGCCTCCCAGAAGGCGTTCAACAGAAAACAGGCTGAGAGCATGAGCAGAATCAAGCTCATGAACAGTCCGTCGACGGTGGCGGCCGGCGGCCACAAGGTCAACATTCCATTGGCAAGAATCCAGCCCACGCCCAGCAACGGGACAATGCCGAGCACCAGAGACAGAACCAGGATCATCAGACGCAAGCTACCTCCTGCCATTCAAGTTCCATCCTCCAATTCAATTCGCCACAGAATTTTCTTCGCCGCCCTCGCTCCAGAACTTGTGACCGGTGCGGTGGATGAACACATCCTCCAGCGCCGGCTTGCTCACGGAAATTGCCTGAATCTCTCCGGGGAAGGCCTCGACCACATCGGGGACGAAACGATGGCCGCCCTCCTGTTCAATGCGGACCTGATTTCCCAGCACGGTCGTCTCGACGTGAAAGCGCGCCCGAATGCGGTCCGCGAGCAAACCAGCGTCGCGCGCAGCATCCAACAGGATGACGTCGCCACCAATTTCGCTCTTCAGTTCCGCCGGCGTCCCCAATGCCACCAGGTTGCCCTCACTCATGATGGCCAGGCGGTCGCAGCGCTCGGCCTCTTCCATAAGATGAGTCGTAACCAGCACGGAAACGTGCTCTTCGTCGCGCAGAATCTGCAAGTATTGCCACAGGTCGCGACGCGCTCCGGGATCGAGACCGGTGGTGGGTTCGTCGAGCAGCAAGACACCGGGGCGATGCAGCAGGCCCTTGGCCAGTTCGATGCGCCGCTGCATTCCGCCGGAGAAAGTTTCGACTCGCTCCTTGGCCCGGTCCGCCAATCCCACGCGTGCCAGAATCTCACCCACGCGGCGTTTCAGCAGCGCTCCGCGCAGGCCATACAAATGTCCCTGATGCCAGAGGTTTTCGTAAGCCGTGAGTTTGGGGTCGATGCTTTGTGCCTGAAAAACTACGCCGATCTCGCGCCGCACGCTGGCGGAATCCTGTGCCGCATCGAATCCCATTACCAGCGCCTTGCCGGATGTCGGAATCATTAGCGTCGAGAGAATGCGGAACAGTGTAGTCTTCCCGCTGCCGTTGGGGCCGAGCAAGCCGAAGAGTTCGGCAGGACGCACTTCGAAGGAGACGCCGTTGAGCGCGGTGCGGCTTTCGTAGCGATGAACCAAATTGTGTACGGAAATGTTGGGCGCCGACGCGCGTTCCGTCTCCGATCCGCGATCTGCGAGCGCAGCGACTCTGGTGACCAAAAGCGTTCCCCTGGGACTGTTACCAGTTTACGACATCACGGAATTTCGCACGAGAAGTCGCGTACTCGCTGGAATAACACCGCCCGTGCCAAGAAGTTGCCTGAAATGCCTCGAGGGGCGTGGCGTTCAAAGAGGGCAGCGTCAAGCCGCCGATGGATCCCGTTGCGCGTGCGGGAGTCTCTCTTCGAAAGCGACAGGAACGTGACGCCAGACCTGAATCGCCAGGATGGCCGCGGTAGCCAGAAGCAAGGCCCCGACCACAACGTGCGCCACAGTCGAGATCACCATGGGAAGCTCGGGCTGCACGGCGTCTTTGCCCCATTCCACGCGTGTGAGGAATGCCAGGAAACCGAGACACAGCTGGGCGATAACGAGCGACAGCATGATAACGGCCGGCCGCCTCACAGCTTCGATATGCGAATACACGGTGAGCGCCCGGACAGCCGTCCATGCCAGTACAAACGACACGACCACCGCGTTGGCTACATGCGGCCACCAACTCAGCCCGTGGTGCCGGAACATCGCCCCCAGAAGCAACTGGACGTAAAGCACGAAAATCGAGAGCAATGTCAGCGTGAACAGACTCGGACGGCGCTGATCAAGCTCCACGCGGGGTTGCTCCTGGACCCATTTCTGACCGGTGAACAACGCCATCGCGACCGCGATGCAGAAAAACGTTTGCGCCAATGCCGCATGCGCAGATGAAATTGCCGGCGGCAAATAAAACAGAACGGTGAGACCGCCTAGAACTCCCTGCGCGATTACGGTTCCGAGAGCGGCCAAGCCCAGAATCCGCATCCAGCGGCGCTTTTCAGCGCGCCAGGTCCAGACGGCAACAATAATGGTGAGCACCCCCGCGACCTGCGCGATCATACGGTGCGTGTGTTCGAACTGCACTCCGCCCACAAGTTTCGGAATCTTGTACAGCGAGCCGAATGACGTCGGCCAGTCCGGCACGGAAAGGCCCGCATCGTTGCTGGTTACCAGCGCACCGGCAATGATCAGGAGAAACGTCCAGCAGGCGAGACCCACCGCCAGCCGGTGAAGGCCGCGGTTATAGGGCGTGGCGATGCCTCTGAAGGGTGTGTTCATCGATCGTGGAGTAGGACCTATGAAGACCTTGAGCAGGCCGCTCCTAGCCCGCAGCCTGCCGGTCCAACGCAGCATTCTAGCACCGGCTCTTGGCCCGACTGAAGTCGTGGCGCGTTAGTCGGCGGCCGGTTTGAAGCTCTGATCCACCGTCTTGCTTTCCTTCGCGGCGACGGTCACCTTTTGATCCTGCTCTCCCAGTTTTTCCTGCACGAAGGCGATCGTGTAGTCGCCCGGGGGCAGACCCTTGATCGTGTACTTCCCCTCCTTGTCGGTCACAGCATAGAACGGGCTCTTCACGACGTTGATGTACATCTTCATCCAGGGGTGCTGGTTGCACTTCACGGGCAGCATGATTTCTTCGCGGGCGAAGCTCTTGTCGATCGCCGGCGAGGACGGCGGCTGCGATTCATTCCACTCGCGATTGTCTTTCGGTGTGGGATGAATGTTGTGCGTGGTGGGATCGTCGTTCTTGATGTCGATGGTCTGTCCCGCCATCACTCCCAGAACGTGCGGGTGGTACTGGCAGCCTTTCTGATCGAGAACGATTGAATCCTTGGGCACGTCGAAAGTGCGGTTGCCCAGGCCATCTTTCACGTAGACGAAGACGTTCGCCAGGTCGCCATTCGTGACCACAATATTTTCGGCTTCGTTTGTGCCTTTGCAGCCGGGATCCTGGCTCATGTCAATCTTTGAGGCCTTGGGAGCGGTGCCGTCGAACTTTACCGTACCGCTGATCGTCGCTACCGTAGACGGATCGATCGGAGTGGCGGCCGGCTGCGCTGCTGGTTGCTCAGCCGCGGGAGCGGCGGGTGTTTCTTCCTTCTTGCTGCACGCCGACAGAACCAGCAGCGCGCACAGGGCCGATGTTCCTAACGTGATTCTCACCCAACTCATCTTCCTATTCATGATGTCGCCTTTCGTGGAGCTGAAATGTGTGAAGTTCATTCCGAACGAGCCGGAGCGAACGCGGCGACCCGTCCATCCGTTTTTCTGTCGTGGGAATTCTACCGCGAACCTCCACTCGCCGCAGCGTGCGATTCCAGGGCCGCATGCCGGCGATCGCTCGGCGTTTGTACTGCGGCCTTGGCCCGCGGCATGGAAGCTGCTACCCGGCGCTGCTCTTCCGGTGTTAGCTGAAAGATATAGTCGGTTAACAGCTTTCGGTGATCACCGGTATATCCGTTAAACGACGGCGGAGTAGGCCCGGCAAATACCCACTGATTGTTTTGCTGCTTGAACAGTCCCGAGGGCATGGAAGTGCCCGGGCTGACGGCCTGCGGATCGGTGATCCAGCGCTCGACCCAATCCGGCTTCAGGCGTTCCTTCGCCAATAGGAAATTCGGCGCCGTCGCGATCTTGTCGTGATTCGGATCGCCGCTGGCGTGGCACTTCAAGCACGGCGCGGCCGTGCTCGAGAACAGGCTGCGCGCCATGTCGGTTTCTTTAGCCGTGAGAACGGGCACCTGCTCCGGAATGTAGGGCATCGGCTGTTGCGACAGCGCCTGGAAAAATCGCACCAGCTTGCGGAGTTCGTTGTCGGAGAACGAAAACGTCGGCATACGGACTTTCAAATAAGGCCGCACTCCGTTGCGATTCGTATCCGTCGTGCTCAGAGCGGGATTCGACAGGAATTTCCGCAGCCACTCGGGATCGACGCGCGCGCCTTCGGTCAGCAGCTTCGGCGGCAATTGCTCTTGCGCGTCCTGATACTGCGGCAGCCCCATCAGAGCCGTGAGCTGGCCGGGAATGATCTGGTGGCAGGCCATACAGTTGTATTTCTGAATCACCCACCAGCCTTCCTGAATGTCGTGCCGCGCGTCGCCCGGCTTGTACTGGTAACTGGCGGGCAGGGAAGTCTCCTGACTGCCCAGAAGGAACGTGGTAAGACTCAGGATTTCGTTCTTGCTCAGGTGCAAATTCGGCATGCGCAGCGCTTCGGTTTCGCTCTTGACCATGCCCTGGTCAAAGACGTTCGGCTCGGCCAGCTTGTGCTCAAAAAATCCCTTGTGGTCGTACCAGGGTTTGTTGGCCGGGCCGTCAGGCAAACGCGCCAGGTCTTCGTTGTCTTTAATCGGCTCCGACTCTTTCCCGCCGCGCTGGGCCGGCTCCGTCGACAAAGCAAAGTCGAGACGCTCAATCGGTTTCGAGCCTTCAAACGTAAGTTCTGTGCCAATGCGGCCTTCCTCTTCAAAGCCCGCGATCTCATGGCATCCCGCGCAGCCGAAGTGCCGCACCCACTTCTTGCCTTCCTCCTTCAGCGCCGGGTCGTCCATGAACGCCGCGTTCGGATACGCCGACGGGTCTTGCTTTTTCTGCGTCAGCAGATACGTCGCGATGTCTTCGGCATCTTCGGGACTCAGCCGCAGGCTCGGCATGACGGTCATGTTCTGCACTTGCAGTTCGTGGCCGTCGTTCGGGCACTTGCTGTGCTCGAGATCGAACTGATAGGGAAGTCCCTTCTTCGCGTAATCCTCTGGGCCGATGTCTTTCTTTTCGTACGGACAATACGGCCGGGTACGCTCGCGCGCGTTATGAATCCAGCGGACGAGATAATCGTAGTTGGCCTTCTCGCCCACGCGCGTCAGGTTCGCGGCAAACGTTCCACCCTTCATCTGATCGCCTTCGCCGATGGAGTGGCAGGCCAGGCAGCCGCGGCTTTCAAACAGCTCTTTGCCGTGCGCGGCGTTGCCAAGTTTGTGCTTGGGCAGCGTGTCGGTGAATCCGGATTGCCAGATGAACGCCGAGATCGCCCGAATCTGATGATTGTTCAGGCGGAAGTTTGGCATCTTCGTCGTGGGACGGAAATCGGTCGGCTTCTTCAGCCAGACCGGAATCCAGTTCTTGTTGAGCTTGAGCCGGACATCTTTCAGATTCGGGCCAATCTTCTTCATATCCTGCATCAGCGAATGCGACTGGAAATCGAGTTGCTGCAGGCGGCCGTCGAGCTTGCTGTTGGCGACGCGCAGATCAACCGCTCGGGTGTTGAGCGCGTTCGCTTCTTCGTTGCTTTCGGCAGCGTCGGCCTGCTTCATCAGGTAGGCGGTCTGCTTCAAGTTGTCGATCTTTTGCGATTCGATCTGCTTGATCTGCTGGCCGACGTTGTTCAGATCTTCCGGCTCTCGGTCGTAACCCTCATAGCGATGGCAGCCGTTGCATCCGCGGCGGCGGAAGAGTTCCTTGCCGCTGTTGATGGTCGAGAACTGCACGTCGCCACTGACCAGCACCATATCTGCGGAGTGGCAGGTCTGGCAGCCGGCCTGGGCATTTTCTTTGGGGAAGAGCGGCCACAGCCAGTGCTCGTAGTTTCCGTGCGCCTTCTCGACACTGGTCGTGGCGCGGCCGTTACCCTGGTGGCAGGGCGAGCAGCCGAACTTGTCGGGATCGTGAATGCTCAACAATTCCGGTTCGGGATGGCTGACGAATGCCCTCGCGTACTCATCCGGTTTTTTTTCGCCCCTGGGCGTCATGTCTGCGGCCGTGATCTTCAGCGGTTCACGCGCGCCCATGTGGCAGGATTCGCACCGATCGACGATGTTGGCTTCCGCCACATTGATCTGCACGATCTTGGGATCCCAGTCGGCCGTTTTCTTCTTGAGACCGTCAATCTGCTGCGGCGTCAGGTCGACCATGTGGTCGGTGACATAGTCATCGAGCTTTGTTCTGGCGTCGGTTGCGGGCTTCAGGACGTCGCCGAGTTCAAGGCTGAGCCGCGTTCGCTCGTCGCGGATGTCGTTGTAGGTTTCCTCGAGCTGCTGGAAGTTCAACTTCTTCTTGCTGCGGTCGGGAAATTCTACCGTCGCGAGCTCAGCCTTGTACGCGTCGATTTCTTTTTGCCTGCTCGCTTTGTCGGAAGGGCTGGTGCTGGTCTCCCACTCGTAGGTCAGTGCGTTGACATAGGCGCGACGGTCGGTGAAAACGGTTTGTACCGCGAGCAGGCGTGCACTGGCATCGTCGAGTTTGTCGCGAGTTTGTTTCGCCGCAACGGCGGAGTTGTCGGTGGCTGTCTTTAGCGCCGCCGAGAGTTCCACATACTGAGGGTTCTTCTCAACGTCCTTCTCCGACGCCGTCGACTTTGACCTTGCCGTGTTCAGGAATGCGCTGTAGCGGTCCTTCCACTTTTCCTGAAACTCCTTCCACGGCCGCTGGCCCCACGCCTCGTCCCACAACGCCCAGAATAGCGTAGCCATCAGGATGACCGTCGCGATCATGTAATGCGCAGCATATGATTTGCTGGTGATCGGATCCTGCTCGGGCGTGGGTTTATCAGCCACCTAGTCTCCCCCTTGGCGAATCACGAGAGCGATTTCAGATTTCTGATTGCAGATTTCAGACTGGGTCGCTGAACCTACCGGACAAATCTGCAATCTGAAATCTAAAACTCTGCAATGCCGTTCAAATGTTGAACCACGGTGTAATCCACACGTACTTGATGTGCCATAGCAGACGCAGAGACATCTTCAGGGGCAAGGCGACCATGGTGAGCCACAGGAACGCCATCAGTGAAAACTGGAGCAGGCTCATGCGCTGAAAATCTTTCGCCATACGCCGCCGGAAAAGCGAATACACCGCACCGCCTCCGATCAGGTAATATCCGCCGACAACGATCGCGCCAAAGACTCCCTTCGCCCAGTTGGACGTAATGGGCCCACCGAGCCAGCGCGGCACTTCGTCCGGCAAGTCGCGGTTCACTTCGTAAATCAGCCGGTTGTGGTCCCAGGTCTGCCCCGGCCAGAACCATTGCCATCCCGGCCCGCGAATGAATGTGCCGATGATGATCATCGCGACCCAGAGAATCACGAAGCCGAACAGAAAAGTCGAAATCGAAAACCGGCGCTGCTTCCATGTGTAATAACCGCTGCCCAGCGGATTAGTATCGATGTACGGGATCACCATCAGTCCGATGATGATCATCGTGGGCATGACGACGCCGGCAATCCAGGGATCGAAATAAACCAGCATTTCCTGCAGGCCTAGGAAGTACCACGGCGCCTTCGCCGGATTCATGGTCAGGTTGGGATTGGCCGGCTCTTCGAGCGGCGCGTTCAGCGTGATCGACCAGATCATCAGGATGATGGTCACGATGATGGCGCCGAGAAACTCGATGCGCAGCAGGAACGGCCAGACGTGGACTTCCTTTTGCCAGCCGGGTTTGAACGGCCACGTCTTGCGATGGTGCGTCTTGGCCAGAGCGGGGTCGGCCTCGAGTTGCCCGATCAGTTGATCGTTGGCATGCGCCTGCCTCCACGCCAGGTAGATGTAAAAGGCGAGCAGCGGAATCAGGGCTACGATCGGAACGTTATCCGGCGCCGAGCAGATTTCCCAAAGTTGTCGCCAATCCATAATTGCTCCACGAAACATGTAGGAACAGCCGCCGTTCGGCTGTCCGGTCGAGCGAAGCTCGACGGGTTCTGCTCGTTCCGTCTCAAATCTTCATGTCATCCGAATGTCATTCCGAACCCGCGCGAAGCGGCGGTGAGGAACCTGCGTTTTCAAGCGCGGCTAAAAGCAGGTTCCTCACAAGTCCTGCGGACTTGTACGAAATGACATCGTGTTTTGCACGGCCTGATCATTCTCCTGCTGCCTTCGGTCCTCTGCGCGGCTTGTCTGCCTCTTCCGTCAGCATGACTGGTGCTGGCCCGGAAATGCCGCCGTCTTTTCTCACACGCCAGAAGTGCACGATCATCAACACCGACGCCACAATCGGAATCCCGATGCAGTGCCAGATGTAGGAACGCAACAAGGCATTGGCATCCACAATGGAGCCGCCCAGCAAACCGAAGCGCACGTCGTTGTAGGGAGTCATGCCCAGTTGCGATCCGAACGGCCCTTCGTGTCCGAGCAATGGAGTCGCGCGCGCCATGTTCGTGCCCACGGTGACCGCCCAGAATCCGAGTTGATCGTCGGGCAGCAAATATCCGGTGAACGAAAGCAGCAACGTAAACACCAGCAGCAGCACCCCGATATTCCAGTTGAACTCGCGCGGCTTCTTGTAAGAGCCGGTCAGGAACACACGGAACATGTGCAGCCATACGGCAATCACCATCAGGTGAGCGGCCCAGCGGTGCATGTTGCGCAGAATCTTGCCGAACGGTACGTCGTGCTCGAGATAAAGCACGTCGCGAAACGCCTGCACCTTGCTGGGGTGGTAATAGAACATAAGCAGGACGCCCGTGTAGGTGAGGATGATGAATAAGTAAAACGTGATGCCGCCCATGCCCCAGGTATAGCTGTAGCGCACCGCGTCGCGATTGATCTTTGCCGGATGCAGGTGCAGGAACACGTTGGAAAGCACGCCCAGCGCGCGGTTTCGCGGCGTGTCGTCGTGCTTGTGGCGGAAAATCGAGGTGTAGACCTGGGTCTTCGTCGGGTCCTTCAGCCCCTCGATCTGCTCCTTCGCCTTCGCAGGGATGTCGGTCTTGAGGGCTTGAATGTCGTCCTTGACGCCAGTGGTTACTTTGTCGAGCAAGCCCGTCTTGTTGCCGTTTTTCCCGTTCGCGTTGTTTTCGTCAGCCATGAATGATTCCCAATCTCAACTTGTTATTCCGAGAGCGATTCTTGCGCGAGGAATCTGCTTCGGCCTGGCTTATACCCCGGTCAAGAACGCCCCCGGATCGTTGAAGTGAGTCGGTTGTCCCTTGGGCCAGGAGTAAAGCTTGGCCGTGTCCACCAGAACCTGCCCATCGGGCGCGAGCTCAATGTGTGCCCGGTCCATGGGCCGCGGCGCCGGCCCTTCGAAGTTGATGCCCTCGCTGTCGTAGCCGCTGCCATGGCAGGGACACTTGAACTTGTTCTCGCT
Source organism: Candidatus Sulfotelmatobacter sp. (assembly GCA_030041475.1). Lineage (GTDB taxonomy): Bacteria > Acidobacteriota > Terriglobia > Terriglobales > Acidobacteriaceae > Sulfotelmatobacter. The sequence goes on from JASHNU010000012.1 coordinate 15,231, forward strand.
CGGCTTCCAGTCGGGCGTGCAGCCCAAATGCGTGCATCGCGCGTAGATCACAAACAACCGGTCGGGCGTGCGATCAACCCAGATTCGATATTTTTGCTGGAACTTGGTGTCGACTCCGAGCGCGAATTCGGAAGGATATCCGATTTTGAAAACGGTATTCGGTTCGAAAAGAGTGCGCGGAAGGAAGAAGCGGAAAAACGCCAGGAACCACGCCGTCAGAAAGCCGGTCACCATCACCCATACAAAGCGCCGGTGCCGGCGATCAGTTTCGGTCGAGGGTGCGGTCCCCGCGATTCCCGCTGCCGCCGCGGCCTTCGATGTTCCCACCGCAGGCGTACCTACATACTTGGTAGCATCCGCCGCGGGCTTAGCCGGTGGCGAGGCTGCCGGTTTCGCCGCCTCGGGATTCGGATTTGGCGTGCCGACTTCCTGGTCGGCCATGAGCTTCCTCCCTGTCCTCAAACGAATTTCGTCGACCGAATAAACCGCGATCTGTGTTAATCCAACCCCGCGGCCGCAGCATACTGCGGCGCAGCCAACTGCCTCCTTGGGCTGCAAATCGGAATTGCGTGATGCACCGGCTCGTCCAGAGCCTTCCGCACAATCTGGCCCAGAGCCTGGATGAACCGGGGTGAGTCGTTCAGTCCCGCGGTCATTTCGAACTGCGTAAAACCGAGCCGCTGCGCCCGCTCGCGCGCCTCGTGGTCGATTTCGCCTAGAGTCTCCACATGATCAGAGACGAACGCCACGGGCACCACGCACACCTCCCGCATATTTTCGGCAGCAAGCGTGTCTAGAGCGTCCCGCAGCGATGGCTGGAGCCAGCGGCTGGCGCCTACTTTGCTCTGGTAGCAGAGCTGGTGTGGATTGCTCCATCCGCCGTGCTGCATCAGAAGTCGAACGGTCTCTTCGATTTGCTGCTGGTACGGGTCGCCCTTCTCGATCGCCGCCATGGGCACACTGTGGGCGCTGAAAAGAATTTCCGGTCGATCCGGCTGGGGGAAGCGGCCCAGCGCTTGATTCACCCTTTCCACCATCGCGTCCAGATATATCGTATTACGATAGAACGTCTCGACGCAATGCAGGGGGAGATCATCCGTGAATCGGCGCTGCCATTCGTTCAGACTTGATCCTGTCGTCGTGGATGAATACTGAGGATACATCGGCAAGAGCACGACTTCGGCGCACTCGGCAGCGCGGAGCCGCTTGATCGCCTCCTCGGTGAAGGGATGCCAATACCGCATGGCCACGAAACATCGCGCGTCCACACCCTGGCCGCGCAACTCGTTTTCGAGCGCGCACGCCTGCTGCTCGGTGTGACGGCGTATGGGCGAGCCTCCGCCGATCGTCGCGTAATGGTGCTGCACTTTCCGCGCACGCGTGGTAGAGATCAGTTTGGCCAGAGCTTTGCGCCCGACGCGAGCAAAAGGGAAGTCGATAATATCGGGATCGCAAAAGAGGTTATAAAGAAAAGGTTCGATCGCTTCCAGCGTGTCGGGTCCACCGAGCTGAAAGAGAACTACCCCCACACGCCGAGCTTTGCGCGTCATCTTCCCCCAGAACGACTTTTACTGCGCCCCAGAACCGAAGAAAATTTACTCCCAACGCGCTGTGAGAGTCAATGGCGGAAATGTAAAGGCGTTGGAGATTTTGCGCGGCATTGCCAAATCCTCAGGCGGACATGCAAGCTGATACGGAATGCCCGAGTTACCGGACATCTCGGCCTACATCACCGCGCTCGAGTCGCGCATTGTTCATAAAAAGCTCGAGCGTATACGACTGGCCAGCCCGTTCCTGCTGCGAACCGCGCAGCCTCCGTTGGCGGCCGCTGAGGGCCGCAACGTGCGTGGACTCCGGCGCATCGGCAAGCGCATCGCCATCGGCCTGGAAGACGATCTCTGGCTCGTGCTGCACCTGATGATTGCGGGTCGCCTGCACTGGCGGCCGCCAAACGCGAAGCTGTCCGGACGCCAAAGTCTGGCGGCGTTCGATTTTCCTGAGGGATCCTTGGTGCTCACCGAAGCCGGTTCGAAGCACCGGGCGTCCCTGCATGTTGTGAGTGGCGAAGAAAACCTGGCTGCTTACGATGCTGGCGGAATCGATGTTCTTGCGGCCGATCTGGATTCGTTCCGTACGGTGCTCACCGTAGAAAATCACACGCTGAAGAGGGCGCTGACTGATCCTCGATTGCTGAGCGGCATCGGCAACGCGTACTCCGACGAGCTTCTGCATGCGGCACAGTTGTCTCCAGTCACACTGACACAAAAGCTCAAGCCAGACGAGTGGGAGCGGCTGTTTGCCGCCACGCAGAAAACTCTGAAAATTTGGATCGACCGGCTCGGTGCCGACGCTCAGGCCGACTTTCCCGAGAAAGTTACTGCGTTTCGACCGGAGATGGCCGTGCATGGCCGGTATGGGAAGGCCTGCCCGCGGTGTGGCGACAAGATTCTGCGAATCCGGTATGCCGATAAAGAAACGAACTACTGCGCCCGCTGCCAGACCGGCGGCAAAGTGCTGGCGGATCGCAGCTTGTCGCGCCTGCTCGGATCGGACTGGCCGCGGACGCTTGAGGAACTGGAAGCCCTGAAGCGCCGCTGAAGGAGCCTACACGCGGGCCGGTTCGGCAACGCCTTTCTGCATTTCTTCGATCACCGCATCCGCGAACTGGGACGTTCCTGCCTGCCCGCCGATGTCGCGCGTTAGTTTCTCGCGGTGACGATAGACTCGCTCCAGTGCGTTGCGAATCTGCGTCGAAGCCCCGTGTTCGTTGAGATGTCGAACCATCAGGAGGGCGCTACGCAGCAGGGCCGTCGGGTTGGCGAGATTTTTTCCGGCAATGTCCGGGGCCGATCCGTGCACAGCTTCAAACATGGCGCAATCGTCGCCGATGTTCGCGCTGGGCACAAAGCCCAACCCGCCCACAAAGGCAGCGCAAAGGTCAGACAAAATGTCGCCGTACAGGTTTTCCATCACCAGCATGTCGTACTGGTAAGGGTTCATCACCAGCTGCATGCAGGTGTTGTCGACGATGTGCTCGCCGTAGTTGATGTCGGGATAGTCTTTCGCAACGGCGCGGCAGCAGCGCAGGAACAGGCCGTCCGACATCTTCATGATATTGGCTTTGTGGATGGCGTGAATCTTCTTGCGCTGATACCTGCGCGCATACTCAAACGCGAAGCGGGCAATGCGGGTCGAAGCTTTTTCGGTGATGATCTTCAGGCTCTCCACTACTCCGGGAACGACCTCGTGTTCCAGGCCGGAGTAAAGCCCTTCGGTATTCTCTCGCACGATGATCAGGTCGACGTCGGGATAACGCGTGGGAATGTGAGGGAGGTTGCGAATCGGCCGGAAATTGGCATAGAGATCGAACTTCCGGCGGAGTGCGACATTAATGCTGGAGAATCCGCCGCCGACCGGCGTGGTTACCGGCCCCTTCAGCACGACGCGTGTGCGCTCGATCGATTCGATGACTTCCCTGGGAATGTATTCGCCGCTTTTTTCGTAGGCGTCGGCGCCGACTGCGAATGTCTCCCACTCGAACTTCACCCCGGTTGCTTCCAGGATGCGCACGACAGCGTTGGTCACCTCGGGGCCGATGCCGTCGCCGGGAATGAGTGTAATTCTGTGAGCCATGACTTTGATTATGCCTTCGCTTTCACCAGATCCTTCAACTCGTTCATGAACTCTTTGACGTCCTTGAAATCGAGGTAAACAGACGCGAAGCGCACATATGCGACCTTGTCATGGCGTCGAAGGCGGTTCATGATCAGCTCGCCCAGTTCGCTCGTCTTGCGCTCACGCTCGGGCGACTCGATGACGAACGACTCGGCCTCGTTCACGATCTGTTCCAGCTTGCTGATCGGGACCGGCCGCTTCTCGCATGCCCGCAGCAGCCCGTTAAGCACCTTCTGGCGATCAAACTTTTCGCGGCGGCCGTCTTTTTTCACCACCATGTAGGGAATTTCGTCGATGCGCTCGTACGTGGTGAAGCGCTTGCCGCACTTCAAGCACTCGCGACGGCGGCGAATCGATTCCGCCTCCTTGCTCTCGCGCGAGTCCACTACCTTGTCATTGCCAAATCCGCAAAAAGGGCATTTCATGGCGCTGTTATAAATTGGCTGTTTTGAACGATAACTTGAAATTGTAACAGTTGAGGAGGAGGAGACCGGCGCAGCGAGAAACCATGGAACTAGCCGCGCACGGCACAGAAGCAAAACGGCACTCACACCCCCTGCGGTGCGAGTGCCTGTTTTTCTCCATGTTCTCCCGGTGACGGAGAACGCGAAGGTCTCGATTCCCACACGATCAGTGCCCTGGGTGTTCAGCGTCAAGAATCTACAGGGGGAGAATGCCAGAGCACGCCGCTGCATTTGTCAAGATATTGTCTCTATTTTGCAAAAAGCTCCAGTCAAGGCTCTGCGACGCTGGGGCTAGCTCTGGATGCGGGTCAAGGAACTGGCGGGGACTGGCTGATCGGCATGGAAGTACTTTCGGTATGCCGCGATCCAGTCGGTGGAAATGTCGCGCTGCGCCGTGGCCAGGTCGAGATCTCCGCGGCAAACCAACTGTCGCAGCCGATCTTCGAGCTGATCTTTCACGTGTGCGTTCCAGACCGTGTGATCATAAGGTTCAGGCCAAAGGTTGTGAATGTCGGTGGCCCCGCCAAGTTCGGGAGTAATCAGATAGTCCACCTCGTAGGCCTCACTTGGCGCGTCCGCGATGCCGTACTGATGCAGCACCTGTGTCTTCATCGCTACCGGGATGTTGGCCTGCGACTCGGAGTCGGAGCACACCTGTCCTTGCGTGGCGGCGACTACCGCCCCGGGGGTGAAGCGAGCATCCGGCATATCGGAAAGCGCGGTCACCGCCATGCTCGTAATCGGAGCAGCAGGCCGCGGTGTGCGCTGCGTCATGAAGATCACTGCCAGCACGATGGTCGCGACAGCCACTGCACTGCTCCAATTCAGCAACCTCTGCGGGGAAGTCCATGCGTTGGGCTTGGAACGCTCGGAGACAGAAGTCCCTCCGCGAGGCAAATCGGCAAGCTGAGCCTTCAGCAACGCCCGCGGCCCGGCCGAGGACGGTAGAGGCTGAGCTGCGATCTGTAAATGCACGGAACGAATCTCGCAAAATATGCCTTGTAATTCTGCGAGACGCGCCCTGCAATTCGCGCAGTGTTCCAAGTGAACAGAAACCTCCCGGACATGCGGCTCGGCCAGGTCGCCCGCGGCGTAGAGAAGCAGTTGGTCGTCGCGCACATGCAAGGGGCTATTCGTCATCGTATCCCTCCATCTGCGCGACTCAACTTGCCCAGCGAGCGGGCCAGCGACGCCGCTACCGAGCCCAGGGAAATGCCCAACATGTTCCCGATGTCGCGGTATCGGAGGCCCTCAGCGCGGAGGAATAAGCAAACCTGGTCCTGCTCCGGGAGTGCCCTGACCACAGCCCATAAACGTTCTTGCCGCTGCCTATCAGACATCTCCTGTTCGGGATTTGCATCGCGATCCGAGGGAAGTCTGGCGAGAGGCTGATCAAATTGAAACCGTCTGGCGCTGGCGCGATTTTCGCGATGCACCTTGAGTGCAAGGTTTCGCACCACGCCGAACAGCCAGCCGCGCAGATTCTCGCGCGATTTGCCGCGCTGCAGGTGCTGGAACAGGAGCAAGAACGACTCCTGCACAATCTCTTCTCCGTCGTGAAGCTGCACCCCCAGACAGAGCAGGTAACGGAGAAGGCGGTCGCGCATCTCATCAAACAAACCTACGACTTCGTCCTCCAGCCGCGTGGTCTGCACACGCGAAGAGCTCTCTACCGCCGCTGGCAGCGGAAGTCGAAGGCTAAGATCGGTCGGAGGGGTCAAGCACGTAACCCTGTTTCTTCAAAGTTTCTTCGAATCTTTGGGGGAATCGCGAGTTTAGCACACAACGCGCGCAGGGCCGCTTCAGAGATCCTCCTCCGAAGACTAAAGAAACATCAAAAAAGGCTGAACAAGACCGCTGCAAAAGGAATATAGGATGTTGTAGCCTCGCTTCCTCTTTTGCCTTGAGTTCCCGGTACGGAAGTAATTTCCTCAAAACCGAAAGGTCCGTAAGACTAAGAGAGGTAGAGTCCTGTTCTCTATGCGCATTCGAAACGTCATTCTGTCGTGCGGTGCCGTGCTCGTGCTCCTGCTTGCCGCGCGAGCCCAGAGCAATAGCGGAGAATTGCGCCTCAAGGTGCTGGACCCCGACGGCTTCGGAGTCCGCAGCACGGTCGAGCTGGTAAGTGAGGCCAATCAGTATCGCTATACATTCACCACAGACGATCAGGGCAGCCTGGATGCCAAGCGACTGCCTTATGGCATCTATCAGGTTCAGATTCAGGCACCTGCTTTTGCTCATGTTTCCGAGGCGGTGGAAATACGTTCCGCTCTCCCTGTCGACCGTACGATCCGACTGAAAGTCGCTTCCGTTTCCGAATCCGTGAACGTTAGCGCGGACGCCACTTTAATCGACCCGTACCGCGCAGGCTCGGTCAACCAGATCGGTGAAGAGACGATACAGAACCGCTTGACTGCGTTGCCCGGCCGGTCGATGCAGGACCTGGTGAACTCTGAGCCGGGCTGGCTCTACGAAGGCAATGCCGTTCTCCACCCGCGCGGATCGGAATATCAGACGCAATTTGTTGTGGACGGCATACCGCTTACCGACAACCGCTCGCCCAGCTTTGGCCCGGAACCTGCCGACGCCGATGACATTGAGTCCGTCGTAATCTATACCGCCGGAATTCCCGCGGAATTTGGCAGGAAGATGGGCGGCGTAGTTGAGGTTAATACTCTCAAGAACCAGGATCCGGGATTTCACGGCCAGCTCACGCTTTTCGGCGGCGCCTACAACACGGCCGGGATCGATACTCAGGACCAGTACACATGGAATAAGAATACGTTTGGACTGAGCGCCTCCGGTGATATGACGGGCCACTATCTCAACCCGGTCGTCCCAGAGAATTACACCAACAACGGTACGATCGGCAGTTTTTCGATGAGCTATGAGCGCGATCTTACGCCGAAAGACCGTCTTACTCTGATTGCCCGGCATGACCTCGCGCGCTATGAGATCCCCAACGAACTGGTACAACAGAACGGGGCATATCTGCCGAACTCGAAGAATACGACAGGTTGCCCGGCCGTTCCGCCCAGTCAGGAGCCAAGCGATTGCGTTTTCATTCCCGGGGGGCAGCTACAGACCGGCGACAACTTTGAGACCATGGGCAGCGTCTCCTACCAGCATATTTTTTCCTCCGACACGATAGGCGTGCTGCGAGGAATGTCCCGCGATAATTCTCTCGATTTTTATTCCAACCCGGAATCCTGGCCTCTGATTGCCGCCCAGCACAATGACTTCAAAGAGATTTATTTCAATGGCAGCATCTCCGTTCATCATGGCAGGCAGGAATGGAAAGCGGGCATCGAGTCGGACAACATATTTCTGCACGAAAACACCAGTTACGTGATACCGGCCTGTGTAAATCCGAACGACCCGCAATGTCCTATCAATCTGGGGATCTTAGATTCCGGCGCGACAACCTTTGCCTTTCAAGGCCACCGTCCGGATCTTGAACAAGGCGCCTATGTTGAGGATTTAATCCGCCTCGGCAATTGGACGGTGAACGCCGGCTTCCGCTGGGACCACTATCAACTGTTGTTGAATCAAAATGCGGTGAGCCCGCGCCTCGCGGTATCGCGCTATTTCCCCTCTATCGGTTTAAATATTCACGCCTCCTATGACCGTATCTTCCAGACGCCATCTTTCGAAAATATCCTCCTGTCCAGCTCTCCTGCCGCAGAAGCTATAGACACGAGCCTTCCCGCACTGCAGCTGCCGGTCCAACCTTCTCACGGGAACTACTATGAATGGGGAGCCACGAAGGCATTTCTCGGGAAACTGCGTCTGGACGCGACCGCGTTCCGCCGCCAGGTGAACAATTACGCCGATGACTCCCAAATTCTAAGCACGGGGATCAGTTTTCCCATCGCATTTGACCATGCCGTTCTCTACGGTGCGGAGGCCAAGCTGGAAGTTCTACGATGGCGGCGTTTCTCAGGCTTTGCCAGCTACTCCTACATCGTCGGAAATGCGTGGTTCCCGGTCACGGGGGGATTGTTCCTAGGAGATGATGCGATCAACCCTACGACTGGCCATTTTCCAGATTCACAAGACCAGCGCAACACGGTGCGTGCCCGCGTCCGCTATCAAGTGGCCCCGCGCTTGTGGTTCGCCCTGGGATGCGATTACAACAGCGGACTGCCGTTTCAACCGGATTTAACACCGCAGCAATATGCCACGGAATACGGTCAAGTGGTGGTGAATCACCTCAATTTTAATCGCGACCGCATCCTTCCGTACTTTACGCAAAACGCCTCGGTGGGTGTTGATCTCTATAATAAGGAAAAACGCTCGGTACGCTTCCAGGCGGACGCCGCAAACCTGAGCAACACCCTCGAAGTAATCGACTTCGGAGGGTTGTTTTCCGGCAACGCACTCGGCCCGTCGCGTACGTTCACGTTTCGTCTGCAGACTACGTTCTAGCCCGTGCGCTTGAAATACTGCACTGCAAGCTCACGCTTCTTCGCCGCAGCTAACGAGAAAACGTACCCAGATTCTTGCGCTTTCCGGTCTTCGCATCCTTCTTGGGCGAGTACAGCCGATACTCCCCACATTCCGAATCATGACAAAGAAGATGCAGCTTCGGGGCTTGCGGTTGGTGGAGTTAAACCACGAAGTACTTCGCCGCGGGGTGATGCACCACGATCGCCGATGTACTCTGCTCGGGTTCGAGCAGGAAGCCGGAAGTGAGCCGCACGCCGACATTTTCTTCCGGCTTTAGCAGAGCGAAGAGTTTTGTCTGATCTTCCAGGTTCGGACAAGCCGGGTACCCGAACGAATAGCGCGAGCCGCGATATTTCTGGTGAAACAGGTCGCGAATCTCCGGCCCATCTTCCCCTGCAATTCCTAATTCCTGGCGCATGTTCCGGTGATGCAACTCAGCCAGCGCCTCCGCGGTTTCCACGCTCAGCCCATGCAGGTAGAGATATTTCGTGTACTCCCCGCCTTCAAATAGACGCTGCGTCTCTACCGTAGCCGTCGATCCGATCGTGACCAGCGAAAGCCCGAGCACGTCCATTTTTCCCGAGCTCTTGGGCGCGAAGAAATCTGAGATGCAGAGACGCCGTCCTTCTTTCTGCCGCGGAAACGTAAACCGCAACATCTCGTGTGGGACCGGATTGTTGATCCGGTCGGGTTCGTACACAATCACATCATTGTCTTCGCTCTGCGCCGGGAAGTAACCCCAAACGGCCTGCGGCTGAAACAGGCCAGACTGCGCCACCTCCTCTTCCAGCTTGCTCAAAATCGGGCGGAATTTCTCTTCCACTAGCCGGAGGTAATCCGACTGTGATGCCGTCTTCAACTGCCACTGATTCTTGAAGAGCGCCGTTTCGTTGATGTAACGAAACACCTCGCGCACGTCGTAATCCTTGCGCACGCGCAGTCCCCAGAACGGAGGCTGCGGAATATTTGGTGCGTCACCGACGACCGGACTGCGCTCGGCAAACACCGGCCCACTTTCTTCGTCTACTGCAGTGGCTTTCGCGTACTCTTTCACCGTGCGGCCTTCCTGCAGCCGCTTTTCCCGATTGCCGTCGGCAATCGCGAGATCCTCCATGATGTGCAAGCCGCTGAACGCGTCTTCGGCGTAGAAAACAGCGTTGGCGTACTCGCGCCGCAGGTCGTCCTCCACGTACTTGCGCGTCAGCGCAGCTCCGCCGCAGATCACCGGGAATTCAAGCTTCTGGCGCTGCAAGTCCTGGATGACGTATTTCATCTCCAGCGTCGATTTCACCAGCAAACCGCTCAAGCCGATGGCGTCGGCGCCATGCTCCTGCGCCGCGTGGATAATGGCATCTCCCGGCTGCTTGATCCCGAGGTTGACGACCTTGTATCCGTTATTCGACAGGATGATGTCGACCAGATTCTTGCCGATGTCGTGCACATCGCCCTTTACGGTCGCGAGCACGATTGTGCCTTTCTGCGAGCCTGAACTCTTTTCCATCTTCGGCTCGAGATAGGCGACGGCCTGCTTCATCACACCCGCCGAATCAAGCACGGACGGCAGCTGCATTTTGCGCGCGCCGAACAGATCCCCGACGGTCTTCATTCCGTCCAGAAGAACGGTGTTGATCAGTTCGAGCGGCAAATAGCTGGTGAGGGCATCGTCCAGCAACTGCTCCAGCGATTTTTTGTTCGCTCCCTCGCCCACTGATTTTTCGCCGTTAATGATGGCGAACTTCAGCTTGTCCTCGACCGACAGCGTGTCGACATGCGCGGTGGTCGTAGCGGCTGGCTTGCCCTTCATACCGGCGAAGTGCGCCATGTAGTTCTGCAGCGGATCACCCGCTGATTCGTCGCGGAAAATCAGCCTGCGCGCCAGTTCCACTTCTTCCTGCGGAATCTTGTAGAGCGGATAAATCTTGGTGTAGTTGACGATGGCCATGTCGAGGCCATGGTCGACCGCCTCGTGCATGAAGACTGAATTCAGCACGCGCCGCGGATACGGATCAAGGCCGAAAGAAATGTTGCTGACGCCGAGAATCGTTTTGACCGAGGGCAATTCTTTCTTGATCCGCTCGACGGCCTTCAGCGTCTCGATTCCCGCCGTGCGGTATTCTTCCTGACCGGTTGAAATCGGAAGAGTCAGAGCGTCGAAGATGAGATCGGTGCCGTCGAGCCCGTATTTCTTCGTCGCCAGATCGAAGATGCGATGCGCAATCGCAGTCTTCTTGTCTGCGGTCAACGCCATGCCTTCTTCATCAATCGTGAGCGCGATCACGGCTGCCCCGTAAGTCTTGGCCATGGGCAACACTTTTGCTGTTCGCTTCTCGCCATCTTCCAGATTGATCGAGTTGATGATCGCCCGGCCAGGAATGCGCTTCAGCGCTTCTTCCACAACGTCGGCCTCGGTCGAATCCACAAGAATCGGTGCTGGAACACGCGTCGCGATTTTTTCGAGAATGGAAGTGATGTAACCCTTCTCGTCCTCGCCCACGATCGCGCAGCACAAATCCAGCATGTGCGAGCCGTCGTTCACCAGCTTTTTCGCCAGCGCCAGAATCTCGTCATTCTTTTTCGCACGGACCAGGTTGCGGAAATGCTCGACCCGCGTGGTCGTGTTCATTTCCTCGGCAACGATGAGCGGCTTTGGCTCTAGGTCGAGCGGAACTGAGGTATACGCGCTCGACGCGGCGCCAACGCGCTTCACATCACGCTTCGCAGGCTCGACTCCGGAGACCGCATCAACCACGGCTTTGAGATGCTCAGGCGTCGTCCCGCAACAGCCGCCAACAATGCGAACACCGTAGTCCTGCACAAAGTGCTTGTGATATTCCGCCAACTCCGCCGGGGTCAGCTTGTAAACCGCGTGTCCGCCGACGTTGTGCGGCAACCCCGCGTTGGGCAATACCGAGACGTACTTCGTGGAATTTGCACCCAGAAAGCGCACCGCGTCGTTCATTTCAACCGGGCCGGTGGCGCAGTTCAGCCCGATCACATCGACGTCATATGGTTCGAGCGCGGTGAGTGCTGCTCCGATTTCGGTGCCCAGCAACATCGTTCCGGATTCCTGCAGCGTGACTTGCACCGTGACCGGCAATCGCTTGCCCGACTTCCGCACGGCTTCAAGCACACCGATGGTCGCGATTTTCGCCTGCAGCAGATCCTGCGAAGTCTCCACCAGCAACACGTCCACGCCGCCTTCGATCAGCGCCGCTGCCTGCTCTTCATAGGACGCCACCATGGCATCGAACGTAATGTGCCCCAGCGATGGCAGTTTGGTCGTGGGACCGATAGATCCGGCCACAAAGCGAGGCTTGTCTTTGGTCGAGAACTGTTGCGCGATTTCTTTCGCGAGTTGCGCCGCTTTCACATTGATCTCGCGCACACGGTCGCGCAGATCAAACTCACCAAGGACGATCGACGTGCCGCCGAACGTGTTCGTCTCGACTACGTCGCAGCCTACGCCCAAGAAATCGGCGTGAATCTCTCGGATGATGTCCGGCCGGCTCAACACCAGCACTTCGCTGCAGTTTTCCTTGCCCCAGAAGTCATCCAGCGTGGGATTGCGCTTCTGGATGTTGGTCCCCATGGCGCCGTCATATACGACGACGCGTTCCCGCACGGTTTGTAGAAAGTCAGCCATGAAATTTGTCGTTAGTCGGCTGGTCATTCGTAGTTGGCCGTTGCCCCAGCTGGCCACCATCGACCTATGACCGTCCCCATGCGACAACGCCGGTCTGGAGTGGACCGGCGTATCATCGAAATCCGAATTCGTTTCGGAGCTCAGCTACCCGGCACCAGCTGCGCGGGCGCCCCCGCATTCACGTCGGCCTGATTGAACACGATATTGGCTCCCATGTGTGCCGGCCGGGGGGCCAGCATCTGCTCCTTGCGGTAGACCAGATTGCTGGCGTTGAACGTGGCCAGCTCAAAACCATGCCCGTGCGTGATGGCGTCGGTGGGACAAGCCTCAACGCAATATCCGCAGAAAATGCAACGGTTGTAATCGATGTTGTAGACCTTGGCGTAGCGCTCAGCCCCGCTGACGCGGTTTTCCGCCGTGTTCTCAGCCGCTTCGATATAGATGCAGTTCGAGGGGCAGGCCGCAGCACACAGAAAGCAGGCGACGCACTTTTCCAGGCCATTTTCATCGCGCTGCAGCACATGCGCGCCGCGGAAACGCGGCTGGAAGACGGCACCCTTCAACGGCCCCTTGCCATCCGGATAATTCTCCACGATCGTGGGCTGGAACATCTCCATGAAGGTGATGCTCATGCCCTTGGCAATGGCCGCGATGTTCTTCAGCACCGGCATCCGTGCTTCAAGTATACCGAAAGACCGTCGAAGCCGTCGCGGCCGCCGCGTGCGACCTGCATATCAAAGTGGGACGGCCCTGAGTGGTCTACGATTGAAAATCATGACTCGCCTCGAGAAGGATAAGCGTCCTGTAGGCCTGTGCATGGATTGCCGCTTCATGCGAACGATGCGATCCGACCGCGGGTCTACCTTCATTCTCTGTGAACGCTCCAGGATCGATGACGCTTACCCGAAATATCCACGACTGCCCGTGCTGCAATGCCCCGGGTATGAGCGGTCAGGGTCGAATGAACACGACCGGGCAAAGGGCTCATCTGAGTGACTGGCGTCACTGCCAAAACAGCCAAATTGCGCCAGCATAAATGGGAATTTCGAGAAGTCCGCGAGGAACCGAAATCACGCTACCGAAAGTTCTAGCCGTTGTTGCGCTCGGAATCTTTTTCGTTTGACTCGTCGCCGTGCCAGGCGTGGAGCTAGAACAGTTTCTCGCAACGAATCGCGGGTGTGGTCTTGCTAGTTGCATTTGGATTTGCCGCGATGTGGGGAGCTCGCGTACTGCACCTGATTCGCTACAGATTCGATCGCGGCTCGAGCCGTCGTCTAGTAGATCCCCAACTCTTTTGCCAGCGCCTTCCACTTGCGGTCCACCTGGGCCTTGGTCTTCGCGTCCATCACGATCTCGTCGGGCCAGGGACGCGTGAAGCCCTCGCTGGCCCATTTGCGCGTGGCGTCAATACCCATTTTCGACCCGTAGTCGGGCAGGCGCGAAGCGTGGTCGAGAGAATCCACCGGACCGAGGGTGAACTGTATGTCGCGTTCCGGGTCGATGTGATTAAGAACCTTCAGCACGACGTCGCGCAGATCCTGCACGTCCACGTCTTCATCCACGACCACGACGCACTTGGTGAACATTGCCTGGCCAAGCGACCAGATTGCGTTCATTACTTTACGCGCCTGGCCGGGATACGACTTCCGTATCGAGACGATCATCAAATTGTGAAACACGCCTTCGACGGGCAGATTGATGTCGACTACCTCCGGGATAGCCAGCTTCATTAGCGGGACAGACAAGCGCTCGACAGCCTTGCCCATATACGCGTCTTCCTGTGGAGGCTTGCCGACAATGGTCGTTGCATAGATCGCGTCCTTGCGGTGTGTCACGCAACTAACATGAAAAACCGGATATAAGTCTTCCAGAGAATAAAAGCCGGTGTGGTCGCCAAAAGGGCCTTCGCTGCGAAGTTCCTCGAGATGGATGTGACCTTCGAGAACGATTTCGCTCGAGGCGGGAACTTCCAGATCAACGGTCTCGCATTTCACCAGGTCGACCGGCGCTCCGCGAAGGAAGCCGGCGACGATGTATTCCTCGAGATCAGGCGGCGCCGGGACAATCGCGGAAAAAGTCAGAGCCGGATCAGTGCCGATCGCGACCGCTACCTGCATTTTTCCCGAGGGCCGCTCGCCCTCGGCCAGAACGCTGCCGCCGGAAGATCGCGCCATGATGTCGACTGCCGCCGATTTGCCTTCGACTGCCGCCCGCATGCGGTCGCGCGCGTGTTCCGCCGCGACTTTCTGCCGCTGCCAATGCATTCCGGTCGTGCGCTCGTCATAGATCTGCATGCGGTACATGCCGATATTGCGCTTGCCGGACTTGGGGCTGCGAGTCACAACGCATGGCAGGGTGATGAAGCGTCCGCCGTCTTTCGGCCAGCATTGCAACACAGGGAAATCCAGAAGTGAAAAATTGTCGCGTTTGACGACCTCCTTGCATGGACCAGTCGCCACGGTGCGCGGGAAAAATTTCCCGGCTTCGGTCAAGAGGGGAAGCAGCTTCAACTTGTCGAGGAAGCCCTGCGGCGATTTGACGTCCATGAACATGCGGACGCGATCGGCGACTTCGTCGTAAGAACTGATGCCGAGGGCGAGCTTCATCCGCGCCTCGGAACCGAACTGATTGATGAGAACCTTCGCCCCGGGATGGCCTTTGACGTTCTCAAAAAGGAGCGCGGGGCCGCCGGCGGCTCCCTTGCCGTCGCGGCCCTTCGAAACCCGGTCCGTGATTTCCGCGATCTCAAGAATCGGATCGGCTTCGGTTTGAATTCGCTTCAGTTCACCGGCTTTGTCGAGCGCGGCGATCCACTGGCGCAGGTCGTCGAAGGGCAAGGTTTCCTCTCTGGTGACCGACGATTATAAGGGATTGAACTTCCCGATGCTGGTGTCTAATAGGTCCAAGCAGGAAGGAATGGGACAACGCAGTTGCCATTTCGTAGGTGAAAAGCCAAGATGATGAATTCACTACCGCTTTTATTGCTTTGGACCGTTGCCATGAGTTCTCAAGTGGTGGAGAACGACGCGGCCCTCGTCAAGTTTACGCGCGCCCAATTGGAAGTCGCGATCCAAAAGACCAAGCGTGAAGACACTCGGCTCGATGGGCTCCACGATCTGATCCGAATGGCCGGACCACGTCTATATGAGGGGTCGATGATCTCTGGAGATCCTGACCCAGAAGTGTTCCGTTTGCGAGGAGAGGCGGCCAGAGCGACCGCAACATGCCGCGATGTAGAAACGGTCGAAAAGGCACTCGATAGTCCACTGCGGAGCGTTCGCACGTGGGCTGTATTGTCGTTCGAGACTAGGAACGAATACAAGGAAGCATGGCATCCGCTGGTTCCAAAACTGCTGAAGATGTTATCCGATCCCGATCCTGGATTCCGACAACTTGCCGTGGACAAGCTCTGGTACTACCCCGAGGGAAAGGTTGCCATTGCTGACCGTGCCCGTTTCGAAACCGACCCTGACGTCCTGTTACGCATGGCTCGATCAGGCAGCAATCCCGACCTCTATCGCTCGCTGGTCCGCCTTCTCGCCAGCAGCGACGAAGAGGTCCGTGAAGGGGCTCTGTCTTTCATCTATTTCAACCTTTGGAATAAGGCCACGGCTCCGATGTGGAGACTCGATTTCAACCAAGATGTTTACGACCGGGTTTCGACTCTTTCACACTCACCTTCACAGCGAGAAAGAGAGAGCGCGCAGCGGGCGTTGCGGGAACTCGAACGTCTGAAGCAGACGGGCGCTCGCTGATCACATCTATTTGCGTTGCTCCAGCTTCACGCTCGCCGTCACCGGCTGGCCATCGCGAAGGACCTTCACCTCGACCAGGTCGCCCACTTTACTGCGCCGCAGCGCGTCGGTGAAATCGTAGAGATTCTTGATCGGCTTGTCGCCGAACTGAATCAGCACATCGCCGGCCTTCAATCCGGCCTTGGCTGCCGGCGAGTTCGGTTTTACGTCCGAAAACTTCACGCCGTTTTCCGTCTGCCCGAAGTCCGGAATCGACCCAAAGTACGGGCCGTAGCCGGCGCCACCTCCTCCCCCGGGAGGTTTTTCTTCAGCCACAACCTGGAAGGCAGGCGTGTCGTGTGCATTCGCCAACTGCACAGTCACACTCTCCACCATGTCGAGCAGCCGAGCGGCCGAGGGAGCGTTGATCTTGTCCCATGTGTCGGAGGGCTTGTGGTAATCGGAGTGGAGGCCGGAGAAGAAGAACAGAACCGGAATTCTTTTCGCGACAAAGGAAGTGTGGTCGCTCGAAGAATACCCGCCGGCCGAATACTCAATTTTGAACGGCGCATCTTTCGCCGCCTGCTCCAGCACCGACTTAAACGTCGAACCCGTGCCCACGCCGCCGATGTAGACCTTGTCGTCTTTGATGCGGCCGATCATGTCCATGTTCAGCATGGCTACAGCCTTGTCGAGCGGGCGCGTCGGATTCTTGACCCACGCTGCTGAACCGAGCAGGCCAAGTTCCTCGCCGGCAAAATTCATGAACAAGATGCTTCGCTTCAACTGCCCCCGTTGCGGGGCGAGCAGGCGCGCCAGTTCCAGGACGCCCGCGGTGCCGCTGGCATTGTCGTCGGCGCCGGGATGAATCTGGCCGATCTGCGATGGCGCGAGCGAATCGACGTTGCCGCGGCCAAGGTGATCGTAATGGGCTCCGACAATCACGTATTCGTCGCTCTCGCCGGGCAGCCACGCCAGAACGTTGTGCACGGTGGCGCGGGTGGTTTCAATGTCGATGTGCAGCGAGGCATGCAGCGCTTCAGGAAAGACAAACGGGGCCGGCTTTGACGTGGAATTGATCTGATCCTGCATCTCCTTTAGAGATTTGCCGGCGGATCGAAACCACGATTCCGCAACGTCGTTCTTCACCTGGACGAAGATGATGCCAACATCCTCCGGGCCGCTGACGCTGCCGAAGCGGGTTAGGAGATCCTCTTCTCCGTCGCCGAGCTTGCCGTTAATCACCACCATGGCCTTCGCCCCGTGATTGCGTGCGTTAATCGCCTTGGTGATGACCTGGGAGTGTTGGGTGAGCCCATGATTGCCGCTTTTTTCCGCAAAGCCCGACGGCTCGTAGCGCAGCACGACAACGATCTTATCTTTCACATCGAGGCCGGCGTAGTCGTCGTAATTGAATTCGTCGGCGGTGGCGCCGTATCCCGCGAACACAATCGGCCCATCGGCTTCGCCGGAAGATGAAAAGCTGAAGGGAACAAAATCCTGATCGACCTTCAGATTTTTCTTCCCCTCCGCGCCCTGCACGGAAAAATAATTGTCGGACTTCAGGCGCGCCCCGGTCACGACGGTGAAAGCTTGGGTATAGTCCCTTACACCTGCAGGTTCCAGGCCGAGTTCCTGGTATCGCTTCTCAATCAGATGTTGGGCGCGAGTGAGGCCCTTGGTGCCGGCGCCGCGGCCTTCCATCTCCGGCGAGGCGAGAGATTTGACGTCGTTGAGATATCGCTCCGGATCGGCCTGCGGGCGCGGTGTCGCAGCCGCGGTGAGCAGGAAAGCCGCGAGAAGAAATAAGACCGCGGGAAACCGTTGGCGATTCTTCATATCGACTCTCGTGAACGAAGAATCGTAAGGGGTACGTTGGCCGCCGTCAATGGCAGCACATCAGGAGCCGGGCAATTCCGGATAAAGCTGCCGCCGGCAATCCGGACAGATTCCGTGGCTGAAGTCGGCCTCGGTATGCTTTCGAATATAGGTCTCGAGATGGTGCCACGTTCCTTGTGCGTCCCGAATCTTGCGGCAGGAAGCGCAGATGGGCAGCAGTCCGCTCAGAGTCTTGACCCGTCCCAGCGCTTCCTGGAGCTCTTTGATCAACCGATTGCGCTCCGCTTCGTGAGCTTTGCGTTCCGTAATGTCGCGGACGATCAGGCATGTTTTGACTCTGCCGCTGGGCCCCTTAAAAACGACCGACGAGAACTCGATGGGAAAGAGCGAACCGTCTTTGCGCCGCGCAACCAGTTCTCCCTGAGCGCAGCCGGTCCGCTGCCGCTCTGCCAGGAGAGCCGGCAGGTTGGGATCTGACTCATCAATGAGTCCGCGACGTCCCCCCTCCAGAATCTCTTCTCGAGTCCTGTCGAAGATTCGGCAAGCAGCAGGGTTCGCATCCAGAATGGACCCATCCGGTGCGGTCAGCATGATGCCGTCACCGCTGTTTTGAAACAGGAGGCCGTAGAGAGCTTCGCCTGTGGAGAGGATGCCCTTCTTTTCCACTTCCGGGGTCTTTCTCGACGTCATTCGTCTAAAGCTCTTTCAAATTCCAGGTTCGCGACTTCCGAGGGGTCGCGTAAGTGGCGATTAGAAGATTTTATGCGAAGCCTTGGGACGCGACAACGAAACAAAAGAGAAAAGAGATACGGTTGTTATAAGACCTATCCGATCAGCTGCACGACGGTCTCTTCTACCTGCTTCCACGCGGTGGTGCGCGGGTCGATCAGATCAAAGTGCCCGGCGCTTGGAATTTCAAGCAGATTCACGTCTTCCTTCTGAATGCCCGCTCGCTTCGCGGCAACATAGCTGCGGCTGAAGGCTGGCGGGACGGTATCGTCGGCCAGGCCATGAATCACCCATTGCCGGGCGCTTGGAAGGGAAAGGTGCATCGGATCGGCTTCATGGTAGTGGTCGGGAACTTCACGAGGCGTCCTACCAAGAAACTCGACCACGGCATCATTGCTGAGATGAAGCTGATAAGCGCGCTCGAGATCGACCACTCCCGCCAGCGTGACAACGCGTGTTACGCCAGGCTCGTGCGCGGCGAGGCAGAGCGCCAGTTGGCCTCCAGCGGAGTGACCCATCACGACCACGTGCCGCGGGTCAATCCGATATTCTTTTGCGTTTTGCACCAGAAAGCTGTACGAGGAACGAATGTCGGCGAAGGTGCCGGGCCACCCGCCGCCTTCATTGCCCACACGCCGGTATTCCAGGTTGGCTGTGACCAATCCCTGGGCTGTTAGCGCCGCGCACAGGTGGCCCGCATGTTCGAGCCCATATTTGGCACGCCAGAAACCGCCATGGATATTGATAACCGTCGGAAACAGCGGGCCCTGCTCTTTCTTCGCAGCGTTCTTCGGGGGGAAACGCAAATCCGCGAATTGATTTGGGTCTGACCCGTAGGCGACGCGCTTGTCGGCGCGCGGCGGTGTCAATGTAAGAATGTCCTCAGACATGACTGATTCCGATTCTACGATTTTCGTTCAAGAAGATGGCCGCGTTTTGTCGTGATCGGAGGTGAGCTTCTATTCGTAGCGCAGGGCTTCGATGGGATCGAGGCCGGCTGCGCGCATCGCCGGCACCATGCCGCTCACCACGCCCACCACGGCAAGAATCGAAGTTGCCACCAGCAGAGTCATCGGCGAAACGATCAGGCGAATATCTCCCGCCTCGGCGTGCTTGGCCAGCGCGCTATAGAAAGTGAGACGACCAACGGAGATCGAAACAGCGTAGGAGAGCAGAATTCCGAGAATTCCACCCACGGCCGTAATCACCATCGCTTCCGCGAGGAACTGAAACAGGATGTCATGCCGCCGTGCGCCCAGCGCCTTCTCCACTCCGATCTCGCGCGTGCGCTGGGTCACCGAAACCAGCATGATGTTCATCAGGCCGACGCCGCCGATGCCCAGCGTGATCGTGCCAATGAACGCGAGCAGGAGCTTCAGTGCCATGCTGAGGATGCTGAACTGCGCCAGCTGCTTCTGTGCATCGAACAAGAAGATCGCGCGGGGATCGTCCGGTTTGAAATTGTGAGCGGTGGCGAGGGTTTCGCGGATGGTCTTCTCCAACTTGTCGTGGTCGAGCCCCGCTGAGTCTAGCCACATCCCGTCCAGGTAATGAGGGTCTTTCAAAACATCCATCGAGTTGAACGGGAGATAAACCACGCGGTTGTTGTCGTTGTCGCCTTCCTGCATGCGCGGTTTGCCCACGCCAATCACCTCGAAACTCACGCCGTCGATGCGGATGGTCTCGCCCAGCGCGGGCATGCCGGAAAACAGTTTGTCGCGCGCCTCCGATGCAAGCACGGCGTATAGCCCGTGCGACAGGTTGTCGGCGTCGTCGATGAATCGGCCTTCCTCCAGTTCGAGATTCCAGATGTCCTGGATCGAAGCATCAAAGCCCATCACAGGAAAAGTGTAGGAACGGTTTTCATTCTGCACCGTGGACTGCTTGTCCAATTCCCGCGAGACGTGGCGGCACAGAGGCACATTGTTGCGCAGGAGTTCTAGATCATCATTGGTGAAGCGAATCTGCACGCCCGCCTTGTTACCGCCCGCTTGCTGGGAGGTGCGGCCCGGGAAGACGCCGACCGAAGTTGCGCCGAAGGCCTGGAAAATGTTCTCAATGGCGCGGCCGAAGCCGTTTCCATAGGAAAGCAGCAGAACCACCGTGGCGATGCCCCACGCCATGCCCGCCATGGTGAGCAGGGTGCGGCGCAGGTCATGACGCATGGCCGAAACGGCTTGCTGGAGCAGATCGCGGTGCATGTTATTCTTTGCGCAACGCCTCCACCGGTTCGAGCATCGCCGCGCGCCGTGCCGGATAGAGCCCGGCCGCAACGCCGGCGATGGCCAGCGATAGGACTGCCAATGCTGCCGTCGCGGGAACCAGCCGTGGGGCATCGAAACCAGGCGAAATCTCGACCCCGGAAAAAGGCGCCATTATCGCCGCCGCTCCGGCGATCCCAATCCCGCCGCTGAGCAGAGTAAGAAATGCGCCTTCCACGAAAAACTGAAACATGATGCTGCCGTTGGTGGCGCCCAACGCCTTGCGCAAGCCAATTTCGCGCGTCCGGTCAGCCACGGCGACCAGCATGATGTTAATGATGCCGATCGCACCCAGGGCCAAAGTAACCAGTCCCACGCTCCCGAGAAAAGTGTTCATGGCGTCGAATATCTTGCCGACTTGGTCCACCGTATTCACGGTGTCCCACTCGTCAAACGAGTCGGGATTGTCAGGGTCGAAGCCATGATTGCGGGCGATGACCTTATGTACTTCCTCCAGTGCCGCCTCGTGCAACGCCCGCGACTTGGGCTGGTAGTCGATGACCGAGATGACATCGGGATCGATGCCGACATTCGTCAGCCGGAAATATTCGCGCATGGTATTAAACGGAATGACGCTCTTCAGATTCAGGGCCATGTTGTCGCCATGGCCGATTCGTTGCAGAGTTCCAATCACGGTGAAGCGCACGCCGTTCAGCAGAATCGTGCTGCCCACCGCCGGCCGTCCCAGAAAAAGCGTGCGGCGGGTTTCGTCGCCGAGAATGATTACGGGACGCTTCTGCTGGTTATCCATTTCATTGATCCAGCGGCCGTCCTTGATGGGCATGTAGCGGATCGTGTTGAACTCGGGCTGTACTCCTAAGATTTGGCCACTCGCTTGGTAGAAGTCGCTGACGGCGCGGATGTCGCTCCGCTGGATGAGGGGTGTAGCCGCGCCCACGCTGTGGCACTCGCGCAGGATTTCCTCATAATCGCGGTAGGTCAGGTAGTACTGGCGCAGGGCCGTGAAACTGCCTTGCACCATGGGCGCGCGCGACGACCAGATGAACATGACGTTCTCGCCCAGCGAATCGAATTGCTTGCGGTTTCCGGAGCGGAATCCCTCGCCCAGCCCCACTAGCAGGAGCAGGGAACCGACGCCCCAGGCAATGCCGAACATGGTTAGGAATGAGCGCAGCTTGTGCGCCCAGAGGGTTCGCAGTGTCTGGCCGAAGATATCGGGAATCGAGCGAAGGAAACGCACAAGCCATTATACGGGCCGGCTAGTCGGAAGGCCGATTGGACCTGAGGTTCCGGCCTCTATCCCTAGCGATGAGTTCCGGCCCCTGGCAGGGGCAATTCACTCGCAAAAATCGTTGCAGGCGAGACGGATTTTCGTTCCGAAACCGGCGTGAGTTGGTTATTCTGGCGGGTGATGACGCTTGCTCTCAGCGAACTGTTGGGCGCCACGGTCTACGACCAGTCCGGCGCGGCCAGCGGGCGGGTGCGCGAAGTCGCGCTCGCGCCGCAGGAGGACCGTTCGCGGATTCAGTCGCTGATAGTCAAGACAAAATCGGGCAACCGCGTCTTGCCGTCCTCGGCGGTTTCGGCCATCAACGGCGGCGTGCGCGCGGCCACCGCGGCCGCAGACTGGCCCGCTGCGAATGGCACGGAAGGCTTGTTTCTGCTGGAGCGCGACTTGCTCGATCAGCAGGTCATCGACATCAACGGGCGAAAAGTCGTGCGGGTCAACGACGTCGATCTCCAGCTCGAGACGCAAAAGACTCCCGGACAGAACCCTGTGCTTCGCGTCTACTCGGTCGACGTTGGCGCGCGCGGCGCGGTGCGGCGCCTGCTCCGAGGGCTGGCGCCAAGGGCCGCTCTCCATGCTCTGCTCGGCAAGATTCCGCCCCGCACTATTCCCTGGAATTTTGTCGACGTGATCGAAACCGATCCGGCGCGCCGGGTGAAACTGAAGATCTCGCACGAAGGCCTGGCCAAACTCCATCCGGCCGACATTGCCGACATCGTCGAAGAACTGGCGCCGGACGAGCGCGAGGCCGTGTTTGAGACTCTGCCCGAAGAAAAAGCAGCGGAGGCCCTCGAAGAGGTCGAACCCAAGGTTCAGAAGGCCATCGTTGAATCCCTGGACTCCGAACGCGCCGCCGACATCGTCGAAGAGATGAATCCCGACGCGGCAGCGGACCTGCTCGGCGAACTGCCCGAGGAGCGCACCGAGCAGATTCTGGTGCAGATGGAGCCCGAAGCGCAGCAGGATGTGGTCGAGCTCCTCGAGCATAAGGAAGAAACTGCCGCTGGCCGCATGACCACCGAGTTCCTGGCTCTGCCGGTGTCGGCATTGGTACAGAACACCATCGATTCCATGCGCGAATTTGAAGGCGGCGTGGAGGCGGTTAGCACGATTTATCTGGTCGATTCCCACGGCACGCTGACCGGCGCCGTGCCGCTGGCCAGAATTGTCTTGGTTCCTCCCACAACCCCTATGCTCTCGCTTACCCAGGAGCCGTTGATCCTAGCGCATGAAAGCGCGTCGGAAAACGAGGTCGCCGAACTATTCGACAAATACAACCTGAGCTCGTTGCCCGTCGTGGACGAACATAACAAGTTGACCGGCATCATTACCTCCGACGACGTGATCAGCATGCTGCGGGCGAAGCTGTAAGGAGGCTGATTGTGGCAAATGCTTTTGGAAGCGATATCCTCATCCAAGCCCCGGATCCAAAGGAAGCGGCCGCCTTCTATGTAGAACATCTTGGATTCGAGATCAGCGATCCTAACCCGAAGATGATTGGACTGCGTGGCAACCACATCAACCTGTTTATCGAGCCCGGCCCGGCGCTTGGACCGGTTCTGGAAGTAACGGTGGACAACGTCGAAGAAGCGAAACGCCGGCTCGTCAAGAATGGATGCAAGGTCGTCAAAGACGAGCCACATTTTCCCCGAGTCTACGTCAAGGACCCCTTCGGCTTGATCTACAACCTGACCAAATAAAGAAGGGCAATAAATCCCTGTCGTTCTCACTTTTCCTTTGGCCAGATTCGCTACTGCGTTTATCCTGTGGCGTCGTTCGTAGCTATCATCCGCTCCATCCCTATGTCTGCGAAATGTGCGCATGAGGTTCCTGAGACGCTGGAAAACCCGGATTCTGCTGTTCTTCGCAGTAGTCGGGCCGGGATTCATCACTGCGAACGTCGACAATGATGCCGGCGGCATCCTGACCTATTCTCAGGCCGGAGCACAATACGGACATCTTCTGCTGTGGACCATGATCCCGATCACGCTTGCGCTGATCGTGGTGCAGGAAATGTGCGCTCGCATGGGCGCGGTCACCGGCAAGGGTCTCAGCGACCTGATCCGCGAAGAATTCGGCCTGCGGATTACCTTCTTCATGATGATCGGCATCCTGATCACGAATTTCGGCAATGTGGTAACCGAGTTCATCGGCATCGCCACCAGCCTGGAATTGTTTGGAATGTCGCGCTACATCACCGTGCCGGTCTGCGCTTTCATTGTCTGGCTGATCGTGGTATATGGGCAGTACAAGAGCGTAGAGAAGATTTTTCTGGCTGCGTCGTTCTTCTATGTGACATACATTTTCGCCGGCGTGCTGGCGCATCCCGCTTGGATTGACGCCACGAAAGCCACGTTCGTGCCGCCGAAATTGAGCGCCTTCCGCGAGCAGGCGTACCTATACATGGTCATCGGCGTCGTCGGCACCACGATCGCTCCCTGGATGCAGTTTTATCTGCAATCATCAATCGTTGAGAAAGGAGTCACGCGCCGCCAGTACAAGGCGTCAATGCTCGACGTGGTCACCGGATGCATCTTCACCGACATCGTGGCCTGGTTCATCATCGTCGCATGCGCGGCCACGCTCTACGTTCACGGATACCGCGACATCAAGTACGCCGCCGATGCGGCTCAGGCGTTGAAGCCTCTGGCAGGCGATTACGCCTACATTCTGTTCGCGGTGGGATTGTTCAATGCGTCACTGTTCGCGGCCTCCATCCTGCCGCTGTCGACGGCCTACACGGTATGTGAAGGGCTCGGCTTCGAATCCGGCGTAGGCATGAAATTCGGCGAGGCGCCGCTCTTTTATTGGTTGTATACGTTGCTGATCGCCGCCGGCGGTGCGGTCGTGCTCATCCCCGGGCTCCCTCTGGTTAGGATCGCCATCTTGTCGCAGGTGGTCAACGGCGTGGTGCTACCCTTTGTCCTGATCTTCATGCTGCTCTTGATCAACCGCAAAGACTTGATGGGCGAATACGTCAACACGCATCTGTTCAACGCTATGGCATGGGGGACTACTGTGGTGATGATCGGCTTGACGATCGCCTGGTTCTGGACAATACGGTCGGGCTAGAGCAGTTTGCCTGCAGCCAGATCCCGCACTAATGTTTGGTCTGCTTCCAGGAAATCGAATTTCGGCAGGTCATTCGGTGCGGCCCACTGAATATCGCGGAAGATCAGATTCTCGACTTCTCCGCGATAGTCGCGCACCACGAAAAACCGCAGCTCCACCATGGAGTGATTGGGATATTCGTGCTGGATGCGCGCGACTTCGTCTCCAACCGTCGCCACAATTCCCAGCTCCTCTTCAAGTTCTCTGCGCAGCGCGTCGCGCGGTTGCTCTTTTTCTTCGATCTTGCCACCGGGAAACTCCCATTTTAGGGGCATGGTCTGGTGGCGCGTGCGCTGGCACACCAGTACTTTGCCGTCTTTCACAATCAGACCCGCTACCACGCGCTTCATGAACGGGAGTTTTCCAGTTTCTTCCCCACCACCGCAGCGCAAAACTGCACCAATTCCTGGTCTTCGGGAGTGAAGGCCGCCGGGAAGTGGCTGTCGATATCGAGCTCGCCCGCCACCTTCCCTCGCACAAACACCGGCACGACAATTTCAGACTTCGTTTCCAGCGAGCAGGCCAGATAGCGGGGATCTTTGCTGACGTCGTCCACCACAACCGTCCGTCCACTCGACGCCGCCGCGCCGCAAATACCCTGGTTGAGCGGGATGCGGGTGTGCGGCGTCATGGCGCCCTCAAACGCTCCCAGAACCAGAACCGGCGGCTGGGCACCCGGTTCGAGCATGTAAAAACCCACCCAGTTGTACTTCAGCATGCGATCGTGCAGCAGTTTCACCATCGACTTCATCAGGTCCTGGGCGGTAGGCGAAGCTGCGGACAGTCCCTCCACCTCGTTGCGCAGGTCTGCAATCTTGTCGGCTGTGGGCATGGGTAAATGTTAACTCAAGGTTCTGAATACGACACTTGGGAAGCAGGAACCTCAGTAATCTGCCGTGTTCCTTTCGTGCGCGGAAACAGTTCGGGGTGAATCGCGAAGGCCAGTGCATCCAGACCGAAGACCAGCGTGGGCGCAGGAGTGTTCAGATATTCATCGCGAATCGAGAAGACCCGCCCGGTTCGCGCGGCTGAACTCGATTGCCAGCCTCGTTCGGCAACGATCTTTTGCAGCGGAACGCGTTCTCCAGCACCGCACCAGGAGGCGATGATCACCTCCGGATCGAGCCGGAGCACTTCCTCGCGCGAGACGGCGGCGCCTGGCTTGCCGACAAAATCTCCGCCGGCAATCTCCACCAGCTCCGCAACCCATGGTTGCGAAGCGAGAATTGGCTTGCCCCATTCTTCGCAGAAAACCCGCGGCCTCTCGGCTGTTGCAGTGCGAGAACGTACCTCGTCGAAGTGCCGCTGCATCTCGGCGATGACTTCTTCGCCGCGCTCCGTTGCTCCGACCGCACCGGCGATCGTGGCGATGTCGGTATAAATGTCCGCCAGAGTCTTTGGCGCCAGGCCTAGAAAGCGCGAACCAGACTTCAGAATTTCGCTCACTGCCTTCTCCTGGTAGGGAACGGCAGCAATCACAAGATCGGGCTGTGCGGCGACAATCTCGTTCGCGTCGGCTGTCCAGGAGTCGGAAAGAATCACGCGTTCGCCGTCAGCAATCCCCGGCACAACATCCGCACAATAGCGCGTGCACGCCACTACTCGGCCAAGTTCCCCGATTGCGTGAAGAATGACGCTCGCACTCGGTTGCAGGCAGGCGATGCGAATTGGGGAGTGGGAATTGGGCATGGTGTAGGTCATTGCTCAAGCTGCCGGAGTGCTGTCGACAGCGCGTCCAGCGCCAGCTGCGCCGCATGCGTCGAAGCCTGCGGCAATCCCCCGACCGCGGCGATCAAATCTTCACTGCGAAGTCGCCGTGCGTGGTCCAGAGTTTTTCCCGCGATGATCTCCGTCATGGCGGAAGCGCACGCCATCGAGGGCACGCAACCCTTCGCTTTGAACCGGACGTCGATCACGCGGCCGGAGTCGACTTTCATGGTCAGGCGGAGCCGGTCCCCGCACACCGGGTTTTCGACCTCCGCCGTGGCGTCGGGGTCAGAAATGTCACCGGCATTGCGCGGATTCTGAAAATGATCGAGCAGTTGCGCCGAATACATCCTGCTCAGATTGTAAACGGGCAGCGGCCGTAGAGTACGCGAGGTGAAGTCGACCTTCCAACTGGAAGGGCATTCCGGCTCAATCTGCAGAAAACGTGGGGCGACGAGTTCACCGTCTGCCGTCGGGAAAGTAGATAGACCATCCGCGCTCGCGCGCTTTCGTCTCGAGATCAGGATTCGGATTGACCACGAAGGGGTGCCTTGTCTGTTCGAGCATTTCCGTGTCCCAGCGCGAATTGCCGAAGGCAGCATCGATTTCCCGGCCCACCACCTCGCGCAGGGCGTCTGCCTTGCCCGGCCCCGACGGAATGCGTATGAGGCGGTCCGTGACCGTGCCATTCTCCAGCTGAGCCTTGGTCGCGAGAATGTGATCGTCGGAAATGCCAAACGGTTTCATTCCGGCGCGAATTACCCATTCATTCGACGACGAGACCACCCACAGATCGCAGCCACTTTGCCGCAAGCGCCAAACCAACTCCTGCATTTCCGGGAAAATCGAGCCGGGGAACGAATGCTGCATAAAATCGGATGCCGCCTGCATCACAATTTCTTCCGACAGGCCGCGGTGCATGGTGACCATCTCGCCACACATGTCGTCTTCGGTGACCCTCCCGGCTTTGTATTCGGCGTAGCGGGCGCGCATGGCCACGCCGACTTCAGCCGGCACGATCCCCTGTTTGATTTCCCAATCGAAGAAACTTTCGCCCGCATCACCCGACCACAGCGTCCCGTCGCAGTCGAATGCGGCCACGCGCGCCTCGAGCCGCAGGACGGAGTCGAGGAAATCCTGGCGGGAGAGAATATTTGCATTCGGCGTGGCCATGTTGATTTGACGATAACGGCAGACAATACAATGCGCAAACCGGCAAGGGCTCAGCCTGTCGCCTTCTCCACCAGAGCCGCGTAGTCCTCGGGTGTGTTGACGTTCAGGGCGACGAAAGGATCGCTCACCGTAACGTAACGAATGTGCTCCTGATAACGGTGCTCGACGTCGCGGGCGCTGGCCGTCGCCGGCGCTTGCAGAAAAGCTTCGATGAGTTCGCGGCCGGCCAGCAGCGGATGCCCGTGCTGGCCGGAAAATTCCGGCACGACCGCCCAGGTTGTTGCCGGTGCGCTTTGAAATGTTGCGCGCAACAGGTCAAGCGTCACTGAGCGAACTGGAGGCCGGTCGACCAGCGTAATCATTGCCGCATCGCGGCCCTGATTGAGCACTTCCTGCAGTCCCAGTTGCAGCGAGCTGAATTGGCCGCGGCTCGTGTCGGGATTGACCACGATGGAAGCTCCATTCGCATACACCACCGGGGCCAGCGCGGCCTCGTTCTGACCGACAACTACCACGACGAAGTCAGTGGAAAGCGAAAGGGAGCGGATCGCCGCCGAAAGAAAAGTTTCCCCCTGCCCCGCCTGCCCTGCGGACTGCGGAGGCCAGGGGAGCAGTCCTTTGTCGGTGCGCATCCGCGAGGATTCGCCCGCCGCCAGAATCACACCAGCGAAGCTCGCGGAACGGGTCATGGTGCGGAAGATAGCAGAAAGCGGGGAGAAAGTCAGTGAGCAGAATCAAGGCTGCTGCTCATTATCGACGGCTCGCTCCGTCACTTGCTCCAAGGCGCGGTCTGGATCCGCGCCGCCGCGTTTTGCTGAAGCGAACCAGCTCATGTGTGGTAGAGTCGCGCTCGCGTTCCGGCGCACCGCGATCAGCTCCGCCGTGATGGCAACCGCAATTTCTTCCGGCGTAATCGCCCCGATGTCGAGCCCGATCGGAGCGTGCACGCGCTCAAAAAGATGAGCAGGCAGTCCCTCCTGCCGCAGCGTCTCAAAAATCTTGATCACCTTGCGCTTCGATCCGATCATGCCCACGTAGCGCGCCCGCGTCTGCACTGCCCAACGGAGAATGTGCATGTCGTCGCGGTGCCCGCGGGTCACGATGACGATGGAAGAAGACTCGTTCGGGTCGAGCTGCCGCATGGCTTCGTCGAAATCGAGCGCGTGCACTTCGCGCGCCGCCGGGAAGCGCTCTTTGGTCGCGTACGAGGAGCGATCGTCGCTCACAATCACGTCGAAGCCCGAAGCGGCTGCCATCTGGCAAAGGCTGGCAGCAACGTGACCTGCGCCGAAAATATAAAGTAATGCTGGAGGCAGCACCGGCTCGACGAAAACCTCCAGCGTGCCGCCGCACACCAAGCCAGTATCGTATTTGGGATCCTGATTCAGATCGAAAGTGAGCGTGCGCGGCTTCTCCGATTCCATGACTTCCCGCGCCGCCTGCCAGACCTCGGCTTCCACGCAGCCGCCGCCGATCGTGCCCGCAATCGAACCGTCGTCACGCACCAGCATCTTCGCCGTCTTGAACGAAGGAATCGACCCGCGCACGTTCACGATCGTGGCAACTGCGCCCCGGCGTCCCTGGCGGCGTAGCTCGACTATTTGTTCGTAGATGTCCATGGTCAAGCCATTCACGAAAATGCAGTTCGCTCTGATGATTATCAATGGGTCAACAAGAGCGAGTCAATTTAAAGTAAGTGCAGGCATCGGACGGGTTTTGGAGGCGTAGCAGCCCTGCCTTGCCGGGGAATACAATCATCAGTCGGTTTGACGACCGAGAAAGGAGGTCAGGATGAGCCCTAGGCATATTGCGCCAGCGCGGATTCTTACCAAGATGGTCCGGTTCGGAATTTTCCTGGCCACCCTGCTCCTGAGCGTAGCACCGGCTTCCTTCAGTCAACAACCGAGAGGATTTGTCCCGGCTCCGGTTCCGTCTCAGATCTACGCGGCAAAGAGAGTGTTCATCTCAAATGCCGGCGGGGAGAGCTTTGAAAACATCATCGAGCAGACCGTGTTCGACGGCGGCCCAGACAGGCCGTATAACCAGTTCTACGCCGCGATGAACGATTGGGGCCGATACGAACTGGTAACATCTCCTGCTGATGCTGACCTGGTTTTGGAAGTCAGCTGGGCGCTCACTGACGTTGACCTCAGGCTTCCGGTTCTCGGGCAGCTTCGCGTTACCGTGATCGATCCGAAAACGCACATCACCCTGTGGAATCTGACTCAGTACGTGCGCGGCGCCGTACTCCTGAGCAATCGCGACAAGAACTTCGACCAGGCCATAACGACCATCACCAATCGCCTGAAAATTCTCGCAACTGCGCCCTCGGCTGATGCAGCCACATCGCAGAAATAGGACGACACATGAAAGCCGTCCGCATTCATCAATTTGGTGGTCCGGAAGTTTTGACTTATGAGGACGTTCCCGATCCTGAGTTGCGCAAGGATCAGGTTTTGGTGCGCGTTAAAGCTTGCGCCCTCAACCATCTCGACGTGTGGGTGCGCAAAGGACTGCCTGGGGTGAAACTTCCGCATATTCTGGGCAGCGATGTGGCCGGCGAAGTGGTCGAAACAGGCGAGTACATCAGCGGCTTCAAGACGGGCCAGCGTGTGCTGCTCGCGCCCATGCACTACTGCGGCTACTGCGCCAAATGTGTCGCGGGCGTGCAGAACCAGTGCCGCGAATTCACTGTCCTAGGCAACGGCGTTGACGGCGGCAACTGCGAGCTGATCGCTGTCTCTCCCGCGAACGTGATTCCCATTCCCGACTCGCTCGATTTCAATCAGGCCGCCAGCGTGCCCCTCGTCTTTGTGACAGCCTGGCACATGCTGGTGGGACTGGCGGGCATTCGCCCCGGTCAAACCGTGCTGGTGCTCGGTGCGAGTTCCGGCGTGGGCATCGCTGCCATCCAGATTGCGAAGATGTTCCACTGCCGCGTCATCACGACCGCCGGCGACGAGAAGAAGCTCGAAAAGGCGCGGGCCCTCGGCGCCGACTATGGCATCGATCACTACAAGCAGAAAATTTCCGAGGAAGTCCGCAAGATTACGAACAAAGAAGGCGTGGATATTGTCGTCGAGCACGTCGGCCTTGCAACCTGGGACGAGAGCATGCGCTCGCTCAAGACCGGAGGCATGCTGGTCACCTGCGGAGCGACCACCGGGCGCGAGGTGAGCCTCAACCTGGGGCACCTGTTTGGTCGCCAGTTGAGCCTGCGCGGCTCCTACATGGGCACCATGGGCGAGTTGCACGAAGTTCTGGCGCATGTCTTCGCCGGGCGCCTGAAAGCAATCGTGGACCGCGTCTTCCCGCTGAAGGACCTGCGCGCCGCCCACGAGTATCTGGAGAAGAGCCAGATGTTCGGCAAGATCGTGGTGAACCCCTAAGACCTGACGCGCACCGCAGATCTTAAGAGTGACATGGGTCACATACAAGGGTATTGGAGCGCACAGCGTCGAGAAGGAAACAGGAGTACCCGTGACGACAACGATATGGACGCATCGGGGCTCGATCAAATCGCCACCGAACTGTGCCGGTTGCTCCAGGAACAGGTTGAAACGGTCATCGGGCGCAAGTTCAATGATCTAAGCGAAGAAGAGTTACAGGCCTACGACAAGCGGAAGGCGCGAATCCTCGAGCTCCGCGCAGAGCTACACAATTTTGTTCAACCAACATAGTTGAACTTCGCCGCGACTACGGTCGAGGTACGTTGCTGCGCCGTACTCGACCCGTGCTTTCTTCGCCGGCCGCTTTCTTCTCCCATGCTGTCAATAGCTCATTCATTTTGTCGATGAGAGCGGCAAGCTTCTTTGGATCTCTCTCGCGTTGCGCTTTTTCCTGTAGCTCGCGCCAACCGTCCGGCTCATTTAGCGGCGCTGGTCCGGGCTTGGTACGGTCGGACATGCGGTAAGAATACGGCTACCCGGCACACTTAGCAATCGACGAACTTTAATCGGGTCGGCAGTGGCTGAATTGGCTTCCGAAGTAGTTTAGAATGAATTGTGATGCCCCGCGAACTGAACTTCGGCCCCTACGTTGACGTCGAGCACGGCAAGAAGGTCGTCAAAGACCTGACCTTCGGCAACCCAACGCCGGAGGGCGTGAACCTGTTTAGTCTCGATGCCGTCGTCAACTGGATGCGCAAGAGCTCGATCTGGCCGATGACCTTCGGCCTAGCCTGCTGCGCCATCGAAATGATGTCGATGGGGGCGGCGAGGTTTGACATTGCACGCTTCGGCGCCGAGGTGTTCCGTCCTTCGCCGCGGCAGAGCGATCTGATGATCATCGCGGGCCGCGTCTCAAACAAAATGGCGCCGGTCATCCGTCAGCTTTGGGAGCAAATGCCCGAACCCAAGTGGGTCATTTCGATGGGCGCGTGTGCCACCTCGGGCGGAGTTTTCCAGAATTATGCCCTGGTGCAGAGCGTCAATCAGGTTATCCCGGTCGATATCTACGTTCCCGGCTGCCCGCCGCGCCCGGAACAACTGATTTACGCCATCACACTTCTGCAGGAAAAAATCCAGAAAGAACGCGGCACGATCCGCAAGGCGCTGAATCTGGCGTAGGACGGGCGTCAGCCCTCCGCAATCGAAGCTACTTCTTTGCCGCATAGGCGCTGGTTTCGCGCATCGCCCTTTTTCCAAACGGGGCTATAATGGCTGCAGTCTACGTTCTTGGGGTGCTTTATGGAACGTCTTCGCGGAGCGTCCTTCCTGTGTTTTGCTCTTCTTCTGGCTTCCGCGCTCTCCTACGGACAATCCGCTCCCCCACCAAAGGCCGACGCGCAGCAGCCCGCTTCGCCAGCCGCACCCGCATCAGCCGCTCCAGCTCCGGCAGCTGCGGTGCCAACAAGTCCGGCAAACGATGCCCCCGATTACCGGCCGCTCGCGCCGCCCATTGACCCTCATGCCCCGCACATGTCGAAACAGACGCGCTATGAAATCATTCGCGATTTCGAGACCCAGATCGTCTACTCGCGCACCGCATTCCCCATGAGCGCCAAAGGCCTGATTCTGAAAGATGGCGTAACGCTGCCCAACGGAAAGGAGTTGCAACAGCAACTGGCGCTGTGGGGACCAGCCATCAAGCCGGGTGACCCGGCCAACATTTCTTTCGTGAAGATTGCGAACGATCACATCCAGTTTGAACTCAACAATGGCCCGATACGGCGCAAGAAGTGGTACCAGCACATCGAGGTCACGGGTGCCTACGGGCAGGACGTCACTCCGCAGGAGAGTGAGCGGGTGAAGAATCCTCACGGATCGTATCTGGAGATTTATTTCGACAAGTATGTTCCGGAAATGACCGCGCAGCAGTTGCGCGATCTGCTGCTTCCCGTGCTCGATTTCAGCGCCCGCAATAAGGAGCAGGCTTATCTCAACACTTTGCCGCCGAAGGTGAAGGAAGCCATTCAGGCGCACCATGTGCTGGTCGGCATGGATTCAGAGATGGTGCTGCATGCCAAAGGCCGGCCGCCGAAAAAAGTGCGCGAGAACGACGGCAAGACCGAATACGAAGAGTGGATCTACGGCCAGCCGCCCCAGGACGTGGATTTTGTCCGCATCGTGAACGATGAAGTCGTGCGCGTCGAAACCATGAAGGTTGGCGGCGAGAAGATCGTTCGCACCGAGAAGGAAGTGATCCTGCACAAGCCCGACCAGGACGTCGAGGCCAAGAAGCAGCAGGAAGAACATCCCTCCAATGCGCCGAGCCTGCGGCGGCCCGGGGAAGATCCGGAGAATGTGCCCAAGCCGGCCAATGGGCCAAATCCCGCGCAGCCGGTCCCTCCGCCGATGCCGCCTCAGCCCGGCGATCCTGGGCCAGGTGCGACCTGGGCGGGGCTAAATTAGCGGCTTCGCCTCTATTTTGCCGCTACCGTCGATCCCACATCGGCGAACGAAAGGGCCAACGACACGTTCGGCCACTCCTGCCCATCCACTTCGACATAGGGATAGACGAAATAATTCAGCGGCTTCCCGTCCTGCGCGGGACTCAGCCGCAAGTCGCGGCCCATGCTGAACTGCACGCGGTTCACATCGTGCGATCCGAAGAAATAATCGCGCTTCTCGGGATGCTTCCACGCTTCGGAAATATCCACGGGGATCCATCCCATGCCCTTG
The DNA here is from genome assembly GCA_030041475.1 of Candidatus Sulfotelmatobacter sp. Lineage (GTDB taxonomy): Bacteria > Acidobacteriota > Terriglobia > Terriglobales > Acidobacteriaceae > Sulfotelmatobacter. Next base: position 49,387 of record JASHNU010000012.1, read on the forward strand.
ATGTAGAAATCCGACCAGCAGTGATAGCCGGCGATCTCGGCGGAATGCTTGTCGGGCGGCAAGGGAAATCCGATCTCGAAGCGCGCCGGAATGCCCTGCGAGCGCGCCATGGCGATGAACAGAGAATGAAAGTCGGTGCAATTGCCTTTTTTCGCGTCGCAGGCGTAGAGCACATCGCCGCGTCCCCAGCCGGTGCCGGTTTTGTCGTAGCGCATGGTGGTGAAGACGTAGTCGTAAATAGCGCGCGCTTTCTCGAGCGGCCCGTTCTTGTCAGCCGTCACTTTTACCGCCAAGTCGGCGGGCAGGCCGGTAATAGGGACGAGCGCGTCGGGCTGCAGGTCTTCTTTTCTCTCTCTGGAAGTTAGCGCAGTTGTAAGAACCATGCGACCAGCGGGAGTGAATGCGCTGCGCTCGTGCCGTACGACGTCGTACTCGATCTCAAAGTGCAAATCGACCGGATGGGTGCGAAGGGTTTCTGCGTAGTAAATCTCATTGCCAAACCTGGATTCACGGGTTTTGGTCAGAGGCATACTGCCCTGCGTAGAGACAACCTTCACTTCCTGCCATGCGTCGGACTGCGCCGCGGGAATCCAGATGCGAACCTTCTTCCCGGCTGGCAGATTCTTGACTGTGAAATCGTAATGAAAAGTGAAATGGCGTGACTCCTGCGCGAAGGCGCTTAGAGTCAGTGCAAATAGAGACAGCAATACGCAGATTCTGCGCAGCATGGCGGCCCCTTTCCATTTTTCTGGCAACTGGCCACTGACGACTGGCCACTGGTCTCAACGACACCCGGGCGTCTTAGAGGGAACGCCGTCAAGTGAAGCCGCGCTGGAGAATGCGCATAAGAACCCGCATGGAAAGATGCTGCAATGCTGTGCAGCGATGCGGTATTTTAGCAGCATCATTCCTCGTGGAGGTGCTTCATGTCTCGAGAAGACGCTGTAACACTGGCCAGCCGCTCACTCGCCCTGCTGCTGACACTATACGTGCTCATCGAGGTGTCTTACTTGCCGTCCGAGATCCTGGGCTTCCGGCACTATGTCGGTCATGAGATCACTTCGTCGAGCGACGTCGAGTATTGGCAATACTGGCGTCACCGCTACCTGATTGAGATCGCCTTCCTCATTACGCGAATCATAAGTCTCTCTCTAATGGCTAGGTGGCTCTTTAAAGGCGGTCTGCAGATCCAGGAGCTCTTGCTGCCTTCTGGATCGAAACCGGAAGCGGCTGAGGGTTAAGCTTCCGCCCCGATTTCCCATGGGATTTTGCGTTTGTTTCACTACACGCAAATGTCCGCCCTTCGCGGGTTTGTTTGCCCCAGGCGTACATGGCTTCGAGAACGGGTAGCAGGGTTTCGCCGAGCGGCGTAAGGCGGTATTCAACCCTGGGCGGGACTTCCGCATACACCGTTCGCTGCACGAGGCCGTCGCGCTCCAGTTCGCGAAGTTGCTGCGTGAGTATTTTGGGTGTGATCCCCTGCAGGAGTCGTCTTAGCTCCGCGTGGCGACGAATTTTGCCTCGAACCAGATGCGCAACGATGAGGATTTTCCAAGCGCCGCCGATATAGCGAAGAGCATATTCGCAAGGGCATTCGCGAGCCGTTTCGATCCCGATCTTCCGCATCGGGCATTCTCCCTGGTATCCAGCTGGGTAGTATGTCTCAAAATTGTGCGTTCTTGACCGAACCCCATTCGCCACCTAGTTTACATCTATGGTTTGGTCGTTCGCACACGTACACGGAGGAGGATGAGCTCGTGAAAACCAATCACAAAGTGGTGCTGGCGCTACTGGCAGGCGTTTCTATGGGCGTTGCCGGCGCGAGGCTGATTCATGCGCAGCAAGTCAAGACGCGCCCTGCATATGTCATCGCCGAAGTCGAGAGGACGGACCCCGATCCCAATGCCACGAAAGAGTATGCAGAGAGGGTGCCGGGAATCATCGCGGCTTTCCATGGCCACTATGTCGTTCGCGGCGGAAAGATCGAGACTCTGGAGGGCGAAGCGCCGAAGGGTTATATCGTGGTTCTGGGTTTCGACAGCATGGAGCAAGCGCGTAGCTGGTACAACTCGCCAGCCTATCAGGCGATCGCGCCGATCCGGCAGCGCGCCACCAAGAGCCGCTTGATTCTTGCCGAGGGCGTTGCCTCCGAGTGAAGTCCACTTTTGCCGTTCGGCCTGAATCGTCAGCCCCGGCAGGAACGTTTCACCGCTGGCCGATGAGAGGCCTGCTGAGAGACCCGATGGGAAAGCCGATGACGAAACGGTGCGTTAAAATGCCTGCGTGGCTGCCGCCATCCAGTGCCGCGACTTGCGCAAGACCTACGACAGCAAAGTCGAAGCCGTCCGCGGGCTGAACCTGGAAATCCAGGCCGGCGAATGCTTCGGCCTGCTGGGGCCGAACGGGGCGGGGAAGACCACGACCATCGAAATCCTGGAGGGCCTGCTTGCGCCCACTTCGGGCGAGGTGTTCATCTTCGGCCACACCTGGCACGAGAACGAGCGCGAGATGCGCGAGTGGCTGGGAATCTCCTTGCAGGAAACGCGGCTGTCGGAAAAGCTGAGCGTGCGCGAGACTATTGAACTGTTCGCCAGCTTCTATCGCGAGCCCCGCTCCTCCGACGAAGTGCTGGAAGAACTGCAGCTCACCGAGAAGGCCGACGCCTGGGTCGGCAAGCTTTCGGGCGGACAGCGACAGCGGCTGGCGGTCGCGACGGCTCTGGTGTGCAATCCGAAGATTTTGTTTCTCGATGAGCCCACGACCGGCCTCGATCCGCAGAGCCGGCGGCAGCTCTGGGACATCATTCGCCAGTTTCAGCAGGACGGCGGCACCGTTTTGCTGACGACTCATTACATGGACGAAGCCGAGCGCCTTTGCGACCGGCTGGCCATTGTGGACCATGGCCAGATCATCGCCGAAGGCTCGCCCGCCGATTTGATCGAGCGGCTCGGCGGGCACCACGTGGTCGAGTTCTCCACCAGCGGCAATTCCGACGGTGCATCGTTACAAGCCTGGCGCGGCTTGCCCAGCGTGGAATCCGTTCGCGAGGACTCAGGCGTGATTGCTCTGAACGTGAAAGAACCTCACCTCACGATCCCGGCGCTGCTCGAAGCCGTGGGCCAGAGAGGAAGCGAATTGCAGCATCTGACCACGCGCCAGGCAAGTCTGGAAGACGTGTTTGTTCGGCTGACGGGCCGGCATCTGCGGGATGAATAACGGACTTCTCAGCCACGGATTACGCGGATTTTCACGGATAAGACCAGGAGACACGATTTAATTCGTGTGAATCTGCGGAATCCTTGGCGAGAGGAAGTTTCTGAGGATGGCTTCGAATGACGGTTGCCCAACAAACTCCGGCTATAACGACAAGGTCGACGGCCACTCCTCCGCGCCGCAACGGCCGCTGGTCGGGGTATTGGCACCTGCTGATGGCGCGCATGCTCGAACTGAAGCGCGAGCCGGAGGTGGTCTTCTGGGTCTTCGCGTTTCCGCTGCTGCTGGCCGTTGGCCTCGGCATCGCATTCCGCAACAAGCCGGCCGACGCCGTCTCGGTTGCGATCGTGGACCCAGCAGGCAACCTGCAGGTCATGCTCGCCAATTCGCCACAGCATGACCTGTTCAGGCCGCACGTATTGCCGCAACAGGAAGCCGAGACCGGCTTTCGTCTGGGAAAATATGACCTGGTCGTTGCCTCCGACGGCAAGGGAGGTTTTGCCTACCGCTACGATCCGGCGCGGCCGGAGAGCGTGCTGGCCAAGACCGAAGTCAACGATGCCCTCCAGGCTGCCGCGGGCCGCAAAGACGCGGTCGCCACGACTGCCACAGCTTCCTCCGAACCTGGCTCGCGCTACATCGATTTCCTCATACCCGGCTTGCTGGGCATGAACTTGATGAACTCCGGCATGTGGGGCATCGGCTTCGCGCTGGTCGATATGCGCCAACGCAAGCTGCTGAAGCGGTTTATCGGCACTCCCATGCGCCGCGGAGATTTTCTGCTGGCGATCATGACCAGCCGCCTGGTGCTGATGGTGCTCGAAGTCGGCCTGCTCCTGGTATTCGGCATTCTGCTGTTTCACATGCGCGTGCTGGGATCGCTCGCCGCCATTGCGCTGATCGCCGGTCTGGGCTCGCTGACGTTCGGCGGCATCGGCCTGCTCACTGCCAGCCGCGCGCAGAAAATCGAATCCATCAGCGGTCTGATCAATCTGGTCATGATGCCGATGTGGATCTTCTCCGGCGTGTTCTTCTCCTACGAGCGCTTTCCGGCGGTGATTCATCCGCTGATCAAGGCCCTGCCGCTCACAGCGCTCAACGACGCCCTCCGCGCCTGCATTCTCGAAGGCACGCCGATCCTGCACCAATGGCCGCGCTTACTGGTGATGATTCTCTGGGGTGGGATTTCTTTCGTGCTGGCCCTGAAATGGTTCCGCTGGACGTAAATCCCGAAAGACAAGACTAATTTTTCACCCGCCTTAGCCCCGCTAGCCCCGTCCGCACATTCTGGGAGAAGTTACGAACGAGGCGTCCGCGGTGCTTGCGAAGATAGTGCAGTACGACTTGACGAGCTAGGCGGCGGCTTGTTTCCGCACCTTCGCCCAGCGTCGCCTTTGCGCCTCGGCGATCCGCCGGCGGGCGTCCTTGCTCAAGACACGTTTCGTGCGCTTGAACCCATTGCCGCTGACGTGGCCGAGGGCGTTTAATGCTTTCCCTACACGCTCCATCTCTTTTCCGAGACGGGCATACTCACTCCGCAGGGAAGTGACTACCTTGTTCAGGTTGGTCATATTACCCCCTCTTACTTACAGACTAACATGCGAAAAGCGGAGGATAAGAATAATTAGAAAGGAAAAATTGACTCACTGTGGTTTCCAGTCCAGCGAAAGCATTCCCTGTACCTTGCTCCAGTCATCGGTGTCGCGATTGAACGTAACCTCCCGCCGCGAATCAGAGTATCGCGTGTCCAGCAACAGGAGCTTGTGAATCATGTACGCATTCCCGGTACCGTCGGAGGCGACCGTCTCATCGTATACCGCGCCGTAGACCACATAGAGGTGCGATCCCCACACCATGAGCATGGCATGCTTCTGCAGCAGATGGCCAAGGATCCAGTAAGACAAGTCAAGTCCCGGCGTCAAAGACAAAACATCGGTCGTGACCATGATTGGACGGCCATCGCTTAACAACCATCTCCCGTCCACTTTGGAAGCGATTTCTCTCACCGACAGGGGATTAGCCGCAGTGGCCCGGTCCTCCAGCGCAGAATCTTTGCCGCAGCAGACGCTGGGGTCGTTGACGATGGTGTCGAGCGAGCTCAGCAGCACATCGGAGGGATCGTGGGAGCGGGCCATGAGCGAAGGCAACGGTCGGACACGTAACTCTTGGTTAGGAAAATACGTGATATAGCCTCCGGTATTCTGCCCAAAGGCAAGGCACGAAGCCAGAAGCAGGAGCGCGGAGCCACACCAGCGGAGTCTGGCCATAAGCACCTCCGGTTCTCTTTCAATTGTAGGTTGTCCAGGAGCGATTGCCATCTGCTTTGCCTAACTTTACATCCATGCGGGCATGGCCTTCCGCCCAACCAGGTCACCCAACCGACGGGAGAAACTTCGGCGCCTGCCGTGCCTTGGTCGCCTGTTCGAATGAGTAAGCCAGTTTGATCAGCGTGGGCTCGCTCCAGGCGCGGCCGAAGAAAGAAATTCCTACCGGCAAGCCCGAGATGAACCCCGCAGGTACGCTGATATTGGGATATCCGGCCACGGCTGCCGCATTCGAACTGCCTCCAGCCTGGTGATCGCCATTGATGAGGTCGGTCAGCCAGGCCGGACCACCGGTGGGCGCCACGATGGCGTGCAGTTGGTGCTTGTCCATGAGCGCGTCGATGCCATCGGTGCGCGCCAACTGGTGATTCTTCGTGACCGCATCGGTGTACTCCTTCTCGGTCAAAGGACCTTTAGCTTCCGCCTTCACAAATAAGTCCTGTCCGAAGTAAGACATTTCTTTCTGACGATTGCGCTCGTTGAAATCAATAACGTCCTTCAAAGTTCGTACCGGCGCGGCCGGACCCAGACGCGCCAGATACGCGTTTAAGTCGGCTTTCAACTCGTACATGAAAACCAGTAACTCGCTCTCGTCGAACTTCCCGAGCGTCTCAATATCGGCGGGATCGACCAACGTCGCGCCTTGCTTCTTGAGAACGCCGAGCGCCTGTTCCATGAGCGCATCGACGGCATCATTAAATCCGAAATATTTTCGTGCGACGCCGATGCGCGCGCCTTTCAATCCGTTCGGATCGCAGAATTGGGAATAGTCGTTGAGACCGCGCCAGTCCAGGATGAAAACGGAAATATCATCGCGATCCACACCTGCCAGCACACCCAGCAGAATTGCCGCATCGCGCACGGTGCGGCACATAGGCCCGGCGCTATCCTGGGTGTGTGAAATTGGAATGATCCCGCTGCGACTGACGAGCCCCACGGTCGGCTTGATCCCGACCAGACCGTTCGACGACGAGGGGCAGACGATTGAGCCATCGGTTTCCGTCCCGATCCCGACTGCCGCCAGGTTCGCGGAAATGCCCGCTCCGGTACCCGAACTCGACCCGCAGGGATTTCGGTCGAGAGCGTAGGGATTGCGGGTCAGGCCGCCGCGCCCGCTCCATCCGCTGGTCGAGTGACTGGAACGAATGTTCGCCCACTCGCTCAGATTCGTCTTGCCTAGAATCACCGCGCCCGCCGCGCGCAGCTGCTGCGCGACAAAAGAATCTTTGGGAGGTTTCGATCCCACTAATGCCAGCGACCCGGCTGTGGTCATCATGCGGTCTGCGGTGTCGATGTTGTCTTTAATCAGCACCGGAATACCATGCAATGGTCCGCGCGGGCCCTTAGCCTTGCGTTCCCGATCCAGTGCGTCGGCAATCGCTTCGGCGTCGGGATTCGTTTCAATGACTGCATTGATCACGGGGCCTTGCTTGTCGATCTCGGCGATGCGGGTCGAATACTTTTCCACCAGCGATCGCGCGGTAAGTCGTCCCGACTTCATTCCCTCCTGCAACTCTCCGATCGTCATCTCCTCCAGCTCGAACGGCTTGAGTTCAGACCCCGCGGTTTCCCCAGGTTGGGCGATCGCGCGGCTCGCGCTCAGGGCGGGGTAAATCGTCGTGGCAGCGCCGGTAGCGATCACCGTCTGCAAGAAGCTGCGGCGGGAACCGGCGGAGTCAGATTTGGGCATGGCGTCCCGGACGTTACACAGAGAAATGTGAACTGCGGCCGGATTATTAAAGCACGAATCGCTACCCGGATTCATGTAGGGGCAGCCGCCGCTCTTCAGCCTGCCCTGAGCAAGCGCAGGGCGTCGAAGGGGCTGTGGGGGCGAACGACGCTCGACAGATGCTGGCAGAGTTGAGAGCGACGCCTTACGGTGATAAGCTTACGGCAGTGCCCGGAGTAGTTCAGCGGTAGAACGCCAGCCTGAGCCGTCTAGCAGGCGTGAGCGAAGCGGGAGCCTGCTGGCGAAATCCTGAGCGCAGTTTGCGAAGGATCTTTTCCAGTCTCACCAGTTGAGTCGTAAATGAGCGGGAGTAGTTCAGCGGTAGAACGCCAGCTTCCCAAGCTGGATGTCGCCGGTTCGATCCCGGTCTCCCGCTCCATCGTCCTACAACGTTAATCAGCGCGGAGGAGGAAATGCCCTGACGCGTTTCCGTCTCTCGGCCTATTCTCCCTCGCATCTGTTGTAAACGGATCGGCCTCCTCGGCTTTTGCTTCTTCTTCGCGTGCTGGCGCACATTCCTGACCCCGTTTTTCGATCCTCGCCTTGTTCTCATCCCCTGAAGTTACTTTGGTTTGCGCAGAACCGTAAAACCGTGATTCGGATCACCGATAAACGTGACGTGGGCCATTTGCCCAGGGCTTGCCATCGCAGAAGATAAGTTACGGATAACAAGAGATGTGACCGCTGGGGCCACGTCTCGCTATAGCGCCGAGCCAAACCAGGCCGGCGGGTTGGGGAGGCTGCAAATGAAAGGCACAATCGACATCCACGAACCGCCAGTAGGCGAAACAGAGGCTAAGCAAGCCCAACCGTCCAGCCGACCTGCAGCCGCAGTGTTGCCACGGGCGGAACTCGTGATTGGGCCGAAACTGCCGCCACGGCCCATGTTTTCCGACAGCCTGCTGGAATTTGGACAACAGCGCAAGCGGAAGGCTTTGGCGACCACAACCTCGTTTATTGTGAATGTTTTGCTGGTCTCGGCATTGTTGATTACACCGCTGGTGTTTACTGAGACCCTGCCCAAAGCACAATTGTTGACCTTCCTGGTGGCGCCGCCACCCCCGCCGCCCCCGCCTCCTCCGGCCGCAGCGGAGCAGGTTCAGAGGGTAATCAAGCAGATTCAGACGGATATGCTTTCGAGCGGGCAATTGCGCACACCCGCCAGGATTCCGCAGAAGGTCCAAATGATCAAGGAAGAAGAAGCGCCGCCTCCGATGCCTGCCACCGGTGGAGTAGTCGGAGGAGTCCCGGGAGGGATTCCGGGCGGGCAACTCGGAGGCGTGATCGGAGGTATCGTGAGCGCCACGTCGAGCATGGCCGCTGTCCCGAAACTGGCCCTGCCGCAACGGGTGCGCATTTCTCAGGGCGTGACCAAAGGCTTGCTCATTCATCGCGTCGAGCCGGTGTATCCACCGCTCGCCAGGGCGGCACGAGTGCAGGGTGAAGTCATCCTGACGGCGATCATCGACACCAACGGCGCCATCAAGAACCTGCAGTTGGTGAGCGGCCACCCCATGCTGGTGCCGGCGGCGATTAGTGCCGTCCAGCAATGGCGTTACAAACCGTACCTTTTGAACGGCCAACCGGTTGAGGTGGAGACCACCATTACGGTGATCTTCTCACTCACCACCTGAGATGGAAGGGCGCCAGCAGAGCGCCAGGAGTGAACTATGGCTGCTGAATATACCTATCGCGTTTCGGCCTGGTGGACTTCAGGCCGCACGGGACTGGCCAAGTGCGAGTCCTCTCCCAACACGATTCATTTCTCCGAGGCCGCGGAACTGGGCGGCCTGCAGGGCCGCTGGACTCCGGAGCAATTGCTGCTTTGCGCCCTGGCCGGCTGCTTCACGACCACGTTTCACGAGGTGGCGCGCAGCGCCCATTTTGACTTCACCGATCTCGAGGTCGAGATCGAGGGCTGCGTGCGTCGCAGCCGGACAGCTGGCTGCAACTTCAGCGAAATTCTGATCCGTCCCCGCCTAACCGTACCGTTGGAGGAGCAGCGGGAAGCGGGGTTGGCATTGCTGCGGCGGGCGAAAGCCGGATGCATGATTTCGCGCGCCATCACCGTCCCGCAGACGCTGGAACCGTCGGTGGAAGCCGGTAAGGTGCCGGTCGAGGGCTGGACCAGCCAGGACGCGGCTTTAAAGGTCGGGGTCTAAAGCCGCCCGCGTAGTAGCCGAAGGGGGTGAGTATGATGTTCTCCTACAGATTGGTCCGCCTGATCGAATCCCATGCTGATGCGCTCGCCAATGGACTGGAGGAAAGAGTCCAAACCAGCCCGCAGGTGACCCATTTTCGCTGTATCCCGCCGCATGAGCTGCGGGAACGCGTGTACGAAATCTATCGCCACCTGGGCGAGTGGCTGCTGGGCAAGAATGAACTGGACATCGAACATCGTTACCGTGAGATCGGAGCGCGCCGTGCCGGCCAGAAGATCCCGCTCAGCGAGGTCATCCAGGCCGTCGTCCTGACCAAGGAAAACCTCTGGGAGTTCCTCAAGAGCGAAGCGGTTATGGACCGCGCCGTGGAAATCATGGGCGAACTGGAACTTCTGCAGATGCTCGAGATGTTTTTCGACCGTGCCATTTACTATGCTTCTGTGGGGTATGAAGAGGCAGTTGCGCGCGCGGCGCAGGAAGAGGCTGAGCTGCGCGTCCGTTAAGGGGAAGAAGCAATGTCGATGTCGTGGGAAATGGATTACAAGAGAAGGCTGAAGACTGCCGACGAGGCGCTGCGTTGCGTGCAATCGGGGATGCGCGTATACATCCAGCCGGGCTGCGCCGAACCGGAGACACTGGTCGAGGCGCTGATGCGCCGGGCGCCCGATCTTTATGACGTGGAAATCGTGCACATGATGACCATGGGCTGCGCGCCCTACGTCGCCCCGGAAATGGCCGGCCACTTCCGGCATAACGCGATGTTCATCGGCGGAAACGTGCGTGAGGCCATTAATGACGGCCGCGCCGACTACACTCCCATCTATCTGAGCGAAATCGAAGAACTGTTCGAGAGCGGGGCGATGCCGATCGACGTGGCGCTGATCGAGGTTTCTCCTCCCGACTCGCACGGCTTCTGCAGCTTTGGTGTGGGCGTGGATACGACCCTGACTGCCTCGCAATGCGCGCAGTATGTCGTGGCCCAGATCAACGACAACATGCCGCGCACCTACGGCGACAGCTTCATTCATGTCAGTGACATTGATGCGTTTGTCGAGTCGTCGCGGCCGCTATGCGTCATGAAAAAGTCGATCGTCACCGACCTGCAGGTCGCCATCGCCCGCAACGTGGCCGGGCTGATTGAAGACGGGGCCGTCCTGCAGACTGGCATTGGAGGCATTCCGGATGCGGTATTGCCCCTGCTGGCCGACCGCAAAGATCTCGGAGTGCACAGCGAACTGGTTTCTGACGGCGCGATTCCGCTGATTGAAGCCGGCGTCATCACCGGCGCCCGCAAAAACTTCAAACCGCGCAAAATCATTCTGGGATTTGCCCTGGGAACCAAGCGGCTGTTCGATTTCATGGACAACAATCCCATCTTCGAGTTTCACCCCACCGCCTACACCAACGATCCCATCCTGATTGCGCGCAACGACAACATGATCGCGATCAACTCCGCCCTGCAGGTCGATCTGACCGGCCAGGTCTGCTCGGACTCGATCGGCAACCAGTTCTACTCGGGCATTGGCGGGCAGGTGGACTTCCTGCGCGGGGCCTCGCATTCGAAGGGCGGCAAGCCGATCATTGCAATCTCGTCGACGGCAAAGCAGGGAACCATCTCGCGGATTGTGCCTATGCTCGATCCCGGGGCGGGAGTCGTGACTTCGCGCGGCCTGGTCCGCTACGTCGTCACCGAATACGGTGTGGCGTATCTGCACGGCAAGTCGATTCGCGAACGGGCCAAGGCTCTGATCGAGATCGCGCATCCCAAGTTTCGTGCAGAACTGTACGAGTACTGCGAAAAAACCAAGTGGTTGCAGCATCCCAAGCCGGAGTACTTGAAGGCACAAGCGGCTGCGACGAGGTCAGCCGAATATGTCTAGCCCATCCAAAGCGGAAGCGGCGCGCGGCAACGTCACCGTCAATGTTGAGGAGTGCAAAGGATGCGGGCTGTGTGTGGAGTCGTGCCCGCCGAAGTGCCTGGAGCTGGCGCCGGAGCTGAGCGCCTACGGCGTGCACCCGGCGCGCTACATCGGGCACGACTGCACCGGATGCGGCATTTGTTTCTATTGCTGTCCGGAGCCGGGCGCGATCACGGTGTACCGGCGGCTCGCCCCGTACAAGCCCGTCGCTCCACGAGAAATTCCAGGAGAGCAACATGCGGCAACTTTGTAAAGGCAACGTTGCGGTCATCAAGGGCGCAGTGCTGGCGGGTTGCCGGGCGTATTACGGCTACCCCATAACGCCGGCGAGCGAAGTCGCAGAAGCGGCGGCCCTGTACATTCCCGAGGTCGGCGGCACATTCGTGCAGGCTGAAAGCGAGACCGCCGCCATCAACATGGTTTATGGGGCGGCCTCGGCGGGAGTGCGCGCCATGTCGGCCTCCTCCGGCCCGGGACTCAGCCTGATGCAGGAGGGCATCTCCTATCTTGCCGGTTCCGAGCTGCCCTGCGTGATCGTTGATATCATGCGCGGAGGTCCCGGCCTCGGCAACATCGCCCCCGAGCAAAGCGACTACTTTGCCATGGTCAAGGGCGGAGGCCACGGCAACTATCGCAACATCGTCGTTGCGCCAGCTTCGGTGCAGGAGATGGCCGACCTTACGATCCTTGCCTTCGAACTTGCTGACAAGTACCGCAATCCGGCCATCGTCCTGACCGATGGTTTCGTTGGGCAAATGATGGAGCCGCTCAACCTTGAATACCGCGAAATCCTCGCCCCGCCAAAGCCGTGGGCGGTGCAGGGAACTGCGGGCACGCGCAAGAACATGATCAGCTCGATCGTGCTCGAACCCGATGAACTGGAAGAGCACCAGCGCCGCATGGAAGCGAAATATATCCGCTGCCAGCAGACCGAGACCCGCTGCGAAGAATACTGCACCGAGGACGCGGAATTGATTCTAGTGGGCTTCGGCATTGTTTCGCGCGTGCTGCGCTCGGCCGTGGACCAGGCGCGCAAGCAGGGAATCAAGGCGGGATTATTCCGGCCGATCACGTTATGGCCGTTCCCGTCGACGGAGTTGGCTGCTTGCTCGGCGCGGGCGGAGAAGATTCTGGTCGTTGAACTAAGCAACGGCCAGATGGTCGAAGATGTCCGCCTGGCGCTCAATGGAACGAAGCCCATCGACTTCTATGGGCGAGTCGGGGGCAATGTGCCGACCGTCGAGGAATTAGTGGTGAAGATTGAGGAGCAGATTCCAGCTTCGGTGTAATGGCCGGGCAGGGAGCTAGCTATGGCATTGCAAGACACGATCCAAGTCGTCGAACCGGCGGAGGAACCCAAGGTGGCGACCGACAACTATGAAGTCGTGCATGAGAAGTCGAAACTGTTCTATCCGGAGTACGAGCGGAAGTCTGATCTCAAACATCAGACCCATTACTGTCCCGGCTGCGGCCACGGCGTCGTCCACAAGCTGATCGCCGAGGCGCTCGAAGACCTGGGCGTGCAGGACGAGACGATTCTGGTCAGCCCCGTGGGCTGCTCGGTCTTCGCCTACTACTATTTCGACGTCGGCAATGTGCAGGTGGCCCATGGCCGTGCCCCGGCGGCAGCGACCGGGCTGAAGCGCGCCTGCCCGGACAAGATCGTCATTGCCTACCAGGGAGACGGCGATCTGGCTGCGATCGGAACCGCGGAAATCGTGCACGCCGCCAATCGCGGCGAGAAGATCACGGTGTTCTTCGTCAACAATGCGATCTATGGCATGACTGGCGGGCAAATGGCGCCGACTACACTCGTGGGGCAGCGCAGCACGACATCGCCATGGGGCCGGCGTCCGGTCAACGAAGGGTTTCCGCTGCACGTGTGCGAACTGCTTTCTTCCCTTGAAGCCCCGGTCTACATCGAGCGCGTCGCCCTCTCAGACAACAAAAACATCATGAAAGCGCGGCGGGCAGTGCGCAAGGCGCTCGAGTTGCAAAAGAATGGCGCCGGCTTTACGTTCGTCGAAATTCTTTCTCCCTGCCCGACGATCTGGGGCAAGGATCCGGTGGAAGCGCGCAAGTGGGTAGGCGAGAAGATGATTCCTAACTTCCCGCTGAACGTCTATCGCGACCGCAAGGTGGAGATTCCCAACAATAACGCCCCGCCGCACAAGACGGTGGAGGAAATTGTCAGCGGGGAACGCAAGGCTGCGGCTGAAGGCATGGTGCCGGGCCGGCAGCATCACTTCCGCGAAATGGGCATCAAGATCGCCGGTTTCGGCGGGCAGGGTGTACTGCTGCTCGGCCAGCTACTGGCCGAGATGGGCATGCGCGAAGGTCTGGAAGTCAGCTGGCTGCCGTCTTACGGCCCGGAGATGCGTTCGGGCAGCGCCCATTGCCACGTCTGTCTGTCGAAAGAGCGAATCGGATCGCCGCTCCTTTCGCGCCCGGATGTTCTGATCGCGATGAATGAGATCTCGTTGCGCAAATTTGCTGCGCAAGTCGCGCCCGGCGGCACCATCCTCTACGGACGCGAGCGGTTGCCGGAAGATGTTCAGATCGAACACGCTCAGGTGATCTGCATCCCGGCGTCGGAAATCGCGGACAAGCTTGGGTCTGCCAAAGTGGCAAATGTGGTCATGATGGGTGCTTTGCTCGAAGAGACGGAGTGCCTGTCATCCGCGACTGCGATGAAAGTGCTGGAGGCGAAGGTTAAGAATCCGGCGTTGCTCGAGCTGGATCGTAAAGCTCTCGACGCCGGCCGCGTCTACATTGACCACACTGTCGCCGTCGGTGCCGTCACGCAGGCCGATGGCTTTGCTCAGTAAGTCGGCAGCAGTTGGGCCGCCTGCATCGTTAATTTTCGGAGAAATCTTGGTTCCTCCCAATTGACGAGGCGCCGGACGGCGTTTAAGCTGCCTTGCCTATGAGCATAGAGAATCTCGACCAGTTACGCCTCGCGTACAAAAGCGCAGTCGATGCCTGGGTGGACGCCATTCGCGCCGAAGAGGCTCTGGCTACGGAAGACCACTCGATGACTGCGTGGGAGCGCTGGGACGCTGCTCACTTCCGCGAGCACGACGCCCATACTGAAGCCACCGCGGCACGCGAGGCCTACAAGGACGCTCTCCGGAGCGAAAATATCGGGATTTAGTGGGCATCTCAAGAGGTTTGCCGGTGGCCAGTACGGCCGCGCCATGGTCCTTATACCAGTCTGGCTATCTTCTTGAAAACAAGCTCCTGCCGGCGTTCCCGTGACTCCAATCACAAGACCCGGTGACACCGGCCATACCGAATGAAGACCGAAAATGCCATCCTCAAGCCGGGGAAGTGGGAGGTGTCCTATGGCACCCGTGGAAGAAAAGAAAGTCACGACTCATGGGTCGCAGCCTGCCGGCTTTACGGTCAGGAATGTCCTGTTTGCCACCGATTTTTCACCAATTTCTGAAGCAGCCTTGCCTTATGCGACGGCCATCTGCCGGCGCTTTGGCAGCACTCTGCATGCGGCGCACATTCTCTCCGATACCACGCTGCTGATGGCAACCGGAGGAGTCGACTACGTCAGTATGGGTACGATTTACGACTCCGCACATTTCGATGCGAAGGAGAAGCTAGAACAGATATCGGTGCGATGTGAAGGGATCACGCACCGCAACCACGTTGGTCACGGCCCGGTATGGTCGTGCCTCGAGGGCATCATTCAGCAAAATGAGGTTGATCTCATCGTAGTGGGCACGCATGGCCGTACTGGATTTGGCCGACTGCTCCTGGGTTCGGTGGCGGAGAGCATCCTTCGCCGTGCGCCATGCCCGGTGCTGACCGTGGGTCCGAAGGTCTCGGGTCGGGCCAAGTTGCCTACGCTTCCCGTCGACCGGCGAGACCTCGCTCCGCCCGAGCTGGAGCTGCAACAGCTGCTGTTTGCCACGAATTTCGAGCCCAACGCGGCGGCCAACGCAAAGGCAGTGGTGTCTCTGGCCGAGTCGTTTGAGTCACGGCTGACATTGCTACACGTGATCGAGGACTACACCCAGTTGGGGAGCCGCCCGGGGCCGATCGAGGATGCCGTTGGACGCTTGCGGGATCTGATTCCAAAGGAAGCTGCACTGCAGTATGCACCTGAGACGGTGGTCGAATTTGGCCGCGCGGCTGAGCAGATCCTCAGAATGGCATCGGAGCGCGAAGCCGACCTGATTGTGCTCGGCGCGCGCCCAGCGGCGGAAGTTGGCACCACGCACCTGCCGTGGTCGACCGCGCGTCACGTGATTGCCGGCGCGCATTGTCCAGTGCTCACGTTGCGCGGCTGATGCGCAGCAAGAAGAGAAGTTGGCCAGCCCACACGGTGGCCTAGAGCGAGACGCGCCTGCGCACGGTCCGGTCAGGTGGAATCAGCGCTCCTCTAGGTCTTACAATCACAACGGTCGTCTTCGATTCTGACGGGGCTATGACCGTTGCCGCAAAATCTGCGACCAAACGCCTGCGCATCACGCTGCGCGGAGCGGTGCAGGGCGTCGGATTCCGTCCATTCGTCTACCGCCTGGCGACGGAGATGTCGCTCACCGGCTGGGTGCTGAATTCCTCGTCGGGCCTCGTGGTCGAAGTCGAGGGTCCGGCCGATCAGTTGCTGCTCTTTGAGCAGAGGCTCGAACGGGAGCGACCGCAAGCCTCGGTGGTGACGGTGCGCGAATCGTCGTGGATTGCTACGGAGGGCGCGGACCGGTTCGAGATTCTCGCCAGCGACTCGGACGATGGCAAGTCCGTCAACGTTCTTCCCGACCTTGCGACCTGCAGCCAGTGCCGCGAAGAATTGTTTGATCCCGAAAACCGCCGCTTCGAATATCCCTTTACCAACTGCACCAACTGCGGCCCGCGTTACACGATCGTCGTCGACATTCCGTACGACCGCCCGAACACCACGATGCGCGATTTCTTGCTGTGCCCCGCCTGCCGCGAGGAATACGAGAATCCTGCGAATCGCCGCTTTCACGCTCAACCCAATGCGTGCCCAGTCTGCGGGCCAAAGCTGAGTAGCACGATCGAAGATGTAGCGGAAGCCCTCTTGCAGGGCGAAATCGTCGCGCTGAAAGGCCTTGGAGGGTTTCAACTTCTGGTGGATGCGCGCAACGCAACGGCGGTGGGGCGGGTGCGGCAGCGCAAACATCGCGAAGAGAAGCCGTTCGCGCTCATGATGGCGTCGCTCGAAATGGTGCGCGAGTACTGCGAAATTTCGCCCGCCGAAGTGCAGTTGCTGGAGTCCCAGGCGGCGCCGATTGTACTCCTTAAGCCCAAGATCGCTACAGACATCGCCTGGAATGTGGCGCATTGCTCTCCGTATCTCGGCGTCATGCTGCCGTACTCGCCACTGCATCACTTGCTTATGCAAGAGTGCCGGTTTCCCGTGGTCGCAACCAGCGGTAATCGCAGCGATGAGCCGATCTGCATTGCGAACGAAGAGGCGGCCACGCGTCTGAAAGACATCGCCGATCATTTTTTGATGCACAATCGCCCTATCGTTCGGGCCTGTGACGATTCGGTGGTGCGGCTGACGCGCGGACGAGCCGGCATCCTGCGCCGTGCCCGCGGCTACGCACCGCTCGGAGTCCGCGTCGCTCACTCCCTGCCGCCGGTGCTCGCCGTCGGTGGACATCTGAAGAATACCGTCGCGATCGGCATTGGCCAGGACGTTTTTCTTAGTCAGCACATTGGCGATCTCGACACTCTGGAAGCCCGGGGTGCTTTCGAGAAGGCCATTGCCGATCTGTGTCGTCTCTATAGCTTCCAGCCGGAAATGATCGCGTGCGACCTGCATCCTGACTACGCGTCAACGCAGTGGGCGGAGAGATGCTGCGAAGAACGCGGCCTACCCTTGCATCGGGTGCAGCATCATCAGGCGCACGTGGCCGCCTGCGCGGCGGAGAACAGCGTTGAGGGCGAATATCTCGGAGTCTCCTGGGACGGCACCGGTTACGGCCTTGACGGTGCCATTTGGGGCGGCGAGTTCTTCTACGTAGCGCCGAATGACGCAGGCAATCGCTTTGAGCGCATCGCCCACCTGCGGCCGTTTGGCCTGCCTGGCGGCGATGCAGCTGTGCGCGAAGGCTGGCGATCAGCCGCGAGTTTGCTGTTTGAGGTCTTCGGCTCGGACTCGGGTGCGGGGTCGGCCGACCCTGACGCAAGCGTACAACCGGCGGGGAAACCCCGATTGGAAGACTCCCGAGTGCGCTATATGCTCGAGAACCGAATTAATGTTGTTCCCACAACCAGCGTGGGCCGCCTTTTTGACGCCGTGGCCAGCATCGCCGGAGTAGCACAGCAGAACCGCTTCGAAGGGCAGGCGGCCATGTTGCTGGAAAATGAAATTGGCGCGTTGCGAACGGAACAGGCGTATCCTTTACCAAGTGGGGATTGGGGTCCCCTGATTCGGGCCTTAGTGGCGGACAAGCGTGCTGGAATCGCCATCCTCGAAATCGCCGCGCGATTTCATAATGCGCTGGTCCAGTGGATATTGGAAGTCGCCGCAAACGCAGGCGTAAAGCAAGTCGTTCTGAGCGGCGGCGTCTTTCAGAACCGGTATTTGACCGAACGGGCGTCTGCGGCTTTGGAATCTCGCGGATTTGCGGTGTATACGCACCAGCGTGTCCCGCCGAACGATGGCGGCATTGCTCTGGGCCAGGCGGTGATGAGCTGGAAGAGTTAGGCGTGTTTTCCTCCGCAAGCGCGAGCACGAACGGTAAGGGTACGACTTCAGTCTTACCGCACCGAGTGCTTAAAGGCGGGTGGCTTTAGCCGCCGGGTCGGGTTGGAGGTTGTCTCATGTGTCTTGCTGTTCCAGGCCGTGTGGTCGAAATCATCGACGGAGGCGACATCGCCTTCCGCGTCGGCAAGGTGGACTTCGGCGGCATCCGCAAAGAGGTCAATCTCGCCTACACGCCTGAAGCGGAGGTCGGAAAATATGTTCTCGTCCACGTCGGATTCGCCATCAGTGTGATCGACGAAGCCGAGGCGCGGCGCGTCTTCCAGTACCTCGAGGAACTCGGTGCAGTGAAAGAGGAACTCGGTGAAATTCCTCAGTGAATATCGCGATCAGAAGGCGGCCGAGCGGCTGGCGGGCGCGATTCGCCAGAAAGTCACCCGCCCGTGGACCATCATGGAAATCTGCGGCGGCCAGACTCACACCATTGTAAAAAATGGGTTGGAAGACCTGCTGCCGCGTGAGATCACGCTCGTCCACGGCCCGGGCTGCCCCGTTTGCGTGACCCCGATTGAGCTCATCGACAAGGCCGTTGCCCTCGCCCAACGCCCGGAAATAATCTTCTGTTCGTTCGGTGACATGCTGCGCGTGCCTGGATCGTCGAAGAGTTTGTTCGACGTGAAGGCCGAGGGCGGAGATGTGCGCATCGTGTACTCACCGCTCGACGCGCTGAAGCTGGCGAAGTCGAATCCGGCGCGGCAAGTAGTGTTCTTTGCTGTCGGCTTCGAGACGACTGCCCCTGCCAACGCCATGTCCGTGTGGCAAGCCGATCATGACGGGGTAGAGAATTTCTCGATTCTTGTCTCTCACGTGCTCGTTCCGCCCGCGATGGAGGCGCTGCTTTCATCTGACAACTGCGTCGTGCAGGGATTTCTTGCCGCCGGCCACGTTTGCACGGTCATGGGATTCGAAGAATATGTGCCAATCGCGGCCGAGTATAAAGTCCCAATCGTGGTCACCGGTTTTGAGCCGCTGGATATTCTCGAAGGCATTCTGATGACGGTCAGCCAGCTGGAAGAAAGCCGTCACGACGTCGAAAACCAGTATGCACGCGCCGTGCGGCGGGAAGGGAATCGCCCGGCGCAGAAAACGATCACGGAAGTATTCGAGATCGCTCCCCGGCAGTGGCGCGGCTTGGGCGAAATTCCCGCCAGCGGCTTCCAGCTGCGCGAGCGCTTCCAGAAATTCGACGCGAACCGCCGCTTCCCATTCTCCGGCGAGCCCGCGCGCGAGTCGCCCGAATGCATCGCGGGATTAATTTTGCAAGGCCTCAAGAAGCCGCACGAGTGCCCGGCGTTCGCGGTGAAGTGCACACCGGAGAACCCGCTGGGCGCGCCCATGGTATCGTCGGAGGGCGCGTGCGCAGCCTACTACCACTATGGCAGACGCCAAAACCACCTCGTTCAACCTGAGCTGTCCGGTCCCGCGGGTCGCTGACGACCGCATTGTTTTGGCGCACGGCGGCGGCGGGCGCCTCACCCATCAGCTCATCGAAAAGATTTTCATCCCTGCATTTTCGAACGCTGCGCTGGAGCAGCGTCACGACGGCGCGGTTGTTCCCGTGAATGGATCGCGGCTGGCCTTTACTACAGATTCATTCGTCGTGCGCCCGCTGATTTTTCCCGGCGGTAATATCGGCGACTTGGCGGTCAACGGCACAGTGAATGATCTCGCGATGTGCGGCGCGCGGCCGCTCTATCTGAGCTGCGGCTTCATTCTGGAAGAAGGTCTGGAGATGGAAACGCTGCGCCAGGTGGTCAACTCCATGCAGCAAGCCGCGGCCGCCGCGAGCGTCAAGCTCGTGACTGGCGACACCAAGGTTGTCGACAAAGGTAAAGGCGATGGCATTTTCGTTAATACGTCGGGCATTGGCGTAATCGAGACGAATGTGAAGGGGTCGAGTTTCGAAAAGACGATCGGCCCCGCATCCGTGCAGCCGGGCGACGCGGTCCTCGTCAGCGGCGATCTGGGACGTCACGGCATCGCGATTCTTTCGGTGCGGGAAGGGCTGGAATTCGAATCACCGATTCTGAGCGATTGCGCGAATCTTTGGCCAGCGGTCGAAGCACTGCTCAAGGCTGGAATCGAAATTCACTGCCTGCGCGATTTGACCCGCGGCGGCCTGGCGACGACCTTGAACGAAATTGCGTCAGACCGGAATGTGTGTATCAAGTTAGAGGAAGCTCTGATTCCCGTAGATGAAGTCGTGCAGGGGGCTTGCGAAATCCTCGGTCTCGATCCGCTGTATGTGGCGAATGAAGGCCGGTTCGCAGTATTCGTTCCTGCAGGGCAGGCCGAAGCCGCGCTCGACGTGATGAAGAAAATTCCGGTATCGCAAGGATCGGTTCGAGTCGGCAAGGTCGAAGACGCGCCCGGGAAAATCGTCGTATTGCAAAGCCGCATCGGCGGCAACCGCGTCGTAGACATGCTGAGCGGGGAGCAACTGCCGAGGATATGCTGAATCCTAGGGTTGACGTACCCTTACAATCACTAACCACCCATTTCGGCACTCTCTGCATCCTACTGATTGCAAATCCTTTAGACCCCGGTGACCCGAATCACCCGCAACGGTGCGAAACGTCACTGCCACTTTCTGCTGGAAAGCGACAATGAATTACGGAATTATGCTCACGTTGTACCTACGGAGGTAGGACTATGTCTGTTATGACACCCCCGGGGATTAAGGTTCCCGGGGATTACATTGAATCCGTGATGATCAGTGTGAAAGCGAAAAACCCGGCAGAGCCCGAGTTTCATCAGGCTGTGCAGGAAGTGTTCGATTCTCTCCGTTTAGTTTTGGCCAAGCATCCTGAATACCAGTCAGCAAAGTTGCTCGAGCGGATCGTCGAGCCCGAGCGCGTCCTCATGTTCCGTGTGCCGTGGTTTGACGATCAGGGCAACATCCAGGTCAACCGCGGATTCCGCATCGAGATGAACAGCGCCATCGGCCCCTACAAGGGCGGCCTGCGCTTCCATCCCAGCGTGAATCTCGGCATCCTGAAGTTCCTGGCGTTCGAACAGGTCTTCAAAAACTCGCTGACTACGCTGCCCATGGGCGGCGGTAAGGGCGGGAGCGATTTCGATCCCAAGGGCAAGAGCGACAACGAAGTCATGCGCTTCTGCCAGAGCTTCATGACTGAACTCTGCCGTCACATCGGCCCCGACACCGACGTGCCTGCAGGCGACATCGGCGTGGGCGGACGCGAGATCGGCTACCTGTTTGGCCAGTACAAGCGGCTGCGCAATGAATTCACCGGCGTGCTGACCGGCAAGGGCCTAGGCTGGGGCGGCTCGCTGATTCGTCCGGAAGCGACCGGCTATGGCTGCGTCTACTTCGCCAACGAAATGTTGAAGACGAAGAAGGACACGCTGGAAGGTAAGCTCTGCCTGGTTTCGGGCAGCGGCAACGTGTCTCAATACACCATCGAGAAGCTGCTCGACTTCGGCGCCAAGCCCGTCACGGTGTCGGATTCGAACGGCGTGATCTACGATCCCGAGGGCATCGATCGCGAGAAGCTGGCTTGGGTCATGGAGCTGAAGAACGTGAAGCGTGGACGCATCCGCGACTACGCCGATAAGTTCAAGAAAGCCATCTTCATGCCGACCGACATCAAACTGGAGCACAACCCGCTGTGGAACGTGAAGGCCGATTGCGCCTTCCCGAGCGCAACTCAGAATGAAATCACCGCGAAAGATGCGGCGAATCTCCTGAAAAACGGCGTCAAGCTGGTGGCCGAGGGCGCGAACATGCCGTCCACGCTCGAAGCGACCAAGATGTTCCTCGACGCCAAGATCCTGTACGGACCCGCCAAGGCTGCCAATGCAGGCGGCGTGGCCACGTCAGGCCTCGAGATGGCCCAGAACAGCGCACGGCTGACCTGGACCCGCGAAGAAGTCGACGACCGTCTCCACAAGATCATGATCGCCATCCACAAGAATTGCTTCGAAACGGCCGAGAAGTATGGCACGCCGGGCAATCTGGTGAACGGCGCCAACATCGGCGGCTTCATCAAGGTCGCCAATGCGATGCTGGATCAGGGACTGGTGTAGTTGATTTTGCTGGTGTAGGGGCGGACGCATTCGTCCGCCCCTTTTTTTGCTATCAAGGACCTAGGAGATTTTGGGGGAGTATGGATTCGGGAACTTTTCGCAAGTTTTGTTCGTACATCCCATCGAGGCGTGAAGCGAATGCGAAGAACACTTTTGACTTTGGCCGTAATTGCGGTCTCAGCCATTTCCTGGTGCCAATCCGATGCTCGCCCGGAAATCCTGATCCTTGGCACGTATCACATGGCGAATCCGGGGCGCGACATCCACAATATGCACGCCGACGATGTGCTCGCGCCAAAACGCCAACAGGAAATTGCGCAGCTGATAGATGTGCTTAAGAAATTCCAGCCGACCAAGGTTGCGATTGAGACGAATGTAGGCAGCGAGCGGGTTACGCAGCAGTATTCCGATTACGTCGCGGGAAAGTACCCTCTGTCCACGAACGAGACCAACCAGATCGGATATCGCCTGGCCAAAGAGATGGGCCACAAAACGATCTATCCGGTTGATGAAGAAGGCGATTTCCCCTGGGGGCGCGTCGTCAACTGGACGAAGGCAAACGGCCAGTATGAGAAGTTTGCGGCCGCGGATGAGATCACTGACAAGCAGATCGCAGAAGAATCGGAGTTCCTGCAGAAGCACACTATTCTGGAGATGTACGAATACCTCAACTCCGATTCCATGTCGGCGAGAGGCGTGGCCTTCTACTACTCGCTGGTGCCTTATGGCGATCCGGGCGATTACGCCGGTCCCGATCTGCTGGCGGCGTGGTATCAGCGAAACATTCGCATCTATCACAACATCGTCAAGCTGATCGATTCGCCGAACGACAAAATTCTCGTGATCTACGGCGCCGGCCACCTTGGATGGTTGCAAATGGACGCTGCCAGCGATGCCACCGTGAAGCTGCGAAAGCTGGCGGAATTCACACAGCACTAGGAACGCGGCAGAGGTAAGAGCGCGCGCAGGAGACCGACCATGCGCACGTCCCCATCGTCCCTTCCGGTCGATATGATCGCACCCACCTTGATTCTCCTGTGTCCCGAGCTATGATTACTGTTTAACGTCCATGTCGATCTTGCGCACTGCCGAACCGATTCTCGACGCCGAAGAGCGCTTTGAAGGCTTCGAAAACCTGATGCCCTTCAAGGTCCACAACATTCTTCTGGTGTCGAGCCTTTACGACTCGTTCATCCTGCGTGAAGACGGCCGGCTGAACGAACTGCTGATCGACGAATCGCTCGAACTGAACCTGCAACAGATTCCCGGCCTCACGCACGTTTCCAGTTGTGCGGAGGCGCTGGAACGGGCGCAATCGAATCCGCAATTCAATCTGATCGTTACCAACCTCACGGTGGGAGAATCGAACGCCGCCGACCTGGCACGCGAAGTTCGCCGCGCCGGACTGGACGTGCCCGTGGTCGTGCTCGGCTACGATTATCGTGAGATCAAGAACTTCGTCGCCCGTACTCCGGTCACCGACGTGGACCGCGTTTTCCTCTGGCAGGGCACCCCGCGGATCCTCATCGCCATCGTCAAGTATGTGGAAGACAAGCGCAATGTGCTGCACGACACGCGCGCCATGGGTGTGCCCGTGTTGCTCGTCGTAGAAGACAACATTCGCTACTACTCGTCGTTTCTGCCGGTTATCTACACGGAACTGATCAAGCAGTCGCGGCGCGTAATTCAGGAAGGCATCAACGTGGCGCACAAACTGGTGCGCATGCAGGCGCGGCCGAAGATTCTGCTCAGCTCGAATTTCGAAGATGCCGCACAACTGGTTCAGGAATACCGCGATTATATTTTCGGCGTGGTCTCGGATGTGGAATTTCCATGGGACGGAAAGCTCAATGCCGACGCCGGTTTCGAGTTGGCTCGGATGGTCAAGAGCCTGGCGCCGGACGTGCCCGTGGTGCTGCAAACCAGCCGAACTGAATTTCGACAGCGTGCCCACGAGGCCGGCTATTCCTTCCTGCGGAAGCGTTCACCCACGCTGCTGAGGGACCTGCGCCGCATTCTGACCGACGATTTCGGATTTGGCGATTTCGTCTTTCGCATGCCCGATCAGAAAGAAGTGGGGCGCGCGACCGATCTCAACCAACTTGAAGAACAGCTGCAGACCGTTCCGGCGGAGAGCATTGTTTATCACGCCCAGAGCAATCACTTCTCGCACTGGCTGATGGCGCGCACCGAATTTGCTCTGGCCGCCAAGCTGCGACCGCGAAAGGTGTCGGATTTCCGCGGTCCGGAGCATCTGCGCCGCGACCTGATCGACTCCATCAACGCCTACCGCCGCGAGCAGAACGAGGTTTTGATCGGTGACTTCAAGCCTGACACGTTCAAACCCTCCGAGTCCAGTTTCTTGCGTATCGGCTCGGGCTCGCTGGGAGGCAAAGCGCGCGGCCTCGCTTTTGTCCGGCATCTGCTGCGCACGCGGCGAATCTCAAGGCGCTTTCCCGGAGTACGAATTGCCGTGCCGCCTGCGGTCGTGCTGGCCACGGATACATTCGATCAGTTCCTGGCCGAGAACAATTTGAGCGATTTTGCCTTGCATTGCGACGATGATTCGGAGATCCAGCAGCGCTTTCTGGATTGCCCGCTTCCCGTGCCCCTGCAAGAGAATCTGAAAGCCTTTCTCGAAGAAGTTCACTACCCACTGGCGGTGCGGTCGTCGAGCTTGCTGGAGGATTCGCAGTACCAGCCTTTCACCGGTGTGTATGAGACGTTCATGCTGGGCAACCAGCAAGCCGATCCGCGCGTGCGCCTTGCCGAACTCAGCGAGGCCATCAAGCGTGTCTACGCGTCCACTTTCAGCCAGCACGCCAAGGCCTACGTGCGCGCCACGCCGTATCGTCTGGAAGAAGAAAAAATGGCGGTCATTCTCCAGCAGGTCGTGGGCTCTATGCACGGCCTCCGCTTCTATCCGGATTTTTCAGGCGTCGTGCGTTCGCACAATTTCTATCCGGTCGCTCCCATGACTTTTTCCGACGGCATCGCAGCAGTGGCTCTCGGCCTGGGCCGCACCGTTGTCGACGGCGGCAATTGCATGATGTTCTGCCCGCGTTATCCGCAAAACTTGCTGCAGTTTTCTTCCGTCGAAGACATTCTTGCCAACACGCAGACGGAATTCTGCGCTCTCGAACTGGACGGTGCCGAGAGCCCAGCCGCCGGCCATCTGCGCGAGGCGCGGTTCGGCCTCGATGTTGCCGAGCGCGATGGCACGCTGCAGCTGGTGGCGTCGACCTACTCTGCTGACAATCATGCCGTTTACGACGGGCTGAGCCGTCCGGGAGCCCGGGTTGTAACCTTCGCTCCCGTGCTTAAGCACGGGCTCTTCCCGCTGGCCATGATCCTCGACCAGCTGGTGCGCGCGGGCGAGGACGCACTGGGTAACCCCGTGGAAATCGAATTTGCCGTGCGCATGCCGAAGACGCCAGGCGAGACGGCTGAATTTGGCTTTCTCCAGATTCGCCCGCTGACGCTGGCCCGGGATCACCAGGACCTCACGATCGGCGAGGTTGATCCATCTGAGCTCATCTGCCAGAGCCCCCAGGTTCTCGGCAACGGGCGCATCGAAAATCTGTGCGACATTGTCGTAGTGGATTCGCATCGCTTCGAACGGAGCCGCAGCCAGGAGGTGGCACATTCTGTGGCACATTTCAATGCGGTGCTGAGCACCGAGAATCGTCCCTACCTTTTGATTGGCGTCGGTCGCTGGGGATCGAATGATCCCTGGCTCGGCATCCCGGTGGAGTGGGACGAAATTTCAGGAGCGCGGGTCATCGTGGAAGCCGGGTTTCGGGACTTCCGCGTAACCCCCTCGCAGGGCAGTCACTTTTTCCAGAACCTGACCGCATTTCAGGTGGGCTATCTCACAGTCAACCCTGACGCTGGAGAAGGCTCAGTCGACTGGCAGTGGCTGGCCGATCAGCCGGCGGTCGAGGAGCAGGGTTGCGTTCGTCGTCTGCAATTCAGCCAGCCGCTGCGCGTGGTGATGAACAGCAAAGTCAGCCAGGGGGTGATCTTCAAGCCGGAGGGGTAAACCCAAGTAACTCTGACGTCTCCGCACACTCCGATGTGACCCCAATCACAGCCTCTCTGGCGTGATTCCCAACACAATCCTATGAGGGCCAAAAAGTCACCACCCCACTGCGGAGGGCCTGTGTTCAAAATTATCCACGCCCAATTCCTGGCGCCGGGCATCAAGCGATTCGTCATTGAGGCGCCACGCATTGCACGCAAACAGAAGCCCGGACAGTTCGTCATCCTGCGCATCTACGAAGAGGGTGAACGTATTCCGGTCACGATTGAGAACTCGGATCCGGAGAAGGGCACGATCAGCATCGTAGTCCAATCGGCAGGGAAGACGACGAACCTGCTGAATACGCTCGAAACCGGCGACTCGATTCTCGACGTTGTCGGTCCGCTGGGGAAGCCCTCCGAGATTGCGAACTATGGCACGGTTGTTGTGGTCGGTGGCGGGGTCGGCACCGCCATGGCCTACCCGACGGCTGCAGCGCTGAAGCGCGCAGGCAATCGCGTGCTCTCCATCGTTGGCGCGCGCAACAAGGAACTGGTCATCCTGGAGCGCGAGATGCGAGACGTCAGTGACGCGTTAATGATCACCACAGACGACGGCAGCTATGCCGACAAGGGCTTCGTCACCGATAAGCTGCGGCAGTTGATCGAGAACGGCACGCGGATCGACTTGGTCGTCGCGGTCGGGCCGATTGTGATGATGAAAGCAGTCTCGGAGCTAACGCGGAAGGAGAGCATTCACACCGTCGTCAGCCTGAATCCCATCATGATCGACGGGACTGGCATGTGCGGCGGCTGCCGGGTGATGATCGACGGCAAGAGCCAGTTTGCCTGCGTCGATGGCCCCGAATTCGACGGCCACAAGGTGGACTTCGGAGTGCTGGTGCAGCGCAATTCGATGTATCGCACTGAGGAACTACAGTCGATGGAAGAGTTCAAGCGGAGCCAGGAAGCTGGTCATGCCTGCGTAGCAACCTCCGCAGAAGTGCAAGGAGCACAACGATGAGCCCAGCCACGAAGTCGAAGAATCCGGTGCCCATGAAGGAGCGCATGAAAGTGCCTCGCCAACTCATGCCGGAACAGGCTCCGGAACTGCGAGCCCATAACTTCGAGGAAGTAAATCTGGGCTACAGCGCAGAACTCGCCCGCCAGGAGGCACAGCGCTGCCTGGAGTGCGCCAAGCCGACGTGCACGGATAACTGTCCGGTCGGCGTGAAGGTGAAGGAGTTCGTGGAATTGATCGTGGCTGGGGATTTTCTGGGTGCCGCAGCCAAAATTCGCGAAGATTGCGTGCTGCCGGCGATTACCGGGCGCGTCTGCCCGCAGGAAGATCAATGTGAAGGTAAATGTTTGCTGTCGAAGAAGGTGAAGCCGCTGGGGATCGGATATCTGGAACGCTTCGTCGCCGATTACGAGCAGAAGATGGGGACCCATGTGTTGCCGAAGGTTGCGCCCACAGGAAAGAAGGTTGCGATTGTGGGCAGTGGGCCGTCGGGCCTGACCGTGGCCGGAGACTTGATCCAGAAGGGCCACAAGGTACACGTGTTTGAAGCGCTGCATGAAATCGGCGGGGTGCTGGTGTATGGCATTCCCGAGTTCCGCTTGCCCAAGCAGATTGTGCGCGAGCAGATCGACTACATGCGCCAGATGGGAGTCGAGTTCGAGACGGATGTAGTTGTCGGCCGCACCGTCACGATCGATGAGTTGATGGAGGAGGAAGGCTACGACGCCGTTTATATCGGCACGGGCGCTGGCTTGCCGCAGTTCATGAACATTCCGGGCGAACATCTGAATGGCGTGTACTCGGCCAATGAATTTCTGACCCGCATTAATCTCATGAAGGCATACAAGTTCCCCGTATATGACGAGCCCATGCTCGATCTGCACGGGAAGAACGTCGCGGTGATTGGCGGCGGCAACACGGCGCTGGATGCGATCCGCTCGGCCTTGCGGCTGGGAGCGGGGATGGCGTATGTGCTTTATCGGCGGAGCGAAGCGGAAATGCCGGCGCGTGCTGAAGAAGTCCACCACGCGCAACAGGAAGGCATTGACTTCCAGATGTTGACCGCGCCAGTCGAGTTCCTCTCTGATGCCAAGGGATGGCTCACGGCAGCACGCTGCGTGCGCATGGAACTTGGCGAACCCGATGCCTCCGGCCGCAGGCGGCCGGTGCCGATTCAAGGATCCGAATTCGACCTGCCGCTTTCTGTCGCGATCATGGCGATCGGTACGACGGCGAACCCCATCGTGCAGACGACCACGCCGGGACTGGGCACCAACAAGCGCGGCTACATTGTCGCCAGCGAGGAGACACAACGCACGACACGCAAAGGCGTGTTCGCCGGTGGCGACATCGTGACCGGCGCGGCGACCGTGATTCTGGCCATGGGCGCCGGACGGCGCGCGGCGAAGTCCATTCATGAATACTTGACGACCGGGGAGTGGGAAGGGCAGGCCTAGCCTTACGCGAAACTGATTTCGAAGTACGTATCCGTCCGTGCCCAGATCAGAGGCACCCGGGCCATCCAATATTTGTGGTTGATCGTCTGTCGCGCGTGGGCATGTTCCTCCGGTGGCAGAATACACGCCGTCGCTGAGAACTCCGGCCCCGTGACTTTTCCACGGATCGTGCACGGCGCCACGCGCACCTGAGGATTATTGCGGATGCGTTTGGTCTTCCCCATGTCGCTCCGCGTCATCACGTAAAGCTTGCCGTTTTCTTCCCCAAACCACACGGGCGTGGCGATGCCCACGCCATTCCTGCGAAACGTTTTCAACGAGATGTATTTCTGGCCTTGAATTTCTGCTGGGATCGAGGACATGTGAGTATTCTAAGTCCGCTTGCCCATTGGCACTCGACAGTCAGCATTCAGTCATGCCGCATTTCAGTAATGCTGAATGCTAAGTGCTCCGGGAATCTGCCTCCGCATTGCTCCCGCGATTCAATCTGTGTTACAAGCGTTGCATATGCCCAAATGGATGCGCGGGCGCATGCAGCGCCGCAAAAAGAAAGCCGCGGAGGAAACGGCACAGCCCGTACCTCCTCCCCTGCAGCCGGCGTATTTTCTGGAGGAGCAACCGGCGACGTTAGGCGAATCTGAGCCAGTTAGAGCGGACCAAACTGCCTCGCCTCCGGCCGTATCAGAAGCGGCGTCAGCCGGCGAGATGAGGAGTGTTGCCGAAACTGAGCGCCAGACTTCGCAGCCGGCAGCGAGCAGTGGAACGCGCGGCCGTTCGCGTCGCCGTCGCGGTGGACGCGGACGCGGCGGCCGTGGTCGCGAAAAAGCGGTGGCGCAGGCTTTCGCTCCCGCCGCCGGGAAGGGCATCATTCCGGAGTCTCCCGTAGCCGAAGGCGACGCGGAAGCGCCTGAGCCCGCGGCCGAGGCCGCGACTCCCGTGCCGTCGGCGCCTGCTGTTCCCGCCGCCGTGCCTGCCGCCCCGCCACGTCCACCCAAAGGCATCGTAGTACTCGCGATCGGCCTGCCGGGATCGGGCAAGAGTTCGTGGTTCAAGCGCCACAACCTGGTCCCGCTTTCGAGCGACATGGTGCGATCCCTGCTCTTCGACGATGTGCGAGAACAGCGCTTTCAGGATCTGGTGTTTTCGAACCTGCGTTCGATGCTGAAGGCGCGCCTGATCGCCAAGCGCCCCATGAATTATGTGGACGCCACCAACCTCACGCCGCAGGAGCGGCAGCACTGGATCAAACTGGCCAAGGACTACAACTACGAGGTCCATGCCGTTTTTTTTGATGTGCCGCTGGAAGTTTGCATCGAGCGCCATCAGCGGCGCGATCGCGTGGTCCCCGAAGAGGTCATGCGGCGCATGGCAGCCAAGTTAAAGCCACCGTCGTTCAACGAAGGCTTCACCAAGATCACAGTGGTGCGGGTGAAGAAGAAAGAAGAGTAGTGAGCGACAGGATGGAATGCGCAGCCTCCACTAGAGCTATAAGCCGCCCGCCCAGACCGAAGCCCTTCAGCCTCTCAGGTGGGGCAGCAGTTCCTTGAACGGCGCCGAGGAAGACGCACGCATCAATTCATAGATCATCATCTCGGTAGATGAAATAACGGCTCCGGCCGCGCGCATGCGGTCGAGTCCGATCTTCCAGTTCCATTCTGTCCGTGAACTGACGGCGTCGGACGCAACATGCACCAGGTAGCCCTCGCGCAACGCCGCCAGAGCGGTCTGCGTCACGCAGATGTGGCTCTCCATTCCGCAAAGCAGCAGCGTGTTGCGCTGTCCGGGCAGCCGCTTGAGCAGAGTACAGAAAACATCGCTGCCAAAGCATGAGAACATGGTCTTGTCGATCGCCTCGGTGCCGGCGAGCAGGGAAGCGACCTCGGGCACGGTCGCGCCCAAACCCTTTGCATATTGCGTGCTGACCAGAGCCGGAATCTTCAGGATGCCGGCGGCGCGAATCAGCAGCTGCGCGTTGCGGACTAGTTGTTCCTTTTGGAAGATCGGAGGCAGCAGCTTCTCTTGAATATCAATGACGACCAGGGCGCACTGTTCGGCCTCGAGTGGACGGCGGGCGATTTCGGCGTAGTCAAAAGGGGTTGCCGTAGTCTCAAACGTAGCGACCATAATAAATACTCCTCGGAATCAGAGCTTTGGCAATTCTAAACCGCGCACCTTCGTTCCGACGGGCGATTCCGAAAAGTTGACCTGGGTTCCCCCGGAACCATAGAATCAAAACGAGCCCTAAGTGTTTCAGAATCCGGGCTCCCACCAAAACCAAACTGCCCCCTCGTTCAACGGCAGGACAGCTGACTCTGGATCAGCATATCGGGGTTCGAATCCCTGGGGGGCAGCCAATCCCAAGCCAATCTTGGCGCAGGTTTTCGATCGACTTCTCTCTATCAGGGAGAGCCAGCATGAGCGGTTCCGCGTTGCTTCTGCTCGGATTTGCGCTTTGCGCCGCGTCGGCCTTCGGTCAAACCGAATCCGAGGTTCGTGATCGGATCCTCGGGACTGGAAGATCGTGTGGGAGAAGGTGCAGTAGGTCTTGCACCCGACCTTCTCCCTTTGGCGTCGCAATGTTCTACGGCCGAGCAGACGTAGAATCTTTTCACGATCCCGTTTCGAGGCGTCCTCTTAAAAATCTCCCGAAAGCCTTTCGCAAAGATCAGGCGACGTCGAAGCGATCGAGGTTCATCACCTTGGTCCACGCCGCCACGAAGTCTTTCACAAACTTCTGCTTCGAGTCCGCGCAGGCATAGACTTCTGCGATGGCGCGGAGTTGGGAGTTCGAACCGAAGATCAGGTCAACCCGTGTGCCGGTCCACTTGACCTGGTGCGTTTTCCGGTCGCGTCCTTCGTACACGGCTCCCGAGCCATTCCCCGCAGGATGCCATTCGGTACGCATGTCGAGCAGGTTGACGAAGAAGTCGTTGGTCAGCGTCTCCGGTTGCTTGGTGAACACGCCGTGCCTCGAGTTTCCGACATTTGTGCCCAGCACGCGGAGGCCACCGACGAGAACGGTCATTTCAGGCGCCGTCAGCGTCAGCAATTGCGCACGATCGACTAAGTATTCCTCGGCCGACATGTGGCCGTTGCTGCTGAGATAGTTGCGGAACCCATCAGCCTTGGGTTCAAGCGGCGTGAAGGATTCGACATCGGTCTGCTTCTGCGAAGCATCCATGCGCCCCGGCGTGAAGGGAATGATCACGTTGTGCCCGGCCTTTTTCGCGGCTTCCTCGACCGCGGCGCAGCCGCCCAGCACGATCAGATCGGCAAGGGAGACCTTCTTGCCCTTACTGCCGTTGGATTGCGAGCTGTTGAACTCCTTTTGGATCGCCCCCAGCTTCTGCAGCACCTTCGCCAGTTGAGCCGGATGGTTTACTTCCCAGTCCTTCTGCGGAGACAGGCGAATGCGCGCGCCGTTCGCCCCACCGCGCTTGTCGGAGCCACGGAAGGTTGATGCAGACGCCCAGGCCGTCGAGACCAGCTGCGAAATCGACAGTCCGGACTTGAGGATTTTTGTCTTTAAAGCCGCAATGTCTTTCTCGCCGATGAGCTTGTGATCTACCGCAGGGATCGGGTCCTGCCACGGCAGCGCTTCCTTGGGAACTAGCGGGCCGAGATAGCGCACGATCGGTCCCATGTCACGGTGCGTCAGCTTGAACCATGCCCGGGCAAAGGCATCGGCGAGCTGATCGGGATGTTCGTAGAAACGCCGCGAGATCTTTTCGTAGGCAGGGTCGAACCGCAAGGAGAGATCCGTGGTTAGCATGGAGGGCGCATGATGCCTGGACGGATCTTGTGGATCCGGCACCGTTCCGGTGCCTGCGTTGTTCTTCGGTCTCCACTGATTTGCGCCGGCCGGGCTCTTGGTCAGTTCCCAATCGTACTTGAAAAGGTTCTCGAAATAGTTGTTGCTCCACTTCGTCGGCGTCGTGGTCCAGATGACTTCCAGGCCGCTGCCAATGGTATCGTCGCCACTGCCGGTGCCGTAGGTATTGTTCCATCCCAGGCCTTGCTGTTCGATTGGGGCGGCTTCGGGCTCGGGGCCGACATAGCGCTTCGGATCGGCGGCGCCGTGAGTCTTGCCAAAGGTGTGACCCCCGGCAATCAGCGCAACCGTTTCTTCGTCGTTCATCGCCATACGGCGGAAGGTTTCGCGAATATCCCTGGCCGCCGCGACGGGATCCGGATTGCCGTTCGGGCCCTCCGGGTTCACGTAGATCAGGCCCATTTGGACGGCACCGAGCGGATTCTGAAGATCACGGTCGCCCGAGTAGCGTTCGTCCGCCAGCCATGTGCCTTCGGGGCCCCAGTTAAGCTCTTCGGGCTCCCAGACATCGGCGCGCCCGCCGCCAAAACCGAACGTCTTGAAGCCCATCGACTCAAGCGCGACGTTGCCGGCGAGAATCATAAGGTCAGCCCAGGAGATCTTCCGGCCGTATTTCTGCTTGATCGGCCACAGCAGGCGGCGTGCCTTGTCGAGGTTCACGTTGTCCGGCCAGCTATTGAGAGGAGCAAAGCGCTGCTGGCCCGCTCCGGCCCCGCCGCGGCCGTCGCCGATGCGGTAGGTGCCGGCGCTGTGCCACGCCATGCGGATGAATAGCCCGCCGTAGTGTCCAAAGTCGGCCGGCCACCAATCCTGCGAGTCCGTCATCAAGGCATGAAGATCCTTGACCACAGCATTCAGGTCTAGACTTTTGAATTCCTTGGCGTAGTCGAACTTCTCGCCCATGGGATTGGACAAGTTCGAGTGCTGGTGGAGCATTTGAAGGTTCAGCTGGTTCGGCCACCAGTCACGGTTCGTGTGTGCGGTGGCTGCGCCCATGACCGGGCACTTGGCTTCGGTTGAGATGTTTTGCTCTTGCCTGGCGAGTTCTGTTGCCATGAGTTCATCCTCCTTCGCATTAAGACTGCGATGAAATTCAAAACCATTCTGGCTTGCTGAGTCCGGCACATCAGCGGCCGCGTTGGCCGATGAGTAAACTTGATCCGGCATCCATACGCCCTGACATCTAACGGGAAGTGCGGCGCGGAGCGCACTTTGTGCAGAGTCCGCGGAAAACGATCTGGCATTCGCGAACCACTCGCTTGCCCAGAAAACCAGAGCGGGGCCGGGGCACGTCGTACCACTCCATATCCTCAACACTGCCGCAGCGGTCGCAGATGAAATGGTGATGGCGCAGGCCTCTCAGATCGAATCGCCCGGCGCGGCCCTCGACCGCCACTTCCCGCACCAAGCCCGCTTTCACCAGGTCCCGCAGATTGTTATAAGTTGTGGCCCTTGAAGAGAGAGGATCCACGTGATTGACGGCCGCGAAGATTTCCGCAGCCGTGGGATGCCCCTTATGGTCCGTCAGAAATGCCATCACCGCATAGCGTTGCGCAGTGCATCGCAACCCGACGTTCTCCAAAGACCGTTTGATCGCGCCGCCATTCATTAGCGTCTTTAGAGTATATCTAATTTGATATTATGTCTAGATTAATCTGCCCCTGCCACAAGATCAAAACCTAAGCATGAACTCCGCTCCGGGACAGATCCGATAAAAGTCGAACACAAAATGATAAGCCCCTTCAGGGTGCATCGCAACCCAACTGCGCGACGCGCGCGCCCGAAGCGCCGCGAGGTGGCGCCTCGAACTCTAGGTGGGTCGTCGCAATCGCAAACAAGACGCCTTGCAAATGAAGCCACTCTCCTACACAAGGAAATTGTTCACACTGGACCTGGAAGGCTCTCCCGAATTCCCGGCAGTGAGTTAGGCTCGATTGAATGGTATTCTGTGATGTGAATCCCCTTCGTCTCGATCTTCGCCGTTACGTCTGTGAACGGATCGCTCCGTCCGGACTCTAGTCCTCGCTAAATCTCACGCTTCCGAGCCGGTGGCCCGGCTCTTTATGGCAAATCACTTCAGGCTTCGTGACGAATTCATGATGCAGTCGTGCGCGATTCTCCGACGAGCCTGAAGGCGAAACGTGATCTTACGAAAGGACTTCTTATGAAACTCATGGTGATGGGTGCGGGCATGATGGGCTCGGCGGCGGCGTTTGACATGGCGCGCACGCCGGCCGTGGATGTGGTTACGCTCGCCGATGGCGACGTGAAGCGGGCGCGCGAGGTGGCGGCGCGAGTGAATCGTATGACGGGCGGAAAGAAAGTGCGGGCGGTCGCACTCGATGCCAGCGACGAAAAAGCGGCAGCCCGCTTGATGCGCGGTCACGACGCCGCGCTTTCAGCTGTCCCCTACTTTCTCAACCTCGGCCTGGCGAAAGCCGCGATCGAGGCGCGGTGTCACTTTGCGGATCTGGGTGGAAACAACACCGTGGTGCGGCAGGAATTGGCGCTGGCGAAGAAAGCAGAGAAGCGGGGAGTCGCCCTGGCGCCCGATTGTGGCCTTTCGCCAGGCATGGCGTCGATTCTGGGCGGGGAACTCGTACGCCGGCTGGGCGGCCACGCAGATGCGCTGCGGCTCTACGTCGGTGGCTTGCCGGAGCAGCCTACGCCTCCGTTTCATTATCAGTTGGTGTTCTCCGTCGAGGGGCTGATCAACGAATACGTCGAGCCGGCGCGTATCCTGCGCAAAGGCAAGCTCACGACGATTGAGCCGTTGACTGAGCCGGAAGATTTCTACATGCCGGGATTCGCGCCGCTGGTTGCTTTCCACACTTCCGGCGGAACTTCGACGTTACCGGAGACATTCGAGGGGAAGGTCGGCGAGTGCTTTGAAAAAACGCTGCGCTACCCCGGACACTACGACTTGCTCTGCGAGTTGAAGGAACTGGGATTGTTCTCCAGCGAAAAGATCAAAGTCGGCAAGACTGAAATCGCTCCCCGCGCGATGATGGCGAAGATTCTCGAAGGCAAGTTTGCCTCGAAGGGACCTGATGTCTGCCTGATGCGGATTGAAGCGCACGAATCGGTCAATCGGGCG
Organism: Candidatus Sulfotelmatobacter sp.; assembly: GCA_030041475.1. Taxonomy (GTDB): domain Bacteria; phylum Acidobacteriota; class Terriglobia; order Terriglobales; family Acidobacteriaceae; genus Sulfotelmatobacter. Next base: position 84,959 of record JASHNU010000012.1, read on the forward strand.
GGCGTGCGGGGGCTACTGGGCGGGCGGCTGAAAGGACGAGTGGCATCTTTCACCATGGTCGATCATTACGACGCCAAAACCGACATGAGCGCCATGATGCGCACCACGGCTTTTCCTGCGTCGATTGTGGTGCAGATGCTGGCCTCGGGCGCAATCAGCAAGCGTGGCGCGGTGTTGCAGGAATGCGACGTCCCAGCTGAGCTGTTCCTGGATGAAGTGGAAACGCGTGGAATCAAGATCCAGTACGCGATCCAGTGAGGCGGTCCGTCTGTGAGCACAAAAAAATCCGCACAGCGTGAGCTGTGCGGGTGAAAGTGAGATGCTTCAGAAGGATGAAGCCTAACGAATAACACTCCTACGACTTGGCGAGCTTACGGCGAATCGCGCCCGCCAGGCCGATCAGTCCGGTGCCAAGCAAGGTCAAACTGGCCGGTTCCGGTACTGCGCTATAACCGATGAACTCTTGCGGCAGCCCGCCCCAGGATTGCGTCCCGGCGATCGGGGTGTAGAGCAAAAGGCCGGCATAAGCGCTGTTGGGCGCGGTCGCGGCCATGCCCAGGTATTCCGAATCAATCGCTCCAGCACCGATGATGCCGAAATAGGGCTTGTTGCGCGCGGTGCTTGAAAACAATCCCCAGATCGCCCACTGCGCCAGCGTTTGCTCCTGCGCTTTCGTCAGCGATGGATCCAGGGTGTTATTCAGCATGCTCTTGAAGATCAGGCCGGCGGCACGGTAATCGAGCGAAGTGGTAGGACCGAACAGGCCGATGCCCTGCAGGAACGGGGTGACCGTCGCCTGCCAGGTTTCGCCCTTGGAAATGCTGTTATCAAAGCTGTCGCACATCAGCGGCGTCAAGCTGGAGCTGCCGTCGATGGAAAAGTAGTAAGGGTAGCCCACGTACGGTCCGCCGCCCGAGGTTGCCCCTTCATGACCTTCGTACGTCATTGTCACGGAGGTTGCGAAGGCGTTGTTGGCCAGAACCAGCGCCATCACCGCGACGAAAAGAGCGAGAAAAATACGGCGTGCACGCATTAAGTTTGTCTCCAAGCAAACGCTAATTGCTGTCTCCCCGACAGCTCTCTAATTTCTTCTACCGGGAATCTGCTGAACACCTTGGGGGATGGTCCAGCCCTGGGGTAGTGCCGTGGGAGCGACGAAAGACATTTGTGCTACGGAACTAACTCCCGTAACGAAGGTGATGGTACCAACGGAACGGTGCTCACCGGAATGGCACATCTGTGGCATTACTTTAGTAACGTGTTAAAAAGGCCCGAAAGACGGACGAGTCCTCCGACTCTGCGACACTCCAGGCCCGGTGGAAGGGTCCGGTTGACAGCGTTGGTGGAAGAAAGAATGCAGAGCAGGGTTCATATGCGGATCAGATTCATAGTTCATGCACAACATATTTTGTGCAAACGCGTGCACTGTCTGCTAGCATGTTGGGCTATCGAAAGCGGCATCCCTCACTGTTACTTGGAGATGGCGCGATACTGCAATGGCACTGCAACTGCGTTCGATTAAGGCAGCTAAGTGTCCCCAGAGCGCCGAGGGCCGGGCGCTGAAGGCAGGGAGTTTTGGTGGATTCTCCGGGAGTGGGCAACGTTGAAACGGTGATCCGGCGCCGCCGGACCCGCCGTCATCGGCGGAATCGGTTTCTTCGTCGTGCCGCATTCTACCTTGTTCTCGCCGGTTTGACCTTTGCGCTAGCCTCAGTCGCGCTTCAGTATCTTAGTCCCTCGTTGATGAACCGGGCGTCGAAACCGGCTGAGCCGGACCAAACGGCCGCCGAGGCGAGCGCAAATCTGCTCGCGATCACGCAGCAGGAGGCCTCCCGCACGATCGAGGATCGTCCGGTGTATCCCTATTCAGTTGTGCCCGGCGGCGTAAAAGATGCGCGCGAGTTGAAGTGGATTGCAGAGCATGATCCGGTGGTTGCTTCGCACTACGCCGGATTCGATTACGAACACGCGCGTGTAGTGCGCCTGGTTCTCGCCCGCACCGCTTATGTCTCCTATCGCATCGGCAACCGCGTTTATTGGACTCGCCGTCGCGTCACATTGAAGAAGGGCGAGACCGTGATTACCGATGGCAAGATCACGGCGCGCACTCGCTGCGGCAATCGTGTCGAGGAAATGCCGCAGCAGGCGACGTCATCGTCGGAGCCGCCAGCGGCCAAGTTTGAAGAGCCCGTGCAACCCGCGACCGGGACCGCTGTCGAAAATCCTCCGGTTCCGTTCCAGTCGGCGTTGGTAAGTCGCACGGGCGTTCCTGGTCTGGGACCAGCTCCGCTGCTGAGTTTGTATGATCCGTTCGGGAGGGGCGTCTGGATTCCGATTGAGCCGCCGCCGCTGCCCGGAGTTTGCGCGCCCAACAAGAAAACATCGGGCACGAGCGGGACGACGGGCAAAAAGAAGAAGGGCGACCCTTGCGGCGGACCCGGCGGAAAGGGCGTAGTTCCCGAACCGGGAACGTGGCTGCTCGTCGCGTCTGGCTTGAGCGGGATGTACTGGATGGCCCGGCGGCGCCTAGTCAAAGCCCGTCGTCTGGTGAGAGCCTAGTGCACAGGATCACATCGGTTCTAATACCAAAGTAAGCCTCTCCACCCACACTCACTGCTACAATTTTCCTGGAGCGTCCGGATCCTATTCGGACAATGGCTTTCATGCGCAGGTTCTCCCCCATTGCGCTCACTCGGCTGCTGCCGGCCGTGTTGTGCCTGGTCGGGTTGCCCACTTCGGCCCAGCAGAGTCAAGCGCCAGTTCGGCAAATTTCGGTTCAGCAAATCCGCGTCCTCGACAGCAAGAATTCCGTGGAGATTGAAGTTGAGGCAAGCGATCGCATCGTTCCGCAGACGCAAGTGTTGACCGGTCCTGATCGTCTGGTGGTGGATTTTCCCAACGCCGTACCCGGCTCTGGGTTGCGCAGCCAATCGGTGTACCAGGGAGAAGTGAAAGATCTGCGGGTGGGCTTGTTTCAGGCGAAGCCGCCGATCACCCGCGTCGTGCTCGATTTGAATAGCCCCCAGGCGTATCAGGTCTTTCCCGGCCGCACTGTGATCATCAAGGTGACCGGCAGCGGGGGAAGTGAAGCTGCTTCCGACCCCGACCCTGTTGTCGCTCCCGCGCGTCCCGGCTTGGTTACTGCGAATTACACCAGAGGAGCGGAAAGAGTTTCCGTCCCGAACCCGTCGGCGCAAGCTTCGTTTCAAGGGACGGCGAAACCCCTCGACGTGTGGTTTCGCGACGGACTTTTGAAGATCAAAGCCAACAAGGCGACGCTCTCGGAAGTTCTGTTCGCGGTGCAGCAGCGTACGGGAGCGGAAATCGGGATCGTGGCTGGAGCCGAGCAGGAGCAGGTCGTGGTCGATCTAGGCCCGGCGCCGGCACCACAGGTTTTGTCCCAGCTTCTGAATGGCTCCAGATTCAATTTTCTGATCGTCAGCTCGCCCAATGATCCGCGCCAATTGGATCGCGTGATCCTGAGCCAGCGCAATGAGAGCCTGGTTGTTTCTCGCACTCCGATTCCAAATAACAACGCCGCTGAAGACGACGAAGTTTTGCGGGCTGTGCCTCCTCCTGCGCCTCCCGCCCAGCGCCCACAGCCAAATCCGATGCAGCCGGAAGCGCATCCGGACATCAACACGCCTCCCAGCGAAAATCCGCCGCAGTAATTTGTTAGAAGAAACCCGCGCATTACGACTGACGCAGCCCTGCGCTTCACGGCGGTGTAATCAGACGGACTGGCACCGGGGATGAGCCGTAGACAGGGCTTCCGGTTGACTCGAATCCGTCGCCGCAGCCAACGACGTTGAGCACGGTTACGAACATATTTCCATTATTGGTGACGGAACCTGCCTGAATAAATACCTGCATAAAACCGATGATCGTAACCTGCGGCTGGTTGTTGCCAAATCCCCCGGGCCACTGATCGGTGGGAGCACCGAAGGGCTTGCTGTTAAAGATCGGAAAACTGACGATGCTTGAACTGGCTGTGATGGGCTGCACATGCCCAGTCGCCGGGACATAGGGATTGTTTGGTCCGGCCTGGAGCTGAAAGGGATAGCTGGTGGCGAGGAGAGTGTCTCCCGATTGGGTCAGGCAGTTGGCCGCGGTTTGGGTGTCGGTGGCGCGATCGACCGTATAATCCAGCTGCGCCCCATTGAAGGTGCCGCAGGCGTAAGACGTAGCTATATCGCAACCCCCGATCGCTTCCTCAAAATTAGTTCCATTAGCGCAGGTGGAGACGCCGATAGGCGGCGGACTGGTCGAAATCAAGGCCGGAGCGTAGTATCCCTGCGTGGCGGATGTGCCGCCGAGATTCGTGCAGTTGCCGTTACAGGCATCGGTGAGCGTAAACTCCTCCCCGATGATGCCGCCGGTGGCGCTAGTTCCGGGTGATAATTGAACCCCTGCCGTCTGGATGTTTCCCGTGCGTCGACTGAGCAGTTGGACGCCCGTGATCGGGTCCATATTCGGGATGACCCACGGCTTGACGCAACGTGGTGCCACCGGAACCATATCGCCACCTGCCGTATAAGCGGCCGAGTTCGACGGATTGTACGTCTCAGCCGTTGCAGTGGCGCTGACTGTATTAGCGGCCCCGCTCCAGATGCGGGAAAACAAGCTGGGCATGCCACTGCGAACCACCGACACCTGCACCTGGGGATTCAGCCCGAACGCCACACCCCCTGAGATATTGCAGTCTGTCGCTGTTCCGTTGTAGAGGAAGGTAACGCTAGTAGTGCCTGCCTGCGAACTCACGCTGTTCTGGTTCGCGGCCGCCTGCGCGACCTGTGTCGCAAGCGTGCACGCCGCGGGCCAGGGAGCGGTCGATGTGCCGTAAATATTGGTGTTGTCGGGATCTCCGGTGGCGCCACTCAAGGAGAGAATTCTGGCGCCGGCGATGGCGCCGGCATCGGCGGCGCGTTGCGCCTCCTCGCGCGCAAGATAGAGCGTAACCACGTCGATGGCGAGCGCGGCCATGCCGATGATGGCCACCATCGCCAGCGCAACCAGCAGCAAGGTGACACCGCGCTCATGGTGGCGTGCACGGCGAAGCCGTCGGTCTCGGCAGTCGGCTTGGCCCAGCCGAGCGGCCCGGGAGCGACTTGCGCGGGAAATGATAGGCGGTCTCATAAGTTTCAGTTCTCATTCATCGACACAGCAGTCACGGTGATGGACGTGGGCAACGCGATCGTCGATCCGATGATGCTGGCCACGCCTCCGAACTGCCACTGGTACACATACTGAATGCTGACGCAGGTCGAAATCACCGCCGTGCTCCCCGTGGCGTTCTGCGACGTGCAACCGGCGGTGGGAAGGCCACCACCGGTCGACGGATAGTAATATCCGCGGTTGATGATGAAGGTCTGCACTCCCACCGTGCACGGAGGGCCGGACGAGGAAAAGGTCCACGTCATGCCGGCTGGAGCCGCTGGCGCGGTGATGCCGCAGTTGGCGATTTTGTTTGCCACCAGATAGTTTTGCAAAGCCTGAAAGGCGTCGTTGAGCGAGACGGGCAATGCCGTCGTGGGCTGGACCAAATCAGTGGCCGGATCGGCGGCAGCGATGCGAGCCACGTCGCGCGCGATGTTCGTCAGTTTCTGCTTGAGGGTAAAAGCGCCGCTGAAGTCGTAAATGCCAACCACGAACACGACCAGCAAGGGCAGAGACACCGCAAACTCCACGATCTGGGCGGCATGGTCGTCGCGCCAGCGTGAAAAAAGACGCGCGAGATTAGGCGATCGCGTCACTGTGTCTCCGTTATTGCATCTCCATCATTGCGTCTCGATGCGCACGCGAGCTTGCGCCTTCAGCCAGATCTGCTGCTTGTTCAAGGTGCTGAACGGCAGCCAGAATTGATAGGGATATTGAAAGCTTACGGCAACACCGCACACACCCGAAACTCCTGAGCCGCCCGTGGTCAGTTGGATCGGCTGCTGCACGCAGATGTTGGTTGTGTGACCGTCACAACTTACCGAACCGGAGCCTCCGCACTGGGTAAGACTCGGCGCTGGCGCGAGCCACTGCGCTTTCGTGATGTCCAGCTTGGCGACAGTCATAGTGGCCTGTACCGCGTTATAAGCGTTGGTCGCCGGGTTGTTGGTGGTGCTGCAAGTTGTGCAGTAGGGCGCGGCGCCGGCCCGGGCACCCTCCTGTGCCGCACGCGTGATCGTGCCATACATGCTGAAGGCCTGCCCGAACCAAAAAATGCCGAGAATCACCATGAAGAGCAAAGGGAAGATGGCCGCCGCTTCCATCAGCTCGTTGCCGCTGGTGTCTTCCACCAATCGCCCAAGCGCAGCTGCCATTCGAAGCATCGTACGTTGGAATATCGTTCGCGCCATCTTATCCTCGCCACAAATGCGTGGCGCCATACAGCATCACCGTCACTCCGAGAGCCACGCCATAAGGGACTTTAAGCGATTCCGGGTTATCGAGCGAAACTTGCGTGCCGGGCAAGCGGAAGGTCACCAGCGAAACCAGTATGTGGCCAATATTCCGCATCGTCTGCAGGAACCTTCCCTTGTAAATCACTAATGCCAGCGCCATTACCCCTGCCACGAAGACCGATCCCACCAGCAAGTCCAGGAGCGTGCCCGGCCCAACGAAGGCTCCGATGGCCCCAGCCAGCTTCCAGTCACCCGCGCCCAAGGCGCGTAAAAGCACGAACGGCAGCAGCAATGCCAAGCCCAGTCCCGCACCCAGGAGCGATGCCTTCAATCCTGTCCAGCCTCCAAAGACCGTGTTGAGAATCGCGCCCAGCAGCAATCCGGGACCGGTAAGCCAGTTCGGGATGCGCCGGCTGCGCCAGTCCATCCATGCCGCTATAAGGGCCACCAGCAAGGTGCTAGCGAGAATTGCCGGCTTCAAGCGCGCACCAAGCCGGGGAAATTAAGGCTAAGCGTTCTCCTATGCCGCACGCCGTCTTCGCATTGAGAAAGAACCATGGACTGAAAAAGAGCGATCGACTGAAAAAAAGCCATGTCTCGAAGGGTCGGAAATCGCCCGCGGGGAAGTATGGGTTGACTCCTGCCGCCCTCGCCGTGACCCCACAAAAGCGGCCTTCTGCGCGGATTTTCACACAGCAGGGGAGTCAAGTCAACGGAATGATCGGGTCAAAGCGTGACTGCTAGTAATCACACCTGGTGGTCAGACCGAAAGACTTGTTTGCTTAGCGGTTAAACGCCGGCGCAGCATTGTGTTCCGCGATGATCTTTCTGGCGTTGTCGGCCAGAGCTTTTGCCTGAGGCAGAAGCTCAAGACCCTTTATTACTTCCGGATCGGACTCCGCGCGGACTTTCATGCCCTCGTCCTGGCCGAAAGCGTCCACAAAAATTTCCGCCTTGATGCTCGATTTCAACCAGTCGTTATTATCGAGAAGATCAGCCTGGGTGTAGGGGATGCCGGCCTCATCGAGCGATTTGGCAAAGTCACGCAGAACTGCGTCGTCCACCTCGAAGCTTTTCGTCGGGTGATGATCCACCACGAAGCGCTTGGCGAAGTTGAAAAAGGCATAGTGCTGCAGCAGCGTGTCCTGGAAGTGGTTGGTCTTGACTGCAGGAATCATTACGTCGGGCGTGATGCCACCGCCGCCATAGACCGTGCGCCCGCTGTCGGTAAGCTTCACTTCGCGGTTTGCGTTGCTGGAGGTGTCACTGTCCCGGTTGTAATAGTAATCGTAAAGTGAAATGTTCGAGTAATCGCGCTGGATCAGCCGTCCGCTAGGGGTGTAGTAGTGCGCCGTGGTCAAAGCGAGGCCGGTGTTCTCCGAAAGCGGATAAACGGTCTGCACCAATCCCTTGCCAAAGGTGACCTCGCCGGCGATCAACCCGCGATCATGATCCTGAATGGCGCCGGAGACGATCTCTGCCGCCGATGCCGTCAACCGGTTCACTAACACGACAATGGGATAGTCCCTGCCGCCATTGCCATGCTGCGCGACATACCGCTTCTCGGCGGAAGCGCGGCCGTGATGGGAGACGATGAGTTGGCCCTTTTTCAGGAACTTATCGGCCACGCCGACGCCTTCGCTGAGCAGCCCACCGGGATTGCCGCGCAGGTCAAGGATCAGTCCCTTCAGGTCGCCGAACTCGTCAAGAGCCTTGGAGACCTCGGACTCGGTAGTCTCGTTGAAGCCGTTCACGTGCATGTAGCCGATGCCCGGCTTGATCAGGAAATGCACGTCCACGCTGTAGCGTGGGATTTCGTCGCGAACCAGCGTGAACTCCATCGGCTTCTCCACGCCGTCGCGCGCAATACTGATGTGCACCGTCGTGCCCTTTGGCCCTTTGAGCATGTCAGCGACGGCGGTGGTGTCCATGTTCTCGGTGGATTTGCCATCGACGGCGATGATCACGTCGCCGGGGTGAATGCCAGCCTTATAGGCGGGCGTTCCGACGAACGGGTACAGCACGATGACTTTGTTGTTGCGCGGTCCCACAGTCATGCCCACGCCGTAGTATTTGCCACGCTGGTCTTCGCGCATCAGCGCGTAGGATTTGGGATCGAAGAAATTGGAGTGCGGATCGAGTGCATGCAGCATGCCGGGGATGGCGCCGTTGTAGATGGCTTTGTCGGCATTGACCGGCTCGGCGTAGTTGTCCTCAACGATCGAATAGACATCGGTGAACTGCTTGAGGCTGTCCTTAACCTCAGACTCGCTCGCCATCGAAGGCTGCTGCCCCGACCGCTGGGCGAACAGAATTCCGAGAAAACCGCAAGCAAGGAGGAAAAAAACTACCAGGTAGAGCGACCGGCGAGAACTACGTGCCATCTTGAATTTCCTTCGGTTGAGGGTTTCTTTCACCCCAGCTACCGCACTGAATACACGAAGTATATCACTAAGTTAGACGCATCCGGACCGGGATAGTCACGGCGGTAACCAAGCCCGAAAATCGGTCTCTCAACTGAGATGCCGTGACAAGGCTTTGGGTTCTCTGGAATGGAAAGCGCGTCATGGGCAGGCAGAGCCGGAAATCGGGTCGTCGCTCATGCCGAAGATGATCTGAGTCACAAGCCGCTCGCGAATGCAGACTTCACTGCCGCATACAAACCCGAGTTGCATGGCGGCTACATGCAACGCTTAAGCCGCCACGCAACGGCACAGCAATCCTACGAAGCGGTCACATAGCAGACACTGCCCAAAACCAAGTCTGCCGACGGGGACGATCGTCACGCCGTCACGGAAACGCCAGTCGTGCTCGAGGAAGACTGCGTGCTGCTTTGGCTGTTAGAGCCGAGTTGCCCGATCTCCTGCTGCAGCGTCGAGTAGATCTGCTGCGCGCTTGACAGATCGCCTGATTGCAGAGCCTGGCCGAGCTGCTGAAACTCCTGGCTGATCTGGCTGTTTTCGCCGCCGCCACCGTGATGATGGTGATGGTGCCCCTCGACTTGTGCGGCCTGATTCTGAAAATCCTGCTGAATGTTGGCATAGTCCTGTTGCGCAGCGGAAAGATTGCCCGACTTGAGATCCTGCGCCAGCTGATTGAACGCCTGCGCCAGCGGATTGCTGCTCGCGGCCGAGGAGGATGAGGTCGAAGAACCCTGTGGAGCGAGTTGCTGCAATGTGGCAAAATCCGATTGTGCAGCCGAAAGGTTGCCGGACTGCAGATCTTCGCCTAGTTGCCGGAACTCTTGCTCGAATTGCTGAAAATTGCTCTGGTTTTGAACGTTCTGGCTTTCGTAGTTGTAGAGGTTGCTGCTGGAAATCCCTGACACAGACATTAAAGCCTCCTTTTGAGGATCGGACACAGCTAACCATGTTATCGGCACTTTGTGATGCGAGCTTCAGTGGCCGCTGTCCACGTCCGTCCAAGCATGTCCAGTGCCAAGGGGGTTCCGTGGCAGAGGGTTGCAGCAACGGATTTCAAAGGTCTTGCAGTTGCAATCTTTGGAAGGGTGCATCAGCTCGGTCGTAACCGCGGCAAAAATGACCTTGGACCCGGCAAAGCCTGCCGCCCGCGGCTTGCCATCGTTCCGTATGAGATGGTCTCTGGCGAAATCGCGCTGGCTATTGCCGGGGCTCCGGTAGTGGTGCAGTTTGGTTGTCATCCTGAGCAAGCTGCTTTTGCGCAGCAAAGGATCTGAGCGGGCCGCGCGCTGCGGCGCGTCCTTTGCGCCGCGAGAAACGCGCGTTCGGCTCGCCGCCTCCCAATCAAACTGCACCACTACCGAGTTCCCGAACGCATTGCCGCTTTTCCTTTCCCAGCAGTATGATGAAGCGCATGAGTTTCTCCGAGACCATCTTCTTGTTCCTCTTGGCCCTGGTGATTTTCGGGCCCAAGAAGTTGCCGGAGATCGCCCGCCAGGCGGGCAAACTTCTGAACGAATTCCGCCGAGCGTCGAATGAATTCAAGTCGCAGATCGAGCAGGAGATCGCTCATCTGGAGGCGGAGAATAAGACGCCTACCGTCCTGTCTTCCAAGATGCCACCTGTGGGAACGACCAGCCGCAACCTGAGTCTTGTGCCCGGAGGTGAACAGCCCCCGGCCGCGGTTTCTGCGACCTCGACTGCTTCCCGGGCTGATGAAGACGAGCCACTGTTTGCTCTAAATGCGGCGGCTTCCGAAGGCCCTCCTGCCAACGGATCCGGTTCGCCCGCGGCAGCCACGCCCCCATCTGAGCCTATAGCTCCCTCAACCTCGCGGGAATCTCATGTCTGAGGTCGCGGCCGCAACCCCCAGCGGCGAGCCGGAAAAAGAGTCCATGCCCACCATGGGCTTTCTCGATCATTTGGAGGAGCTGCGGACGCGGATCGTGCGTTCTGCTATCGCAGTCGGGGTAGGTACTGCGGTGTGCTGGGCATTCCGGGAGCGTATCTACGACTTGATGCAGAAGCCCATCGTGCAGGTGCTGCACGAAAAGCATCTGCCGGAGAAACTCGTTTATCTCAACCCCATCGACCCCTTCAACCTTTACTTGAAGATCGCCATGCTGGGGGGGCTGTTTCTGACGTCTCCCTTCGTTCTCTATCAAGTCTGGATGTTCATTTCCCCTGGACTCTACCGGCGTGAGAAGCGGTATGTGCTGCCCTTCATGGTGTCCACGATTACGTTGTTCGCGCTGGGCGGCTACTTCGGCTACAGCGTCGCTTATCCGCGGGCGCTCGATTTCTTCGTAGTAAAGTTCAACGGGCAGTTTCAGCCCATGATCACCATCGGCGAATACACCCAGCTTTTTCTCAGCATCGTGCTGGGCATGGGGCTGATCTTCGAGATGCCGATTCTGGTTTTTTTCCTGGCCTTCATGGGCATCCTGAGTCCGGGATTTATGCTGAAGCATTTCCGCTATGCGATTTTGCTGATCTTCATGATTGCGGCCATTGTGACTCCGACTCCGGATGTGGTGAACATGTGCATCTTCGCCGCGCCGATGCTCGGGCTCTATGCGGTCAGCGTGGGAGTGGCCTGGCTGGTGCATCCCAAGCAACGCGAGGCGCGGAGAGCAAAACAGGCATGAGACCGAAATCGCTTCTGCGGATTGCGCTGACGGCAGCTGCGCTATTGGCCGTGGGCTGCGACCACAGCAGAGAGCAGTTTCAGGCGCAGAGCCAAACCTCCCCATCAACGCTGCCGCCCGCTGCCGAGAATCCGAAGCCTGTGCTCAATCTTCCGCCCGATAGCGCTCCCCCTCCCACGTTCAATGGCGACCGCGCCATGCAGTATGTGAAGGAGATCGTGAAGTTCGGCCCGCGACCGCTCGGCAGCGGCAATCACAAAAAGGTCGAAGACTACCTCGACTCGCGCCTCAAGGGCGACGACGTGGAAGACGACGTTTTCACCGCCGACACGAACGTTGGCAAGTTTCCCGTGCATAACATCGTGGCCAAGTATCCCGGCACGAGGGACGGCATCATCGTCGTCGCCAGCCACTACGACACGAATTATCCGCTGCGCAAAACATCGTACGTCGGCGCCAACGACGGCGGCTCATCCAGCGCCCTGCTGCTGGAGCTTGCCAATCAGTTGAGGGGTAAGACGCGCGACGGGTACTCGATCTGGCTGGTCTGGGACGACGCCGAAGAAGCCATGAAACCCGATTCGGAAGTGGACTTCATGACCGACAGTCTGTACGGGATCACGCACCTGGCGGAAAAGTGGCAGGCGGACGGAACGCTGAAGAAGATCAAGGCTTTCATCCTGGCCGATATGATCGGCGATGCGGATCTGGATATTGATCGCGACAGCAATTCAGCTGGATGGCTGCAAGATGTCGTATTTGAAGCGGCGAGCCGCATGGGCTACCAGTCACACTTCTTCGCTCGCACGCTGGCCATGGAAGACGATCACTTGCCGTTCGTGAAACACGGCGTGCCGTGCGTCGACCTGATCGATTTCACCTACGGCTACAACAACGTTTTCTGGCACACGCCGCAGGACACGGTCGACAAGCTGAGTCCCAAGAGTCTCGAGATCGTGGGCACGGTGATTCTCGAGACCATTCGCATCCTCGACAAGATGGAGCCTCTGCCGCCGAAGTAGCAAGCTCCCCGCGCCGCAGGCCGACGCCCGATTAGCCGCGTCCACCTTCTCGCTGACGGCAAGCCTGCGGCTTTGAGTGCAATGCCTTGATTACGTCAGTTACCTACTTGCCGGGCAGAATCTGAATCAAAATCGAATCAATTATTCTTCCCGCAGCCGATGAACGGTTTGAGAACAGAAGCGCCTGGAACGCTCTCGGTGCCGCAGATTCCCGCCGATGCCACGCTATTCACATTTCCGCGCGGGCTACCTTGGTTTATGTTGGGGACGTCGTTGCTGCTGGCCTCCGCCGCAGTGTTTTGCGCCATAGGCTTCGCGGAAAGGCATGAGGCCGCCCTCGGTATTCTCTCGTTTGCTCTGCTCGGATCAATCTCGACCCTCTTATTTCGCTCATCTCTTCGTCTCTTCGATCATGTCGCGGTGAACTCCGATGGTATCTGGTATGTCCCACGAAATGGGCAGCCGATCTTCCTCGCTTGGCGCGATATTGGCACCGTTGTCGCTCAGGATGTTCAACAACGTCTCCTGATTGTCGATGCCGCGGGGCGAGCGACCATCCGCTTGGAGTATCAGTTGGCAAATTTCCAAAGACTCCGCGAGTTCGTGCTAATGCATACATCTGGCCAAACACGTGCGGGTGCGGCTCCATTAACAACATTTCACCGGACGTGGATCAACAAAATTCTCTTTTTATTCTTCTCGGTACCGCTTTTATTCATCGTGCGGATAGCTGGAGGGCAAGGGCACTGGGGCGCATCGGTCATATTTGTTGTATTTGCGACGGTGCTTTTAGGATCAATTGCACTGGACCCTTTACGCGTGTCGGTCGAACCGCAAGCGGTTGTAATTACGTATCCGGGTTGGAAACGTAAAATCCTCTTTTCCCAAATAGCGGATATCTCTCTCACCGACGAAAGCTTTCGGGGGAACGTGTTTGCAGTGGTAGTCATTCGCGTATCTCAAGGAAAGCCGATTAAGCTGTTCCGCTTCCGGGAGGGTTCACTGGCCTTGTACGAGACGCTGAAAGCTGCTTGGCGCAGGGTTGGCCCGGATAAGCGCTAAAAAATCCCCATTGCGCTCGCCGGATCGCGTTTACCTCTCTTCGTGTTCCTTTGCTCTTTTCGCGAATTTCATTTCTAATGCACGCCATATGCGAACCCGCGTGGGCCTGTGTCTTTGTTTTGTCTCCAGTTTTTCCGCTCTCGCAGCTCCTCCTGCTGACATCAACGCCGAAAACCAAGTCATTCAAACAGCCCTACAGCCTTCCGACCTCGAAGCCAATCTCCTCCGTTTGACCGACGAAATCGGTGGCCGCGTTCCCGGAACCATCGCCATGCAACATGCGGTGGAATGGGGCGTGCAGGCCTTCACTGCCGCCGGCGCCGATTCCGTTCACACGGAAGGATTCAGCATCCCGAATTCGTGGGCCGAAGGCGACACGGAGATGATCGTGACGACGTCCTACGAGATCAATCCGTCGAAAGTGGGCGGCATGGTGCTTTCGGTCTTTCCCGTGCGCGCGGTTTCCATCGCGTGGGCTCCGGCACTTGCGCCGGTCAAGCACATTCCGGTCGTGGACGTCGGCCAAGGGACGGAGGCCGATTTCCAGAAAGCCGGCGACATCTCAGGCAAGATCGTTCTGGTTCACACCACCGTTCTGAAAACCTGGAAGGATTTGTTCGATGAATACCGGCAGGCTCCCCCCGCCATCGACCGCGCCGTGAAAGGCAAGGCCAGAGCCATGGCATTCATGGCTACGCGCGAACACGACATTCTCTACCGGCACACGAATTCAAACGCGGGCGAAATCGACAAACTGCCCATAGTTATTGTGGCCCGGGAAGACGGCGAGCGCATGGCGCGCCTTCTGGCTTCCGGGCACAAGGTGTGGGCTGATCTCTCCATTCCGAATCAGATCGGCGGGCCGATTCGCGCCGCTAACGTGATCGCCGAAATTCGCGGCAGCGAAAAGCCTGACGAGTTTGTCGTCCTCGGCGCCCATCTCGATTCCTGGGAACTGGGCACCGGCGCCTTGGATAACGGCTGCAATGTCGCGCTGGTCATTGACGCGCTGCGAGCGATCAAGGCTTCCGGCGTGAAGTCGCGGCGCACCATTCGCTTCATTCTTTTTTCCGGCGAGGAGGAAGGCTTGATCGGCTCGCGCGCTTATTCCGTGGCTCACCGTCACGAACTCGACAATGCCGCCGGCGTTGTAATCTACGATTCCGGCACGGGCAAGACGACGGGTTTTTCCGTCGGCGGACGCAAGGACATCCTCGACACGGGCAAAGAACTGATTGCGCCGCTGGCACGATTCGATGTGAAGGATTTGACACCCGACATGGAAACCGGAACCGACCACGTCGACTTCATGCTGGAAGGTGTGCCCACTTTCGTTGCCGATCAGGAAGAAGCCAAGTACCTCGAGAACTACCACGCCGTCTCCGATACGTTCGACAAAGTGGATCTCGCCCAGCTCAAGAAGCACGTGGCAGAAGCCGCCGCGCTCAGTGTGGGGCTCGCCAATCTGCCCCAGAAGATCGGTCCGCGCCTGACCCATGACCAGATCGAGCAGACCATGCGCGACAGTAACAGCGTGGACATGCTCAAGGCGGACGGGATTTGGGACGATTGGGTCAGCGGCAAGCGTGGACGACAGAAATAGCCTGATTTTCAAATTCCGATTGCCAATTGGCGATTGAAGCCCGGCGAGGTTAATCGAAAATCTGCAATCGAATCGGCAATTCGCCTTGCTCTACGTCTGGATCCTGTTCAATTTTTTCGCGCTCGGCCTGCTGGTCCTCGACCTGAGCGTTTTCCATCGCCGCGGCCGTGTGGTTTCCGTGCGCGCGGCCTTGCGCTGGAGTGTGCTGTACGTTGCGCTGGCGGCCGGATTCGCGGTGATACTGTCTCTCTGGCAGGGACATCAGGCCGCTCTGGAGTTTGTCACCGCGTATGTGCTCGAACTGTCCCTCAGTGCCGACAACTTGTTTGTCTTCCTTGTGATCTTCAACTATTTCGCGGTTCCGGAGGATCAGCAGCATCGCGTGCTGTTCTGGGGGGTGGTTGCCGCACTCATCTTGCGCGGCATTTTCATCGGCGCCGGGGTCAGCCTCATTCACCGCTTTCACTGGCTGTTCTATCTGTTGGGCGGACTGCTGATCTACAGTGGCACTCGCCTCTGTGTGACGGGTGCGCACAACGTTGATCTGGCCGTGAATCCTCTGGTGCGCGCTCTGCGCCGAATCCTGCCGGTGACCAGCAATTTTGAGGGCGGACGATTCTTCCTCCGCAATCCCCGGGAAAATTTTCGTCTTTACGCCACGCCTCTGCTGATCGTTTTGCTGGTCATTGAGACGACGGACCTGTTGTTTGCGGTCGATTCCATTCCCGCTGTTCTCGCCATTACTCTGAATGCATTCATTGTCTACAGCGCCAATGTGTTTGCCATTCTTGGCCTTCGCACTATGTACTTCGCCATCGCGGGGCTCATAAGAATCTTCCGCTTCTTCAACTACGGGCTGGCTGTGATGTTAGTGCTGATGGGACTGAAGATGCTTACCGTCGACTATTACAGGATCCCTACGTCGGTAACGCTGGGCGTCGTGGCGGGAGTGCTGGTGGTGTCTGTCGTCGCCTCGGTCGCCTTTCCTGCAGTGAAAAAGAGTATGGATTGATCGGCTCCGGATCAGGAACGATCGCTGGAAAGGGAAGTGTGTTTGTCACGCAAACATCACGCGGTCACTTTTCACGACCGAATGTTTCAGGAATTTCCTGTCATCGTGATCGGGACAGTCCATGCGATAATGCGCGCCGCGGCTCTCTTCGCGCGCCAGCGCCGACCGCGCCACCCAGGTGGCGGCTAAATGCAGATTAAGCGCTTCGTGCGTCCGTCGGGTCCTCGGATGAGCAACTTTGGGCGCCAATTCCTCCAGTTTCTTGATTGCCCTCTGCATGCCAGTGCGAGTTCTAACAATGCCGACATCGTTCCACATCGCGTCCTGAATCTGGCTGATGACCTCCTCGATGCCCACATCCACCGGGCCGTTCGAATAGACAGCCTTCGCTTGCCTTGAGGTTCGCGAACCTGGCCTTGCTTCCTCGCGCATCGCTTTCCCGGCGCGCGCTCCGTAAACGAGAGCTTCCAGCAGAGCGTTGCCCGGAAACCGGTTGGCGCCGTGCGCTCCCGAGGCCGCGGTCTCGCCGGCAGCGTAAAGCCCGACGATGCTGGTCTTGCTGTCGAGATCGGTGCGCACACCCCCCATTGAATAATGAGCCGCGGGACGAACCGGAATCAGGTCCTCGGTGATGTCGAGGTTGTAATGCATGCAGGTCGTGTAGACGCGGTGCAAGCGCTTCTGCACTTTGGCGGCGTCGAGATGGGTGAGATCGAGATACACGAACGGATCCTTCGCCCGGCTGACTTCCATCTCGTGCATGATGGCGCGCGCCACCACGTCGCGCGGAGCCAGTTCGCCCATCGGGTGATATTTGCCGAGGAAGCGGTTTAATTCGATGTTACGCAGGTAGCCGCCTTCCCGCCGCAGCGCTTCCGACAGGAGGAACCGCGGCGTCTTTTTCATGTAGAGCACCGTCGGCTGAAACTGCACGAATTCCAGGTCACTGAGTTCGGCCCCGCCGCGAAGGGCAAGCGACGCGCCATCCCCCGTTGCACTTTCCGGATTTGTCGTGTTGCGATAAATCTGCCCCATTCCTCCCGTGGACAAAAGCGCGGCAGTGCATGAGATATCTTGCGGAACTCCTTTTTCGTCGAGAAGAGAAACACCGGTGAGTCGGCCCGAATCGATGAGTAACTCTGTCGGGAAGGCGTAAGGGGCAATCGAAAGGTGTTTCAGCGAGGTTGCCTTGGAGAACAGCGCCCGTAAAACCTCGGTTCCCAGCGATTCGCCCTGCGCATGCAGAATGCGGTTGTGCATGCGCGCCCCTTCCATTCCAAAAACCATTTTTGTGCCGTGACGATCCAGCCCCGCGGCCCACCCGATCAACTCCTCGATGCGCTCGATGCCCTCTTCGACCAGAATCTTCACTGCGGCGGGATTGCACAAGCCGTCTCCAGAGCTGAGCGTGTCCTGCAGATGCAAGCTGACTTCGTCTTCATCGCCGAGAGGCGCAGGTTCCACAGACGGAGGCGGGAATGAGGGGATGTCTTTTTTGGCCAGCACGAGCACACGTCCAGCCACTGCCAATTCAATTGCAGCGCGTAGTCCCGCCACGCCTGCGCCAATGACCACGAAGTCGGTCTCGGCTGGAAGGCCCTTCATAGACGGGAAATGGTACCACTTTGCGGCTTGAAGTAGACGTTTTTGCCCTTACGTTATCATTGAGCATTCGCACCTTGAGGCTGGCATGCCGCAAGTGACCATCCACGTCGCGCCCGGGCCATATCAGGCTTGGATCGAGAACGGCTTGCTGGCCCGGTCCGGCTCCGTTCTGGCTGACCTGCTGCCCCAGGCCAGCCGCATTTTTCTCGTGACCGTTCCCCCGGTGCGCAAGCGCTGGGGCGCGAAATTCGTGCGCTCCCTGAGAGCCGCGGGATTCGCGCCACAGGTATTGAGCATGCCCGATGGCGAGCCTTCCAAGCGCCTATCCACCGTGGAACGGCTTGCGGAGAAGCTGGTCGGCCTGGGCGCTGACCGTAAAGCCGTGATCGTCGGCTTCGGCGGTGGTGTGGTTGGCGATGTCAGTGGCCTGCTGGCTTCGCTCTACATGCGCGGCGTGGAACTGGTCCAGGTGCCGACCACAGTGCTGGCGCAGGTAGACGCCTCGATTGGCGGAAAGACAGGAGTCAATCTGGTGGCCGGTAAGAATCTGGTGGGGACCTTCTACCATCCGCGCGTGGTTTTGATCGATCCCGCGACGCTGAAGACGCTGCCCGATCGCGAATTTCGTGCGGGCCTCTATGAAGCGCTCAAGTGCGGTGTGATCGGAAACGTCGAGCTGTTCCTGCGCTTTGAGCAAAACCGCACGCGCATTCTGAAGCGCGATCCAGCCGAGCTGGAGTGGCTGATTGCACAGTCGGTGAAATTGAAGGCGGAAGTGGTGTCCGCCGACGAGCATGAGGGCGGCTTGCGCCGCGTTCTCAACTTGGGCCACACCATCGGCCACGCACTCGAGGCTGAAACCGGCTATCGGCGCCTGCTTCATGGCGAAGCTGTCGGCTGGGGCATGATCGCAGCGACCAACATCGCACTTCGGGTCGGCCGCACTGACAGTGTGACCGCCGGCCGCATCGCCGACGCCGTGTTGAGCCTGGGCCGCCTGCCCGAGGTAAATGTCAGCTCGCGCAAGATTCTGGCCCGCCTGCAGAGTGACAAGAAAACTCAGAACGGAGTCGTGCATTTCATTTTGCCGCGCGAAATCGGCAAGGTCGAGGTTGCGAGCGACGTCCCGGAGAGCGTCGTGGTCGAGTCCGTCGACGAACTACGCCGCCTGTCGCGCGGCGGCTGGGTCTGGAAAAAATAACTTTGAAAATAACGAAAAAACAGAGGAGAGCGAAATCATGGCTGAGACCGCACAGCAGTACATTCAGCGAATCTTGGGTCACGTAGAAGGCCAGGACGCCATTAAAGTGCAGGGCAAGACTGCGGGCCGGTTGCAGAAAGCTGTGCACGGCTTGACTCCCAGGCAACTCAAGTGGCACCCGGAAGCAGGGAAGTGGTCGATCGCGGAAATCATCGCGCACCTGGCGGACGCAGAAATCGTCGCCGGCTGGCGCATGCGCCTGATCATCGGGGCCAACGGCACGACGATTCAACCCTTCGACCAGAACGTCTGGGCAGCCGCGTTTCGATACAACGATCGCGACGTTCGGCGGTCGATTGAACTGTTTCGCGTCCTCCGTGAAAACAATTTGGAGATGCTGAAAAAGCTGCCGCCCGAGACGTGGGACAATTACGGCATGCACCTTGAGCGCGGCAAGGAAACCATCGCGCACCTGGCTCGCATGTTTGCCGGCCATGACACGAACCACGTGCTGCAGGTCGAGGCCATTGCGACCCGGCTGAAGAAAGAATCGAAAACTCCAGCGAAGGCGAAATCGAAGCGAAGAAACAAGAGGAAATAGCGAGCCGCCTTTCCCACCCTCGTGCCTGAGATCAGCAAATCAACCGTAGTCGGCGCAGCTTCGGCGGGAGCGAAGGACCAACGCTCAACTGCTCAGGCCGTCGAGGCGATGTTTACCGCCATTGCTCCGCGCTACGATGTGCTGAATCATCTGCTTTCGCTGAATGTTGACCGGTTGTGGTGGAGGGCTGCGGCCCGCACTTTTCGGCCGATTGTCACTGACTCGGGCGCCCGCATTCTTGACCTGTGTTGTGGCACGGGCGATATGGCATTCGCTTTGCGTCGGCAGGCGGGGAAGGCATCGCCGTGCATTTTGGGCGCCGATTTTTCTCACGCCATGTTGCTGCGCGCTGCGGCAAAATCTGCTGCGGCAAAAACAAAGCAGGATGGAGTTCCGGGCTGGATCGAGGCCGACGCTCTAAATTTGCCGTTCCCGGACGCGTACTTCGACCTGATCACATCGGCGTTCGGGTTCCGCAATCTCGCCGACTATGATGCCGGGTTGCGGGAGATTGTCCGCGTTCTGCGTCCCGGCGGAGAGTGTGGCCTCCTCGACTTCGGCGAGCCGCGAGGAGCAATCGGTGCCCTGTACCGCATTTACTTCAAGCAAGTCTTGCCGCGCATTGGGACGCTGATCTCCGGAGTACGCGGTCCTTATGCGTATCTTCCCGCGTCAGTCGAGCGGTTTCCCGCACCGACAGAAATGATCCAAAGAATGACAACCGCTGGCTTCGCCGAAGCAAGCTGGACGCCTTACACGTTCGGGATCGCCGGCTTGTATCGCGGGAAAAAATAGTCTGGCGACTATCCGGCGTCGCGGAGCAGCTTGCTTAAGCGGGCGATATCATCTGCGGCAACATCGCCGATCACGAAATAGCGCAGCCCATTCTGGGTCCAGCTGTCTACATTGAATGTGAGCGCATGATTCGCACCAGAAGGTAAGCTCTCGGTCAGGTGGCCCCGGTCCTGAAGAATGAATACCGAAATCTCGTGCTTGCGAATCTGGTAGATCAACTGGGCGCCGGGCGTTTGCGCGAGGTACGTGACTCGTCCACCGAGCAACGTGAAGTCGGAGCCTTGTAACTCGGGCAGGTTGAACGTGAACGGAATTTTTCCCTGAAACCACGGCTTCACGGTATGACGGTCGCTCGAGACCACATCCACGGGCGCGGTGCTGGCCAGGGCGGCTACATGAAGATCAGCCAATTCACTGTAAACCTGCTGCCGTCGGGCGTTTTCGCGTCCTACGTACCAGTTGACCGTTAGCGAGAGAATCAGTACCAGCACCGCGGGCACAGCCACGACTTGCCACACCCAATTGCTGTGGCGGCGAGTCTTGCCAGCTACGGCGTGCATGATTCTGGCTCGCAGTTCCGCACTTGGCTCGTATCGCTTTCCAGCCGCCGCAACTGCTCGCTTGATCTGCACGCGCTCCAAAGCATCGGCCGCACAGGAGGCGCAGCTGCGCAGGTGAGTACCGATGGAGGCTGCCTCTGCAACCGGTAGTTCGCCATCCAGATATGCATCCATTTTTCCGCGCTCCAGTTCACACGACATGGGTTTTCCCCTGAAGCTCCCGTTCGAGAAGTTGGCGCAGGGCTCGGCGTGCCCGGAAGAGGCGCGACATCACAGTGCCTTGCGGAATCGACAGGGTTTGCGCGATCTCCTGGTATGACATTTCCTCGACTTCGCACAGCAGCAAAATCTCGCGGAAGTGCACGGGCAATTTTTCCAGCGCCTGCTGCACCATCTCCCGTGTCGCCTGCGCAACAAGAACACTTTCCGGGGTCGCGCGATCCTGCGCCGCTTCGTGGTCTTCTTCGTCAAATGGGATCGTAGTCTTCAGACCGGTCCTGGAGCTCAGGAATGAGTTCCGCAGGATCTGGTACATCCACCCACGGAAGTTTGAACCTGGCTGAAACGAAGAAAATCCCCGCAGCGCTTTCGCGTAAGTTTCCTGCACCAGATCCTCGGCCTCGGATGCGTCTTGCGTAAGCCAGCGCGCGAAGTTGTACAGCTGATCGAACAGAGGCAAGGCCAGATCTTCAAACATCCCGGCGGGCAAAGGTTGGTCTGGCACCTCCATAGGATAAACTGCGCTGAACCGAGTTTTATTCCCTCCTGCACAACAAATATTTCATTGGAATAAAAAAGACTCTCAGCGGTTATCCGCATTGCAACGCGCGGCACAACTTCATATCCAGGCGCTGCAGGAGAAACAACGTGAAAAAGACTCTCTGTTGGCTTACGGACCCACCCACTGACGGTCCAGACTCGATCATCTTTCTGCGTTTGATGGCTGGAGGCGTTTTCTTCTGGGAGGGAATCCTCAAGTTCGTCTACGAGAACCAGGGCATCGGCCGGTTCACAAAGCTGGGAATGCCGTTTCCACATTTCACAGCGGATTTCGTAGCCTGCCTCGAGATAGTTGGGGGGCTTCTCATCCTTTCGGGCCTGATGACGCGCCTGATTGCGGTTCCGTTCATGGCAGAGATGATCGTGGCCATGCTTTCCACCAAGATCTCGCTCTACCTTGGAACCTACCCTCTGCCGTTGCCCTCCTCACCGCCAAAGGTCGGGATATGGGCTGTATTGCACGAGGTGCGATCGGAGTACGCACAGCTGTTGACGTCGGCCTTCTTACTGATCAACGGGCCGGGCAGATGGTCCTTGGACGCGTTGCTTAAGAGACGAAAGGAGGAGAGTGAAACTCAATTTGCGACGGTGTCGCGTCGGAAAGAATCGCCAAACGCATCGGCGATGCTGTAGCGAATCACGTGCTCATATTCCGGACCGAGGAAGCGCTGCAGCCGGTCCGTATTCATGATGTACTGTCCAGTCATGTAGGGAACCGCTTCGGGAGGGATAGCTGAGATTTTTTGCTTCCACAGGAATTTGAGGATTTGCCGCATGAACCATTTTCCCGGCACGCGAATGAGTTTGGCCTGCGCCACTTCAATGCAGCGGTCAAAGGTCATGGGTTCACCGCGGCCGGCAACGTTCAAAATGGTGAGCCGTTGTGTTTCCGGCTCGCGTTGCAGGATGTGCTGGATCAAACGCGCCATATCGTCCACGTGAATGAACTGTATCTTGTTGTCGAGGTACTGCTGCCCCCGCGGCAACATGCAGGGCAGACGTTTGCCCTGGAGGCGCATCGTTTCTGCACGCGTGCTCTTGCCGTTGGGAGTTCCGCGGAAGGCTCCCATCAAATAGTTTTCCACGCTGGCGCCCGCGAAAATATGCGGCCGTAGAATGTAGACACTGCATCCACGCAGAGCTGGCGAGCGCTGCTGCACGACCTCGTCCGACTGCCTTTTGTGCACGGCGTAGGGCAGAGTATGTGCGGCCAGGACTGATTCTTCGGTCGCCGGTTTAGGAAAGTTCGGGCCGTACGCGGAAACACTGCTGGGGAAAATGAACTGCTTCACGCCGCCGTCCGTGGTGCGGTTGACTTCGGTGACGGCCTCCATTACGCGGGCGGTTCCGGCCACGTTGATCTGCCACATGCGCTCCACATCCAGCACTCCCGTACGCACCGGATCAATCACAAAGGCCAAGTGAACCACGGCGTGAGCCCGGGTGTCGCGCAGAAGCTCATACATGCTTCGGGTGGAAGACTCTTCGCCCAGATCCATGCGCTCAAACCGCAGCTCGGAGTCGGTGCGGGGCGGAGTCACGTCCACCCCAATCACCGAATAGGCGCTTAGCAGCGGCAGGAGCCGCGAACCTAGATTTCCTGTAATGCCGGTTACAACAACAACGGGTTTTGCCATCAGTCTGGTTTTGACGCCGGGGGTTGCGCAGGAGGCGGCGTTTGCGGCTGCGCCTGCGGAGCTGTCGGGCTGGGAGCCATGCGCGGGCGCGGCATCCGCGGCGGCGGCGTCATCGCTTGCGCCGGCCCAAAATACGCCTCATTCGTTTCCACCTTGAAAGAATTGTTGATTTTTTCCATCATGTCGCGATTGCGCTGCGACTGCAGCGTGTTGTGGATCTCGTCCTTCACCTGGTCGAGCGGCAAGAGTTCCTTGCTGTTCAATTTGTAAATGTAGTGGCCGCCGGCGTCGTTGATAACCTGCGAAACCTCGCCCGGCTTCAGATCGAACACCGCTGCATGGGCCGGCGGCAGTCCTGTGTGGCGCACCTTGGGCAGGTTCACAGTTGGTGATTCAATCTTCATGCCGGCGGCGTCAAAAGCTTCCTTTTGCAGCTTCACGAAATCTTCACCAGCCGCGGCGCGCTCTCGCAGAGACTCGGCCAGCTTGCTCATCGCCTGCTCGTTTTCCTCGGCCTTCGCCTTTTCCGCTGCCTCCTTGGCCTTCTGCTGTTCTTCGCTCAACTTCTGATCCAGCTCTTTCTCTTCTTTGGTTTCGGGCGGCTCTTGCTTGGTGCGCGGCACAAACAGGCGGTCTAAGTTGTATTGTTCGAAGGCTTCAGGGTTCTTCTTGTAATAGCCTTCGATTTCTGTTTGGGGAACGTTCGCGGCCTTCTCCTGAATATTGCGCGTCAGCTCGTTCTTCAGGATCTGCATCTTCATGAATCTCAGGGTTTCCTGAAACTGCGGTGTTTTGTCGAGGCCTTGCTTTTTGGCTTCGTTGGACATCGCAATCGCAGCGGGCAGAAGAGTAGACAGCTGTTTCTTCATCTGGGGTGTGACGTTGGGTGAGAGGCTGTTGGCGAGTTTTTCAAACTCAGCCTTGGTGATCACCGTCTTGCAATCAGCTGGGGTCTTGGACGCAGGTGTTTTGGCCGCGGGTTTAGCGGGAGCTCCTTTGGCTGCTGCCGGCTTGGGCTGTGGAGAACACACTCCGTTGATAGTGATCACCGCTGCAGTGGCAGGAATCGCCGAAGTATCGGGCGCGGCCGGTTTGGCGGGAGCTCCAGGCATAAACGGGGCCCGAGCCGGCGGCGTAGCCTGTGTTGCCGGTGCAGACCCAGCCTGCGCCGGCGCAGCCGCTGCCGGAGCTTGCGCCGAGGCAGCAGTGCCCGGCGCGGCCTGTCCCCAGGCCAGCGTCCCCATGATCACACACAACAACCAACTCTTGCGCATAAGTCCGTTCCTCCAGGATTGGTCGATCAGAGATTGAAAAGTACCAAGCAGGAGATCGTAGCACAATGGATGCTCAACTTGCTTCTTAAGGGCGAAACGGTTAACTCGCGCTGAGCTGCCGCCGTGCACTGCCAGCAAGATCCGGCATCGTAACTTGGCGCATTTCGGCCTCTCGGCGATAATTCCTGCATGTCGGCACCTCCGGCCATTTCTTCATCGGAATTGATGCGCGCGGAAAAGCGCTCGGCGGCAGGAAATTCCGTCGTGGCTGCGGTCGTCGTTACGGCGCTGAAGATTCTGGTTGGAGTCAGCACCGGCAGCCTCGGCATTCTCTCCGAAGCCGCGCATTCCGGCTTGGATCTGATCGCCGCGCTCGTTACATTTTTCTCCGTCCGAGTCTCCGACAAACCTGCAGATGCCGATCATCAGTACGGGCACGGGAAAATCGAGAACTTCTCCGCGTTCGTTGAAACCGGCCTGCTCCTGTTGACGTGCGCATGGGTGGTCTACGAGGCAGTACGCCGTCTGTTTTTTCACCACGTTGAAATCGAACCTTCGATCACCGCGTTTGCCGTGATGCTGGTTTCGATGGCCGTCGATTGGTGGCGTTCGCGAGTGCTGGGCCGGATCGCGAACAAATACGACAGCCAGGCGCTGGAAGCCGACGCCTTGCACTTTTCCGCCGACATCTGGTCGGCCGGGGTGGTCGTTCTCGGGCTGTTGCTGGTTCTTGCCGGCCGCACCTATGGCATCGAATGGCTGCGCGATTCCGATCCGATCGCCGCCCTTATCGTGGCGGGAGTGGTGATTACGGTCAGCTGGCGCCTGGCACGCCGCACGGTGGACGCTCTGCTCGACGCGGCTCCGCCTGGCGTTCGTTCACAGATTCAGGACGCGGTTTCCCGTGTGGATGGCGTCCTCGAAGTGGACCGCGTGCGCATACGCCGTGCCGGCAACCGTTATTTTGCCGATCTCAGCGTGGGCTTGGCCCGTACCGTCACCTTTGAACGCTCGCGGCAGCTGGCCGGTGCTGTCTCCGAGGCAGTGAACCGCATCCTGCCTGATGCCGACGTCACGGTGCAATCCCTCCCCCGGGCGCAGCGGACGGAGAATACATTTGACCGCATCCGGGCCGTAGCTTCGGCCAGAAATTTGAACGTGCACGACATCAGCGTGCAGGATTTTGCCGGACGGCTCCACGTTGAACAACATATCGAACTCGACGAGCGCATGACCCTCAAACAGGCTCACGATCAAGTCACCGAACTCGAAGCCGAGATGCGCCGGGACGTTCCGGAAATCTCAGATATCCTCACGCACATCGAGAGCGAACCGGCCACCATCGAGACGCCCGATGAGATCGTGAGCGATGCCGAACTCGAAGCGCGCCTGAAAGCCGTGGCCAGGCAGTTTCCCGAAGTGCTCGACGTGCACGAGTTCATCATCAAGCGCGTTCGCGGTCGCACTTACATCTCTTGCCACTGCACGCTGCCCGATGATCTGCCGCTGGCACGCGTGCACGACATTCAGACTGAGCTGGAAATTCGATTCAAGCAGGACTCGCCGTCGTTGTTCCGCGTCCTGATTCACCCCGAACCCGGCAGCGATAACCGGAGATAAACGACGACCGGAGGCAAAACACGAAGATGATTTCCGCAAAAACCATCTGGACGGACCGCGAGCGTTATCTTGGCGAGGCGACCTCCCGCCACGCCATCGTGATGGACACCGCCACGGAGAAGACCGCGAACACGCCCATGGAACTGGTACTGATCGCGCTCTGTGGCTGTACTGCCTCGGATGTCGTCGGCATCTTGCGCAAGAAGCGCGAGCCGTTCACCCACCTCGAAGTTCATGCAGAAGGGGAGCGCGCCGAGGGCTATCCGGCTGTTTATACGGCGATCAAGCTTGTGTACCGCGTCAGTGGTAAAGTGTCACCGAAAGCGATGGAAGACGCCGTGCGGCTATCCAAAGAAAAATATTGCTCGGTCTCGGCCATGCTGGAAAAGACAGCCAAAATTACCGTCGAGATCGAATACTCATAGCGGCGAGAAGTTTCATGACCGTGCGCGTTTTAATGTTCACCCAACCGGGCTGCTTGTCCTGCGAGCTGATGAAGGTTTTTCTGGAAGCCCGGGACATTGCGTTTGAAGAACGCAACATCAGCGCCGACCGCGAAGCGTACCGCGTCATGATCCAAAAATATGAAAGCGAGGAAACTCCTACCCTGGTGGTCGTTTCTGGCGGTGCGGAACAGGTGATTATTGGCTTTGATCCTGAGCGGCTTGACCAGTTGCTCGCGCCCGATTCATCATCGGATGCGGGGACAGAATCCTGAATTTCTTCCAAGTCAGCCAGAAGATCTCTCATCCTCTACGCGGATACTTTTTCATCGCAGGGGCTACCCTCCTCTGGGCAATCTCGGCCGTTCTCGTCCGTGCCGTTTTCATCGGGAAGCTCGAACTTGCGGGGGAAGCGCTGCATCCCATCGACCCGCTGATCCTTTCGCAGACGCGAACTACGTTTTCGCTTCTCGTCCTGGTGGTGCTTCTTGTCGGCCGCAAAGGATGGGAGCGCGTTAAGCTCCCCAGGCGGGACCTCATCCAATGTTTCGTGCTCGGGATGCTCGGTGTCGCGGCGTCGAACTACTTCTATTACGTGGCCGTGCAGCGGACGAGCGTAGCCATTGCCATCATCGTGCAATACACGGCGCCGGTCTGGGTGCTGTTCTATGTAGTCGCGCGCAGACAACAGAAATTGACTCTGCAAAAAGTGGCCGCGGTCGGAGTTGCCATTGTCGGG
>JASHNU010000097.1 GCA_030041475.1 Candidatus Sulfotelmatobacter sp.
GCATGGTCTTGCCGTTGGACTGCTCGTGATGTGTCTCGGTTTCGTGCCAATTTCCGCTCAGACGGCAGATTCGGGAGCAGTTACCTACACACAGGACTTCCCTGGCTCCGATCCCGAGCACTATTCCATCGCCTTGAAGTCGGACCGGACCGGCGCCTACGAGTGCGTCGGGAAGATTTCGCAAGATTCCGAGGACACCGAAACCTACCAGACCACGTTCCACTTCTCCGACGCAACTCAACACAAGATTCTCGAGCTCGCAGCGCAGGCCCAGTATTTCTCGGGCAAAATCGACTCGGGCAAGAAGGTAGCGTTCACCGGGACCAAGAAGCTGAGTTACAGAGACAGCACACGCGATTTCTCAGCCGAATACAATTTTTCCCAGTTGGCTGCGGTGCAGCAGTTGACGACCTTGTTCCAGAGCATCGGAGCCACGCTGGAGTTCGGCCGCCGGCTCGTCCACCTGCACCGCTACCAGAAGCTGGCCCTCGATGAAGAATTGAAGACCATGGAAGCTCAAGCCCACAAGGGCGACCTGGCCGAGCTGCAGGCGGTCAAACCCATTCTGCAGCAGATTTACGACGACCCATCTGTGATCAACATCGTCCGGGCCCGCGCCCAGAGAATCATGGGGATGGGCAATGGCGCCGCTGGCCGGTGAAGGGGCGTTTGTCGCATTCGTAGACTTAACTTTTACAACTCCTCCCCGAAAATCGTGCTTTAATAAGGTAAGCACGCCTCGGGGGTCGCCATGGCCACTCCACTCTTCTGCAAAATCAGATTTCTTCTGTTCGCTGTGGGGGTCTGCTCGCTTCTCACTCTGCCCGCTCTGGCCGATTCGCAGGCGCGTGTTGTTCGCCTGAGCGATGTGCAGGGCTCGGTGCAGATCAACAAGAACTCAGGCACGGGGTTCGAAAACGCCTTTCTCAATCTTCCGGTGATACAAGGCGTGGAGTTGAGAACGGGCGCAGACGGCCGCGCTGAGGTCGAATTCGAGGATGGCAGCACGCTCCGCATCGCTCCCAACACCGAGCTCGAATTCAGCACGCTCAGCCTGACTGACGCCGGCGAGCGCGTCTCGGTGTTGAACCTGGTTGAAGGTATGGCATACGTCAACTGGCTGGGCAAGACCGGCGATGTCTTTACTCTGAACTTCTCAAGCGAGAAAGTTACGCTCGATCGCGCAGCGCATTTCCGCGTCGACACATCAGTGCAGGCGGCACGGCTGGCGGTTTTCAAGGGCGACGTTGAGGTCGAAGGTCCTTCCGGCAAGATCCTTGTCGCGAAGAATAGAACGGCTAACTTTGATCCCTCCGCCGACGACAAGTACACGCTCGCCGATAACATTGCCGAAGCCGCGCTGGACTCCTGGGATCGGGAGGCTATCGCGTACCACGATCAGTACGCCAGGACGAAGTCGTTGGACAATTCGTCTCCCTACGGCTACGGTTTGAGCGACCTGAATTATTACGGCGGCTACTACAACGTTCCCGGCTACGGCATGCTGTGGCAACCCTACTTCACTGGCGTGGGCTGGGATCCGTTTATGGACGGTGCATGGGGCTGGTATCCCGGCATGGGCTACATGTTCGCCTCGGCGTATCCCTGGGGATGGTTGCCTTACCGCTACGGAAACTGGATGTTCGTTCCGGGTTTCGGCTGGATGTGGCAGCCCGGCGGATGG
Organism: Candidatus Sulfotelmatobacter sp.; assembly: GCA_030041475.1. Lineage (GTDB taxonomy): Bacteria > Acidobacteriota > Terriglobia > Terriglobales > Acidobacteriaceae > Sulfotelmatobacter. Next base: position 1,685 of record JASHNU010000097.1, read on the forward strand.
AACATGTGGTCGCCAATTCCGCTTTACGCTTCGACGCCATTGGTGCGCGTTCACCCCCTGATTGCGCCTACAGGGACGGTGAACACGGTCATGGTGGGCAGGGGCGGCGCGTTATCCGCCACGTCGCTTTCGCAATTGACCGTGCGCAACGGTTCGGCAGGATTCGGGATTCCGCGCGGCTCGATCTCCAATCTCAGCCATCTGAATCACGAAGTGGCAAAGAACGGATTTGCCCAGGTGCACTCGGCGCCCCAGTTCTCCACGACTGCGGCGAGAACGAGTGGCTTCGGCATATCCCACAGCCCGATGGCCGGTTCATCCATGAGCCATGCTTCGGGTGGCGGACACGCCTCCAGTGGAGGCGGCGGACACCGCTAAGGCGGCACCTTTTTGTTTGTAAGCGGAAACGCTTGCTATGAATCCGGCCGGAGTAAGAAGAAAACCGGCTCTCATGGCAGGCGCAACGAGGTCATCAGAGTCGTGCACTGTGCTTCCACGGCTGTAAAGTTTTCTTCCGAAGCGGTGCAGCCCACGAGAAACTGCGGTCCATCCATCTCGATCAGCGCGCGCTCGCCGATCCACCACTGTTTTTCCTCGCGCTGATAACGGAAGCGCATGATCACTCCGCGCCTTCCCTCAAGGTTTACTTCCTGTGTGCTGATCCCTTCAGCCTTCTCGCGCGACCCTCCGCTTCCATTTGCCAGGTTGCGCATGCGGATGTAATCCGGGTCGGTCATGCTGCGGTAGGGCGCATTCACGTCCGCGGGGCCGGCGTAGAGCATGGCCGCCTCTCCGTTCAGCATGACTTTGAACACGTGCTGGCCGTTGACTCGCGAGACCACCTCAGCATTGTCTGGGATAACGACCGATGCCTCCGAGCACATCTGGGGGTTCAGGCAGTATTGAATGACGAATGACTGGAAGCCTGCCGGAACCGCAGTGAGTCCCTCAGCGCTGTCGAGTGTCGCCTGCGACTGCGCGTGCTGTGCCTGCCGCGTCTGCCGCGCCAGCTCAGCCAGCGACAGCCCATCCGATCCGCCCGCAATTACGGACGTATCCTGCAACGCAGGCGGGGGAACGAATTTTGGAGTGACTGGTTCCGAAGCCAGCGCCGGGGGGACGACCACGTCTTCTGTCAGCTGCATGGAAGGGCAGATGGCGTCGTCGCATACCTGGAACGTGGTGGGTTCATCCCAGTCGGGCGCGTCGGCGGCCTCCTGCGCCTTGCGAGCGTTCTCACGAGCATGCAGCGCGCGGGTTTGACGCGCCACGTCGCCCAGGGATGGAGCCGGAGACGAATCCGCGGCGAAAACCGACGAGGCCGTCGAAGGCGTCGAAGCGGCCGAGGAATCCTGCGCCCACGATGCAGGCGCCAGGCACAGCAGCAGAGCTGCCATCCGGAAGCCTGCGCGAACTGAGCCGCTTTGGCTCATGGCAATACGAGAGACTCGATCAGCCTGGAGCAGACGGCATCTCCGTCGGCGAAATGATCGCGTGGCGCCATGCAGCCGACCACCAGCGGCACCCCGTTGCTTTCCACCTCACCGCGCTTGCCCATCCAGGAATCCAGCCCTTTTCGGAAGGTCATGGTGGTGACGACCGCCGGCTTCCCGGCGAGGCTGGTGTTAAGACTGCTGACCAACGAATACGTGCCCGGGGCCCGCCTGTTCTCCGGATCAACCAGCTGCTTCCAGCGTACTTGATCGGGACCTGCGTTACCGTCACATTCAGCGGCTGTCGGGCCGGCCATCAGCAGAAACGTAGTTCCCTGAACTTTGGTTTCGAAGGCGGACTGCTTGCAGGCGGAGCTTACGAGCTGGGCATCGGCGGGCACGAGCACTGACGCATTCCAGCATTCGGTGCGATTCTTGCAATAGTTGAAGGCGTGCACCTTGAAACCTGCGGGAATCGTGCTGGCAGGTGGATTGTTGGCGACAGGCGCCGGGACGGTGTTTTCGGGAGCGCCTGCAGGCACCGGCTGAGCCGCATTCTGAGGTGCGCGGGGCGTGGTCTTGTCGTTCTGATCCTCCGACAATTCGTTGGCGGTCTGCTGCGCCTTATTTTGGGCGTCGTTGGTGGTGTCAGTGCTGCCCTGGGCTTTCTGTGCCCGTGCCTGTCTGGCTGCATCTGCTAAGGAGCCGCCCTGCTGAGTCTGTGCGCCGCAGAATCCCGCACAAGCTATGGCGATGACCACGGTTCCCAGATTGATTGCTACGCGCGCCCCTGCCGATCCCGCGATGGTTGAAACCGCCCTTCGATTCCCCATGCGCACCCCTCCTTCCGGCTAGGTTACTGGCCGCCCGAAACGCAAGAAAGTTACCGACGGACGATGGTCAAACGCGCGGCTTTGGGCCGGGATTTCCCCGTTTTTTCTGGTTATTTCAGCCTTCCCGCCTTTCGAATTCTCGCCGCCGATGTTAGACTGCCTCCGTTTTTTGCGAGGACAGTTCATGCGCCATTGCTGAATTCTCTTTGTTTTTCTCATCCTCCTTTGCCTCACCGCATTCGCCCAATCCGACAAGAAGCCCGAATCGCCCAGAGCTGTGGACCTGACGTGGGCGGTCAAGATTCCTATGCGTGACGGCGTCCGCCTTAACGCCACGGTTTACCGTCCGCATGAGCAGAAAGATCCACTGCCGGTGATCTTCGAGCTCACCCCCTACATCAGCGACAGCTATCACGCGCGCGCGTACTACTTCGCGCAGCACGGCTATGTCTTCGCGCTTGTGGATGTGCGGGGCCGCGGCAACTCCGAGGGCAAGTTCGATCCGTTCTTCCAGGAGCCGCACGACGGCCACGACGTCGTCGAGTGGCTGGCCCGCCAGCCCTGGTCCAACGGCAAAGTCACAATGTGGGGCGGTTCTTATGCGGGTTTCGATCAGTGGATGACTCTGCGCGAGGCGCCTGAGCATCTGGCAACCATCGTTCCCGTTGCCTCCGCCCACGCCGGCGTGGATTTCCCGATGTTCAAGAACATTTTTGGTCCGTATATCGAGCAATGGCTCACCCTGACCAGCGGTGTGACGGGCAACGACCATCTTTTCGGCGAATCTCCATTCTGGATTTCGAAATTCACTGAGCTCTACTTACACCATCGGCCGTTCAAAGAGCTGGACCAGATCGTTGGTAACCCGTCAGCGGCCTTTCAGATGTGGATCAGCCATCCCTCGGTGGATTCCGTCTGGCAGAGTCTGGCCATCTCTCCCGAGCAGTACCGTGCTATCCACATTCCGATCCTCACCATCACCGGCAGCTACGACGGCGACCAGCCCGGCGCGTTCACGTACTACCGCAATCACATGAAGTACGGCACGGATGCGGCCAAGGCGCAGCATTATCTGATCATCGGCCCCTGGGACCACGCCGGAACGCGGACGCCGAAAAAGGAAGTTGGCGGCCTGACCTTCGGCGACGCCAGCCTGCTCGACATGAACAAGTTGCACACCGACTGGTACGACTGGACGATGAAGAATGGAGCGAAGCCAGAGTTCCTGAAGAAACGCGTCGCCTATTACGTGATGGCGGCTGACGAGTGGAAGTATGCTGACACGCTGGAGAACATTTCGAACTCAACGCGCACGCTATATCTCGATTCCGATTCTGGCCGTGCCAATGACGTCATCAATTCAGGACGCCTTGGCGACTCAAAACCGGCGGGGACGCAGCCCGACCGGTATGTGTACGATCCGCTCGATGTGCGTCCAGCCGGACTGGAGAAGGAAGATATCGCCAACAATTTGACCGACCAGCGTTACGCCCTGAATCTGTTCGGCAATGGCGTGGTATACCACAGCGATCCTTTTTCCGCCGACACGGAGATTTCCGGTTTCGTGAAGCTCACAGCGTGGATCGCGATCGATGTCCCCGATACCGATTTTTCGGCGACGCTTTACGAGATTCTTCCAGATGGTACCAGCGTGGAGCTCACTAGCGATGCGATCCGCGCACGTTACCGCGAGTCGCTGAGCCAGGAGAAGCTGGTAAAGCCGGGGGACATCAATGAGTACGTATTCAGCGGCTTCACATTCTTTTCGCGACGCATTGCCAAAGGCAGCCGTTTGCGGTTGGTGCTGAATTGTCCGAACACGATTTATCTCGAGAAAAATTACAATAGCGGGGGTGTGGTGGCAGAAGAAACAGCTAAAGACGCACGCACCGCGCATGTGACGGTTTATCACGATCCGGCGCATCCTAGTCGGCTGGAATTGCCAGTTGTGCAATAGGGTTGCCCTCGCGCCGTGGCTTCAGTTGGCGTCATCCCAAGTGAAGCCGCTTTTCAGGCGGAGCGAGGGATCTCGGGTGGAGTATCACGAAGCTGTGCGCCAGATCCCCATTCGACTCCTCCTCGCTCCGCTCGTCGAGCGCTCAGGGCAGACTCTTGCCCGCTGGCAAAAACGCGGGCCTTCGGCATGAGGAACCGTTAATACCGGGGTTCAGGCGAACGCGCCTAGACGACCACCACTCCTGCGTACCCCACCACCATGTCGCGGTCGCCCGATACGTCGCCGGAGGTCGCGTACTTCACCAACTCAGCCGAATGCGCGCCAAGCTGGCGCGCGGCGGTCAGCATCGCCACCGCTGGGCCAAACCCGCACATGCTGATGTCCTGCCCGGTGACGACGTCATAGAGTCCCCGCGGATCCAGCGTGAGAATCCGCTCGATCGCGCGATGATCCTTCACACGTGTGACCGCATCCGACTCGTAATGATTCATGTCGCTTGAAGCGACGATCAGCACCGGCTCTTTCAGGCCGGCGATCACGTTGGCCAGTGCCTGGCCCAAATGCTCCAGCGGCTCGAACTGCCCCGTGCACAGCGCGATGGGCACAAATCGCAGTTCTGGCTGGCGCAGTTGCATAAAGGGAAGCTCGACTTCGGCGGCATGTTCGGCGCGGTGCGCGGCTAAATCGTCGTGCAGGGCAGGGAATTGCCGCTTCAAGCTGGCGGCCAGTTCGCCGTCAATCGGAACTTCGCCCAGCGGTGTCTCCCAGGCGCCGTCACTCACGATCGCGAGCGCGCGGCCCATCCCGGTGTGGTTCGGACACAATACAATGCAACGCCGTGGAATTCTCACTCGCGCGAACACCGCTCCCGCCACGTGTCCTGAATACATGTAGCCTGCGTGCGGAGCGATGCACCCGATTGCCTCGACCAGCGGCTGTTGCGACTCGGCCTGCGAAAGATAAGTCTGAGCTTCAGTCCGCAGCTCTTCCCGATTGCGAGGATAAAATCGTCCCGCCACTGCGGGATGACGGAGAGTAACGGTAGCCATAGGCCCTCCTTCCAGTTAGGCCTGTGCGGCTATGTGCCGCACAACTTCATGCTACGAGCGGAGGCAATCCCGCGCAAGGACCGCTAGAAAAGCCAGGTGTCCGTTGCCAAGCGAAGCACCAACAACAACAGGCTGCCGGTCACGAATGCGAGACGTGCGCGGCCTTGTCCGAAATAAGAGAAGATTATGCTCAAAAAGATGAGGACGAAGCCCAAATGCACCCACGGCCTCACGTACATCGAGAACCAGTGGGCCCAGGGATGTCTCATCAACCATCGTATTTGCGAAATCTCGAACAAAAAGACAGGGAGCGAAATGACCAGATAAATGGCTGCAATCGTCGCCAGCACGTATCGCCATATCTGCTTCGGGCCGCCGTCCATTAGGAGCAAGAACCAGCCCGACAGGATGCTCGATGTCGCCAAGCCGAGTGTGGTGAGCTTAAGAGCGTATGACAGAGCGATTATGTCAGGAAGAAACAGCACCGACACGGCCGCAGCACATCCCGCGAGGAACTTAGGGCGGACGCTGAACCACCTCTTCTGGGCGACGATTTGATTTGCTGAGTCCATTTCTGTTGCTGCTTCTATAGCCTACGTCTGTGGGCTCGTTCAGCATTTGTTTTCTGAGTAATTGGGCGAATACCAAACCGCTACGGCCGGCTACGCAATGCCCGATAAACCGCCGCACTTTCCTCCAGGCTCAGCGTCTCGGCGCGCACCGTCGGTTTCACTTTCGCATCGGCCAGGGCCCGCTTCAAATCGCGCTCGTCGAACTTCACCTTCAGGTTGTTCCACAATGTCTTGCGCTTCTGAGCAAACGAAAGCCTCAGAAAATCGACGAACCCATCGCCGGCAACACCCAATTCATCCTGCCGCGGCGCCATCGTCAACCGCAACACCGTTGAGTGCACTTTTGGCGGCGGCGAGAACGCCCCCGGGGGCAGCGTGAATAACTTCTCCACCCGCGCATACAACTGCGCCGTGGCCGAAAGCAGCCCGTAGTCGCGCTTTCCCGGCTCGGCCGCGATGCGGTCGGCGACTTCGCGCTGCACCATGATCACCAGGCTCTCAAAATACTTCGCGTACTCGAAAAGCCGCAGCAGAATGTCGGACGTAATGTAATAGGGAAGGTTGCCGACCACACGAACAGGGTCCGGCTTAATGTCAATGCCGGGCCGACCGAGTCCAGGCTTCGGCCCGAAGAGCGAATCGAAATCGATAGCGAGGATATCGGCCTCTATGATTTCCACATGCTGCTCCAAGCCAAACTTGAGACGCAGCTGCGCCGCCAGCACGCGGTCGAGTTCGACCGCGATCAGTCGGCGGACCCGCCTGGCCAGGAGCGAAGTGAGAATGCCGCGTCCGGGGCCGATTTCAAGCACGGTGCTCTGCGAAATGTCGCCGAGAGCATCCACAATGCGAGCGGCCGCGTCATCACTGGTCAAGAAGTGCTGTCCCAATTTAGGCTTCGTCTGCGGACGGTACACACTTGCGACCTTTGGCACATTGACCCCTTATTTCGTCGAGAATTAGACTGACAACCGGGCCCCATTGTTTTCCATCATATCCTGCGCCGGGCAAGAACGGCGCGCCCGGAGGCTTCGCCATCATGCACATCGCAATCGCCGCGTCGGAAGGCGTTCCGTTTTCCAAGACGGGAGGCCTGGCCGACGTGGTCGGCGCCCTGCCGCGCGCCCTCGCCGCTCTCGGCCATCAGGTCAGCGTTTACCTGCCCCGTTATCGCCAGACCAAGCTCACCGACGCGGCCACGGTGGCCCGCAGCATCACCATTCCCTTTGACGACCAATATCGCTTCCCTTCGGTCGTGACCGCAGGCGGCCAGGGCGGCGTGCGATTCTATTTCGTCGAGTACCCTCCGTACTTCGATCGCGACGCCCTGTACGGCACGCCTGCCGGTGACTACCCGGATAACGCCGAGCGCTTCGCCCTGTTTTCGCGGGCGGTGCTCGAAGCGTCCAAGATTCTAGGTGTCCCACAGATTTTTCACTGCCACGATTGGCAGTCAGCTCTTATTCCGGTTTTGCTCCGCACCATTTATGCCGAGGATCCTGCCTTCCGCGACGTGGGCACCGTTTTCACTATCCACAACATGGGATATCAGGGCCTGTTCCCGCCCGACACGTTGCCTCTGCTCATGTTGCCCTGGGACCTGTTCACCATGTCGAAGATGGAATTCTTCGGGCAGGTCAATTTTCTCAAAGGCGCCCTGGCCTACGCTGATTACGTCACGACCGTCAGCCGCAAATACAGTCAGGAGATTCAGACTGCGGAATACGGATTTGGCCTCGAAGGCGTCCTGCACGATCGGGCTGCGACGGTCACCGGAATTCTTAACGGTGTGGACTATGAAGAATGGAGCCCGCAGACCGACAAGTTCATCGCTGCGAAATATTCGCCGCAAGACCTTAGTGGCAAGGCGAAGTGCAAGCAGGACCTGTTGGCCGCCTTCGGTATTGCGAAGGCCGACCCGAAGCTGCCTGTGATTGGCATCGTCTCGCGTTTCGCCGCGCAAAAGGGGTTCGACCTGATTGCCCTCATTATGGACCGCCTAGCGCGCGAAGAAATGATCGTCGTTGCGCTCGGCGCCGGCGACAAGCCCTACGAAGAACTTTTTCTGCGGCTGCACAAGCAGTTCCCCAACAAAATCGCGGTCAAGGTCGCCTACGACAACGCCCTGGCGCACAAGATCGAGGCCGGCGCCGACATGTTTCTCATGCCCTCGCGCTACGAACCCTGTGGCCTGAACCAGATCTACAGCCTGAGGTATGGCACAGTACCCATCGTGCGCGCCACCGGCGGCCTCGACGACACCATCGAGCCCTGGGACGCCCGCTCGGGCAAGGGCACCGGCTTCAAGTTCACCGAGTACAGCGGCGAATCTTTGCTGCTCACGATCAAGGCGGCGCTCGAAGCCTTCCGCGATCAGACTTCATGGCAGGTGCTCATGCGCAACGGCATGGGCAAGGATTTCTCCTGGAACGCCTCCGCCCGTGAGTACGGCAAAGTGTTCGACAAGGTACGCCAGATGCGGGGAGCGGCGACGGCTTCGGAGAAAGTTCTGGTGTGACGCGACTAGGTCGGTCAACGGGTGTAATCGTGACGTTACGCCGGTTAGGGGCTGATTCGGATTCTTACGCGATGCGATGAAATAGACCCACGCTCACGCGACCAGAAGGGCACATAGCGGGGCAGTTGCAACATCTTCCTCGCCAAGTCCTCCGAGATCTCGCTTGTGTATTCAACCTCGAAATCATATTCGCCGGGAGAGTTAACGAACTGCTTCGCGCTCTCCCTTAAACCTGTTCCGATAAACTCTCCCGGTTCTAAAACAACGAAGTCGTAAGGCTTTGGCGGATAAGGCACAGAATCGGGGAGGAAGTCTGTCCGAATCTCATGTCCAGCCTCGTCGAACACGTGAATATCGGTACGCATCACTCCCCAGAACCAAAGGCTCGAAACAGCGAGCGGCTGCTCACCGATGTTCTCGCGCACGATCTCCAGTTCGATCCTGTCGCGGATGCTGTATTTGTCCTTCGCGCACCGAAGACGAACAGCGAGTGCAGGGCCGCTCTGTCCTGCCATGAGAACAGAAGAAACGACGAGAAAGGTTGCGACCCAAGGAAGGCCTCTCATGCTGCGAAATGTAGCATGATCACATATAGAATGAATAACTTTGTGAAGGGACGATTACACTTATCGACACCAGATCATACGCGTCCAAACCGAACTCTTTGGCGCCTGCTAGAATTTCCGGTGCATGGCTGCCGCAAAACAGCCCGCAGTGTCCGGCACCGGCGTCCCTCGGACCGTCTTTGTTCGGACAATCTTCCACGTCGACATGGACGCTTTCTTCGTTTCGGTGGAGGAACTCTACGATCCTTCGCTGAAAGGGAAGGCGGTCGTGGTCGGAGGCCAACGCGACGAGCGCGGCGTGGTCTCCGCTGCTTCCTACGAAGCACGCAAATTCGGCGTGCACTCCGCAATGCCCTTGCGCACCGCGGCCAAAATGTGCCCGCACGCCATCTTCGTCGACGGGCACCCGGAGCGCTATCGCGTGTGTTCGGAAAAAGTCTACAAGGTGCTCGGCACGTTCTCGCCGCAGGTGGAAATGGCTTCGATCGACGAAGCCTATCTCGACATGACCGGCACCGAGCGCCTGCACGGCCCGCCGCTCAAGGCTGCGCACACGCTGCATCAGCGCATGAAAGCCGATACGCAACTGAACTGCTCGGTCGGCATCGGAACGTCGCGGCTCATTGCGAAAGTTTCCTCCGCGCAGGCCAAGCCGAACGGCGTGCTCTGGATCGTCCCTGGCGAAGAAGCGAAATTTCTCGCGCCCCTTGAGGTGCGCGAAATTCCCGGCGTTGGCAAAGTGATGGAGACCCACCTGCATGCACTTGGCATCCAGAAAGTCGGAGACCTAACGAAACTCGAAGAGTCGGAACTTGAAAACCGCTTCGGAAAATGGGGACTCGCGCTCGCCGGCAAGGCGCGGGGCGAAGATGCCGGCGGCTGGTTCGACACTGAAGTCGGCGAGGACGTTGGCGCCAAGTCCATCAGCCACGAGCATACCTACGATGAAGACACCGCCGATGTGAACCAGCTCGAAGCCACGCTGATGCGGCTTTCGGAAATGGTCGGCCGGCGGTTGCGCGAAGCGAATTTCTACGCCCGCACCATCCAGCTCAAGCTGCGTTACAAAGATTTCACCACGATTACACGCGCCTACACGCTGCCGGCTCCGACACAACTCGATACCGAAATCTTCGAACAGATTCGTGCGCTGTTTCACAAGAACTGGAAAAAAGGCGCGCAGGTGCGACTGCTGGGAGTGCAGGCCTCATCCTTTGCTACTGCGCCTGACCAGATCAGCCTGCTCGATGGCTCACGCCAGCAACGCTGGAAAGACGCGCTGGCCGCCGCCGACCGCCTGCGTGACAAGTTCGGAGAATCCAGCGTTAAACTGGCCACAGGCATGCGCGGCGTCTTCCGTGAACGGACGCACGAAAACCCCGCAAGCCTGCCGGGTAAGATCAGGAAAAAATAAACCCGGAAGTGGTCATCCGCGACACTGCCGCGACTGATGCCGAGCAGTGGTTGAGTCTGCGCTGTGCGCTCTGGCTGCGAACAAAAAGGCATAGACACGCTGGTCAAGGCGCTGAAAATCGGCGGCGCTTTATGCGTCGAGGAAAACACTTCAGTCACGAACGAATCTCTAAGAACGAAGGCCGGTGATCCCGGAGTTTCCTCCGGATCCCGGCCTGCGTCTTACTTCAACTTGGGGATAGCTTCTGTCGCCCTGACCGATCTCAGTTGCCCGAGTTCGTGCTGGCGGCAGCAGTGGTATTGGGCGCTGTCGGCGTACCGGGGATCGCCCCGTACCGCGCTAGCCGCGGATAGAACGGCGTGACCTCAAACGGCATCTTGTCGCGCGCCGAGGTGATGGCGACCGGAGCGGTCTTCACCATTTCGGCCTTGTCGTCCCAGGGGTTGATCTTCACGCGCCCACCCAGGGGCAGCGCGGCGATCTGATCGAGCTTGTTCATGTCGAGCGCCGGTCCGAGGGTCGCCAGATCGGCCAGCCGAGTCACGGTGGGACCGCTGGTCAGGGGGTTGCCCAGGTGCGTGGTTAGCAGCGCGCCCAGCTGCGGAGCGCGTGCCTGCAGCATTTTCAGGAACAGGCCCACGTTGTCGAGCTTCTGCGCATAGGGAGAATTCTTCAGCAACTCGACGGCTTTCTTGTCTGCTGCAGCTTCCTCTTCCGGGATGTGTTTGAAGCCAAAGTTCTGGTAGGTCGCATCGTCGGAGAACAGCATGCGGTCGTTGAAGGCGAACTTCGAGCCCAGGTTGTGGCCGAGCACGATGTGCGCCAGTTCATGCGAGAGCACGGCCGCTAGGCTGGCCTCGTCAGGAAGCACGTCGACCAGCCCGCGGCTGATCACGATCGTGTTGCCCACGCTGAAGGTTTCGAGCGGCGAAGTCAGCAGCACGCGCGTGCGCACCGGCCGCGGCAGATCGATGTTGTTGGTCACTTCCAGGTTGTTGACCACGGTTTGCAGGATATGGTCCAGATCGCCTTCGGGAGCGAGCAGGCCCGCACGGGTCAACCGCTCTACGACGTTGTCTTCCGCCTGCTGCTGCCATTCGCGTTCAGCCTGCAGCGGAGAAGCATCCTGAGCCGTCGGACTGTCGTCCTTCACGCTGTCGACGCGGATGTTCGTTAGTTCGTCGTCTTTGTCGCCCTTCTTCAGGTCGTAACCCCAGATGCGGGTTTGCGCCTTGAAGGCCATCTTGTTCTTCACGCCAGCGCTGAAGTCGCCTTCTTCGCTGTAGATGTAAGCCGGCACCCAGTAGCCGGGAATCAGGTTCAGCCGCCAGCTATCCATGTGGAAGAAGTAGGAGTTGTGGGGCGCCGGGTAGTACGTTCCGTTCAAGCGCACGATGTTCCAGCCCTGGTCTTCCACCCAGATGCGGCCCAGGAAGCGGCCACGGCCAGAGTTCTTCTTGGGTGTGACGTCGAACACCAGGCAGCGCACATCGCCCAGGAATTCGCGCCGCACGTAGCGGAAATCGTAGTGCTCGCGGTCAAAATCGGTGCGGTCGGCATAGACCATCCAAGAGAAGCCCAAAGGCTGATACTGGACCTTGTATAGCTTCTGGAAGCCGCCCAACAGGCGTTCCTGAAAGCCCTTGTCTTCCTCTTTCAGATAGTCCTTGCGGTCGACCGTCTCGCCCATGTCCATGCGGCCGAGAAAATAATGATCCTCGCTCGGTATGGGGCCGAGTTGGGGATCGCTGGTCAGGTTCTGCAGATAGGTTTCGACGACCGGCGTGCGCTTCGAGAGCATCTTGATCAGGCTGTGCTCGCGTTCAATAAACAGGGTCACCACCTGGTCCATCGTGGTCGGGGCTGCCGCGGGGACCGGTGCTGCATCCGGCTGCTGAGCGGCTGCCGGCTGCGAAGTCGGCG
>JASHNU010000098.1 GCA_030041475.1 Candidatus Sulfotelmatobacter sp.
ACGTACCCTTTCTTCTCGAGGATGCGAATTACGGTGAGGACGGAGTTGTAGGCTAAAGCCGGCTTAGGAGGCATCGCCTCAAGTACTTCGTGCACGGTCGCGGAGTGTCGCTGCCAGAGCACGTTCATAATGCGCAACTCGGCTTCTGTTAAAGTCGCCGACCGGTTACGAGCCAATGGTCCTCCGATGTTCCACAATCCTCACCAAAACATTCGACGCCGCAGGATGGGAAAGGTCAACTAATTTGTTAGTTGCCGATCCCCTGCTGCAGGTTGCCCGGCGGAATGGGCATACGCGGAGCAGAATTCGAACACGATAAGTTCTTTGGATTGTTGGCGTCCCCGACGGGATTTGAACCCGTGTTACCGCCGTGAAAGGGCGATGTCCTAGGCCGGGCTAGACGACGGGGACCTGTTTTGGCGGGAATTATGCGGCCAACCTCAGATAGTAACAGCCGCAATTCGGAGTGTCAAAATCGCGTGCGCGGCGGTGACGTCTTAAACACTGTGGCATGATTTAAGACACGACCGCCCAAGACGCGCTATTCACCCGGTGTACGGCGCACTGCAAAGGCAGGCCGCATTACAATTGAATGCTGACGGAAAGAATCATTCAGGTCTACAAATCTCGTGCCCGACCCGCTCTATCTCAGTCTCTGGTTCCCGGATTTCTCGGGGCCTGCAATGCTGCCGTATGCGCTGGCCGTACTTCAACAATTCCCTTTTTCCGCGCAACGCCCGGGAATCGTCCATGCCGCGGTGCAGCCAGTTTCGTGGAATGAGGCCAGCGTGCTGGAACGGCGGTTTTCTCCCGGGATTGAGCCGGAAGCGGCGCTGGAGATTGCTGCCGACCTGATTCATGACGATTACGCTTACGTGTTCACTGCGTACTGGGATTTGTGGACGCCCGACGAAACTGCGCTCCAGTGGCGGCTTACACCGAGTCCGGTGAAATTCATCGTGCAGGGCGAGGAGTTTGACGACGGCGCCGCGCAATCGAATGGTCACATTCAGGTCGACTTCGGACTCGACTCCCCGTTTTTGCAGGAGAATGTCGAACTCAATCAGGAGACCGAGACCAAAGTTCGAGCCAACGTCAGCAAACTTGTGGAGTTCACCATGAAGGCGGAGAAGAACACTCGCGCCAGCGGACGATTGCTGTGGTCCGAGTCGGAAGAGAATCTCGCCCAAAAGCTGATTGCCCGCCTGCAGAAAGTCCAGTAAGAACACACAGGGCACAGAAATTAGCAGCGTAAGTCTCTGAGTTTCTGTGCCCTTCTGGTTGAGGTGCTACTTCGTCCTTCCGCCTTCCACCTTCAACTTGTCGCTGGCGCCGGCCTGTGCCGCAGCCAACCGCGCCGTGAGCACGCGGAATGGCGAGCAGGAGACGTAGTCCATCCCAACGCGGTGACAGAATTCCACCGACGACGGTTCGCCGCCGTGCTCGCCGCAAATGCCGACTTCCAGCTTCGGCCGCGTCTTCCGCCCGCGTTCGATGCCGATCCTCACCAGCTGTCCTACGCCCTCCTGATCCAGCGCTGCGAATGGATCCTGCTTTAGAATCCCATCTGCCAGATATGTGGTCAGAATTTTGTTCACGTCATCCCGCGAGAAGCCGTACGTAGTCTGCGTCAGATCGTTGGTACCGAAGGAGAAGAACTCGGCTTCCTTCGCGATCTCGTCCGCAACCAGCGCCGCGCGTGGCAATTCGATCATCGTGCCGACCAAGTAGTGAACTTCCTTGCCTTTCTCTTTGAAGACTTCGTCCGCCACGCGGCGCACGATCGCCGTCTGGTTCTCCATTTCTTTCAGCGTCGCGATCAGCGGGATCATGACTTCGGGGTGAACCTTGACACCTTTCTGGACGCATTCAACCGCAGCCTCAAAGATCGCTCGTGCCTGCATTTCGGTGATTTCAGGATAGGTGATGCCCAGCCGACAGCCCCGAAGTCCGAGCATGGGGTTGAATTCATGTAGCTGCTCCACACGCGCCAACAAACCGGGCAACACTTTCTTCAGGTCGCCAACGCCCTTTACGCCATAGTCTTTGTACTTTGACACAAGCTCTTTCTTGTGCTTCGCGTCGGAAGTGGGCAGCAGCGAAATGTCGACCATCAATTCTTCGCGTTTAGGCAAAAACTCGTGCAGAGGCGGATCAAGGGTACGAATCGTAACCGGGAGACCCCCCATCGCCTCGAAGACTCCCACAAAGTCTTCACGTTGCATGGGCAACAGTTTCTTCAGCGCAGCGCGCCGATCTTTTTCGTTGTCGGCCAGAATCATCGCCCGCATATGTGGAATTTTCTTTTCGCCGAAGAACATGTGCTCGGTGCGGCACAGTCCAATGCCTTCGGCTCCAAACGCCTTCGCCTGGATGGCGTCACGAGGGATGTCGGCGTTGGCGCGGACGCCGATTTTCCGGAAAGGCTCGGCCCAGCCCATGAATTTCAACATCTCCGGATCATCCGCCGTGGGTGGGATGGTCAGCAGCTTGCCCTTGATTACGCGGCCGGTCGTTCCGTCCAGCGAGATCCAGTCGCCTTCTTTGAACGTCTCTCCCTTGACTCGCATCTGGCGCTTCTTTTCATCCACAAAGACGTCGCCCGCACCGGCCACGCAGCATTTACCCATGCCGCGCGTAACGACTGCGGCGTGGCTGGTCATGCCTCCCCGCGAGGTGAGAATGCCCTTGGCCACTTCCATGCCGTGAATGTCTTCCGGAGTGGTCTCCCCGCGAACCAGGATCACCGACGCGCGGCTGTCTTTTCGCACCGCCTCGACGGCGGCATCGGCAGTGAAGACAATCTGTCCGACCGCAGCCCCTGGAGAGGCCGGCAAGCCTTTGTCGGACAGCACTTCCACTTTCGTGCTCTTCTCATCGAGCCGAGGGACGAGGAAGTCGTACAGCTGATTCGGCTCGACGCGGAAAATCGCTTCATCCTTCGTGATCAGTCCCTCATCCACCATCTGGATCGCCACGCGCACGGCCGCGAGCCCGGTGCGCTTGCCGTTGCGCGTCTGCAGCATGTAGAGCTTGCCGTCCTGGATGGTGAACTCGAAGTCCTGCATGTCGCGATAGTGTTGCTCGAGTCGCGTGGTGATGTCGCGCAGCTGGTTGTAGACGTTGGGCATGATCTTCTCGAGCTCGGAGATATGAACCGGCGTGCGAATGCCGGCGACCACGTCTTCGCCCTGTGCGTTCATCAGGAACTCACCGTAGAACTCTTTCGCACCGGTAGCCGGATTGCGAGTGAATCCCACGCCCGTACCGCTGGTCTCGCCGAGGTTGCCGAAGACCATGGCTTGCACGTTGACGGCGGTGCCCAGCATGTCGTCGATGTTATTGATGCGGCGGTAGTGCTTGGCGCGTTCGTTCTGCCAGGAACGGAACACGGCATCGCGCGCCATGACCAGTTGCTCGCGGGGATCCTGCGGAAAGTCGCGCTTGGCGTGCTTCTTCACGACTCTCTTGTATTCCGCGATCACTTCCTGCAGTGCTTTGGCGTCGAGATCGGTATCGAGCTTTGCCTTCTTCTGCTTCTTCTTGGCGTTGAAGACTTCCTCGAATGCGGCCTTCTCAATGTCGAGCACGACATTGCCGAACATCTGAATCAGGCGCCGGTAAGAATCCGCAGCGAATCGCGGATTGTTGCTGCGCTTGGCCAGGGCCTCAACGCTCTTGTCGTTCAGACCGAGGTTGAGAATCGTATCCATCATGCCCGGCATGGAAAATTTCGCGCCGGAACGAACACTCACGAGCAGCGGGTTGTCGCCTGCGCCGAGCTTCTGTCCTTGCAGGGCTTCGAGCCGGGCCAGCGCCTCATTCATCTGCGCGTCGACGTCGTTGGACAACGCTCCGCGCATGTACTCGCGGCAGGCCTCGGTCTGGATGGTGAATCCCGGAGGCACGGGCAACCCGGCGTTGGTCATTTCGGCGAGGCCGGCGCCTTTGCCACCCAGCACGTCTTTCATCTTGCCGTCGCCGTCAGCCTTGCCGCCGCCGAAAAAATAGACATATTTGATCGCGCTGGATTTGGTTGCGGGCTTCTGCATTTCAGTTTCAGGGAGAGTGATTGTCGCCATATGAGTCCTTTTCGTCGTCAGGATTTCGTGGCACAGCGCTTTCGTGCTGCGATTACCGTCATATCTTCAAGGGCTTGAGCCCCAGATCGATCCCTACATTTTCTCGGCCGCGATCTCAGAGAAATCGGCGATGGTCGAGAATTCCCTTAACAACGTCTGCAGCAGCGCCAGACGGTTCGCCCGGACCCGTTCGTCTTCGGCCATGACCATGACCTTGTCGAAGAACGCATCTACGCGCTCACGCGCGGTTGCCAGCAGGAGGAGCGCCTCGCCATATTTTTTCGCTTTGCGTTGGGCCTCGATGCGCGGACCATTCGTTTCCAGATAGGCGGCTAGATTCTTCTCTTCGTGTGCCGCCTCGGGGAGATACTCGAACTTGGCCGCCGGCCGAATTCCCTTCTCCGCAGCTTGCTTCAGGATGTTGCGGATGCGCTTGCAAGCTGCGCCGATAGCCTGAAATTCGGGCATGTACAGCACCTGTTTCACCGCCTCGGCGCGCTCCAAGGCATCCACCACATCTTCCGCATCCGCCCCGAGCACGGCCTTGACCACGTCGTAGGCGAAGCCGCGGACGTCCTTCAGATAAAACTCGACCCGCTCGCGGAAAAAAGCTGTAGTCGTGCGCGAAAACTCTGCGTCGTCGACAAATTTCTTCTCGGCTTCCGATTTCTGATATCCGGCGCGCGCGTCCCGCATCATCTCGCCGAGCCGCAGCGGCAGTTTCTTTTCTGCGATGACTTTGACGATGGCATTGGCCTGCCGCCGCAGCGCAAACGGATCCTTCGACCCGCTGGGTACCAACCCCAGGGCAAACATTCCGGCGATCGAGTCGGCCTTATCGCCGACGGAAAGCACAGCGCCCTCCATCGAGCGCGGCGCATCGTCTTCGGTGGATTCGGGCTTGTAATGGTCATAGATGGCGTCGGCGATGGCCATGCGCGTCGCTTCGGGCAGGCTTTCATCGAGCTGTTGCACACGCGCGTAGAGCCCGCCGACGATGCCTTGCAGTTCGGTGAACTCCTTGACCAGTTCCGTCGTCAGATCGGTTTTCGAAAGGCATGCGGCTTTGTGAATCACTCCCGGCCGCACGGCGAGACCACCCTGTTTTATCTGCTCACTGAGCCAACTGCACAGCCGCTGCACGCGCCGCGTCTTTTCGTAATAGCTGCCAAGATCTTTCTGGAATGTTACGTGGCGCAGCAATTCCACCCGCTCGAGCAGCGACTTCTTCTGATCGGTCTCCCAGAAAAAACGCGCATCGTTGAAACGCGCCCGCAGCACGCGCTCGTTGCCGTGCCGGATCAGTCCGCGCGGGTCGCTGTCGGTATTAAGCACAGTGAGAAAATGGGGCAAGAGTTTGCCGCGCGTGTCCTCGACAGCAAAGTATTTCTGGTGATCGCGCATCACCGTGACCAGCACTTCTTCAGGGAGAGTGAGAAACTGCGGATCGAACCCGCCAAGAATGACCGAGGGGAATTCTGTGAGGTTCACCACCGTATCAAGCAGCGCCTTGTCCTCGCGCCAGCGCGCATCGGGGATCGTGCGCGTTGCAGCATCGAGAGCTTTGCGAATCTGGTGTTCGCGTTCGCCGCGCCCCAAGACCTTGGCCGCCCGCAGAGATTCGACATAAGCAGAGCCGGCGCGGGGAATCGTGACTGCGCCATCCGACAGAATTCGGTTACCCCGCGAATTCTTCCCTGCCCGAATGCCGTCGAACTCCAGCGGAATCGCATCGGCATCGAGCATCGCCACAACCCAGCGCACCGGACGCACGAAGCGCTCGTTCGGCTTGCGCCAGTACATGTTCTTGGGCCAGTAAATCGTGGCAATTTCCTTGGGCAAGGCTTCGGTCAGAATTTCCGCGGCGGTGCGCCCTTTTTTTGTCACTCTGGCCGTGATGTATTCGCCTTTCGCAGTGGATGTCTTTTCTAGCTGCGATACATCCACGCCGGCTTTCTTGGCGAAGGCCAGGGCCGCTGGTGTCGGCTGACCGTCTTTGTAGGCGACGTTCACCGAGGGTCCCGTAACCTGCTCGACGACATCAGCCTGAGCAGCAGAAATTCCAGACGCTAGAACTGCCAGGCGCCGCGGTGTATCAAAACTCGTGAGCTCGAAGCTCGCGAGGTCGCCGCGGCCCAGCCGCTCGCGCGTGAGGATCGCGCCGACGCGGTCACGGAGCTCGGCTGAGGCCGCGTCGATCATGCGCGCAGGAATCTCTTCGCACCCGATCTCAAGGAGAAAATCTGCCATGCCTATTCTGTCAAGTCTCTCAGACTACTCGAAAGCTCGAATGTGATACGGATCACAGCGGCCCTGTGCAAAGCCAAAAAAGCGCTATCCCACAGGCGCCAGTTTCTGTTTCTTCGCCTTTTGTTTGTGAGCCGCCTCTGCCTCGCCGGATTTCTCCGATTCATCCTCAGCCTGCTCGCCGGGCACATCGCCCTCTTGCTGCCCGATCTTCTGTTGATCGTTCTTTTGCTGATTCACCCATGCCTTGGCGATTCCTACGGCCAGAGCCCGCACGCGAGCGATCACACCCACGCGTTCGGTCACCGAAATGGCTCCGCGGGCATCGAGAATATTGAACAGGTGCGAGCATTTCAGGCAGAGATCGTAAGCGGCCAGTAGCGGATATCTGTTCGGCGCGACTGCGTTCCCTGAAGAATCGACAAGCCCTCCAAGACCAAGCCGCACAAGTTCGTCTGGCCTTGCTTTCTTCGCAGACCAATAACCGTCGATGAGAACGGAGCATTCGCGCTCGTACTGATTGAAGTGCGTCCACTGAAAATCGACAGTCGCGGCTTCGAAGTTATAGACCGAAAACTGTTGTTCATCCGCCAGACGGACGTCGCCATACTTCACGGCCTCGCCCGTTTCTGCGTCTCGCGCCCACACGATGTCATAGATCGAGTCCACGTCCTGCAGGAACGCGGCGATGCGCTCCAGCCCATACGTCAGCTCAGCTGAAATGGGGTTCAGATCAACGCCGCCGCACTGCTGGAAGTAGGTGAACTGCGTGATCTCCAGCCCGTCGAGCATGACCTGCCAGCCGATGCCCCACGCTCCCAGCGTCGGCGACTCCCAGTTGTCCTCTTCGAACTTGATGTCGTGCTCCCGCAGATCAATGCCGATCGCGCCCAAAGACTCCAGGTAAAGCTCCTGCACATTCTCCGGCGGAGGCTTCAGTATGACCTGCAGCTGTGTGTGCTTGAACAGCCGGTTGGGATTCTCGCCATAGCGGCCATCGGCTGGGCGCCGCGAGGGCTGCACATAGGCAACTTTGTACGGCTTCGGGCCGAGCACGCGCAGAAACGTTTCCGGCGCCATGGTACCCGCGCCGACTTCCGCGTCGTAGGGCTGCTGCAGGACGCAGCCGCGATCGGCGAAGAACGTCTGCAGGCGCAGGATCAGCTCCTGGTAAGTGAGCGGGTTCGATGAAGACGACTTCATGACCAAAATGTTCTCTGATCGCGACGCGCGCGCTGCAGCAATCCTCGATTGTAACGGAAGCACGGATTGTAACGGAAGCGCGCGCGGCGGAGCGGGCGGCCGCGGATGGTTTGTCCCGAAGAAGACTTTCTCTAGAGCTCGCCTTTTTCGAGCATTCCCGCCGTCACCAGCTTTTTCTCTATGTGCCGCTGCAGAGTCTGGACGAGGAACTTGCGCAGGTCGGCGCACTGCGCCTTAGGCCACGGTGTGCGTGCGAAGTTTTCCACGGGAGTACGAAACATCTGCGCGGCCAGTGCTCGCGATTCACTGGACATCTCCGACGAGGCGAGGCGTTCGTCGTCGGCGCACATAAGTCCATCGGCGAGGGCATGAAAATACGCGCGGCTGCCATTGAGATTGCGGCCGCAAACGATGCACTCGGACAACTCTGGGAGAAAACCGACCAGGCGCGTCAGCCACAATTCGAAATACGTGACCGGCATCCAGACTTCCGGTCCGGTCAGAACGTGCAGCACGGAAAGCGTGAGGCGGAAGATCGCGTCATTTGCTTCGCGGTCGGGAAGAAGTTCGTCGAGCAATTCGGCGATGTGCCCAAGTGCGACGGCGCGGGCGTAGCTGACTTCGGAAGCCAGCGGAGACTCGAGGACGTCACAGGCATCGAGCCGCGCCAGCTCCTGCCCTTCTTTCACGTCGTAGAAGGCCCGTACGTAAGTGAGGGGCTCAAGCGCCCCACCGAACCGACGTTTGGACTTCTTGGCCGAGCGTGCCACTCCGCGCACTTTGCCCTCGGCGCGGGTGAAAAGAATGACCAGCAGATCGGCCTCGCGCATCGGGTAGGTCCGCAGCACGATCGCTTCTGACTCTCGCAGGGCCATGTCTGACGTGATTTTAGTGGAAGCGCGCTTGGGCGTCAGCCTTGGAAGCAGCCACCGTCATCAGCCGTGAGCAAAAAACGGCGCCGTCCTGGCAACCCGCAGCACGCAGAGGGGCTTCTCAGTCCGATATACTCTGACCATCGTGAAAAGACTTCTCGGCGCCCTGCTCGTCATCTCTTTTGCGATCTCTTTCGCAACCGGCCTTGCCGCCGGTGAAGAGACTTCGTTCAACCGCGTGCGAATGCCGAACCCGAAAGGGAAAGAAATCAAGGCGCTGCTGACGTTCAGCGACAACGATAAGGCCATTGAGGTACGGCCGAAGAAGGGACAGTCGGTCGCTGTTCCTTTTGGCCAGATCGACAAATGCACCTACGAATATACGGAGTCGCTCTCTCTGCTGGTGAGACCCTCAAGAACTCACTGGCTCCAAATTGACTACCGCGATCACGATGCCCACCGGATCCTGGTGCTGCGTCTGCATAAGCGAAACTACATTCGCGTGTTGGACGCGCTGAAAGCGCACACCGGCATCGACGCCGAGTTGTTCGGAAATGCCAATAAGCGCCGCGGAGACTTTTTCCCCAAACACTAGGGCCGTCTCATAATGAACCAAAGGACTAAGCTGTGACTCCCTCAAAGGCTAAAGCCCGCATCTTTGATGGCTCGGGGCGGCACGGCTGAAAGCCGTGCCCTTCCCAAAACGATTTATGAGATAGATTCTAGCCGGCAACCAACAATCGCGCGGATGCAAAAAGGCACGCGTCGAACCCGACGCGCGCCTTTGAGATTCGTCCGAAGGTCAGCGGATATCAGCGGCCGAAATACTTTGCGTTGCGAGCCGTGAAATCCTTCCATTTTTCCGGAAGATCGTCGAGAGCGAAGATGGCCGACACCGGGCATACGGGAACGCAGGCGCCGCAGTCGATGCACTCCACCGGGTCGATGTACAGCAATTCCTCCGTCGCGTAGGCAGGTTCGTCCTTCTTGGGATGAATGCAATCCACCGGGCACGCGTCCACACAAGCGGTGTCTTTCGTGCCAATGCACGGCTCAGCAATCACATAGGCCATAAAGGTATTTGTCTCCTGGGAATCGCTCCGTCTTTGCTTTATTTTACTACCGCGACGGTTGAACGACCGGACATTCTAGCAAGAATGCGGGCAGCGGGTACAGAGTGCGGTGCCATAAGAGAAGCGGGAGAAAAAAGAAGGCTGACAGCTCAACGCTGCCAGCCTTTGTCATCGAATCACAAGGGAAAGCTGTTAACGGCGTCCGCCACCGTGGAATCCACCACCACCGTGGAAGCCTCCACCGTGAAATGCGGGCGCCCCATGGAATCCACCACCATGCAAGGCCGCTCCATGAAAGCCTCCGCGGAAGCCGGGTGCACCGTGGAATCCGCCATGGAAGCCACCGACCGGACCACGCGCAACGAACCCACGTCCACCCCAGCCACGTCCGCCCCATGCTGGTCCACCCCACGCGCGTCCCCAGCCCGGATGTCCGTACCACGGACGACCGTACCAGCCATTCGCCCAGCCCCAGCGTCCTAACCACCCCGGACCATGGAACCACGGGCCCGCGCCGACGAACACGCCACCCAC
>JASHNU010000099.1 GCA_030041475.1 Candidatus Sulfotelmatobacter sp.
AAGTGGCTCGACTTCCCGGCAAAGAGCCGAAATCCTTCTGCTCAAACCGAGCATCCGTTAATGAATTTACGTTCTCTTTTCAGTTTATTCTCATCCGATCTGGCGATTGACTTGGGCACGGCCAACACGCTGGTGTTCGCCAAGGGCAAGGGCATCGTCGTCAACGAGCCGTCTATCGTAGCGCTCAATAAAAACACCGGCGAAGTGGAAGCGGTGGGCAAGGAAGCCAAGGAGATGCTGGGCCGCACGCCGGGCAACATCGTGGCTATCAAGCCCATGAAAGACGGCGTGATCGCCGACTTCAAAGTCACCGAGCGCATGCTGAATTATTTTATTCAGAAGGCGCACGGGCGCAAAGTGCTGGTGCATCCGCGCATCGTGATCGGCGTGCCCAGCGAAATCACGGCAATATCGGTCGTCCCGCCGCCGATATCGACCACCATGTTGCCCGAAGGCTCGGTAATCGGCAGGCCCGCGCCGATCGCCGCCACCATTGCTTGCTCCACCAGGTGCACCTCGCTCGCCTTGGCGCGGTAAGCCGAGTCCATGACTGCGCGCTTTTCCACCTGCGTAATTTCCGAAGGCACACCAATCACGATCCGCGGATGCACCAGCATCTTGCGGTTGTGCGCCTTCTGGATGAAATAGTTCAGCATCTTTTCCGTGACTTTGAAGTCGGCGATCACGCCGTCTTTCATGGGCTTGATGGCGACGATATTGCCGGGCGTGCGGCCCAGCATCTCTTTCGCCTCTTTGCCCACCGCCTCCACTTCGCCGGTGTTCTTGTTGATGGCGACAATGGAGGGCTCGTTCACCACGATGCCCTTGCCGCGCGCATACACCAGCGTATTGGCCGTGCCCAGATCGATGGCCAGGTCGCTCGAGAAAATGCTGAACAGCGACCTCAGGTTGTGTGCGCGAGTTCCGTTTGAGTATCCGTTATTCGACATGACTAAGTTCCCGCATCCTTCGAGGGACGCTTCTTCCCGGAGTCTCGTTCTATTCTTGTCTCGGGGTTGCTGGCTATCTCTATTTTACGAGATGGCCGGCGACCCTGCTTGCTACTGAATAATGATCTTCTTCTGCTGCGTATTTACTCCGCCTTGCGCCGTCTGCGCCGTTACCGTGATCACAGCCTCTCCCGCCGGCAACGGCGGCGTGAAGTAATGGAATGAGCCATCGGCACCGACAAACGGCACCTCGCTCCCATTCACCATCACCCGCGCGCCCGTCTGTGTCTTCCCGGTCACTTCGATCACGTGCCCGTGCTGGATAAACGGATCCAGCTCTAAATCAATGGCCTCGGTTCCCTTGCCCTTGGAAATGATGGTGAAGCGGTTCTTCTCGCTCTCCACCGATTCCTTCCCGGACGAATCGTAAGACTGCACCATCCAGTAGTACGCGCCCTCGCCCAGCCCGCTTACCGTTACCGCCGCCGCGTTGACCTTTTTGTCAACCAGTGTAGAGGAAAAGTATGGATTGCGGGATATCCTCAGACGGTACCCAACTGCATTCGCCATCGCGGTCCAGGTGAACTCCACGTCCTTGGCAGCGTCGCCAGAGGAAAACAGCGGCGCCATGTTGGCCGGCGCAATCGGCGTGGGAGGACCAATTTCCTTGGCCTTCTCCAGATGCGACTCCTGCCCATGGAAACTGACTTTTTCCCAGTTGGCCAACTGAACTGTCTCGCCGTTTCGCGTGACTTCGCCGGTTCCCTTTTTCATCAAGATTTCGTGCTGGTCGGCCTTAGGATCGTTATGTACCTGCGCCGCCGACTCGGGCGCCAGGGAGGCCGTGGCCCCGGCTACGATAACTTGCGATTTCGAACCAGAGCTGTACGTCGCGGTGGAAAGATCGACGGTGCCGGTGCTTACCGCGACGGCGACGTTGGTCTGTTGCTGATCGTTCGCGGAGTTCTCTTGAATCACGATCAGTGAATCCTGCTTCACGGTATAGCTGGTGCCGTCGTTAAAAACGACCTTCGCCATGCCCTCTGATCCGGTCTGCACCACGTCGCCTTTTTCGAGCAGCACGCTGTAGTCGGCCGTCACCCAGCTGTTGCCGGTACTTTTCTTCACCCGCACGGTGCCATCCAGCGCGGTAAAGTGCGCCTGCTGCGCGATCACGGTTCCCGAACCAGCTGCCGGGGCCATCCCGGCAACCTTCTCCAGCAACTTGCCGGCAACGTCGTTGGCTTTCTTGATGCCGCTCTCGGTGAATTGCGGGAACGCCACCCGCATGGCGATGAAAAACACCGCGGCCCCTGCCAGAATCAGCAGCGCCACACTGCGGTACGTGACCGTCGTCCAGGCAATGTGAATTCCCGGTTTGCGATTGGCCGAAGACACCTTGACTGAGGAACCTTGTTATTCCCTTGTGAATACGTCGGTAACATTCAAAGTTAGCATAAGCAAAAAGTGTGGAAGAACAGGTAATCAGGCCCGGAAGTTACCTTGGTGTGGGAAATCCCGACTGCAGGACCTAGCTCACTTCGCCACAGGCTGAGCAAAACCTGGGTCAGAAGCCATTCGAACAAAGACCGCCTTCCTTCGTAACCATGGCTCAGCTATGCTTGATCGCTCTATGGCCGCAACTGTAGCCAGCGCTCCGACCACCCGCGGAGCGCTTCTAAGCTCCGGTATGGTATTGGTTTGGGCTATTGCGCTCGCCAAGTTGCTCTTCCACATCTACTTCAACAACCGCTACGGATACTTTCGCGATGAGTTCGACTACATGTCTTGCGGCGACCATCTGCAATGGGGATACGTCGACCAACCGCCGATGGTCCCGTTCCTGATTCACATTTCGCGCGCCCTCCTCGGAGACTCGCTGCGCGCCATCCGTTTTCTCCCTGCGCTGGCGTCGTCGCTGCTGATCGTGCAAACGGCCGTGCTTGCGCGCGAGCTCGGCGGCCGCCGCTTCGCTCTCGTGCTCAGCGCTGTCTGTGCCCTCATCGCGCCGCAGTATCTGTCGAACGGCAGCCTGCTGGGGACGAATTGTCTGGAGCCGAACCTATGGATGGGCTGCGCTTATTTCGCCATTCTGGCGATCAAGAGCTCGGGTAAGAGCGAGAAGGCCCCGCGTTACTGGCTGTGGTTCGGCGTGTGCGCCGGGTTGGGCCTTGAAAATAAGTATTCGATTGCGGTTTTCGGTGCCGGGATAGTCGTCGGTCTGTTGCTTACTGAGCAGCGACGCGCCTTTCGGAACAAGTGGATCTGGCTTGGCGGCCTCGCTGCGTTTTTGATCGTCCTGCCGAACGTCTTTTGGAACATCCGCAATGACTGGCCATTCGCGCAGTTGATGCACAACATCCGCGCCGAGGGCCGCGACGTGGTTCTCGGTCCATTCGAATTTTTCTTCCAGCAACTGCTGCTGGTCAATCTGTTTACCGCTCCGATCTGGCTGGCAGGATTGTTCGCCGTGCTGTTCTCTGCGCGGCTGAGACCCTACCGCGCCCTGGGATGGTGTTATCTCTTCTGCTACACGTTCTTTTTCTGGCAGCACGGCAAGAACTACTACCTGGCACCGGTCTATCCCATGCTGTTTGCCGCCGGAGCCGTGGTGATTGATCGGGCCATCGGCGATCGCGAACAGGCGCCCCGGCGGCAGTGGTTGAAGCCCACCATCGCAATCATTCTTCTGGCCCACGGCGCCTACCTCGTCCCCATCGTCATCCCGGTCTTCTCGCCGGAAAAGTTCCTCACCTATACCGAATACCTACCCTTCAAACTTCCAGTCATGGAGCATTCTCACGCTCGCGCCGCGTTGCCGCAGTGGTATTCCGACCAGTTCGGCTGGAAAGAGATTGCCGACGAAGCCGTCGTGGCCTGGAACCGCCTCACGCCTGAGGAGCGTCAGGATAAGAACTGCGGTATCTTCGCGCAGGATTACGGGCAGGCCGGCGCCATCGACTTTTTCGACCCCAAGCTGGGCTTGCCGCCAGCGCTGAGCGGCGACCGCACATATTGGATTTGGGGACCGCGCGGCTATTCCGGCGATTGCCTGATCGTGCTCGGCGATCGCAAAGAACGGCTAGAGCGACTGTTTGGACAGGTCGAATTCGTAGGCCTCTCGGCGGACAATCCCTGGGCTCTGGAGAAGGAAATCGGCGTCGATATCTGCCGCAAGCCGAAGTTCGGGACGTTGAGCGATCTTTGGCCGCGACTCAAGCGTTGGCGCTGAAATGAAAACAAAACACCCAGCAGATGTTCTGTGAGATCTTCGCCGAGGATAGTGTCCTCAGGACACTTCCTCGCCGAGGCGTGGCTTGACATCCGATTCCAGCGTCCACCAAAATTCTGCCCCTGAAATGGTGCGGGTTTTCATTCGCTGTTCAGACTCCTGTGCGAGGTTCCCCATGTTTTCCAGTTGGTTTCGCAGCGCAGTTGTGACAATCCTTCTTGTCCTCTTCGCAAGTATGCTCTCTGCCCAGAGCATATCCGTCTCGCAGCCTACACTCTGGGCCACCAAGCCCGATGTCGCCGGCTTCGAAAAAATCGAGAACGACCGTCTGGCGGGTGCGAACGCGTCGATCGACACTCTTCTCGCGGTCAAGGGCGCACGCACCATTGAGAACACGCTCGTTCCCTTCGACGAAGCGACCCGTCAGGTCAACTCCGCAGCCTACCTCGCTCAGCTCATGCAGCAGGTGCACCCCGACGCTGCCTTCCGCGATCACGCCACGGCGATGCTGACCAAGGCCACGGCCGTGCAGACGGCCATTTCGCTGAACCGCGACGTTTACAACGCGCTCGCCGCCCTCGATCTCACGAAGGCCGACAGCGCCACACAGTACTACGTGAAGCGGCAACTGCTTGAGTTCCGTCTGGCCGGCGTGGACAAGGATGACGCCACCCGCGCCCGTCTCAAGAAGCTGAATGACCAGGCAACTGAGGAACAGTCCACCTTCGATCGCAACATTTCCGACGGCCAGAAAACCGTCGAAGCCGAGCCCGGGGAACTCGACGGCCTGCCTCAGGATTACATCGAGCACCACAAGCCTGGCGCCGACGGCAAGATTCACCTCACCACCGATTACCCGGATTCGCTGCCGGTGTTCACCTTCGCGAAAAGTCCAGCGTTGCGGCACCGCATGTTTATGGCCTTCAACACCCGCGCCTATCCCAAGAATCAGGATGTCCTTACCAGCCTGATGAAGACGCGTTACGAAATCGCGACGCTGATCGGCTATGCGTCATGGGCAGACTACAACGCTGCCGATAAGATGATTGCCAAGGGCGGCAACATCGCCGACTTCATTCACCAGATCAACGACGCCGCGCGCCCACTCGCCAAGCGCGAGTTCGACATGCTGCTGGCGGAAAAAAGGAAGATGAGTCCGGGAGCAACGGAAATCCTGGACGATGAAGGCAACTATCTATCAGAACTGGTGCGCCGCTCGCAATACAACTTCGATTCTCAATCCGTGCGCCCGTACTTCCCGTTCATGCAGGTGAAGCAGGGCATTCTCGACGCCGCCAGCGAACTGTTCCACATCAGTTTTCAGCAGGAAATGAACGTTCCCAGCTGGGACCCGGCGGTCGAAACCTGGCTGGTGATTGATCACGGCAAGCCCATCGGCCGTTTTTATCTCGACATGCATCCGCGCGCCGGCAAATACAGCCACGCCGAAATGGCCCCTGTGCTTGATGGCATCAAAGGCAAGCAGCTGCCGGAGGCCATTCTGGTCTGCAATTTTCCCAATCCCACCGCTGACGATCCGGCCCTGATGACCTACGGCGACGTCACCACGTTCTTTCACGAGTTCGGTCACCTCGTGCACCACATTCTCGGCGGGCAGCAGCCTTGGGCGGGGATCGCGGGCATCAGCATGGAGTCTGACTTCGTTGAAGCACCATCGCAAATGCTGGAAGAGTGGATCCACAGCCCGCAGGTGCTGGCCAAATTCGCGCGCCATTACAAGACAGGCGAGCCTATTCCGGCAGAACTGGTCGAGCGCATGAATCGCGCCTCGGCCTTCGGACGCGGCGGCTGGGTGCTGCGGCAGAACGACTATTCCGCGATTTCCTACGACATCTACAAGGCTAAGCCGGAAGATGTTGACCTGGATGCGGTCACGCTCGGCGACGGGCGCAAGTACACGCTGTTCACGCCAATCGAAGATACCCACATGTGGGCGTCATTCGGACATCTTGGCGGCTACTCTTCCGCCTACTACACCTATCTCTGGGACAAAGTAATCGCCGAAGATTTCTTCCTGCAGTTCGATCACAAGAACCTGTTGGCGGGCGATGCCCCGGCGCGCTACCGCCATCTGGTGCTCGAACCGGGAGGGTCGATGTCGGCCAACGACCTGGTGAAGAATTTTCTCGGCCGTCCCGCCAACATGACCGCCCTGCAGAAATGGATGGAGGAAGAATTCGCAGGCAGTGAAGGCGCCAGAGCGGGAGGAAAATAGAACTCCGCCAGCAGCTGTAATACTAAAATCGTGACGCCTGATCCGCCCCCGCCTTGCCGCACCTCTCGCTGGGGTTGTAGCATCAACTGTTCAGGCATTCATACCGCAAGCCCCAGGAGACATTTATGGCGACTGATACCCTAGCGAGCCCTGCTACGCTCAGCAACAGTCAGGCGAAAGTTTTCAAGAATTTCATTGACGGCGAGTGGATCGAATCCTCGTCCGGAGACACTTTCGAAAACCGCAATCCCGCCAACACTCGTGATTTGGTCGGCATCTTCCAGAAATCCAACAAAGAGGACGTGAACGCAGCCGTCGACGCGGCCAAGCGCGCCTTCGCCAAGTGGCGGCTGGTTCCCGCGCCGCGCCGCGCGGAAATCGTTTTCCGCGCCGCCGAAATTCTGATCGAGCGCAAAGAGCAGTATGCCCGCGAAATGACGCGCGAGATGGGCAAGGTTTTGGCCGAGACTCGTGGCGACGTGCAGGAAGCCATCGACGCCGGGTATTACAACGCGGGGGAAGGCCGACGGCTCTTTGGGCCAACCGTGCCATCGGAAATGCCCAACAAGTTCGCGATGGCGGTGCGCCAGCCGATCGGCGTCTGCGGCATGATCACGCCATGGAACTTCCCCATGGCGATCTCGTCGTGGAAGTTGCTACCGGCTGTGGTGTGCGGTAATACCTGCGTCATCAAGCCCGCGCAAGATACGCCGCTTTCGACTTTCAACCTCGTCCGCGCACTCTACGACGCCGGCCTGCCCAAGGGGGTCATCAATGTTGTCGCCGGGTTCGGCTCGATGGTCGGCACACCGCTCGCCGAGCATCCCGACGTGCGCGCGGTCTCGCTCACTGGATCGAGTGAGGTCGGCCGCATCATCGGCGGCATCGCGGCAAAAAGTTTCAAGCACTGCTCGCTCGAACTGGGCGGCAAAAATCCCATGATCGTGCTCGACGACGCCAACCTCGATCTCGCTATCGAGGGCGGACTGTGGGGCGCGTTCGGGACGACCGGCCAGCGCTGCACCGCGACCAGCCGCATGATCGTGCAGAAAGGCGTGTATCGCGAATTTGTCGATCGCCTGGTGGAACGCGCCAGGAAATTGAAAGTAGGCAACGGCCTCGACGAATCCGTACAAATGGGCCCCGCCGTTAACGAAAAACAGCTTCAAACGGATCTCAGCTACGTCGAGATCGGCAAGAACGAAGGCGCGAAGATGGTCTGCGGCGGCAACCGCCTCGACCAGGGCGAGTATGCCCACGGCTGGTTCATGGAACCGACGGTATTCATCGACGTCGATCCCAAGATGCGCATCGCGCAGGAAGAAATCTTCGGGCCTGTCGTCTCGATCATCCCATGCGACGATCTCGAGAATGCCATCGAAATTGCCAACGGCATCGAGTACGGCCTGTCGTCGGCGCTCTACACCAAAGACGTGAACAAGGCGTTCAGCGCGATTCGCGATCTCTACGCCGGTATCACGTATATCAATGCACCGACCATCGGCGCCGAAGTGCATCTGCCCTTTGGAGGAACAAAGGCGACCGGCAACGGCCACCGCGAAGGCGGCATCGGCGCGATTGATTTCTACACCGAGTGGAAGTCGGTCTACGTGGACTTCTCCGATAAGCTGCAAAAAGCGCAGATCGACCGGGAAGACTAAAGTTTCACCACGGAGACGCGGAGCAACAATTGCTTTTCTTCCGTGCATTTCCCGTGCCTCCGTGGTCAATTCTCAGACCGCCTAGAGTCCATCCTCTCCTTGTCTAGGTCTCTGATTCCGTTGTAAAGTAACTGCCCCCTGACTACTCCCCTGGAGACCAAACATATGAAGTTTCTTGTAGTGACGCACCCGCAGCGTTTCGCCGCCACTTTTCTCGCATTCATCCTCCTTGCAGCTGCCGCAGTCCAGGCCGAGTCGCGCGCACTTCTCACCAGCCATGTTCCGGACGCAGTTTCCAGCGGGCTCGCCCCGCTCGTCGGCCATGTCCCGCCAGACCAGCACCTGAGCCTGGCCATTTCGCTGCCTTTGCACAACGAAGCGGCGCTCGACAACCTGCTGCAGCAGATCTACGACCCGCAAAGCCCCAGCTATCACCGCTACCTCAGCGTACAGGAATTCACCAGCAGATTCGGTCCGGCCCAGACCGCCCACGCCGCGGTTCTTCAGTTTGCCCAGGCGCACGGCTTGTCTGTGGTTGACACGGCCGCGAACCGCCTGGTCATTGACGTCGAAGGCCGCGCAGCCGACATCGAAGCTGCATTCCATGTTTCGATGAACGTCTATCAGCATCCAACGGAAAACCGCGCGTTCTATGCGCCCGATAGCGAGCCGACGGTTGACCTGGACGTGCCGCTTCTGCATGTTTCCGGACTCGACAACTTCAACGTGCCTTATGCCAAGAACATCCGGGCGTCGCAGCAGAGCGTGCAGATGGATGGTGTTGCCAAGGCGACTGGCTCCGGCCCCGGCGGTAACTTCGTGGGCAGCGACCTGCGCGCGGCCTACTACGGCTCCGGTTCTCTCACCGGTGCGGGACAGTCGGTTGGCCTCTTCGAGTTCGCTGGCTACAACATCAAGGATGTTCAGAATTACTTCAGCAAACTGAAGCAACCGCTGAACGTCCCCGTCAACGGCGTTTCTCTGAATGGAGTCAGCATAAATTGCCCTCCGCAAAGCTGCGACGACTCCGAGCAGGCGCTCGACATTGAGATCGCCATTTCCATGGCTCCCGGTCTTAGCCAGGTGGTGGTCTATGTGGGATCGAAAGACGTTTCCATCTTCAACCGCATGGCGGCGGACAACACGTCCAAGCAGCTTAGCTGTTCCTGGGGATGGACCGACAACGAGAGCAGCCTGGACCCGATCTTCAAAGAAATGGCGGTACAGGGCCAGAGCGTGTTCGTCGCGACAGGCGACAACGGGTCCTCGACCCCCGGCGACGTTGTATGGCCGGCAGACGATCCCTTTGTGACCGCCGTTGGCGGCACGGACCTGGTCACCACTGGCCCCGGGGGAGCCTGGAGCTCGGAGACTGGCTGGAACGGAAGTGCCGGCATGCCTTCCAAGAACGGCATTCCAATCCCGAAATATCAGAAGCTCAACGGTGTCGTGAACTCGCAGAATCACGCATCCTCGACCTTGCGCAACATCCCCGACGTCGCGGCCGAGGCCAATACCAACCAGTGGAGCTGTTACGACGCAGGGTGCTCCGACGGCAATGGAGGCACCAGCTATGCGGCTCCACAATGGGCAGGCCTGGTTGCGATGGCCAATGAGCAGGCGGTCAGCGCCGGCGGGACTACCCTCGGCTTCCTCAACCCGAAGATTTACCACATTGGCGTGGGATCGGCTTACGACACCAACTTTCACGACATCACCAGCGGCAGCAACGGCCAGTATTCGGCAGTCACGGGCTTCGACCTGGTGACCGGCTGGGGCTCTCCTATTGGCCCCAACCTGATTGACACCCTGACGGGGAAAGACTAAAGGTTCATAAAATCGGTTTGTCATTCCAAGGAGCGAAGCGACGAGGAACCTGCTTTCGGCGAGTGCCTTGGGAAGCGGATTCCTCGCGCAAAATTCGCGCTCGGAATGACAAAGTGAGTGTTGTCGACAGCCGAGGTCCGAGCTCTAATACCTTTTTCTCTGCGTTCTCGGCGTGCTCAGCGGTTAGAATTCTGGCATGCCGCTGACTCAAACCCGCGAAATCGCCGCCGCTTCCAGGCTGGAAAATGTCCGCTACGCTATCCGTGATCTGGCCTGCATGGCCGACGAGGTCATCGCCCAAGGACACAGAGTTCTGCCGCTCAATGTCGGCGATCCGCTGAATTTCGACTTCCAGACGCCGGCGCACATCATCGAAGCCGTCCACAAAGCCATGCGCGACGGCAAGAACGGATACGCTCCCTCGCCCGGCGTCCCTGAAGCGCTCGCCGCCATTCGTGGCGAAGCCGCCCGCAAGGGCATCACTACGGTGCGCGATGTTTTCGTGACGTCAGGTGTCAGCGAGACGGTCGATCTCTGCCTTTCCGCGCTCGTCAATCCCGGCGAAGATGTGCTGACGCCCAAGCCGGATTATCCGCTGTACTCGGCGGTGTTATGTAAGCTGGGCATTTCTCTAAACGCCTACGATCTGAACGAAGACGACGCCTGGCAGCCTGAACTCGCCGACATCGAACGCAAACTAACGCCGCACACGCGCGGCATCGTACTTATTAACCCCAACAACCCTACAGGCTCGTTGTGTACTTGGGAAATGCTCGAGCAAATCGCGGAGCTTGCGCGGCGGCACAACCTGATCGTCTTCTCCGACGAGATCTATGACAAGCTGATTCTCGATTGCGATGCTCAGGGAAAAGACATCCCCCACATCGCCTTCGCCGCCGTCGCACCTGACGTACCCTGTGTAACCTTCGGCGGCATGTCGAAGAACTACCTCGTTCCCGGATGGCGCATCGGCTGGGGCATCGTCTCGGGCGATGCCGCCGCGGTCAAGACCTACACGGAGGGCGTGCACCGCCTGCTGCGCGCGCGCCTCTGCGCCAACCACCCCGAACAATATGCGATCAAACCCGCGCTCGAAGGCCCGCAGGATCATCTCGTCGAAGTGAAGCGCAAACTGCGCGCCCGTCGCGATCTGACGCAGAAGTGGTGCGAGGCGACGCCGCGCGTGAGCTGCGTCGCGCCCCGCGGGGCGTTTTATGCTTTCCCGCGCATCGATATTCCGGAGAGCGATGAACTGTTCGTCAAAGAGTTGATCCGCCAGAAGCACGTCATGGTCGTTCACGGCTCCGGGTTCGGACAAAAGCCCGGCACGCAACACTTCCGCATCGTGTTCCTGCCGGATGAGAAGACGCTGACGAAGGCGTATGCAGGAATCGCCGAGTTTATCCGCGAGCGTTACGAGAAATAATGGGAGACTAAGACGCAGTCACTCAAATATCTCTCCGCTTTAGTTGTAACCATCGCGCTCTGTCCGAACGGTCCTGGCTCTGATAACCGCAGACCAGGCAATCCGCAAATCCCGCGCGGTGCCGACCATCTGGTGATCGGCTGATCCTCTGTGTGCCGCTTCCTCTTTCCTTGGGAATCTGCTTAAATCAAACCATGCGCAACTGCGGGGCGCGCGGCGGGTTCATTGAATCGGTATTCCTGTAGCCGTGGTCGATATTCATTCGCATATCCTTCCTGAGGTAGATGACGGTCCCCAGACCTGGGACATGTGCGTTGCCATGTGCCGCACGGCAGCGGCCGACGGCATCACGCACATGGTAGCCACGCCTCACGCGAACGATCGCTATCACTACGACCGCACCTATCTGCAGTCGCTCGTCGACCACCTGCAGCAGCTGGTCGGCGAGGCGCCCCAGCTAAGCTTGGGATGTGATTTCCACCTCTCTTACGACAACGTGCAGGACGCCCTCGCCAATCCCACGCGCTACGTCATTGGAGGGACGCGCTATCTGCTGGTCGAGTTTTCCAACTACAGCATTCCGCAGCAGATCTCGGACTCTTTTCACAAGCTCGGAGACGCCGGATTGACGCCGATCATCACCCATCCCGAGCGCAATCCCATCCTCCGCGAAAATCTGCAACGCGTCATGGAGTGGGCTGAACAGGGTTGTGTGATCCAGGTGACCGGCTCAGTCCTGACCGGATTCTGGGGTGAGCGCTCACAGCGCGCTGCCGAGTGGCTGCTCGAACATCAGGCCGTACACGTGCTGGCTACCGACGCGCACGATACCGTAAAGCGTGTGCCCATTCTTTCCACCTCGCGCGATGCGGCATCCGAAATCTGCGGAGATGAAATCGCCGACGCGCTGGTCGAAGCCAATCCTTACGCCATCATTACCAACCAGCCGCTGCCATACTTTCCGCGGCCGGCAGCAACGAGCTACCGCAAGAGCGGCAGAAATTAGCATCCTTCCACTGGCCGCCGCTTCGAAAAACGAATCATTCAAGAGAACAACCTGGTTACAACGAGACTTTACTGCGGATGGGGCGTGTCCTGCCCGGGAGTCGTGGCTGGCCGCGGGTCGGCGGGCGAGACAGCGTTCTTATTCGTGATTCCAGCATCGGCGCTGTGCGAGGCTGCAGTTGAAGAATTCGCTTTAGGTTCAGCGGGGCCGGTCATCGCGCTCTCCGGATTCAGCAGATGATCGTGGCTTGGGCCGAGCCCGAGGCTGATCAGAGCGCGAGAATCCGGAACTTCCTTTGTCTGCCAGCCGTGATCGCTCTGGTAGCGCCGCATGGCTTCTTCGCTGGCCTGGTTCCACGTTCCGCTCGGCTCGCCGGTCAGGTAGTGTTCGCGGATCAAAGCGGCTTGAATGGCCTGGGCGCGCTCGGAATCGATTTTCTGTTGACCGCGAGCGCGGCTGGATTTCCTTTTGCGAGAAGAGTGCTTTCCGCTGTGAGTAGATTTTGCACCGGGCGAAGATGACGACTTCATTTGGGCGGCCGGTTTCTTGGCGGCGTCGGCGTCTGAAGCCTGCGGTTTTCGCGCGCTAGCCAGCGGAATCAGAGCACACGTCAGCCAAAGCGCACAGACGGCGCACCGTGCAGAACGTAGTTTCGACCAACCCAAGGTCAATAATTCTCCCAAACAACAAAAAGCCCAACCGGCGCTGGCATTGTCATCATCTCTGATCCCAAGGATCAGTGCCAGTGCCCGCTGGGCGAGTTTACGTTACGGAAGTGTACCGGCGTCGAAGATGGTTCCGTCTTGCCGCGACGAACCGCGCGGGCGCACCAGGAACACGACATCCTGGCCGCTCTTCATGCTCGCCTCAATCCGGGTGAAATCCTCCTCGCTGTTCACCGGCTGCTTGTTGATCTCCAGAATGATGTCGCCGCGACCCAGGTTCACGTCTTCGGCGAACGATCCCGGTTTCACTTCCTGGACGATCACGCCTTTACCGGCGGGCATATCGAGCCGATCGGCCATCTCCGGAGTCACTTTGCGCACAGTCACGCCGAACTTGCTGGGTTTAGGCGTGTTGTCGTCCCCGCTGTCGCGGTCTTCTCCCAACCGCGCCGCAAACAACTTGGCTCGATCGGCGATCGTAACGGTGGCTTCCTGCTGTTTTCCGTTGCGAATGAACGTCAGAGTCACCTTCGACCCGGGCTTGCGGGAGGCGATGTCGGACACCAACTCGTCTCCCTTCAAAACTTTCTTGCCGTCGACCGCAGTAATCGTGTCGCCGACCTTCAATCCCGCCTGATCCGCCGGACTGCCGGCTACAACCGTCGATACAGTGATTCCTGAGCCGGTACCGTAAACGCGCGCAATGGCCGGGTTCTCCACCTGATCAAACATGATTCCGATCGAGCCGCGCGAAACGCGGTGCTCCGGCCCGGTCAGCTGGTTGTAGACATCGACCACGGTCTTCGAAGGCAGAGCGAATCCCACACCGGCGTAGGCATTGGTCTCGCTCAAAATGGCGGTGTTGATACCGATCACTTCGCCGTTCATGTTCACCAGGGGTCCGCCGGAGTTGCCGGGGTTGATGGCGGCATCGGTCTGAATGAACGTCTGGAACTGGCGCCCGGGCACAATGTCGCGTCCCTTGGCTGAAACAATTCCCGCGGTCACCGTTTCCGACAAGCCGAACGGGCTGCCCACGGCCAGAACCCAGTCGCCCACCTGCATGTTGTCGGAGTTGCCCATCCTGGCGGCCGGCAGTGCGCGATCCACATCAACCTTGATCACAGCCAAGTCGGTTTCCGAATCCGTACCGATAACTTTAGCGTCGTGCTGCACACCTGGGGGGTCATCCTCGAAGCGCACGCGAATTCGGTCCGCTTTCTCCACCACATGCCGGTTGGTAACGATGTATCCCTTGGGATCGACGATCACGCCGGAACCGAGGGCGCGCTCGCGAATCGGTCCATTGTCCTGGAAAGGGTTCTGGCCGCCGGGTCCTCCGAAGAAGTGATTGAAGAAGTCATCCATGCCGTCGTTGTCGTCGTCATCCTGCCCACGGCGTCGGTGGGGGTTCTTGATGGTCGAGTCGGTGTTGATGTTGACCACGCTTGGCTCCAACTGTTTAGCAACCTGAGCGAAGGCGTTCGAAAGCTGCTGCGAGAAGCCGTTGCCCGCCGACGATGATGAAGGCATGGTGAGCGGCGTAGCGTCACTCTTCCCCTGGCCCTCTTTGCCTTTGACCTCCGACGAAATCACCGTTCCGATCAGAATGCCGATCGAAAGCGTCGCCAGAATGCTCAGCCCATATGTCCAGCGATGCGCTTTCATGCGCGTCCACATTGCGCCCGAATCCATAGTCCTACTTCCCTCCAGGTAATTGAAACCGCTTCTATTATACCTATTTAGATAAGGCGGCCAGACTCGCCTGAAATGCGACGTTGCCGCCCTAGGTTAGACGCTTCAAAGTGGAGAACCGTTTCCTGGAACGGAGGCTGGGAAATCCCGCTTGCGCCAGGACCTGAAGCGAGTCCGGGATCCGTGCAAGCTCGGTTACTTCGCCTCGTATACGGTTTTGCCGCCGACCACGGTGCGCAAGACTTTCGTTGCCAGCAGTTTTTCGGGCGAGGCAGCAGTAATGTCACGGTCGAGGACCACGAAATCCGCCAGCATTCCCGGTGTGAGTTTCCCTTTTTCTTTTTCTTCAAATTCCGCGAAGGCAGAGTCGGCGGTGTAGGCCGCTATGGCCTGATCCATCGTGATGCGTTGCTCGGGGAAAAACTCCTGCTTGCCGTCTTCGCTCTTGCGCGTGATCGCAGCGTAAAGACCGCGGAAGGGCGAGACGATTTCAACCGGGTAATCCGTGCCGAAGGCCAGCATGACGCCCTTATTCAGAAAGGCCGCCCACGGATAACATGTCGCCGCCCGCTTTGGCCCCAGGCGGGCTTCGGCCCAGCGCATGTCGCTCAGTACGTGGCTGGGCTGCATGGAAGCGATGACTTTCAACTGTTTGAATTGTCCGATCTGCGCCAGCGTGGGACATTGCGCGTGTTCGACGCGCAAGCGATAGTCATCGCCGCCGTTGGCTGCCTTCACGTTGGCCTCCTTGGCCACCTTCTCGGCGCCGGAGAATGCGTCGAGCGCCATCTGGATTCCTTTGTCGCCAATCGCATGGAAACCGAGCTGGAAGCCGGCCAACACGCGTTCTTTCGCCATCGTGTTCAACTTTTCCGCGTCGTAGCGCGGCAGGCCGGAGGTCTTCGGGTCATCCGCGTAAGGCTCAGACAACGCGGCGGTATGCCCACCCATGGAGCCGTCCATAAAGCCCTTGAGCATGCCGGTGTGCAGCATCAGGTCTGATTGCGGATGGGAATCGCGTTTTTTCTGCAACGTGTCGATGGAGTCGTCAAAAGGCAGCCACTCGCTGATGCGGGCCGTGAGCTTGCCCTCGTTTTCGAGCTCCTGGTAAACCTGAAAGTTCTCCCAGTTCGGTGAATAATCCTGCGCCGATGTAACGCCATGCTCGGCCAGATCGGCGAGGGCTACTTCAGCAGCACGACGCAACTGGTCGTGACTAGGCGGGGGAATTACGGCCCGCACCGCGTGCTGCGCGGTGTCGCGCAGAATACCGGTCGGCTCGCCGGTTTCGTTGCGGTCGATGTGTCCGCCCAAGGGGTCGCGGCTGGCCAGATTGATGCTGGCTAGCTGCAGTGCGCGTGTGTTGGCGACGGCCAGGTGACCGTCCACGCGATCGAGAAACACTGGATGCCCGTTGGAGACTTCGTCGAGATCCCAGCGGTTGGGCAACACCTTCACCGGCCACACAGTTTCATCCCATCCGCCGCCCAGGATCCACTCGCCCGCCCTGGCCACAGCGACCTTGGCGGCCAGGCGTTCGCGCAGCTCATCGATGGACTTCACGCCCTCGAGATCGACGCCCAGTTTTTGCGCACCGGCATCGGCGAGGTGCAGATGGGCATCATTGAATCCGGGCATGACGAAATGCCCGCCAAGATCAACGACTAGGGTTTCCGGGCTTTTCATCGTCTTTTGCAGATCAATGGTTTTGCCCACGGCAAGAATGCGGTCGCCGCGCACGGCAATAGCTTCCTCGCGGTCAATCGAGGCAAACGGTGTGTTGGCAGGCACGCCGGTGTACACGTTGGCGTGAACGAAGAGAATGTCGGCCTTGGGTTTGGCGTCAGAGGGATTCGGAGCGGCGTTTTGAGCGGATGCGGCGAACGAGCCTAA
This sequence comes from Candidatus Sulfotelmatobacter sp., assembly GCA_030041475.1. GTDB lineage: Bacteria > Acidobacteriota > Terriglobia > Terriglobales > Acidobacteriaceae > Sulfotelmatobacter. Next base: position 16,592 of record JASHNU010000099.1, read on the forward strand.
GAAGAGCACAAGGATCGCGCGCACATGGCCCGCAGGGGCTAAAGCCCGTTTCATACTGCCCACGCATCGGCACGGCTGAAGCCGCGCCCTTCCCAGGTTGTTGTTCCGCATCATTCTGCCGCTCCTGCCAGCGCCAGCATGGTTAGTAAAATCCGTTTGAGCGCCAGCTCGCGTCCGTTGGAATCGAACCACTCCTGCAGCGTGTGAGCCCCGCCGCCGGAGCCACCACCGCCAATGGCGATCGCCTCCTGCCCCAACGACAGCGGAATGTTGGCGTCGGTGGAGGCGCGTTGCACCTGCGCCGCGTTGCTCAACTGCGCGTCCACGGCGCGGATCACCTGCAGAATCCGCGCACTGGGCTGCAACTCTCCCGCTGGACGGTTGCCAATCACCACCACTTCGCAGCTCACGCCCGTCGGTCGTTTTTGCGCTGGAGAGCGCATCTCGGCGGTCAAGGTTTCCTCTTCGATCGCGCGATTGAGCGCCAGGCGCAGCGACTGCTCCAGCCGCTCCATCTCAGTCATGGAAGTAGAGCGGATATCGACCTTCATGCTTGCGGATTCGGGAATCGAGTTAACCGAAGTGCCGCCCCGAACCACACCGATGTTAAACGTCGTCTTCGGCGCGTTGGGAACGGGGGTCGCGATGAAGGTCTCGATCGCTTTGGCGAGGATCACGATCGGATTGGGCGCTCCGAAATCGCTCCAGGAGTGACCACCCGGGCCGCGCACAATGACTTCGAAGCGCCGGCTGCCGAGGGCTTCGGCCACGATCGTGTCGGCGCCGGCGCCATCGAGCACAAGGCTGTAAGCGATGGAATCTTTCCACCGCGGCGTCGAGAAGATGTGGCGCATGCCCCGCAGATCGCCTTCGCCTTCTTCGCCCACGTTGCCAATGAATACAAATGGCAGCGCATGCCGGATGCGCACCGCCCTAAGCAGCGCGGCAACTGCCAGCATGGCGGCCACGCCCGCACCGTTGTCGGAAACTCCAGGGCCGTAAATGCGGCTTCCCTGCTGGCGAATGTTCAGCGGTGTGTTCGCAGGAAAAACTGTGTCAATGTGGGCACTGAGCGCGACGTAGCGGCGCCCGAATCCGGGATGCGTGCCAAAAACATTGCCCACATCGTCCATGCGGACGTCGTCGAGCCCGACTTCTTTAAAGCGCTCGGCCAGCCATGCCGCCCGCGCTGACTCGCCAAACGGAGGCGCTGGAATGCGCGCCATTTCCATTTGCCATTGCGCCAGCTGCGGCTCCTGCATGCGGAACCAGTTGAATGCCGAGCGCACCTCAGGCGAGGCGGCCAGGCGCGCGACCTCCTGCTGGACAGCAGGAGCAAGACTCGGCATGTCCGCGCGCGGGGGATTCGGGCTCATTAGAGGTTATTTAGCGAGTTTACAACCTGGGGGAAGTCCCAGGGGTTGCCTAGAGGGGAGACTGGGGGGATGTACTGTTGGACAACGGTTACTAAAGGTCTAGCCGCCCTCGCACAGGTCTACAGCCGCTGTTCGAGGCCTAATCCGGCCTTTTTCTCGACCGCCGCCACCAGCTCTTCCGTGGCCGGAACCTCGATTCCATGTTTCTGCGCACCGCGCAGAATCGGGCCGGCAATGGCGTCGAGCTCCGGAGGGTTTCCCGCTTCAACGTCTTTCTGCATGGAGCTGCGCATGTTGCCGGGCATCTTCATCACGCCGGCAATCATCGCGTCCACGTCGATTTTTGCGCCCTCGGCGATGGCCACTGCGCTCGCCTCCCGCATTACCCCTAATCCCAGCTGGCGCCATTTCGGGTCGCTAAGGATGTAGCCGGTCGTCTCGCCGGAAGCCGTGCCGGTTAACGCAAACGCTGCCAGAAAAATCAGCTTCGTCCACATGAGCGTGGGCTCGTGGTCTATGAAGCGGCACTCGAAACCGATTTTCTGCAGCTCTTCCAGTGTGCCTGCCAGCAACGATTGTCCCTTCGAGGAAACGTTCAGTCGCGCGAAGGGCGAGCGATGAATGATGTGCCCGGGCGCGACGCGCTCAGACTCGACTGCGATGGTGGCGGCGATGACTTTCTCCACGCCGTATTTCCCGCGCAGCATGGCAATGTGGTCGATGCCGTTCAACAGCGGAACGATTGTCCGCACCGACTCTGGACGTGTGACTGCAGCGAGGGCAGCATCGAGTTGCGTGGCCTTCACCGTGAGCCAGAGAACATCAGATGGGGGGACTTCCGCCGCGCGGGCGGCCGGGACACTGAAGTTTCCGAACGGGCTTTCGAGCTGAAGCTGTTCGGGATATGTAGGGAGCGACTCTCGCCGGACAACCATCGTGACGGGAGCTCCGGACCGGGCCAGGCAGGCGCCGACCAGGCCGCCAACGCCGCCGGCCCCGAGAATCGCGTGATGCAGATGCTCTGGCATGGCTTCACCTTTGCTTCACTGCCACGTCCACGCATTCCAGAATCTCCGCCTCGGTCAGTGTGTGGTCACTCTGCTTGGCGCGCCGGTAGATACGCTCGACTGTGTCGTCCGTCGTTGGGATGCCGCGCCGTTCCAGCCAGAACAGCACGTTCGACTTTCCGCTCATCGGACCGATGTCAATGATCTGGTCTAGGCCGAAGACGTGTGACGGCACGCCGGAGTAGACCGTGTTGGCGAGCACGACGTCGTTTTTATGATAGGCCTTGATGATCGCCGCGGCGTGCACGCCGGTCGCGGTGCGAAAAGCGTCATCGCCCACCACGGGGTAGTTCTTAGGAATGGGCACGCCGGTGGCGCGCGAGATTGCCTGGCAATACTCCTTCAGCTTGGTCAGGTCCTGCTGCTCCCAGGGCGCGATACCCATCAGTTTCAGATTCACCAGCATCTGATCCACCTGCGTGTTCCCGACGCGCTCGCCCAGGCCGATGGCACATCCGTGCACGGAGTTCGCACCGGCGATGATGGCGGCCATTGAGTTGGCGATGGCCAGGCCGCGGTCGCTGTGGCCGTGCCAGTCCACACGAACCTTTTCGCCCGACGGCCTGACGACTTCGGCAATCACGAACCGCACCAGCGCCAGCACGCCCATCGGCGTGGCGTGGCCGGCAGTGTCGCAGATGCAGATGGCACGCGCGCCGCAAGCGATCGCGGTCGAGTACAGCCGCTTCACAGTCTCAGGATCGCAGCGGCTGGTGTCCTCGGTGACGTACATGCAGTCGAGGCCGAGCGAAACGGCATATTTTACAGCTTTCTCGGTGGTGTGCAGGAGAAAGTCGTCGGTCCAGCCTTCCGTGAAGCGGCGAATCGGGCTCGATCCGATGAACGTTGCCGCCTCGATCGGCAGACCGGTTTTCTGCACAATGTCGCCAATCGGGCGAATGTCGTTTTCGTGCGTGCGCGCGGCGCAGTTGGCGCCAATCTTCATTCTGTGCGCGACGATCTCGCGCGCCAGCGCGGTGACAGCGTCAACCGCGCGCGGTCCGGCGCCCGGCAGCCCAAGATCGAGCGAATTGATCCCCAGCGCCTCCATGAGATGGAGAATTTCGATCTTCTCCGCAATCGAGGGATCGCGCACCGACGGTGACTGCAGCCCGTCTCGCAGGCTTTCATCATTGATCAGAATCGGTCCGGGCGGCTTGAGCCCCGGGGGAAAGTTCTGGTTCCAGTCGTAGATGAGGTCGGAGGTGTTCATGGAGAAACCGCTTTTGGCCTTTGGCTCTTGGCTGTTAAGTTGTGGTTCCGAGGGCGACAGATTGAATTGGCAACTGCCTAAAGAAAAAACGCCACTCACAGTTCAGGGCCAGTGTGGTCAAGCGAAAAGCCAAAAGCCAGGAGCCAAAAGCCAAGAGCCAAGAGCCTATTTCTCCTTCGGCGGCAGCGTCAATCCGAAAACTGAGATCATGCCCTGGCCGGCGACGTTAACTTTGGTCTCGCCGGGCGTGGGCAGGTAGAGCGCCTTGCAATTTTCGCAACGATAGACTTCAGCATCCGGCCCCCAGGCCTTCTCGATGTCGCCGCACTCGCGCTCGACCACGTCTTTCATATAAAACCAGCGCTTCAAGTGGCCGCCGCAGAATTTCCCCTTTTCGTCTTTTTCGTTGCAGGCGCGTTGGCCGGCCTTCTTGACCTTGACCTTGTGATGGGGAAGTTGCTGGATGTTTTGAGATCCGGAAGTCGTGACTTCGCTGCTTGCCAAAGGACTTGCTCCTCTTCGAACGGCTGCGTTCCAAACGCCGCTCGATTCAGCCTGATGCGGCCATTGTAACTCAGCCGAGACTCCCGAGTGGCGAGTCGGGAGCGGGTGCAGTTTGGTTGTCATTCCGAAAAAACGTTCTTTGCGCCGTGAGGAATCTGGGCGAGCCGCGTCGCGTCGCGTTTATTGCAACGCACTAATCGCGCGTTTGGCTCGCCTCCTCATCAAACTGCACTACCCGGGAGCGCGTCAGGTTCCAACATCCAATGTTACGATCAAATCCGTGATCACCATCGTTTCAGGACTGCCGCGCTCAGGAACCTCCCTGATGATGCAGATGCTGGTTGCCGGAGGGATGACGCCGCTTTCCGATGGCGAACGACAGGCGGACGCCGACAATCCTCGCGGCTACCTGGAATGGGAGCGCATCAAGACCCTGCCCGACGATCCCGGTTGCCTTGCGGAAGCGGAAGGAAAAGTGGTGAAGGTGATTTCGCGGCTGTTGCTCTCGTTGCCGGCAGGCCATGAGTACCGCGTGATCTTCATGGAGCGGCCGATGCCGGAGGTCCTGGCCTCGCAGGATCAGATGCTAAGGCGCTGCGGCACATACAAAAAGGGCGGGAACCCCGCAGCAATGGCGGCCGCATTTGAAAAGCATTTGCGGGAAGTCGATGCATGGCTGAACGCAAAGGCGCACGTGAAGATATTGCGCATCGCGTATCACGATGTATTGCAGAATCCAAGAACGATCAGTGAAAAACTTGCGGACTTTCTAGGAGTCACGTTGAACTGCGAGGCAATGTCCGGCCAGGTAGATCAATCGCTGTATCGCAATCGCAGCTAGCCATTCTGCGTGTAACTTCCCCTAGAACTCGAGCTTGGGCGCGGCCTGATCGGCGCCGACACGCCCTATTTCGATGGTCGCCTTATGGTAGTTCTCGGCTTTGATGGGCGCGGCGGCCATACGGCGCAGCATTGCGATCTGCCCGACGTGGGTCAGGGCGTCGGCAACCGGTCCTTGAAACAATTTTTCGAGCGGCGATTGCACTGGCTCGCCCGACGCCAGGAAGCCATCGAACTTTTTCAGCGTCGTAAAGAACCTTTCGGTCTCCTCGTCCCACGGCAACGGCGTCGAGTTGTTCCACGTCTGCTGACCCTTCGCGATCGAAAGCGCCCAATCGAAAAGATCGCCGATATGCGCCAGAATCTGGCCGGGCGTGCGCAGTCCCTCGCCGGCATTGAAATCGGCAAAACCGGGGGGTGCATTGCGCACGGCTTTTCCGCCGCGGTAGGCCAGCGTGGCCAGAGTGTGGCGGAACAGTTCGCGTTTCGGATCGGCAGACGGCGAGATCGCAGGCTGAGTCATGCCCATCAGATTACACTGAACAGCAGGAGGCGAAAAGCATGGCCAGAAATGCGGCCCCACTGCGTGCCGTCAACCGTGGCAACGCCGAGCACTATCGCTGGGGCAACGATTGTGACGGCTGGCATCTGGTGAAGGATGCGCAACTGAGCGTGGTTGAGGAAGTCATGCCGCCGGGCGCGATTGAGATTCGTCATCAGCACAAGCTGGCGCAGCAGTTCTTTTATGTGCTGGCGGGCGAACTGCTGATGGAAGCGGAGGGCCAAACCACGCTGGCAAAGGCGGGGAGTGGGATTCGAGTATTGCCCGGAATGCGCCATCAGGTGCGGAATCCGTCATCAACGTCGGCGCGGTTTCTGGTGATCTCGCAGCCGCCCAGTCACGGCGATCGGTTCAACGAATGATTGCTTCGCCGGGGATCTCCTCCCGCGATAAGTAACCGAAAGCGTGATTCTGCCGCTGACGATCCAAGCCTCGCGATCCAAGTCCGCATACTTCTTCTCCTAACATGACGGAGTGGAAGTGGATGCTAATTGGAGCCATCGGTGCTTCGGAGAAGACCGTGCGGATCAAACAGTGGCGCTTCCGGGTCATAATCCTTTGTTGGATCGATCCTCTTAAGGTCAATCAGCCATGCTCCGGGCCTGATATTGTCGACAAGCTTCCGTTTCCATTCACCGTCCATGAGCACCCAAGTCTCATCCTGAACGGTGGTCGTTTGATAGAGACGCACCTTGCCCAAACTCATTTGGCGCCTGGTCCACTGTTGCAGGACGGTTGCTTTCAAGACTGCTGGACCGCAGCTCTGCAAATCCAAAAAGGTGTTGCTGATGGAAATGTTTTCTTTCACCTGATCGAATCCGGCAGTGGAATAAGAAGCCGATTGCTTGAACGACCACACCTCGCCGTTGGCCATGTGGGCCTCGAAGTCTGGAGCGTAGACCGCAAACAGTTGCTTCGCATTGTTCGCCACCGTCGCCCGCTCCATGCGGGCGTACTGGCCGTCGAGTTGTTGCCGACGTGCATCGCCCTTCGGCATCGGAGAACAGACCTCCGCAGGTGCGGGTCCTGAGAGGAGGAGATAGGTGGACAAAACGGCGAACACCCATGGTTTCACGATAGGCTCCCTGGAGTGTGCAAAGTGGTAGACGCTCCAACGGGAAGAACGTGAGCCTCTCGGATTCAGGTCGCCATCGCAATCATTGTTCAGCCGCCTGCGGGCGCGGCTACAACTGCTTGCGCCGTACGATGCCCGCCGCGCGCAAGGCGCCGCGCATGCGGGTTCCCAAGCTGCGGGCAAACTGCATATCCAGGAAGCCTTCCATCTGGCGACGGAAGCTCTCGCCGTATCCATGCCACCAGAGTTTTTTCATGCCCGGCACGCGGTCGCTGTCCAGGTATTTCACTCTGACCATTTCATCGAGCCCAAACCGGCCGTGCGTGCGGCCGACGCCGCTGGCCTTAACCCCGCCATGCGGGGCTTCGCTGATGCCAAAACATGAGACCACATCGTTGACCATGACGGTGCCGGCATGGATACGCCGCGCCATGCGCTCGCCGCGTTTCGGTTCGCGAGTCCACACGCTGGCGGCGAGACCATACTCCGAGTCGTTGGCCAGCTGCACCGCTTCGTCATCCTGTTCGAACGGCATGACCGGCAGGACCGGGCCGAAAGTCTCTTCGCGCATGATGCGCATGTCATGGGTCACGTCGGCCAGCACCGTGGGAGCGTAAAAGTTAGGCCCGAGCTCCGGGAGCCGCTTGCCTCCAACCAGCACACGCGCCCCGCGCGCCCTGGCATCCTCCACATGCGACTCAACAATTCTCACCTGGCGCTCCTGGATCATTGGCCCCACATCAGTATGCGAATCCATGCCGTTACCCACGCGCAAGCGAGCCGTCTTATCGGCACAGGCCCGGGCAAAAGATTCGTACAGACTATTCTGTACATAGCAGCGCTCAACCGAAAGGCAGGCCTGCCCGGCGTTGACGAACGCTCCCCACACGGCCGCGCTCGAGGCCACGTCAAGGTCGGCGTCATCGAGGACGAGCATCGGATCCTTGCCGCCCAACTCGAGCACAACCGGTAGCAGCCGTTCGGCGGCGGCGGCAGCGATCCGCTTGCCCGTGGTGACGCTGCCGGTAAAGACCAGCTTGTCGATGGGCGATTTAAGGAGCGCTGCCCCTGCCGGCCCTTCGCCCACGATCACCTGGAACACGTCCTCGGGAACGCCAGCCGCGTGCAGCAGCGAGTCCAGTTCGAGCGCAACCAGTGGAGTCAGTTCGGACGGCTTCAGCACGACGGCGTTGCCTGCTACCAGCGCAGCTAGCGTTTCCGTTGCGGGAATCGAGAACGGATAATTCCACGGGGAAATGATTCCGATCACTCCATGCGGCTCCCGCAGCAGCGATCCATTCTTCAGTTTTGTCACCAGGTTTGCGTGAGGGACTGGCTCGTCCCGCAGCAGGCCGAATGCGTTGTCGATGAGAAATCGAGCGGCATCCAGCACGACCAGCACTTCTGTGACCAGAGATTCGACCAGGGGCTTGCCGGCCTCCCGCGTGATGGCCGCTGCGATTTCCGATTTTCTGGCGAACAGCCGCGCCTGAAATTCCCGTAAGACCGCAATGCGGTTGCGAAGCCCTAGTTCGGTCCAGCCGGCTCGAGCCAACCGCGCGCGTTCGACTGCACCAAAGACTTCAGCCTCACCGGCACACTCGAACTGGCGCAGGACTTCGCCCGTCGCGGGATTCGTGGGCGCGATTGTTCGCGCCGCGATTTTCACATCTGTGGCCACGGAGAAATTCTAGTCCTTGCTGACATGGGTTGCCAGATTTCAGATTACATACCCGTTCGCGACCGGCCTCACTTCATCCCCGGATATTTCCCCGCATAGATCAGCACCAGATCGATCGCATCGGTAACGCTGTGCGCGATAATTGGGGCGGCCAGGTTGCGGCCGCAGGCCAGATATAGCGCTCCCAGCAGAAATCCATCCCAGATGTTTTCGATCATGCCCGTCGCACCCTGATCAATGTGCCCGCAGCCGAACACAACGCTTATGACGATGAGACTCGCAATCCAGGCAACTTTGGCATTGCGGAACAAACCAGCGAGACGGTTCATCAAGTAGCCGCGATACACGATCTCTTCCCCCAGCGGACCAACCGTCCAGACCAGAACGAAGTAGATCAGAAACATCTTCAGGTTGCCGACCATGCCGCCAAAATCGGACAAGTCTGGCATCTTGCCCAGCCAGCGCGCCAGCAGCGGCTGGGTGACGAACAACTCGAACAGTTCAATACCGAGACCCGCAGCGACACCGATCGCGATTGCATCGCCCCAACTGCGCGGACGCGCGAAGCCGACGTCTTTCCAGCGCAGGCCGCGCAGGCGCAACGATGCCCAGCCCAGCAAAAACAGGTAGGGTGTCTTGCTGATGTAGATGTGGTGGTAGACGTCAGCCGCGAAGATCGCGGCCACGATGGCGAACTCGGACAGCGTGAGCCAGACGCTGTCGCGCAGGAGGTTTTGGGGTGGACTTGCGTCGGTCACAGAGCCTTCCTCGGCGCCATTTCGAGAACCAAGTCTAGTATTCGCCGCTCACCTAGTACTCGACATTAATTAGGTACAGCCCACCTGCGGGTGCGGTAGCTCCCGCCGCCGAGCGGTTCCGCGCCGCAAGAATGCGCGCCAGATCTTCCGGTACGAGTGTTCCCTTGCCCACCAGAATAAAAGTGCCCACCAGATTGCGAACCATATGGTGCAGGAACCCGGAGCCGCTGACCGTATATACGAACTCATCGCCGTTCCGTTCCCACTTTGACGAAAAAATTGTGCGTACGTTCGACACCGTCTCCTCTCGCCCGCGCTCCGGATCCACCGCCGCAAAGGACGTGAAATCGTGTTCCCCCACAACCAGCTCCGCCGCACACTCCATCGTCGCCTCATCGAGCGGGTACGGGAAATGCCACACATACCGCGCCAGAAATGGCGGGCAGATCGGGGCACGATAGATCCGGTAACGATATGTCTTCGCCCGCGCCGAATGGCGCGCATGAAACTTCGCCGCCGCCTCGGTCACTTCCAGCACGCGCACCGCGGCGGGCAAAATGTCGTTCAGCGCCCGCAGGAAATTTTCCGTAGGAACCGAAGACTCCGTGACAAATGTCACTACCTGCGCCAGCGCATGAACGCCTGCGTCGGTCCGTCCTGAGGCCTGCGGCAGTACCTTTTCTCCTGTAATTCGTCCAATGGCTGAGGCGAGTGTGCCCTGCACGGTACTGGCGTCGGGCTGCACCTGCCAGCCGGAAAACTCGGCTCCATCGTAGGAAAGAATCAGTTTGAGATTGCGCATGTTTGCTGGTGCGTCTTGAACATCGTGCGATTCAGTGCTGCAACTCGCAGGTTCGAGCTCTGATTCTCTGTGCACCTCGTTGCTCGATCTTTCGAGTCTCGCGCTTGTATCGCTTCACCCAATTCCTTTCGGGCAAAGGGAACTGGCGCAATCGGGACTCAGCCTTCGCTAGCAATGTACCAGCCCTGCAACAGCTTTGGCGGGATTTGGTCAGATATACTGGAAAGTTTTCGCGGAGCTTTCCAGTATTCTGTCAGTCAGGTTTGCGGAACCTTCGGCCCCTGCTTTGCGTACCAAAATCTGAGTAGGACTCTGGATTCTCGGCGTTCGGAAGTTCCAGGACGAAAGCCGAGCTTATTGCTGCAAGAAATTGTTCAACCGGTCTTAACGTCAATCGTATTAAACGGAGATGAGTAGATGCGATTTCCATGTTTCGCCACACGGCTAGCCGCCGCTGCCTGTCTGTTCTCGATGCTGACTATGTGCTGGGCGCAGGATACGCCAGCCGCGCCCGTTCCGCAGCCGTCGCAGAAACCGTTGCCGGTGATGAACTATGCGCAGCCGGTATCGCATTTTCCCAACCCGATTGGGCCATACACATCGCGCCACCTGGCCGAGCCCAATCTTTCGAACACGCCGCGCATTGACGGCCTGATGCACGACGGCAAGCTCTATTTGTCGCTCGGCGACGCTATCGCGCTCGCGCTCGAGAACAATCTCGATATCGCCATCGCGCGCTATAACCTGAATATCGCCGACACTGACGTGCTGCGGGCCAAGGCCGGCGCGTCAACCCTCGGCGTGAACACGGGCATTGTGCAGAACACGCCCGGCGGCGGCGTGGGCGGACTGGGCGGCCAAGTCGGCTCGGGCACCGGCGGGACAACGCTGGGCGCGGGCGGTGCAGGCGCTGGCGCAGGAGGATTGGTCAGTTCGACGCTCGGCCTCGGACCGTTGATCACTAGTTTCGATCCGGTCCTGACGGGTTCATGGCAAAGCGACCATTTCCACATCCTCTCTAGCAGCCCGTTTACACCGACATCGGCGCAGAACACGACGACCGCTAATTTTTCGTACCTGCAGGGGTTTGGGTGGGGGACCAATCTCAGCGTGGGCTTCAATAACAGCCGCCAGACGGTTAGCAACGCTCCGTTCTCGAGCTTGAGTCCGCTAATTAATTCGAACTTTGCCTTTAAAGTTACGCAGCACTTGCTACAAGGGTTCGGATTTGCAGCCAATGATCGTTTTATCCGCATCGCCAACAACAATCGTGAGCTTTCTGATGTGGCTTTCCGGCTGCAGGTCATCACCACAGTGGACCAGATTGAGAACATGTATTGGGACCTGGTCTACGCATATGAGAATCTGCGCGTGAAACAAGAATCCCTTGCCTTCTCGGAAAAGACGTTGTCTGACACAAAAAAGCAGGTAGAGATCGGGAGTCTGGCTCCGATCGAGGCTGTTCGTGCTCAGAGTCAAGTCGCAGCAGACGAGCAGGCACTGACTGTGGCCAAGACGAATCTGCAACTGGAACATCTCCTCATGAAGAACGCACTGAGCCGTACCTTGCACGATCCGGTACTCGCCGGAGCTGAAGTGATCCCAACTTCCACCATGGAGGTTCCGGAAAACGAGCAGATTCAACCCACCGAAGACCTAGTCAACGATGCGTTGCGGCATCGAGCCGAACTGGTGGAGGCACGTATACAGCTCAACAGCCAGGAATTGAGTAACAAAGCCGTCCGCAGCGCGTCGCTGCCCACTCTCGACCTCTATGCTTACTACGGGGGCTACGGCCTCGGCGGCTCGCAGAACCCCACCAACGTTTGTACAGAACCTGCCGAGCAGTTTGGCTGCGCTACCCAGAATCCCAATCCGAACCTTGGCCAGAGCCCGCTTGCACCAAACATAGGTTATTCGAGCACGCTCAACCAACTGATTAATTCCACTGCCCCCGACAAGGGCCTGGGCCTGCAACTCAACATCCCGCTTCGCAACCGCGCAGCCCAGGCCGTACAGATTCGCTCCGAGCTCGAATATCGCCAGCTGCAAATGGCGCTGCAGCAAACAGAAAACAAAGTCAGCATCGAAGTGCGCAACGCGCAGTTCGGCCTGGAGCAGAACCGCGCCAGCGTGGCTTCGGCGCAAGCTGCCGTCGACTATGCCAGACAGTCGCTCGACGCCGAGCAGAAGAAATATCAGTTCGGCACATCGACGACCACGCTCGTGTTGCAGAACCGCAGCGCTCTGGCCAATGCCGAGTCCACATTGCTCTCGGCCATGGCGGCCTACGAGAAGCAGCGGGTTGAGCTTGATCGCGCCACCGGCACCTTGCTCGACCACAACAGCATCAGCGTCGACGACGCCGCCCGCGGACAGGTCACGCATCTGCCCAATGTTCCCTACGTTGCGCCGCGTAAGGATCTGCCGGCCGTGCAGTAGTCGGGAGTCGGGAACTTCGAATCAGCGCCGCTCTCGCCAAGTAACGGCGGCGCTGCTTTGCCCTAAACAATTCTTTACAATCACCTCCCCGCCCATTAGGCCTTTCCCGCTAAGATGAAGTGACGCTTGACCGGGTTCTGCATCCAACACTGGCGTCACTTCAGTCTATTACCAAGCGATGCGTGTCGCTCTCATGCAAGGAGAATCCACATGTTTTCAGCGCGTTTGAGTTCCGGGCCCCGGAGTTTCTTCGTACGCTTGTCCGTGCGGTATGCGGCTTTCATTGTTCTGCTAAGCGCGGTTCCAGCCACGGTATGGGCGCAGCAGGCGCCCCCACAGTCGCCTTCTACAGCAGCGCTGCCGGCCGAGCCGCAAGCCGTTCATCTGAAAGACTACTCGAAGCCGAACTCGCCGTTCCCGAACCTGCTAAAGCCGTATGCCCCGCAGGAAATCGCGCAGCCGAATCTGAGCAACTCGCCGCGCATCGACACACTGATGCACGATGGCAAGGTCTATCTCTCGATTGACGACGCGGTCGCGCTGACGCTCGAAAACAATCTCGATATTGATATCGCCCGCTACAACCTCAACATCGCCGACACCGACTATTTGCGCGCAAAATCGGGTGGCACTGTTCTCGGCGTCAACGCCGGCATCGTGCAGAACACGCCCGGCGGCGGCGTAGGCGGCCTCGGCGGCACCGTCGGATCAGGCACAGGCGGCACGACCGTCGCCGCCAGCGGCATCGGCACCGGCACCAACGGCTTAGCGCAGTCTACCCTCGGCATCGGTGCACCCATCACGGCATTCGATCCCCAGGTGACCAGCACGCTCCAAGTCGACAAAGACAATACCGAATCAGTCAGTGCGCTGAGTCCTGTGCCCGTCATCGCCCAGAATACGTACACAGCGAACTTTGCCTACACGCAGGGATTTCAATGGGGGACAGCTCTGTCACTGGGGTTCAACAACACGCACATCACCACCAACAACACGACAACTCTGATCACCCCTCAAATCAGCTCAAACTTCCAATTCAGAGTCACCCAGAACCTGCTGCAAGGTTTTGGTTCTTTGCCCAACCGGCGCTTCATCAGCATCGCCAAGAACAACCGCGAAATCTCTGACGTAGCATTCCGCCTGCAAATCATCACCACGGTCGATCAGATCGAAGACATGTACTGGGACCTGGTTTACGCTTACGAAAACGTCAGGGTGCAGAAGGAGGCTCTGGCCTATGCCCAGAAAGCGCTGGCTGACTCGCAACAGCAAGCCAAGGTTGGTACCGTGCCGCCCATTCAGGTGGTGAGCGCCGAGAGCACGGTGGCCACTGATCAGCAGAATCTCATTCTCGCCCAGAACAACCTGCAACTGGAGCAGCTCTTGATGAAAAATGCCGTCAGCCGCAGCATCGAAGATCCGATCTTCGCGGAAGCCGACGTGATTCCCACCTCGATCATGCAACTGCCGCAGGAAGAGCCGGTCATCCCGATTCAGGATCTTATCGCTCAGGCGATCAATCATCGCGCAGAGTTGGTCGAGTCGCGCATCGATCTGAATTCCCGCGATCTCAGCGCGAAGGCAGTGCGGAACGACCTTCTGCCTTCGCTGCAGGCATTTGCCTACTATGGCGGATCGGGCGTCGGAGGAGACCTCAACCCGCTTTGCAAGACCACCACCAGCAGCGGCACCGTCCCTTGTTTTGAATCGCAAACTGCTCCTCCCCCATTCAAGAACGGGGGGCCAGTGAGCTTTCCCAGCACGCTCAACCAGTTGATCAACTCGACTGCTCCCGACAAAGGATTTGGCTTGAGCTTGAGCATTCCCTTACGCAACCGCGAGGCCCAAGCCAATCAGATTCGCGCCGATCTGGAATACCGCCAGGCAGAGGTTCGCCTTCACCAGCTCGAAAACCAGGTGCGCATCGAGGTGCGCAATGCCCAGTTTGATGTGAAGCAGAACCGCGCCGCAGTGCAGGCCGCGCAGGCGGCGGTCGACTTCGCCCGCCAGACCCTTGATGCCGATCAGCAGAAACTGAAAGTCGGGTTGACCACGCAGACGGCGATTCTGCAGGATGCATCCACGCTCACTACGTCCGAATCCAGCCTGGTCTCGGCGAAGGCGGCATACGAAAAGTCCCGCATCGAGCTTGACCGTGCTACGGGTTTGTTGCTCGACCATGCCGGAATTGATGTTGCCGACGCTACCCGCGGGCAGGTCACGCATTTACCCAATGTCCCCTATGTCGCGCCGCGCACCGACGTTACGCCTACAGGGCAGCCCGCGCCGCCGTCGCAAACGAGCCAACCGCAGCAGCAGGGCGGACAGATGTAGCTGTTTCTTCATTCCGCGTGCGCGGGAGGAACGTGTATCCTTCCTCCCGTGAACCTGTCGATCGTCGTCATCACGCACAACGAGGAGGCAAATATCGGTCGCACGCTCGAAAGCGTGCTGCCGCTCGTCGCCGACGGCAAGGGAGAGATCATCGTCGTCGATTCAGGTTCGACCGACCGCACCGTCGAAATCGCAAGATCGTTCGGCGCAAAAGTGTTCGTCGAAGAATGGAAGGGATTCGCCGCACAGAAGAATTCGGCAATAGACAAGGCGGCAGGAGATTGGATTCTGAGTTTGGATGCGGACGAAGAAGTGGACCGCGACCTAGGACAGCTAATCCGGTTTATCATCTCAGAAAGAAAGCCGCATCCCAAACAAGAGCTCTTGACCGCGATGGGCGTGGCGCTTCCAAAAGCCGACGCCAACGGTTATTGGATGCGTCGAAGGAACAAATTTCTTGGCCGCTGGATCGAGCACGGTGGCTACTGGTCCGATCCGAAGCTGCGGCTCTTCCGCCGCGGCGCCGGTCGCTTCGAGAGTCGACTGGTGCACGAGGACGTTCACGTCGAAGGCCAGACTTCAAGGCTCGTCGACGGGGCCATCATTCACCACTCCTACCCCACCCTCTCCGACTACATCGAGCACATGAACCGCTACTCCTCCCTGGGCGCAGAGATGGTCGTGGCCAACGGTCCGGTTCGCTTCAGTTTTATCAACATCGTGCTGCGGCCGCTGTTCACGTTTATCTATAACTATTTTTTCCGTCTCGGCTTTCTCGACGGTCGCGAGGGCTTGCTGCTGCATCTGTACCATGCGGTCTACGTTTCGTGGAAGTACGCCAAGGCGTGGGAGTTGTCGCGCAATCAAGCCATTACGAAAACCTGACCGACCGGTCGTCCCGATCTCCGTCAGTCACCTTGCCCGATTGCGCCCGCTTCCCTATGATCTAGGTGAGATCGCCGGGGTTCGCGGGGTTTGAACAGATAGGCTGAAGAAATAATGGAAAAGAAGCCGTTGAAGCCGCCAGTCGCTGAGAGTCCAATTAGCGAAATTTTCGAGGGCCGCCATCCGTCTGACGAAGAAAAAGCCTGGGCTGAAAAAACCCTCGCGCCTACGCTCGACAAGCCTCCCGAGCGCCCGATCGGCGCACCCACCGGCGTGAATCTTGACGAGCACGGCCATGCTCGCTTCACGACGATTTCCGGCGTGCCCATTCGCCGGCTCTACACGCAGGCCGATCTGCCAGTGGACTGGAGCGAGGAAAATCATCTCGGCTATCCCGGCCAACCGCCCTTCACGCGCGGCATTCA
This sequence comes from Candidatus Sulfotelmatobacter sp., assembly GCA_030041475.1. Classification (GTDB taxonomy): domain Bacteria; phylum Acidobacteriota; class Terriglobia; order Terriglobales; family Acidobacteriaceae; genus Sulfotelmatobacter. The sequence continues at coordinate 32,556 of JASHNU010000099.1, forward strand.
TGCCACCGGCTACCGCGGCAAGCTTTTCACCATGCGGCAATTTTCTGGCTTCGCTTCGCCGGAGGAAACCAACCGCCGTTACAAATATCTGCTCGAGCACGGCGGCAGCGGGCTCTCCGTCGCTTTCGATCTGCCCACGCTCATGGGCTACGACTCCGATCATCCGGCGAGCGAAGGCGAAGTCGGCAAGTGCGGTGTGGCCATTGATTCGCTCGAAGATATGGAAATTCTCTTCAGCGGCATCGACCTCGAAAAAACCACGGTCTCGATGACCATTAACTCGCCCGCGTCGGTGCTGTGGGCGATGTATCTGGTCGTCGCGGAAAAACAGGGCGCCGACTGGAAAAAGATTTCCGGCACCATTCAGAACGACATTCTGAAGGAATACATCGCGCAAAAGGAATACATCTATCCGCCGGCGCCGTCGATGCGGCTGGTGGTCGATACCTTCGAATTCGGCTCGAAATTCACTCCGCGTTACAACACCATTTCGATCAGCGGATACCACATTCGCGAGGCCGGGTCGACCGCGCTGCAGGAACTGGCATTCACGCTGTACGACGGAGTCGAATATGTGGAGTGGGCACGGCGGCGCGGGCTTGACGTTGACGAATTCGGCCCGCGGCTCAGCTTCTTCTTCAATGCGCACAACGATTTCTTCGAGGAGATCGCGAAATATCGCGCCGCACGAAAAATCTGGTATCGCGCCATGAAAGACCGTTTTAAGGCAAAGAACCAGCGCACCTGGCTGATGCGGTTCCATACGCAGACTGCGGGAGTCTCCTTGCCCGCGCAGCAGCCCATGAACAACATTGCCCGCGTGGCTCTGCAGGCACTGGCGGCGGTGCTGGGCGGAACGCAGTCGCTGCACACCGATTCCTACGACGAAGCTCTGGCCTTGCCCACCGAGGAAGCCGCGCGCATCGCTCTGCGCACGCAGCAGATCATCGCCTATGAATCGGGAGTCGCGCAGACGGTTGATCCGCTCGGAGGTTCGTATTTCCTGGAAAACCTGACGTTACAAATGGAATCCGGAGCGTTCGACTACTTCAACAAAATGGACGCCATGGGCGGGATGGTCAAGGCGATTGAGCGAGGTTATCCGCAAAAAGAAATTGCCGAAGCCTCGTATCAATACCAGCGGGCCGTCGAGGCACGGGAAAAAGTCATCGTCGGCGTGAATGAATTCACGATTGAGGAAGAGCCGCCGCAGATTCTCTACATCGATGAAACCGTGGCCCGCCTGCAATCGGCCAAGCTGAAGGCGCTGCGCGCGCGGCGTTCAAATGACGACGTCCGGCGCACACTTGATGCGCTCAAGAACGCCGCCGCGCAGGACCCGAAGTCAGGATCCAACGGCAGCATCTCCTCGGCCAACACCATGCCCTACATCGTGGACGCGGTCCGCGCCTACGCCACCGTGGGCGAAATCTGCGACGCGTTGCGACAGGTGTACGGCACCTATACCGAAGTCAGTATTACCTGAAGCTTTCTGTGCGCTTAAGCTGCAGATTGCGCTTCTACTCGAGACAATTCATCCCCGAGCGACACAACCCTTCCGCGTGCAATGAACGGCCAAACCGCCTGTCTGGCGGCCACTTTGGGGCTTTTTTAACGTGACCCTCGTAACGGCAAAACGACCTTTGATCGCTGGAGTCGGGACCACGTCTGCCGATCTGCCTGGCAATGGCAATGCTGTCTCATCGGAAGCCTTGGTCCGCTGCTCTGGTCCTCGCCGTTATCCCCTGTGTTTCCGTCGCCGGCCGCTCGAACGAGACTCCAGCCGCCTCTTTTCGGACGGGTACCTCCGAGGTGCGAATCGTCTTTTTTGCAACCGACCAAGACAATCACCCGGTCGAGACGATCGACAGGGATGATTTCGCGGTGGTCGACAGCGGGATGGTGATCCGCGAATTCCGGAGCCTGGAGCGGACGCAGGAAACCAGTCTCCACATAGTGGTATTGGTAGATGCGAGCGGATCGGTTACGCCACGCTTCCATGCGAGCATGGAGAACGCGCTGCAGGTGGTTTCGCGGGAGTCATCGACCAGCGGCGATGATTTTTCCCTGCTGTCGTTCTCGGGATTGCACCCGGATCTGCTCTGCGCCAGGGATTGCGGCACGCCGTCGGCGCAACAGAAGCTTCTCGCAATACAGTCGGCGGGAGCAACGCCCCTGTTCGATGCCTTGGTTTACGCCGCTCATTTGATCTCAAGCCGCCACACTCCGGGAGCACGAGACGTCCTGATTCTGTTTTCTGATGGCGAAGACACCATCAGCCGAAGCTCCGGCGAAGACGCTGTGGATGCCGTCACTGCCAGCGGCGCCGCACTCTACACCGTCGATTTGAACGAACCGGGGACCGAGTCCAGAGGAAGTCTCGTTCTCCGGCGCGTCGCCGAGGCCAGCGGAGGACGGTCCTTTTCAATGCAAGAGGGTGCCGCCAAGGTATTGGCGAGCATTCTTGCGGACTTGCGCGCTTCTTACATCGTCACCTATCCACTTCCCAACCGAACGATTGGATCTCACTCTCTACGAATTCTTCCCAAACATAACCTGAACCTGCGATTTCATTGCCGGAGAAACTACTTCTATGAAGAAATCCCGTAATCTGCGAGCTCTCACTCTTCTATGGCCGGTCGTGGCTGTTTGCGGCCTTTATGCCGCCCCATCAGAGCAATTCGGATCTTATCAACACGGGACGGTCGTGAGAATGCGAATGACCGACTGTCTGCCCGGTCGTCACAGATTCATGGTCGCGCTCGGAGGTCCTGCCACTCCGGCGAGCCCGGATGTGTGCCCTGAGTACACACTCGTCTCCGAGAAGGTCGTGTTTGTGATCGTGGGCCGGTCTTCGGATCAATTGGTTCCACTCGCCGATGTCGTTGACTTCCGCGTGCACAACAGCGAGATCGCTCTGCGCGTGGACGATGCCCCCCGCGAAAGCAAGTTCAACGTCAAGGAAATGATTCTGCGCTCCGACTGGGATCTGGGTCAAAAGCGCCTGCCGAACGAACAGAACGCCCAGCCGCAACCCGTGGGCAGCGGTCTGGCCATGCGAGCTGCAAACTAGCACAGCTTTAGGGACGGTTCCGAAACGCTATGGAATAGTCGCAACGCCATGGCGCTTCGGGACCGCTGTCGCTCGTTCCTGCACTCTTCTTCCCGATTTCGCGTCCCGATGCCTAGCGAATCGCCTCCATGGCACGTTCCAGCAGGGTTTGGAAGCGCTGCGACGCTTCCTCGAACAATTTCTTCGCGGGCGGGCTCTCGCCCCATCCGTGCACCGAGTTTGCGGCGATAATGATTGCCCGTCCGTTCTTCGGGTTGAGAACGAACAGCGCCATGAAACCTGCCTGGTGCCCAGAGTGGCTGACGAAGGTCATTGTCCTGTCGCCTGTGCCGCGCGGATACAGAAAAAATGACAAGCCCACCGAAACCGGCTGCGCCCAGCCCTCCTCCGTGATCGGAATCACTGGTTGCCACATCTCTTCAATCGACTTGCGATCGAGCACCGCACTCGCGCCCGGCGTGGAGTTCGTTCCTGCAAGGAAGCTGATCCACTTCGCTAGATCCTCCAGCGGAGCATTGAGCCCGCCATTGGGCGTCGTGGTCCCCGTGTCGAACTCACGCGGGTAAGGACGCACAATTTCATGACCCTTTTCATCCAATACAATTTCATAGCTATCGGCACGATCCGCCGCCAGGTGATAAGGGCTAACGTTATAAAAAGTGTGTGTCATGCCCAGGGGCGTGAGAATGTTTTTCTGTACATACACCTGATAAGGATCGCCGGTAATCGCCTCAATAACTCGCGCAAGATAGATGAAACCGGGATTTGAATACTGAAACTTTGCGCCCGGCGCGAACGCGAGCTCCTGGTAGGGCATCATGGCCACCAGTTGCGACCACTCTGTTGGTTCGAACGGCTCCCACGCCTTGCCCTGTTTGTAAGGCCATGTTGGACCTTGAAAGCCTGCGGTATGCGACAGAAGATGGCGGATGGTGACGCGCGAGATGCCGTTGTCCTCACTGTGAACGCGGGCCAGTTCGGGCACGTACTTCAGAATGGGATCGTCGAGCGAGAGCTTGCCCCGATCGCGCAATTGCATGATAGCCACGGCCGTCAGGGTCTTCGTGATCGATCCCCAGTGAAAAACGGTGTTCTTGTCGACGGGCTGCTTCATGGCCGTGTCGGCCATGCCGTAGGTTTCTGAATCGGTGATTCGTCCCTGGTCCAGGACGACGTAGGAGGCTCCCACAGTCTGGTCGGCCTGCACAAACTCGCGGAAAGCGGTGGCGAAGGAAGATTGCTGCGCGGCGAGGGGAAATGCCGCGGCCGCCACGATCACAAACAGCCAAAGTGCAACTCGAGTGGTTCCGAGAAGTGACACGTTGTGTGGCACGTTGAGCTCCCGCCCAGCTAGCCTTTTTTGTTCGAGGCCGTCGCCTCGCGCTCTCTCAGGTTCTGCATTAGCGCCTTGTACGTTGCAGGCATGGTCACCGTTTCACGCATGGCAACGGTAATCGGGTAGCGCGTTCCACCTTTGTGCGTGCCTTCCAGTCCTTCGACGATTTCGCGCGCGTACGCCCACGGAAAAGCGAAAGCCATTTCGTTATCCTGCGCCATGCCGAAGACGCGGTCGCCGTTACAGGGAAGAATCACCTTCGGCTCGTTGGTGGTGAGAGTCTGGATGACGATCTCGGCGCAATCGAGCCGGCCACCACTGGTTGAAACGACGCGTCCCCCGCGCTTGTAGAGCGAGGCATGCACCAGCCGCAGCACCTGCGCGCTATTGGCGTACACGCAAACCACTTGCGGCTCGAACGTCGTACGGTTCAGCGGCGCGACGCAGACGTAGTCGTACGCGCCTGGTTCAAATCTCCACGCGCTGGCCTCCAGACTTGTCGCAGCAGACTCGTCTTTGCAATACATCCCCACGGAGACGCATCCCTTCAGATACTCCTCGGTTGGCTTGTAGAATCCGAACGCGATCGCCGCGAGCGGGCAAATTACATCTTCTCTGCCCACGGCGATGGCCCATCCATAGCGCCGCGCCACGCCGATCGACTGGCACACGATCCATTGCTCACCCATGGCTTTGCTGGGAATTTTCACGCCTTCCGGAATTGCCTCCCCGGGCTTGAGCATGCGGATCGCGAGCGGGAACGTATCCGGGCGCACATAACGCGCGAGGGCTTCATCGAGCAGCCGCAGGGTTCGAGCGACATCTTCGTTCATAAGAAAAAGTCCTCATTCGTACCAGCAAGCCGTTCCTAGTTGGGCGCAGCCACCAGAGGAGCGACATTGCCCTCTGTGAGGACGCGATTGAAAGCGGGGAAATCTTCCTTCATGAATTTCTGATAGCCCGCCTCGACTGCGGCGATTTGCATTTCAAACGTTTTCAGCGATTCCAGTTCGGTATCGGTGGGAGCGAAATCCGCGCCTCCGGCGACATCGCCTCCGCCGGTGCCGACCTCAGCATTCAGCCAGATCAGATTGAGGTAAACCTGGTACGGCTCGACGAAGTACTTGTCGTCGCTGTTGAGTAACGCCGGTGAGACCAGGCGATGCTCGATCTCCTGCAGCTTCTTGTCGAGATCCTCGGCGGCTTTCAGCAAGTCGGCTTTGCGTTTTGCTTCGGCTTCGCTCAACTGCGCTTCGGGCGCGGGCGCGGAAGGTTCTTCTTCGCCAAATTCTTCGGCGAAAATCGATTTCTCTTTCGGCTTCTTTTTCGCGGGCCGGAGCATAGCTTCGATCACCTCGATTTGTTTGCGCTGCCACTCGATCTGGTTCACAGTATCGGATACGTGACTGATGTCGTCGCAGATTTGGCGCAGAGTCCTCACCGACGACTCGATGTCTGCATCCGATCCGGGCGATTTGGGATCACGCACTATCGTGAGTGGCTGTTCAAAAGATTGGTCGTCCACTTTCAGACGCAACTTGTATTTGCCGGGTGCAACGATGGGGCCGCCGTCAGAGTTTTCCGTCCCCCAGTGAGTAATTCTGCGCTCGTCAGAGTCGCGGAAACGCGGCTCGTTCCAGATATGAGGATTGTCCGGAGCGACCGTGCGTAGTGCGATGAGCCGCGGTGATTCATAGCGCAGGTCCCAGGTGACGCGATTCATTCCTACTTTGCCTTTCTCCTCGAGCTTGCGCACTACTTTGCCCTCAGAATCCACAATTTCTAACTCCACAGGCTTTTTGGGCGCTGTCTTCAGGGAGAAGTTTAATTTGGCCTCGCCGCCATGGGTAAAGCGATAAGTCTGGCGCGGTTCAAACAGAACTACCGCTGCATCCGAGTGATTCTTTGCCATCTGCTCGAGCGGCGTAATGTCGTCGAGAATGTAAAGCCCGCGGCCGTAGGTGGAAATCACGAGATCATGAAATTCTTTCTGGACGACCGCCCAACTCACAGGCGCGTGCGGCAGTCCGGTTTCGAGAGCGGTCCAGTGGCCGCCGTCATCGAGCGAGTAATAAAGACCGTTTCCCGTGCCGGCGAAGAGCAGGCCCGCGCAGTTGGGGTCTTCGGCGATGATGCGCACATACGACAGCGGGTGCTTCGGCAGATTGCCCGTGATTAGCTTCCATGTCTTTCCGTAGTCACTCGTCTTGTAGATAAACGGATCGCGATTATCCATGAGATGGAAATCGACGCTGATATACGCGGCGCCAGCGTCAAAACTTGAAGGCGCGATACTGGTGATCGAGCCCCACGCCGGCAGTCCGGAAATATTCTTGGTGACGTTGATCCACTGGCCGCTGTCGTCGGTGTGCCAGACCTGGCCATCATTCGTTCCAGCCCAGATCAATCCCTTCTTAACTTTCGACGGAGCGATTGCGAAGACGACTTCGCCGTAGAACTGCCCGAGATTGTCCCCGACGATTCCTCCCGAAGGAACGATGCGCGACGGATCGTTGGTGGAAAGATCTGGACTGATGACCGACCAGCTCTGGCCGCCATTCGTAGTCTTGAAAATCATCTGGCAGCCGTAATAGACGGTGTTGTGGTCGAAGGGATCGATCGTCAGCGGCGCCGTCCAGTGGCAGCGGTACTTGATGGCATTGGGTGGAGAATCGAGCGTGTGCATCCACGGGCTGACCGAGCGCGCATGATGGGTGCGGGCATCCCAGCGTGTGACTTTATTGCCGTAGCAGGTGGCCCACACGATATTAGGATCGACCAGATCGGGTACGGTAAAGCCGGATTCGCAACCGCCCATGCCGCGGTCCCACCCCACTTCACCGAAGCCCATGGGCACGCTCGGGCCCCGCATGTTCCCGTCGTCCTGCATATTGCTGTAGAAGTAGTACGGCACCTGGTTGTCCACATCGACGTGGTACATCTGCCCGATCGGCAGCTGAACGCGGTGGAACCCTCGGCCATGCACCGTTGTGATGCTCATCCCCGCGTCATCGGTAATCACGAAACGATCCGGATTGGTGGGGTCAACCCAGATGTCATGGGTGTCGCCCCCCCAGGGCACTTCCTTAAAATTCTCGCCGCCATCGAGCGATTGGTGAAAGGAGCTGTTGGCCACATAGATCTCGTTGTCACTGCCGGAGGAAACCGCGATGCGAATGTAATAGCCGGCGCGGCCGATCAATGCGCGCTGATAGTTGATCGCCTTCCAGTGCTCGCCGCCATCATCGGAGCGCCAGACCGAGCCCTGATCTTTGGTTTGAATGAGCGCGAAGACGCGGTTGGAATTGGTCGGCGCAACCGCCACGTCGATCTTTCCCAACGGAGCATGAGGCAGGCCATGCTCTTCGATATGAATCCATTTCGTCCCGCCATCGTGGGAAACGTAGACCCCGCTGCCCGGTCCGCCGCTGAATTCGCCGTAGGTGTGCATCTCCACTTGCCACATTCCCGCGAACAGCTTGCGCGGATTATGCGCATCCATGGTCAGGCCGGAGCATCCGACATTTTCTCCGGTGAAGAGCACGCGGTCCCAGTGCTGGCCGCCGTCACTTGTGCGGTATACGCCGCGCTCCTGTTGCGTCCCGGTCGTGCGCCCTAACGCGCACACGAATACGATGTCAGGATTCGAAGGATGTACAATAATGCGGCCGATCCTGCCAGTTTCCGCGAGTCCCATGTTCGTCCAGGTTTTGCCGGCGTCAGTCGACTTGTAGATTCCGTTGCCCATCACGTCAACGTCGCGGATGGCCCATGCCTCGCCCGTGCCGGCCCAGACTGTGCTCGGATCCGAAGGCGCGACCGCGAGCGCGCCAATCGCCGCAACCGGTTCCTTGTCGGAAATCGGCTTCCAGTGATTTCCGCCATCGGTCGACTTCCAGACTCCTCCTGATGCCGCGCCGGCGTAGTAGGTGCTTGCATCGCCGGGAATGCCTGCGACTGACGCGATGCGATTGCCTACTCTCGGGCCCACAAAGCGAAACTTAAACGGGCCATGCTCATCGGAATCGGAGTCTTGTGCAAAGGTTGAACTGCTGCTCACAAGGATGGCGAGGACAGCACAACAGAGTGTCAGTTTTTTCATGATGATGGCTGGGGGTCCGCCGCGGACCGTCCGAATTCTACAATCGTGATCGAGTCATCGCAATCCCTGCTCTGTTTGCAGCGTGCCGATCCCGCTGATGGCGGCCGTCGCTCGAGACGACGATTCGCCCCTTGCGGAAGTAACTCAGGAGTGGGTTGAGAGCCGCGTCAGACGCGGGAGCAGGATCAGAACCATTCCGTAAAATATCAGCGAGACCACCAGCGACGCGGCGTTGCCGAATCGCAAGTCCTCGAACAGGAGCTTCAAAGTGCCGAAAGCGACGGCGGCATAAGCGACCCACCCGAGTTCGACGCACTTCCAGCGCGAGCCTGCACAGCCTAGAGCGAGAGCCAAGGCGCAGTTCACAATCGTTCTGATTACAGAAAGACGCGACGCACTCAATTCCATGTGCGCGGCAGCCAGCGACACGGTTGCAACCACAAGGAGAGCCGCAGCAGTAAAGCCCACTAAGGCAGCGGGAACAACCCAAAGCAGCCGCCGCGAGCGGTGCTCTTCCGAAACTCGCGCACCGATGATGTAGCAAAGTGCAGCGCAAACAGCCACACTCCAGAGGCCCCAACTGGGCGCGGCCGGCACGGTGCCGGCGAAAGCAGCTGCGACATAAACAGGAAGAGATGAAACCGCCGCGCCTGCCGCCAGATAAAACGACGTGTGCAATCCCAGGCTGAACTTGCACGTGCGCGAATACAGAAAAGCCGCTGCCAATGCTGCCAGACACAAGAAGGGCACCTGAAAGTTGGCAGGAAGAAGGAGGAAGTTTCCGGCCAGCAGAAGGGCGGCGGCCCAGCTAGCGCTGACGCGCCGATTGCGAGCCTGAGATTCGTCTGTGAACCGGAACAACACTCCCCAATAATTGATGGCCGCCAGCAGCAGGAACAATACACCGAGCGCAGGCGCAGCCGCGCCCTGGGTGGCGCGCAGGGTGCCCCAGGTCGCGAGCAGAAAAGCCACCACGCCCTGGCCAACTTCCAGGACCGAAATTCGGTGACGCAACGCAAAGGTGCGAATTCCAACACTGCCGCCGTAAATCGCAAGCAGCGCGAGACATAGCAGGGTCAAAGTGAACGAGCCGACAGGACGATAACCCTCCGGTACACCCTGGGAGGATGTCATCACATACAACGTCAGCCACACCGCGAAATCCGCGGCCATGGCCGGGACCGCTCGCAGGCTGAGGCGATGTCCCACGCAGGCAGCGATTTCGGTTGCCAGAGCCACCGCTAATAGCGCGGCCGTGAGCGGCGCCAGGTCTCGAGTTGCAATGATCAACGCCAGCGCGGTGATCACCGTTGCCAGCGTCGCGATCCACGGTATAACTTGCAGGTTGCGTTGCCATGCCAGCACCACTGTCAGCACAGTAAAAGCCACGAGCACTGCCGCCGCGAAGGCCGGCGAAATAACCTGGAAGCGAACGGTGGACTCCCACAGAAGCGGCGAGAGGATGAGCGCCGATGTGATGCCATAGGTGATGCTGGCAAAGTGGTTTGAGTCGTGACTTCTGACCGCCCACACCATCCAGCACACCGCATAGACGATCGCGACCAGAAGAACGGGCAACTTTGGGACGGTGCCGGACTCTGCGACCGCGCGCAGCAGATAGGCGCCGGCGATTCCCAGAACCGCCTTGCCAACAGTCGGCACAACCCCGCCTTGTACCTCTACAGGAGGGAAACCGCGCCAGGTGGCGGGCGGCTTCGGTCTCTGCAGCGCGGGGGGAGAAGCTGCCGCTGCGTGCAATTCGGAAGGTGATTGCTGGAGATGTCCTTCGAGTGCGCCGACTCGCCGTTCCAGGTCAAGCAGACGCGCGGTGAGTTCCTGTAAATCGGTTGCGATGTTCTCCACAGCCTGCGGCATATTGTTTCTCCGCATCTGGCCCGTTGGAAACCGGGCCTAGCTGGTTCCGTGCGCCGGAGTTGCACCGGAGGCGGACAGAGAGACCGCGTCCGGCCACGGCGGCAGCAGTTTCACCAAAACCCAGAGAATCCCAAAGGGGAGAATCATAAGCACGATCGCGATCAGCAAACCTTCGCGCGTGGCAAAGCCCATCTTGTATGTCGTGTATCCCAGGAAACTCTTGGAGAAGAGCTGGCCGCCGATGACGACGTTCCAGCGCATGGCAAAAATCCCAATCACGGTCAGACATCCGGCCAGGGCATAGATTCGTTTGCGGGCTGTTTCGGTCAGCTTCAGAATCTGAGTAAGGCCGAGGAGAGCGATCGGCGTCACGGTGCCTAAGAGAATTTGAACAATCACCTGCGACTTCCAGAGTCGCGTGTGCACCATGAAGTCCAGGCTGCGGAACGATTCATCGGCTTCGTAGATGCGCTGGAGAAGGTCGAGCATTTCGAGGCTGAAATCGATGACGAACGTGTACATCAGGTATTGCGCGATCTTATCCAGGCAACGGATATCGATCTGTCGCCCCCGAAGCCTCGTGGAGACCATATAAAGCAACATGACCGCCGCGATGCCCGACACCATGGCGGAAAAAATGAAAACGATCGGCATCAGCGGCGAGGACCACCAGGGGTTGGCCTTAACCGATCCAAAGATGAACCCTACATATCCATGCAGCAAAAAGGCGGAAGGAATTCCAATCAGAGTAATGAAGTAGCCGAGCCTTTCGTCGATTCGCAGCGAGCGTTCGCTGATATTGCTCGAACCCAGCGTGAGCACGCGATAGCAAAGGCGCGCGAGACCGGTGGAAGTCTCGGACTTGAGCACGATGTCGCGCCGATAGTCGAGCCAGATTTCCAGCAGCAACACCGCCATCAGGTACCAGAGATAGACGAACCCGAACATCGCCATCGCCGAAGAGCGGTGTGGTGTAAGGTACATCTCCAACGACCGCTCGGGATGCCCCAGGTGCAACTGCAGCGGTAGAGGAGCAACTAACAGGAACGCCAGCGCCGTGAGCAACGCCAGGCGGTATGTCGGCTTCACGGCCTGCACGCGAAACACACGCTCCAAAGACGCCAGAATGAATGCCCCGGCTACGAGTCCCGTGATGAAGGGATACAGAACGATCAGAACGCTCCACTGGAGCTCCACTTCGTTCGGGTACATGAAACCTTCAACGGGAATTTGCAATTTGCCTCCTTCAGCTTCCCTCGGCGGCTAAAGCCGCATCATTGTTGACGCCCTGGCGGCGCAGCTTAAGCCGCGCCCTTTCAAAACTAATCCCCTATCGAACTGATCCATCCATGCCGTTGTAGAAAACTTTCGCGCCTGTGGCCATGTGAGGTTTCAGGATCTGCACCGTATGAGTCCGCAGGAACTCGTGGATCGGGTCCTTGGGATTCTTCAGGTCGGCGAGTTGCCGGGCCCCGGTGGGACAGACCTCGCAGCACGCAGTGGTCAACCCCTTGGTGATGCGGTGATAGCAGAGGGAGCACTTCTCGGCGGTATTCGTCTTCGGATTGATGAAGCGGCATCCGTAAGGGCAGGCCTGTACGCAATAGCGGCATCCAAGGCAATAATTCTTGTCGACCAGGACAACGCCATCTGGCGTGACAAAGGTCGCACCCACTGGACAAACCTGAGTGCAGGGCGAATCCGCACAGTGGTTGCACAGCTTCGGGACGAAGAAATTCTTGCCGTCGCTGATTTCGTTTGGCGGGAAGCCCTGTTTTCCGCCATTCGGTGATTCCACCTCCGGCCTTTCAATCTTCCAGTCCGCAACGTGGTACCGCTCAATCCAGGTCCGGAAATAACCGTCGGGAACGTCATTCTCCTCAGCGCACGCCCGCACACAACTGCCGCAGCCGATGCACTTGGGGATGTCAATGAGCATGCTCCACCAGTGCTCGCTGAGTTTGTAGTTGGGTGAAGCCTCAGGCGTACCCGCCAGGACGAATTTCCACGCAACGGCAGCGGCGGGCAATAGCACGAGGAGATGGCGACGGGTGATGTCCATTATTTCTTGCCTCCCGGCTTTTCGTCCTCGATCTTTGGCTTGTGCGGCTGATGGCAGGTGTCGCACGCGATTCCCCCCGAATGATCCGCGGTCACTACCTGGGGAAAAGATTTCGGCTTGGCGCTGTTGGCTTCGTGGCAGCGGGCACACAGGACTGCCGTGTCGAGTTTGGCGGGCGTGAGGGCTGATGGATCGTCGGCGTGGCGGGCCAGGGCTCCGTGGCAGGCCTCGCAGGCGACGACCACATGTTTGCCCAGTTTCTTCTGCTCCGCTTCTTCGGTATGGCAGCCCTCGCAAACGTCGTGGCCGGCAAAGGCAATCGGTCGTGCTGCGGTCTCGGCGATGGCCGCGCCGCGATAGTGACCGTATTGCCCAAAACTGGCGGGAATGACGGCAGCACGCAAGACAACGAAGGCAGCCACCGCGATCACGATGACGGCCGCCAGGCGGATGAGATGTTCTATGTCCTTAAACACGGTCGTTTTCCCGCGCCTGATCCTCCCGCGTCTGATCCGGGAGCGACTCGCCGGAAAAGAGGCGATATTCTTCCTTACGTTGGATTGCGTCCCGGAACGATGATTGAAGTCACAGGCGCCTGTGACATGGATCACTACAGAAGATCACTACACGGAGGGGCGCCAGCCGTGGGAACAGGCAGCGTTACGCACGGTCAGCATCCAATCTGCCCTAGAGCAGGGCGTTGACGCTTGAGTATAACCTCGGTTTATTGCCTTCCGATCACAGCACGGATGCGATCAAATGCCCAGTCAATTTCTTCCCGCGTAATGGTGAGCGGAGGCGCAATGCGCAGGACCTTGTCGTGTGTTTCCTTGCACAGCACACCCTCTTCTTTCAGGGCTTCGCAATAGGGACGCGCGGGGCTGTGCAACTCGATCCCGATCCAGAGTCCTTTGCCACGCACTTCTTTCAGGTCGGGACTATTCAGGGTTCGCAATCGACTCAGGAAATAGTTTCCTAAATCTGCAGAGCGCTCGACCAATCTCTCATCCACCAAAACTCGCAGCGCCGTTCTTGCCACCGCACATGCCAAGGGATTACCGCCAAATGTGCTGCCATGATCACCCGGTCCGAAAACACCGAGAACTTCCTTCCCGGCAAGGACAGCGGATACGGGGTAGAACCCTCCTGAAAGCGCCTTGCCCACGATGAGAACATCCGGCCTCACGTTCTCATGCATGCAGGCGAAGAGCTTGCCGGTTCTGCCCAGGCCAGACTGGATCTCGTCGCACATCAACAGAACGCCGTGCTCCCGGCAGATGGCTGCTGCTTCGCTGAGAAATCCGGCTGGCGGAATAATGATTCCTGCTTCACCCTGGATCGGTTCGACCAGGAATGCGCAAGTATTCGGCGTGATCGCGTTGCGCAGCGCTGCAGCGTCGCCAAAAGGAATGACCGTGAAGCCGGGTGTGAATGGTCCGAAACCATCGCGATACTGCTCGTCACTCGAGAAACTGACGATCGTAACCGTCCGCCCGTGAAAATTGTTGGCGCAGACGATGATTTCCGCTTTGCCCTCCGGAATCTCCTTAACCTTATATCCCCATTTCCGCGCGGCCTTTACGGCGGTCTCAACGGCCTCCGCGCCCGAGTTCATGGGCAGCACCATGTCGAATCCGGTCAGCTCGTGCAATTCCCGGCAGAGCAACGGCAACTGATCATTGCGGAAGGCCCGCGAAGTCAGCGTCACCTTGAAAGCCTGCTGCGTCATTGCGTGCAGAATCCGTGGATGGCAGTGCCCCTGGTTGACCGCCGAGTAGGCGGCGAGGCAGTCGAGGTACCGTTTGCCCTCGACGTCGTAAACCCAGACACCTTCGGCGCGTTCAATCACAACGTCGAGCGGGCGGTAGTTGTGCGCACCATATTGATCTTCCAACGCTATGAGTTCGGCAGAGCGGGTCATCTCCAGCACGGACATTAGTTTTCTCCTCGGTCTTAGATAGTTATTCCTGATCTCTTTCCAGCAGCATGGTCAGAAGAGCCATGCGTACGTACAGGCCATTCGCGGCCTGTTTGAAATAAAGCGCACGTGGATCGTCGTCCACGGTTTTGTCCAGTTCCACGGTTCGCGGCAGCGGATGCAGAATCAACGCGTCCGACTTCATCTTCGCCAGGACTCCGGAATTGATGGCGTAACGTTGCAGTTCTTTCCGATCCCGAACCCGTTCCGGCCGGATGCGCGTCTGGTAGACAACATCCACTTCCCGGATCACGCGCTCAATGTCCGCTTCCAGTTCGTAGCGAACCCCGTGCGCGTCCAGATAATCGAGAATGTCGGACTTCATCTGTAATTCATGCGGGCTGACGAAGAAGATTTTCACCCTGTCGAACTTCGCCAGCAGATAAGCCAGGGATCGCGCTGTGCGGCCCTTGTCCAACTCTCCCACGATCGCGACGCTCAGGCCGACCAGCGGGCGTTCGCGATAGATCGTGTACAGATCCAGCAGGGCTTGGGTGGGATGCTGCCCGCCTTCGCCGTCTCCGGCGTTAATGACCGGGACCGGCGACACTTGGGCAGCACGCTTGGCGCCTCCGGCCTCAGGATGACGCACAACAATAACGTCGGCATAGCTGCCAATGATCCGGATCGAGTCCTCAATTTGTTCCGCTTCCACCTCCGACGAGAACGCGCCTGCATGCTCAGTGGAGAGCACTCTGCCGCCCAGCCGCTGCATCGCAGCCTCAAAGCAGAAGCGGGTGCGAGTGGATGGCCGGTAGAAAAGTGTGGCCAGAATTCTGTTCTGGTAGTCGAGGGTGCCTCCCCGCGCCACGACGCGCTCCATCCCTCGCGAGCGGTTAAACAACTCCATGAGCAAGGGCAGCGTAAGTTGTTGCGATTCGATCAGATGATGCAGCCTGGTTGCATCGTGCTTCGGTTCAGTGTTCGGAGAGCGTGCAGCTCCCAGCTTTTCCGATGTGAGCATGCTTGACATTTGTTAGCGTCCTCCTGCCGACACACCAAGGTCCACCCGCAGTTTTTGGGTGACCAATTCGGCGTCGGGAACAATATGCGTGCCGGCTCGTCCGCCAACCGCCTCGCACAAGTGCTCGTACGACGTTATGACCACTTCCTTGCCACCGGTTTTCAGGAAGTGCAGGGCCGATTCAATCTTGGGCCCCATGTTTCCTGGCGGGAATTGGCCCGCCTCGAGGTGCTGTTCGAGTTCGGAAGCGGTTACCCGCATCAGAGGGCGCTGAGTCGGCTTCTTGTAGTCGAGATACACGAAATCGGTGTCCGTGGAGATCGCGAAGATTTCAACACCAAGTTGCGAAGCCAGCAGAGCGGAAGCGCGGTCTTTATCAATGACCGCCTCGACCCCATGAAGGTCGCCCTTTTCTCGCACTACGGGAATTCCGCCTCCGCCGCAGGCCACGACCAACACTCCCTCCGCCATCAACGAACGAATCACCTCGAACTCGACGATCTCCACCGGCTCCGGGGACGGAACGACGCGGCGGTAACCCCGCGCGGCATCCTCCACGATCTGCCATCCCAGTTGCCTGTGGCGCTCCTCCGCCTGAACTCGCGAATAAAAAGGTCCTATCGGCTTGGTCGGATGTTTCATCGCGTCATCATTGGCCGACACAATGCTCTGGGTCACCAGGCTCACAACCGGGATGTGCAGGCCCGCTGTCGCCAACTCGTCGTGCAGGGCTTGCGCGAGGATGTATCCAATCTCGCCCTGGCTGCAAGCACCGCACACATCGAGTGTCTGCCCTGGCGCCTGGTCGGCAGCCCGCTCTGACCGCAGCAACTGCGCTCCCACCTGCGGCCCGTTGCCATGGGTTACCACCAGGTGATAGCCCTCGCGAACCAGTCCGACGATCGCCGCCGCCGTCCGCCGTGCGTTGGCCATCTGCTCGGCAACAGTTCCCTTTTCCCCGGCCCGCACCAGAGAGTTGCCACCAACGGCGATAAGCATGGATTTCAAAATAGTCCTCGGTTCTTCCCCACTTTAAATTTCGAAATCGCTGAACACCGGCGCCATTTCCCGGAGTGGCGCCGTCTCCGGCACTTCGCGGTACTGCATCAGTTCCAGCAGGATCGCTTTCTGCGTGTGCAGCCGATTCTCCGCCTGCTGATAAACCACCGAGTGCGCCGAATCAATCACCTCATCCGTGACTTCGTCGCCACGATGCGCCGGCAAACAATGCATGAACAGCGCATCGTACCTGGCATGGCGGAACAGACCAGCATTCACCTGATACGGAGCAAAGACCTTTCGGCGCTCTTCTGCCTCCGCCTCGTGGCCCATGCTCGCCCACACGTCGGTATAAATGACGTCGGCGTCTGCCGCCGCAGCGACCGGATCGTATGTCAGCGTGCACGTGCCGCCGGTCTGTGCGCCCCGTCTCAGCGCCCATTCCACCGCCTCTGCTACGGGTCCATATCCCGGAGGAGTCGCGACCCATACGTGTGCTCCCAGTTGTGCGCCAGCAAACATCAGCGAGTGGCAGACGTTGTTGCCATCCCCGACAAACGCCACTTTCAGCCCTGCGACCTCGCCTTTCAGTTCCTGGATCGTCAGGTAATCCGCCATGGCCTGGCAGGGATGGCTGTAGTCCGTCAGCCCATTAATCACTGGGATGCTGGCATACTCCGCCATGCGCTCGACGATGTGATGCGCGTAGGTGCGGATCATGATGGCCTGCACCATGCGCTCCAGGTTCTTGCCCACGTCATAGACAGACTCGCGCTTGCCCAGATTGATTTCGGCATTCGAAAGATAGAGAGAAAACCCGCCCAACTGCTGAATGCCAACGTCAAACGACACGCGCGTACGCAGCGACGGCTTCTCGAAGATCATGGCCAGCGTTTTTCCCTTGAGCACTCCGGCGTGCGCCCAAGGGTGAGCTTTCATCTCGCGGGCCAGATCGAGCAGATACCGGATTTCATCCGGCGAAAAGTCCTTGATGGAAACAAAATTATGACGGCCCATGGTGCGCCTCACTTCTCCGGGCAGGTTCGAATCGGCGCCCGGCTTGCAACTCAATGGGATTCTTTTTGCCACGCGCTAACGCGCAGAGGATGCGAAGGATGTCGACTTGCTCAAATTCGTAGTAGGTAGGTAAAAACGGCTGGTGAATGTTGCGGAATACAACTTCACGGACGGTCTGCTGGTCTTGCTGCCGCTCGCTGTAGCCTGCTGAGGACACGGCAACACCAACTTCAATGTTCCCTTTTCTGATCCCTGGCGGCAGTGAAAGGCGTCACTGCCCGCGGTGATGGCGGTCACCCACTGTTTGGCTGCGTTAGAAATGGCGAGAAATCTAATCTTTGCAATCCTCGGACTCAGAATGGTCGATGCGGAGAGGGGCCGATCACCACCAGTAACAAAAGTGACGGCTATTGGCTTCGTTTGGCACCGATCCCGCGACGGGTCAGGCGATCACTACATGCGAATGGACCGACCCCTCGCCTCGCTCCTGTTACCGCCCCCGGCAGGCACTCCGGTTGAAAGACGAGTTGAAGTGCACGTTCGACGTCGTCGCTCGCAAGCGGGAATAATCGCCGACTGAGGTCACCTTCTTTCCGGAAGCGCCTGATTTCACCAGTTACGTCCGAAGGGAGATCACTAGTTTCAGTTAGTGATATCGGGTTAGTGCATCTGGGGACTTGTGGCTCTGTTAAATCTCTATAAAGTCTGATATGCGCCACGAAAGCTACTCTACCTCCCTCCCCCGGCTTGGCGGCGTACTCTTCATACTTTTCAAAGGAGGGCAACAAATGAACAGGACCACAATGCTTGTGGTATGTGCATTGGCCTTCGCCCTGTGTGCGGGGCCGGCGCTGGCAGCGACTACTCAGACACCGCCACCTGCTGACACTCTGAAGGTCGATTATTTTGCCAATGCCAATACCGCTGGGGCTCCCGACGCTACTGTGCGCATCACCAACCCAAACAGCGGTGGTGGCAACGTCTGCGCCAGCATCTTCGTGTTCGATGCGGCCCAGGAGATGACCGAGTGCTGCAGCTGTCTGGAAACTCCGGATGGTCTGCAGACCTTCTCGGTAAACGCGAACTTGACCAACAACCCGCTGACCGGCGTCATTCTCAGTGGCGGCCTGATCAAGATCGTTTCGACCACCCCGGTCGACGGGACTTGCCCCCTGCCGACTACGTTTACGCCAGTGGCAGCAGTGCGGGCGTGGGCGACGCACATCCAGAACAGCAGCTACAGCATCACTGAGACGGCTTCGCAAGACGCCACTCTCAGCACGGCTGAAGTCGGCAAACTGGAAAATGAGTGCAGCGCAATCAACATCGACGGCAGCGGCTCGGGTGTTTGCAGCTGTGGTACCGGCAAGTAATTCACAGGATCCCAACCGGCCCTCGTCGCCGATGTTCAATCGGCGACGAGACGCGGGGAATAGGGCTTACATTAGCAACCGTGAAACTCAACCCGATCATCGTTTGACGAGGAAACGGGTGTGACAGGTCGCCCGTAATTGTCCCAGGATTTTCCAACTCACTACGAGCGTTTTTCCTTTGAGGGGGGAGACGACAGCAGGGGTCACTAAATTCCAAGGGGGAGGGAGAACAGGGCTCCTGCTGCCTTCCCATCTGATCAACAGCGGACATCCCGAAGGAGGTCCGCTGCTTTTTTGTGCCGGCCAACACCCGATAACACCGACTTCCGCGCAAGCGGGAGCGTGCCCAATGGAACACGTGCAAGCTCCTTCATCTCGAGCGGGTCCGTTCGGTTCGACGGGATGTTGAGATTTCTTTGATCGAAGCCTGGCCCCGTTCCGCCTGGGTCCTTAGTACAGAGTTCATGTCTGCGGCCGCGATCCGAGCATCTCGGTGCATTTACCAGAGTCTCATCCATATCGGAAGAGAGTGTCTGTCCTGCTTCTTGGAGTGACCGCGAGACAGAGATTCGTATGGTGACATCTTGGCTTCGAACACGTCGTGCGAAGAGTTGAGTGCACAGGAATCGCACATCCGGCGGAATGCAGTTCCAGCGCTCCTATTACTGACTTGTCGTTTATGCCTTTGCCGTAGGCCACCGACTGCTGGATTCAGGAGCCGAGCAACTCTTTCTCGCTCAGGATCACATCGTACTGTGATGAACGTCACATCCTCCCAAAAGTGACTAGTGGTACTTAACCGCAATCCGCATTCATGACGTGGGGTGTGGTTCAGGTCTTCGCGGACCAAGAACCGCATATTCCCGGGAAGGATGAAACGATGATCCCGCCGAATGAGACATTCTATGGGGCCCTGCAGAAAAAAGGCGTAACCCGCCGCCGGTTTCTTAAATTCTGCACCGCCATGACTGCGACTCTGGCCCTCCCCCCGCGTTACGTGGCCCAGGTCGCTTCCGCGCTGGAGAAAACGAAGAAGCCGGTGCTGGTTTGGCTGCAGTTCCAAGACTGCGCCGGAAACTCCGAGGCCATCCTGCGGTCAAGCCATCCCTCGGTGCTGGAGGTCGTCCTCGACCTGCTTTCGTGGGAGTACCACGAGATCATCATGGCCGGAGCCGGACATCAGGCGGAGGCTGCGCTGCAACGCGTGGTCAAAGAAGAGAAAGGCAAGTATCTGGCGGTTGTGGAAGGGGCCATTCCGCTAGCCGATGACGGAGTGTACTGCACGGTTGCGGGGAAGACGGCGATCTCCATCGCCAAGGAAGTCTGCACCAACGCGGCTGCAACGATCGCGGCTGGAGCTTGCGCCTGGTATGGCGGCCTTGTGGCAGCGTCGCCGAATCCGACCGGGGCCGTAGGAATTTCAGAAGCGGTTCCGGAGGCCAAGGTAGTAAATCTGGGCGGATGCCCGCAGAATCCGGCGAATACGGCGGCGGTGCTGGTGCACTACCTGACTTTCGGCGAACTGCCGGCGCTGGATCAGTACAACCGGCCGCTGTTTGCCTACGGACGTGTCATTCACGACCAGTGCGAACGGCGCGCGCATTACGATGCCGGCCGCTACGTGCAGGAATGGGGCGACGAAGGACACCGCCGGGGCTGGTGCCTCTACAAGATGGGCTGCAAGGGCCCGCAGACAACGTTCAACTGCCCATCTGTGCGCTTTAACGACAGCACGAGTTGGCCCGTGAAGGCGGGGCATGGCTGCGTCGGCTGTGGCGGATACAACTTCTGGGAGACCAAATCTCCGTTCTACGAGCGGCTGCCGAATGTGCCCGGGTTTGGAGCCGATGTCAGCGCCGGGAAGATCGGTATCGGGATCACGGCCGCAGTGGCGGGAGCGACGGTTGTGCATGGCATCGCGAGCGCGGTTCGCGACAGGATGCGGACTACGCCGCCACCCGAGAAAATCTAGAGCAGGCCAGAGGAGGAGCGTATGGCACGCATCGTAGTCGATCCAGTGACGCGTATTGAAGGCCATTTGCGCATTGAAGCTGAAGTGAACGGCGGCGCGGTTACCGATGCCTGGAGCTCGGGCACGATGTTTCGCGGGATCGAGCTGATCCTGAAAGGGCGCGATCCGCGCGAGGCATGGGTCTGGACGCAGCGCATCTGCGGTGTCTGCACCACCGTGCATGCGCTGACTTCAGTGCGGGCTGTCGAAGACGCACTCGGTATCGAGGTGCCGGAAAACGCGAATCTGATCCGCAACATCATTGGCTCCAGCCAGTACGTGCAGGACCATGTGATTCATTTCTACCACCTGCACGCGCTGGACTGGGTGGATGTGACGCTCGCGCTCAAGGCCGACCCGGCCAAGACTTCGCAATTGGCGGAGTCTATTTCTCCCTGGCCGAAGTCAAGCAAGAACTACTTCAAGGCAATTCAGGACAAGGTGAAGGCGCTGGTGGAGAGCAAGCAGCTCAGCCTGTTCAGCAGCGGATATTGGGGGCATCCGGCTTATCATCTGCCGCCTGAGGCGAACCTGCTGGCGGTCGCGCACTACATTGAGGCGCTGGAGTTTCAGAAAGACTACATTCGCATTCACGCCGTGCTCGGCGGGAAGAACCCGCACCTGCAGACTTATCTCGTCGGCGGAATGTCGACTTCGATGGATCCGGATGAGCCGGGAGCGACCATCAATCCGGAGCGGATCACATTCCTGACTGAGCTGGCGGCGAAGGCGCAGGCGTTCGTGGATCAGGTCTACGTACCGGATGTGCTGGCGGTCGCCGCTTTCTACCGCGACTGGTTCGGGCACGGCGAGGGGCTGGGCAATTTCCTCTCTTATGGCGACTACCCCCAAGGCGGCGTAAAAGATCCGGCGCGGTTCTACCTGCAGCGTGGAGCAATCTTCGGTCACGATCTGTCGAAGGTGCATCCGGTCGATCCCGCAAATGTGTCGGAGTACGTCACGCACTCCTGGTATGAATATGGCGACGGCGACCAGAACGGCAAGAACCCGTATCAGGGCGAGACGAAGCCGCAGTACACCGGGCCCAAGCCCCCGTTTGAGCACCTGGATGTGGACAAGAAATATTCGTGGCTTAAGGCGCCGCGGTATCAGGACCATCCCATGGAAGTTGGCCCGCTATCGCGCATGCTCGTCGCCTATGCCTCGGGGCATCCGGACGTGAAGCCAGTCGTGGATGCAGTGCTGGCGAAATTGAATGCTCCCGCGACGGCCTTGTTCTCGACCCTGGGCCGCATCGCCGCGCGGGCCATCGAAGCAAAAGTGATGGCGGGCCAGGTGGTGAAGTGGGTGGCGGAATTGGGCGACAAGCTCGGACACGGCGACTTGCGGGTTCACAACGGCGAAAAGTGGGACCCGGATACTTGGCCGAAACAGGCGCAGGGCTGGGGGTTCCACGAGGCGCCGCGGGGATCGCTCGGCCACTGGGTCGAGATTGAAGACCAGAAGATCAAGAACTACCAGTGCGTGGTACCGACGACGTGGAACGCCGGGCCGCGGGACGGCAAAGGTCAGCGCGGCGCATACGAGGCGGCTTTGTTGAAGACGCCGGTCGCGGATCCGGAGCGCCCGGTGGAGATCTTGCGGACGGTGCATTCCTTCGATCCGTGCCTGGCTTGTGCGGTGCATGTAGTTGATGCGCGGGGGAGAAAATACACACCAGTAACGGTGAGATAAGACTGGATAGCGCGTTACAGGGAAAGGAGGGCTGCCATGGGCTCATTGGCACCAGGACAACATGCGTGGAGCGAGGCGCACAGACCCTACCCCACTACGTTGCCAGTGCGTACCTACGTGTGGGAGCTGCCGGTGCGGGTTTCGCACTGGTTCATTGTTCTGTCCATTGCCGTGCTCTCTTTCACCGGCTATTACATGCACAATCCGTTCATCGTGGCGACCAGCCGCACTCAGTTTCTGATGGCGAGGATTCGCTTCATCCATGAGATAGCAGCGGCGGTGTTCATCAGCGCCTTTATCCTGCGAATGTACTGGTTCTTCGTGGGCAATGACTGGTCGAGCTGGCGATCGTTCTGGCCCATTCATAAGCGGCAGTGGCGAGGCATGGGACAAATGGTCGCCTACTACAGCTTTCTCAAAAAAGACCTTGTGCATCACGTGGGTCACAATGCACTGGCCGCGGTCACTTATCTGCTGATGTTCACCTTCATGCTGCTTGAGATCATTACCGGTCTCACGCTGTATACCTGGGTGCGTGGTTCCTGGTTGCTGGGATGGCTGTTCCGCTGGATCCCGGGAGTAATCGATATCCAGCATTTGCGGCTGTTGCACTTCTGCATCATGTTCACATTTTTCGCGTTCGTGATTCACCATGTGTACAGCGCTGTGCTGGTTTCGTGGGAAGAACGCAACGGGCTGATCGAAAGCATCTTCACGGGATACAAATTCGTCCCCCGCCACGAGCTGGAAGAAGATGCGAAGCTGCCGAAGTGAGCGACATGAGGGCTGCAACGGCCAAGACAGTAGTACTCGGGCTGGGCAACATACTGCACGGCGACGATGGTGCGGGAGCGCAGGCCATCAGCCGGTTGCGCGCAGATCCAAGAGTGCCCACTGATGTGTCGCTCGTGGAGGGGGGAACGCTGGGCCTCGAGTTGCTTCCCCATGTCTGGGACTGCTCTCGCCTGATCGTGATCGATGCGGTGGATGTCGGCGAGCCGGCCGGCACGCTTGTCCGGATGTCTGGGGAGGAACTTAATTCCCTGCCGGGCAACAGCACCGTCCACCAGCTGGGAGTCTCTGATCTGCTGGTCGCGTTGCGAATGCTGGCCGAGCGGCAGCCGGAGGTAGTGCTCCTCGGCGTGCAGCCACTGAGCACTGATTGGTCCTGCGAGTTGTCCCCTCCGGTTGCGGCCGCCACTGACTTCTTGGTGGAGGCCACCCTGCGGGAGTTGCAGCCGCTAGCAGAGCCTAACGTTGTTGACGCCAATAGTTAAATAAGCGCGATCAAGGGGTTGGAAGCAGATGCTTCGCTCGACCCGCACAACTTCAGCCCCTAAACCTTGGTTCATCTGCCTGTGCGCTGTTGGGCTCTTGGGGGCGGGGTCGTCCGGCTGCTCCAATTCCGAGAGCCGGCGAGCCGAGGCCGTCGCTCGCGGGCAGCACTTGTTTGAAATGCACTGCAGCGGCTGCCACGGCCGGCGCAGGCTCGACATGGGGAGGGTTCCCCCTGACCTGCATGGCATTTTCGACGGTAAATTCCTGCCCAGCGGGAGATCCGCCACAGACGAGGTTGTTCGCTCCACGATTCTGACCGGACGAAGCGGCATCATGCCTCCTTTCGAAGGAAACCTGAGCGACGAAAGCATTGATGACATCATCCTCTATCTCCACACGCTCAA
>JASHNU010000100.1 GCA_030041475.1 Candidatus Sulfotelmatobacter sp.
CCGAAAGTACCGCACCGGTCGTATTGGTCACGAACTGGGACATGGAGTTGAAGTAATAAGTCGCGTTGCGCGCTGAAAATTTCTGCCGACGACTTGGATTAATGTTTGCAAAAGATAGGACGGTACGGAAAACATCTGTTTTTCGACGACCCGAATTGGCCAGATCGGAATCCACGGGGTCAGCAACTTAGAAGCGCAGTATCTCAGGGTTTTTTTGAACAGCGAGGGGCGACGCTGGAAACAGGCTTGATTTCAAACTCGCTTGTGCGACGATCTAGAGAGTAAAACTCGCATTTGGCCGCCCGCCACAGGGCGGCTTTTTTGCTCCGGCAAATGCCCACTCTCCTTTCTGCCGCGCAAAGCGGCGCTTGTTCTAGGTCAGTCAGTCTTGTCGTCGACTGTTCCGTAATCGTCCTAGGGTGGCGGCGGTGCGATCACTATTACTCCGTCACCCCACTGTGCCCGCCGCGATGTCGGCGAAGTGGTTCCGCACGCTCTCGGTGTCGCTCTTGGCGAGTGTGCGCGAACCTGTTGGAAAACTCCCGGCCAGACGCTGGGAGCTGAGCGAGTTTTCAATTTCAGCGTCGAGCGAGTTTCCGTTCTTCATGACGACGCGAGAATCAGTGCCCGCTGCGATGGTGGCGTTGGCTTCGAGCTGGGCGCGCAATGGGCTGTCGTGCGCAATCCCGTGGCGGCTGAGCGCATCGCGCACGCAACTCCGAATGTGAAACTCTCTGAGCGCATCCCTCATGCGGTCTTCCCCGGTTCCCAAAAATCCCTTCCGATGTCGCAGCCTAGCACGACGAAGCCATCGAAGAAAGTCTCGACGAAGGTACAACGCCGGGCGGGCCGTCGCGGCCCGTTTCGGGGTGGCCATGACTGTGAATTAAGCGACGATCACGCGACTTTCTCTGGTAGCGTCAGCACCTCACCGAAATCGTTGGTGACGCTTCGCAACGCTGCATCCGCGACGTGCGCGTACCTTTCGGTCGTTGCCGCTTGCGTGTGGCCGAGAAGTTTGCCGACCAACTGGAGCGACCAGTTTCGCGAGACCAGGTGACTCGCAAACGTGTGCCTTAGGTCGTACACGCGGACGTTCGGCTTCCAGCGCTTGAGTAGCTTCCCGCGTTTGCCCTTGACGTAGTACATCGTCGCCAGACCCGCAGCCTTGCACACCTGCCTCCATGCGTTTCGCAGGGTCGTGCGAGGATTCTCCTGCTTCTTGTCCGAGAGTTGGCGGCCGGGGAACAGGTAAACTTGGCCGCCATCCTTCGACTCAAGCATTCTCCGCAGGATCAGCAGCGCCGCGTTGTTCAGCGGAACGTGCTCGGTTTTTTTCTCCTTCGTGTGGTGACTTGGCTTTGTCCGGATTCCGCGCGCGAGATCGAACATTGCCTTCTCCGCGCCGATCACCTCGCCCGGCCTCGCGCCCGTGACGATCAGCAGGCGGAGAGCATTCGCTAGCTTCTGATCCCGATAGTTGTCCAGTGCGGCTGCGAGTGGGTAGTGGGTCTTCATGGTGTTTCGCAGCGAGTTGTGCAGCAACTCGATCTCGCGCTTGGTGACCGAAGAGACGCGCCGCTGGCCCAGCTTTGGCAGGATGATCTTCTTGAGCATCCGCTTGTCCTCGTACACGCTCTTCTCGCGCTTCTTCGCTTCCGCGTGCTGCTCTATGTACTCCTTGGCAAGGGCGTCCATCTTGGGTTCGTCGCGCAGCGCCTTCTTGTCACGCACCGGGTCGGCGCCCTTCTTGTTGATGGCCGGCAGCAATACGTTGGCCGCCTCGTCGCGGGCCGCGTCCGCCGTCCACTTCGGCCACGAGCCGATGGTGTAGCGGCGTTTCTCGCCGCCGACGCGGTAGTTCAGGATGAAGGACTTTGCGCCCGCCGCCGTCACTCGGCAGCCGAAGCCTGCGATCTTGTCGTCGAAAAGGATGATGTAGCCGCTAGCGGGCGGCGTGGCCGCCTGCACTGATCTCTGAGTGATGTGGGTGTTCATGTCCGCGCCCATTCCGTGTATCCGCCGTGTATCCACACGGCGTGAAACGGACTGTATTCGAACGGTATTCCAGCCGTCACGAAACGTCAACAATGACGGCCTAATACGCAGATTATAAAGGGAAGAAGTGGTGAGCGCGGAAGGAATCGAACCTTCAACCTACTGATTAAGAGTCAGTTGCTCTGCCAATTGAGCTACGCGCCCACGGTAAGCTATTGCAGGGTGGGATTTAGACTAAAAGGTGGCATTCTCGAACGTCGCGACCTCAACTAACTTATCGGGAATCTCCACCGCAAGCGACTTTAGGGCTTCTTCAGCCTCTCCGGATCCCGTCTCGCCCACACTTGTGTCTGCGCGATCAGATCGGATTTGTGCTCTTGCGACAGGTGCTTCCAGACCCTCTCCAGCGGTTCCAGCTCCCGGATTTTCCCGGTCAGTCCCAAACAGATTGTACCAAACTTAAGGCGCATTCTGTCAGCAGTGGCTAGCAGCACCCAGCCACCGTGCCAGGGTCGCCGATGCGATCCGTCAGGTCGCATCATCCGTTGGTTCGGGTCATCTTTAATTCGGGTCATTGTAATTCGGATCATCGTTAGTTCGTATCATAGGCGGCGGACGCGATTTCGCCCAAAATCTCTCCCGCGATTTTTTGAACTGCGTCGGGATCGTCCATGGGGACTTCGATCATGTTGACGTAGGCCGCGAATGCCAGGTGTTGACCGCTTCTGGTTTGCACGTAGCCTGCGAGGCCCTTGCCTGTCACCATCAGCTTTTTGTTAAGGGCGTCGTAAATGACATAAGTTCCCGTCTTCGCCTGCACGTGCCCGGCTGCAGGGGAGTTCACCTGGATCTTGAATAGCGTGCCGTCCTGGCCGAGAATCGGCAGCCCGCGGTGAAAGTCCTTAAAGTCCTTCTGGCTCGTCATGAAAGTCAGGTAGTGCACCATAAAGTCCGCGGTGAAAAATGCGTTTCCTCCGGCACCGTCGCTCTGGCTGGCTCCCGTCAGATCGAGGC
>JASHNU010000101.1 GCA_030041475.1 Candidatus Sulfotelmatobacter sp.
CACGAAAGCCTTCTCTTCAGCGGTGGCCAGAGCTAGCATCGCAAAACGATGAACGAAGGGCGAAAGTGGCTGGCGCTGTTTGTGAGGAGGAAGGTTGGCCGGCACAAAGTAAATCCGGTGCAGATTGCACCGCTCCATCGCCGCCCGTGCCAGCGCGACATGACCGCGATGCACCGGATCGAAAGTCCCGCCGAATAGCCCAATGTTCATAGCAGATTACAGTTCCCGGCTAGTCTCACGATTTGCCTTCGCGGATGCAAGTCCGAATCCCTGCCCGGACCATCCGGACACTGTCCCGAAGGCCAGGGCACCACACTAGTAACCACCTTTGCCCTCTTATCCACAATGAAATGAACTCCTGTAACTTTCGGGGTTGCGCATCTTGAAACTAGCATAGTTACATGCGAGTAACCCTCCCCCTACTTCGCATCCCGCCCGCCCGCGCTCCCATTCTGCGCTATGGAGTCGCTGTACTTAGCACGGCCCTGGCGCTGATTCCGACGGTCATGCTCGTGGACGTGTCCGAGAGCCGCCTGGTTCTGTTCGGCGTCGCCGTCATGGTGAGCGCGTGGTATGGCGGCTGGAAGCCCGGTCTCGTCGCCACGTCTTTCGCACTGACGCTCAGTGCCTATTTCTCGCTTGCGGGAGAGCACACTGCCGCGCAATCGCGCACCGCCATCATTCGCCTGTCGCTGTTCTTTTTTGTCGCCATGCTGATCTGCTGGCTCAACGCGGCGCTGCGATCCGTGCAGGAAAACCTGCGGCGCTCGGAGTTGAACTTCCGCTCTCTGATCACGAACGCCCCCTACGGCATTTGCCGCTGCGACGACACCGGGAAAATTCTTGACGCCAATCCGGCGTTTCTCGAAATGCTCGGCTATGACACGGTTGGAGAAATGATTGGCCTGCGCATTCAGGGCTTATATGCCGAGGCTGATCATTGGTTCGAGCTGGCCGATTTTCTGCGCACCTCGTCCCCGTTCAAAGGACTGACCGCCGAATGGAAGCGCAAGAACGGCACCACGACCGTGGTCCGCGTGTCCGGCCGATCGGTGAGCAATGGCCAGGGAAATGGCGTCGTCTTCGAGTTGTTTGCCGAAGACGTAACTGAGCGTCGCGCCCTGGAACAGCAGCTTCGCCAGTCGCAAAAAATGGAGGCGGTCGGCCGCCTCGCAGGCGGCATCGCGCACGACTTCAACAATCTGCTCATGGTGATCTCCGGCTACTCGGAGTTCCTGCTCGAGCGCCTGAGCGGAACGCCGGAATTGCGCTCGCCAGCCCAGGAGATCTCCGGCGCCGCCGAACGCGCCGGCTCGCTCACCCGCCAGCTTCTGGCCTTCAGCCGCAAGCAGATGCTCGCGCCCAAAATCGTCAACCTGAACAGCATCCTCACCGAAAACATCAAGATGCTGACCCGCATGATCGGCGAGGACATCGACCTGGTTATGGTCCCTAACTCCGCTCTGTGGCTCGTCCGCGCCGATGCCGGCCAGATCGAGCAGGTCATCATGAACCTCGCCGTCAACGCCCGTGACGCCATGCCCTCGGGCGGAAAGCTCACCATCGAGACCGCCAACGTCACTCTCGACGCCGACTACGCTCGCTTTCATGCGCCGCTGCAACCGGGCGACTACGTCATGGTCGCCATCAGCGATACCGGCGCCGGCATGGATTCCGAAACGCAGTCGCATATCTTCGAGCCGTTTTTCACCACCAAAGGAACCCAGGGCACGGGTCTCGGCCTCTCGACCGTCTATGGAATCGTCAAGCAGAGCGGCGGATACATCTGGGTCTACAGCGAGGTAGGAAAGGGAACCACGTTCAAAATTTATCTGCCGCGCGTCGTTGGAATTGGCGAAGCCGCGCAGGTCGCCGCTCCCATCAGGATCCAGCGCGTCGAACCGGGCACAGAAACAATTCTGCTGGTCGAAGACGAGGCCAACCTGCGCTACCTGGCCCGCCAGTTCCTCGAAAAGCAAGGCTACAAAGTCATCGAGGCCGCTGACGGAGCCGTGGCCATGCAGATCGCCGTTGCGCATGAGGGCATCATCCATCTGCTGCTCACCGACGTCATCATGCCCGGCATGAACGGTCGCGAACTGGCCCAGCGCATCTCGGAAATTCGCCCCAATGTGAAAGTGCTTTATATGTCCGGCTACACCGAAAACGTGGTCGGCCACAACGGCATGCTCGACGCCGGTGTCCGCCTGCTCCAGAAACCGTTTAACCTTCGCGACCTGAGGATCATCGTGCGCGAAGTGCTCGACGCAAGCCCAACTCCCCCGGAGGTCGCCATGTCTGTGCAGTCCATAGAATCACGTCCCGCAGCCCCCCCGCGCGCGAGCGCTCCTACCCGCGCTCAGCGCTTTCAGCTCCATTTGCCGTTGCGTTACCGCCGTCTCGGCGAAAAAAGCTGGCATGACGGCAAAACCGAAAATATCAGCCGCTCAGGAATGCTCTTCCAGGCGGACGAAGCGCTGCAGCCAAGCGCTCAACTGGAAATCAATCTCGTTCTGCCCGCCGAGATCGCCGGCCTGTCGGCGACGGAAGTCGTATGCCGCGGCGAAGTCGTGCGTACCGTTGAGCCCCAGGGCGAGCATATGAGTCCGGCGCTCGCGGCGCGCATTCTGCAATATCATTTCCAGCACGGCCCGCTGCCACGAGCGTAACGCATTGTGTAGGGACAGCCGCCCTCGGCTGTCCGGCGGGGCGCAGCCCCGCAGCGATCGCAAGTCCGACAACGAAGGCGGCCTGTTTTCAGGCCGCCTTTTGAATTATTGCAGCCACCATGGGAACTCATCGCGCAAGGCCATCCCGCCTTGGGCATGGTCCGATTTTATGGGTTAATTGGCGTCAAGCCCGATTGCACTCGTTTACGGTTCTTCCTGAACCGCTTCGCTGAGCGCCTGCTCGCGTAACTTCTCCACTTCCTCCGCCATCGCGTACTTCAGTTCCTGGATCCCTTTGCCCGTCACCGCAGAAATCTCGTACAGCTTCAATTTCTTTTTCTTGCAGTATTTTTTCAGCGCCGCCACTTTGTCCTTGTTCGCCACATCGATCTTCGACGCGACCATGATCATCGGCTTTTCTTCCAGATG
This sequence comes from Candidatus Sulfotelmatobacter sp., assembly GCA_030041475.1. Lineage (GTDB taxonomy): Bacteria > Acidobacteriota > Terriglobia > Terriglobales > Acidobacteriaceae > Sulfotelmatobacter. The sequence goes on from JASHNU010000101.1 coordinate 3,099, forward strand.
CGCTCCGAAGCTGCTCAGCTCTCCCATGATCACTTCCACATCCTTGACCACGTCATCGCGCCCGCTGCCATCGGAAACATCCACCAGATGCACCAGCAGCCGCGTGCGCTCGATGTGCCGCAAAAACTGCGTGCCCAGGCCCGCTCCCGTATGCGCACCTTCAATGAGGCCGGGAATATCGGCGACCACAAAACTGATTTCATCCTTCGCATCGCCCACCGCGACCACGCCCAGATTCGGCTCCAGCGTAGTAAACGGATAATCCGCAATTTTCGGCCGCGCCGCCGAAATGCGCGAAATCAGCGTCGACTTGCCCACATTCGGATATCCCACCAGCCCCACATCCGCCAGCAGCTTCAACTCCAGCCGGTACGTGCGCTCCTCGCCCGGACGCCCCGCCTCATGCTCGCGCGGCGCCTGATGCACCGACGTGGCAAAGCGCGCATTTCCTCGCCCGCCGCGGCCGCCACGCGCAATCACAATGCGCTCGTCCGGCCCTGAAAAATCGAAAACTTTCTCTCCCGTCTCGTCGTCGTAGACGATCGTTCCCACCGGAACCTTCAGCATCACATCGCCGCCGTCGCGCCCGGTCTTGTTCGCGCCTTCGCCGTGGCGACCGCGTTCCGCCTTGTATTCGGGATTGAACCGGAAATGCACCAGCGTGTTGTGGCGCTCGCTCGACTCCATGACGACGTCGCCGCCCTTGCCGCCGTCGCCGCCCGAAGGCCCGCCGCGCGGCACGAACTTCTCCCGTCGGAATGCCATGCAGCCGTTTCCGCCGTCCCCGGCCTTCACCCGGATTTTTGCCTCATCGATGAACATAGGAGAACGTGGTTGGCCCTTACGGAAAAAGATAGGCCTCGTCTCTGAGACGAGGCCATGGACCGGATTTTGATATTGCGGATTCTTCGATTGCAGATTTCAGATTTGAAACCGACCTTAATCTGCAATCTGAAATCGTCAATCTGAAATCGAATCCTACTTCGCTTCCACCGGCTCGACCATCACGAATCGGCCCATCGAGCCTTTGTCCATGAACTTGATGCGCCCCGTGATCTTGGCAAAAAGCGTGTCGTCTTTGCCACGGCCCACGTTCAGCCCCGGTTTCACCCGCGTGCCGCGCTGCCGCACGATGATCGTCCCGCCGGACACGACTTGCCCGCCGAATGCCTTAAAGCCAAGCCGCTGCGAATTCGAATCGCGGCCGTTTCGTGAAGTGCCTTGCCCTTTTTTGTGCGCCATAGAAAGCTCTCAGTTTCTGGTTTGTATAATTCCCAATTGAATGTAGGGACAGCCGCCCTTAGCGACCCCGAGGGACTCGGGGGAGTCGAACGGGGCTGTCTCGCCGAGCGAAGCTCGGTTATTTCTTCTTCGCTGCCGCCGACTTCTTCGCCGCTTTCTTCGGAGCTGCCTTCTTCGCCGACGCCTTGGCCGTCTTCGCTCCGTCGATCGCTTCTTCCGCCGGAGCCTCAGCCGCAGCCTTCAGCTTCTTCGGCTTCGCTTCCTTCTTGGGCAGCTCCGGAGCCTTGAAGCTCTGCCCGCCAGCGGCGATTTCCGTGATGCGCACCGCCGTATATTCCTGCCGATGCCCGCGCAGCTTCTTATATTGCTTCTTGCGCTTGTAATGGAAGACCAGCACCTTCGCGCCGCGACCTTCACCGACCACCTCGCCCACAACGCGCGCGCCAGCCTCGTTCGCCACCTGTCCCTCAGTCGCCGAAACCGCCACCACCGGGAATTCCACCTGACCGTCAGTGCCGGTGCCCAGCTTCTCCACTCGAATCACATCGCCCGGCGCCACCCGGTACTGCTTTCCACCGGCGCGGATAACCGCGTACATACCTCTGCCTCCGTCAAAATCCAAAATTCGCAATGCGGAATTCGTCCGAACTTATGTTCTGTTCGCACCCGGAATTCGTTTGCCCAGAATTCGTCTCGACCCAGGCGCACACCAGTGCAACCCATGGCACCTGTCGATTTTTCCTGTGCTTGCTGTGTTTTCCGCCGCGGCGATTCAGCCGCCAAGGCAGGCGTCCCCAGAACGGGTCGGCCAGTACAGGCAAACCTGATTATTCTAGCGTGTCGCGTGGAAACGGGTCAAACGCGATTCCCTTGTCGGTGCCGTCTGAGACCGACACGGCCCCATTGTCATAGGTCCTTGTCCCAGGTCCTTGCAGTGTGCCACATCAATGTGTCACAATAGAAGCATGCCCTCAGTCAATATCCGCCAGTTGCGCGATACGCGCCGCCTGAAGGCCTGGCTGCGCGCCGGCAAAACCGTCGAACTGCGCGAGCGCGACAAGCTGATCGCCCGCATTGTGCCGGAAAGAAACGCGAATCAAAAGCCAGCCAACTGGCCGAACTTCGAGACGATCGCGAAAGAAATTATCGGCGAACGCGTTTTGCCTAACGTCATTCTTGAAGATCGAGGACGCTATTGAGCATCTATGTTGACACCAGCTTTCTGGTGTCTCTCTACGTCACCGATCAAAACTCTACGCAAGCGCGTCGTCAAATTCTTTCAGCTCCTCCGCTGTGGTTCACTCCCCTCCACGAAGCGGAGTGGGTGCACGCCGTTTTTCAGCACGTGTTTCGCGGAAAACTGTCTGCTCTTGAGGCAGAGCGAATGCTCGCTAAGCTGAAGGAGCACGAACAAAGTGGCCGATGGCTCACCGTGCCCGTTCCGGAGAAGGCCTTTGCGATCTGTGCCAGCTTGGCGTCAATGCACGGATCAAAACTCGGCATGCGCACGCTCGACAGCCTGCACGTCGCATGCGCTCTCGAACTCAATGCCGATCGCTTCTGGACCTTCGACGAGCGCCAAGCCAAGCTGGCGAAAGCGCAGGGGCTGAAGATTGTATAGCGCGGGACCTGACAGATTCCTCCCAGAGCGAGGGAATCTATTCCTCTTCCTCAGGCTGCTCCCCGCGCTCACGCTTCGCCTTTTCGATGATCTTCTCCTGCAACTGCCCCGGCACGATGTCGTAGTGATGCATCTCCATATTGAACGAACCGCGCCCCTGCGTCATCGAGGTCAGTTCCACGCCGTAGGTCAGCATCTCCGCCATGGGCACTTCCGCCTTCACGACGGTGTTCCCGGCCTTGTTGTCCATGCCCTGTATGCGTCCACGCCGGCTGTTCAGGTCACCCATGATCGACCCCGCAAAATCGTCGGGCACGGTGATCTCAACGTTCATGATCGGCTCCAGCAACGTCGGCTTCGCCACTTCCATCGCCTTGCGGAACGCGATGCGACCCGCCAACTGGAACGACAGATCGTTCGAGTCCACATCGTGATACGATCCGTCGTAGAGGACCACTCGGAAATCCACCACGGGATATCCCGCCAGATACCCGCGGGCTGCGGCGTCCTTAATACCCTTTTCGACGGCCGGAATGAAGTTTTTCGGGATCGCGCCACCGAAAATGTCGTTCACGAATTCGAAGTCTCCTCCGCGCGGCAGAGGCTCCATCTTGATCTTGCAATCGCCAAACTGGCCGTGCCCGCCGGTCTGCTTCTTGTGCCGTCCCTGCACGTCGGCCTTGCCGCGAATCGTCTCGCGATACGGCACCTTCGGCGCCTTCAGGTTCACCTGCGTGTTGTAGCGTTTTTTCAGCTTCGAGACCGTAACTTCAATGTGCTGCTGCCCCGTACCCGCGATCAGAAATTCTTTCGTCTGCGGATCGCGGAAAAACCGCAGCATGGCATCTTCTTCCATGAGTTTATGCAATCCAGGCCCGAGCTTGTCTTCGTCGGCGCGGCTCTTCGGCTCGATGGCAAACGTGATCGCCGGCTCGGGCAGCTTCACCCGCGGATACTGAATTGGCGCCGACTTGTCGCCCAGTGTGTCGCCCGTGAGCGTGTCCTTCAGCTTGGCCACGGCGCCAATGTCTCCAGCGTGGAGTTCAGTGACGGAAAGCGCCGTCTTCCCCTGCATCACGGAAATGTGCGACAGCTTTTCCAGCGTGTTGGTGCGGAAGTTCTGTGCTGTCCCTTCATTTTTCACGACGCCGGAAAAGACCTTGAAATAGGAAATCCTGCCGGCGAATGGATCCGAGACCGTCTTGAACACATATAAGGACACGGGCTCGGCGTCCGTCTCATGCCGCTTCGGCGCATCCCCATTTCCGCCCGCCGCTTCTCCCTGCACCCACTCGTGCTCCGAGGGCGCCGGCGTGTAATCGACAATAAAATCCATCACCCGGTCCGCGCCAATATTTCCCAGCCCCGAGCTGAAGATCACAGGAAAAATCTTGTCTTCGCGAATCGCGTTGTGCAGCGCCGGCACCAGGTCTTCTTCGCCCAGCGTCCCCGCCTCGAAGAATTTTTCCATCAGTTTGTCGTCGCCCTCGGCGACGAGCTCCACCAGCCGTTCGTGCGCTTCCTGCGCCTGATCCTTCAGGCTCGCCGGAATCTCGGTCTCTTTCCCTTTGCCGTTTCCGCCGAGCTCGTACGTGTAAGCCCTCATCCGCACCAGGTCGATCAGACCCGACAAACTTTTCTCCGCGCCGATGGGCAACTCAATCGGCACCACGCTGCGACCGAAGGCCGTTTGCACCGACTCCAGCACGCGCGCCGCATCCGCCCGCTCACGATCCATGCGGCTCACCACGATCAGCCGCGGCGTGTTGTACTCCTCGCAGTAATTCCACACCCGCTGCGTGACGACTTCTACGCCGGCCACGCCATCCACCACCACAATCGCCGCGTCCACCACCGGCAGCGCCATCTTCGCCTCGTGGACGAACATGTTGAACCCGGGCGTATCCAGAATATTGATCTTCGTCTTGCCCCACTCCACCACGGCCGTGCCCGTCGAAATCGACATCTGCCGCCCGATTTCCTCGTCGTCGTAGTCGGTGGTTGCAGAACCGTCATCCACACGCCCCAGCCGCTGCGTCGCTCCCGAGGTGTACAACATCGCCGACACCAGCGAAGTTTTACCCGCGTGCCCGTGCCCCACCAGCGCTACATTACGGATGTTTTCTCCCGTATAGACCTTCAAGTTAGGCTCCTTAGGCAGGCGCGGGAAGGTAACGACCGATCAAAGCCGCGGCCGATCAGTGCTACGGCCGATCGAAGCTACGACCAATCAATGCTACGGGCCGCTAAGAGGATAAGGCCAGATACCGGCCAGCCCGACATCATCTGCCAAAACTCACGATGCTACCACGCGGGAAGCGTGCTTGTGTAGGGGCGGACGCATTCGTCCGCCCGTCCCAGCCGGGGCATGTGATCCGTGCTCATCCGTGTGAATCCGTGGCAAAGAACTTCCGCCCGATGTATCATCCCCGCATGCTCGGCAACCGCACCCACGAGCAATGGATCGCGCAATACGCGACCAGCCATCAGCATCCGGCCAATCGCTTCTGCCATACGCTCGGCATCCCCCTCATTTTGATCTCGATCGCAGTCTTCATCGCCGGCTTTTTCTTCCATCGCCTCTGGCTCTACGCCGCTGCCTTCTTCGTCATCGGATGGATATTCCAGTTCATCGGCCACGCCTTCGAGGGCAAGCCGCCCGAGTTCTTTCACGACTGGCGATTTCTCTTTGTCGGTGTCCGCTGGTGGTGGGCGAAGATCAACGGCAGGGCGTGATGTTCCCTCAGCTTGCACGCTTCACCGACTTCGGCATTCTGCTCATTCGCCTGATGGTCGGCCTCGTGTTTGTCACCAGCGGCTATAGCCACCTCAAAGATCCCGAGGCACGCGCCAAAAGCATCGAAATGTCGAAAGGCTTCACGATATTCCTCGGTGCCGCCGAGGTCGCAGGCGGGCTGGGCGTGGCGGCCGGCCTTCTGACACAGCTCGCCGCCTTCGGACTGATTCTGATTATGCTAGGCGCTATTTATAAGAAGATTTTTGCCTGGCACACCGGCTTCTGGGGAGAGAAATCGTCCGGTTGGCACTATGACCTGATCTTCGTTCTGATGAACCTGCTCATTGCCTTCACCAACGGCGGCGCGTACGTGCTGATGCGGTGAGCGCATCTGTGCGGGCGGAAACTGAGGCTTATCGATTTGCTTCACTTGCGGCCTGAATGATTCTGTTATACGCTGTGCCCGACGGGGTTCTGTTTCACTGAAGATAATGCGGCGCATCACCGCCAGGCTTCTGCTCTTGTTTGCGCTCGTCGGAACTTTCCTTCCGCTCGCGCTCGCGGCTACAACTGACCCGCCCCACTCCTGCTGTCTCCGTAAAGGCCACCAATGCCACGGCTCAGGGCCCGCCAGTTCGCAACAACTTGCCCTGCGTGACGCCGGCTGCTGCAATCACGATTGCTGCCGTGCCGTGACCACCGCCCAATGGGCCAGCCTGCAAGCACGGTCCTCAACGGTGTTTGCGCAGAAAGTCGCTGGCGCCGTCGCCGAGTCGCCCACGCGCACACCGCTCGCTGCTCTCTCCCCATCGCAATCCACCCGCGCTCCTCCACACTCCGCTATCGCCTGATCGCAACCGTCTGATCAACGACTGACATTCAAGAAGGCTCGTGTAGGGGCGGCCCCCCTTCGCCGGCCCTGAGCGAAGTCGCTGCCCTAGGCGCAGTCGAAGTTGCTGTCCGGCCGAGCGCAGCTCGCTGGAGCCTTCTTGGCGCGACCGACGTTTGGAGAACTCATGCGCATTCGAATCTCACTGCTCGCCGTCCTGCTCGCACTCGCCGCCCCCACCTTCGCCAGCGTTTTCGGCTCGGTCCACGGCGTCGTGCACGACCCACAACACCGTCCCATTCAAGGCGCCATGGTAATGTTGAAGTCGACCACCTCGGATTGGGGCGCGACCGCCAACACCGACGCCAACGGAGAATTTAGCTTCACTTCCGTGCCGCTCGGCAATTACAAAGTCGCAGTCGCGTCGAAAGGCTTCCAGCAAACGCAACAGGATGTGATTGTTCTGTCTGACACCAGTCCTGTGCTTCATTTCAGCCTGGCTATCGCAGGAGCGAGGGAGATTATTGAGGTCTCCGAAACTCCCGTGGAAGCTACCACCGAGACAGTCACGCCGACGACCCTGTTGAACCGCATCGACATCCAGGAAACGCCCGGCGCCGACCGTACCAACGGCATGGAGATGCTCACCGACTACGTCCCCGCCGCCTACATGGTGCACGACATGTTGCACATGCGCGGAGGCCATCAAGTCGAGTGGGCCATTGACGGCGTTCCCATCCCCAACACCAACATCGCCAACAATCTTGGTCCGCAGATCGATCCCAAAGACATCGATTACATCGAGGTACAGCGCGGCAGCTACGACGCCGACTACGGCGACCGCACCTACGGCATCTTCAACGTCGTGCCCCGTACCGGTTTCGAGCGCGACCGGGAATGCGATTTCGTCATTACAGCTGGGAATTTCTATCAGACCGACGATCAGATCAGCTGTGGAAGCCATAGCGCCCGCTCAGCCTGGTACGCCAGCCTCAACGGCAACCGCAGCCAATACGGCTTGATGACTCCCATTCCGCAGGTCGTCAACGATGCCGCCAACGGCATTGGTGGATTTGCCTCGTTCATCTTCAATCCCGCCCCGAAAAATCAGTATCGCCTCGTCGGCTCTCTCCGCCGCGACTATTACCAGATTCCCATCGACCCCAATCTCGACTCCATCACTAACGTGTACTATCCCAGCTACGGCTTGCACGACGCCGAAGTCGAGCCTGACGCCTACACAACATTCTCCTGGGTTCATACCTTCAGCCCGGAAACTCTGCTCACCGTCTCGCCCTTCTATCACTACAACGGGGCCGACTATCACGGCGGGCCGAATGATTTCCCCGTTATCTCGTCGGTTACGCAGACCGCGAAATACGTCGGATCACAGGCCTCGATCAGCAACAATTACCGCAACAACGATTTCCAGGCCGGGGTCTACGGATTCTTCCAGCATCAGTACAACTACTTTTTCAACGATTACACCGACGGCACTCCCAACGTTTCCCCGTCTTCGGTTGGAGTCAACGGAGGGGTCGCCGCATTTTTTGCTAACGACAAATTCAAGGTTGCGCCCTGGCTTACGCTCATCCTCGGTTTGCGCGAGACGCAATTCAATACCTCGCCGCCTCCAACCTTTCAATCCGTTTCCGAGCACGCCACCGATCCTCGCCTCGGCGCCGCCATCCGTATTCCTCGTCTCAACTGGGTCTTCCGCGGGTTCTATGGCTACTACTATCAGGCTCCTCCGCTTTCAAGTCCCACCAGTCAATTGACGACCCTTGCCAACGGCCAGTTCTTCGCCTTCGAACCGTTGCACGGCGAGCACGATATTGAATGGCAGTTCGGTGTCATGATTCCCTTGCACGGGTGGACGCTCGACGCCGACAACTTCGAAACCCGCGCCCACAACTGGCTCGATCACAACAACATTGGCGAGTCCAACATCTTCTGGCCCATCACCTGGTCCTACGCCATGATTCAAGGTTGGGAAGTCACGCTGCGCTCACCCGACATTATGCATCACGGCCAGTTCCATCTCGCTTACTCGAATCAGATCGCGCAGGCAACCTCGCCCATCACCGGAGGCCTGATCTGCGCTCAGCCAATCACCCCGAACTGCGGCCTCGATATTCCCCCGGGCCTCGCTCCCGTCGATCACGATCAGCGCAATACGCTGAATGTGGGCTTCAACGGCAACCTTCCCGGGCATGCTTATGCCTCAACCAACGTCTACTACGGTTCGGGATTCACCAACGGATTGCCCGGCGTGCAGTATCCCGGCGACTACTTGCCCAGCCACGCCGCTGTGGATCTTTCGCTGGGGAAGACTTTCGCCGAGAAGTACACAGTTTCCCTGACAGCGGTCAATCTCGCGAACCGCCGGGTGCAACTCGACAACAGCCTCACTTTCGGGGGATTCCACTGGGACGAGCCGCGTCAGATATACGGCGAGTTCCGCTACCGCTTTCACTTCTGAACGCTAGGAGGACTATGGACGCTAGTAAGGACCATGTGGCGACAGCCGCCCTCGGTCGGGGTCCCCGACGGGCCCGGTTTTGGCGCGGTGGGGTAATCAGCTGTCCGGTCGAGCGAGGCTCGACGGCATCGCTGCTAAACCATCGGTCATTCCGAGCGCAGCGAGGAACCTGCTTTTCCGTCCTCCTCCTCCTCCTCACGCTTCTCCTCAGCCTCACCGCTTGCACTCGTCACCCCGCCTCCGCCAAGCGCTATCCCTTCAAAGGCCGCATCGTCGCCGTCAGCTCCCAAAGCCAATCCGCCATCATCGACGGCGACGCCATCCCCGGGTTCATGGACGCCATGGCCATGGACTACAAGATCAAGCCCGCATCCGTGCTCAGCCAGATTTCCTCCGGCGACACGATTTCCGCCGAAGTCGTCATCGTCGAGGCCAAGGGCGACGCCCCTCCCGACTACTGGCTCGAGAATGTGAAAGTCACCGCTCACTCCGCCCCTCCCGCTCAGACTCCCAAGTCTTCTCTGCACATGCCCGCTCCCGGCGAGGAAGTCCCCGACTTCGCCTTCACCAACGAGAGCGGCCGTCGGATTTCTCTCGCGCAATATCGCGGCCAAGTCCTTCTTGTCACGTTCATCTACACTCGCTGCCCCTTCCCCGATTTCTGCCCGCGCATGAGCTCGAACTTCGCCGAAATCTACAAGCAGATCGGCACGAATCCTGCGCTCGCGACAACGCATCTGCTCTCCATCAGTTTCGATCCTGAGCATGACACGCCCAAAGTTCTGCGTGACTATGCCTTTACAGTCATCCCCGCCCACGATGCCGCGCTCTTCAATCGATGGGAATTCGCCGTACCCAGCACCACCGACCTGCCCAGGGTTGCGGACTTCTTCGCCCTCACCATCAAGTCCGAAGGCGGCCTCATCACCCACAACCTCTCGACCGCCGTCATCGGCCCCGACGGCAAAATTGTGAGCTGGTATCACGGCGGCGACTGGCAGGTTTCTGATTTAATAAGGGACGCAACCGGCGCGGCCCCTCAGAAGCACGCATAACCTTCCCTGTAGGCGGACAAACGGGAAGGGCACGACTTCTAGTCGTGCCGCTAGAGACTTTCAGAAGCCCACGGTTTCAGCCGCTGGGGAACTGAGGACCAACGACTAACGGCCAACGAATGAGGTTTTCATGAAATACTTCTTACTCATCCTCGCCCTACTCGGCATCATCGTTTCTTCTCTCGCCCTACGCGAGCACTACCGTCAAGAAGGCGACGCCCCCTGCGACATCAACGCCCATTGGGATTGCGGCATCGTCAACCACAGCCCGTACGCCATGGTGCCCCACCACGCCGCTGACTGGCCTCTGCACTTTCAGATTCCCGTAGCCGTCTTCGGCATCGCCGGCTACATTCTTTTGGGCGCCCTTGCCAGCGCGCGCTCCTACCGGCTTCTGCTGATCCCAACTTTCGCCGGGCTCGCCTTTTCGCTTTACCTGGCCCACATTGAAAAGGACATTCTCGGCGTCTGGTGCATTTACTGCGTCATCTCGCTTGGCATCATCTCTTTAATGTCGTTGCTAACCCTAGGCACAGCGGTCTCGCGGTTTGTGCGCAAGCCGGCGTCCGCGTAATCGAGTTCGCCGAGTTTTCTGCGCAGGAATCTCCTGCACCTGGCATCGGGAGAATGCCTACCTTCTCCTCCTCGCCTCCAGCTTGCGGTTGATGTCGCCGGCAAACTCGGTGAAGAAATTCAGCAACGCACCATATCCAGCCTGACCCAGCACGCCCCATCCGCCGTTGGCCAGCGCATTTCGCGGATGCGGCTTCCACGCCGTCGCAATCACGCCTCCGCCGAACGCACCGCCATACAGCGCCCACTGCGGACGCAACTCCCGCTCGGTCTGATTGTACGTAACAAAGTTTCGCAGGATCGCGTGCCGCGTTCGCGCCCGAAATCCGCTGCACTTGCACTGATCGTAGCGCGGCTCGTATTTCAGCGCCGCATCGCCCAGCGCCGCCAGGCTGTTCGCGGAAATAAACTGCCCCTCGCGCGAGGCGAACCGCTCCCCGTATCCGCCCCAGCCTTCCGGCCACTCGGCCGGCGAGTCGCGCCACTGGTCGAATCCCGCCGAGATCATGCGCTTGAAATAGTCGCTGGGCGCCGCCAGCGTCTGCTCCAGATAAATCCGCCGCCGCTGCTGCGACGTCATCGCAACCATCTCGCGGTTCTTCCCCACGTACGGGCCGGTGAACCAGCCGCTTTCCCAATCCACCACCTTGTACAGCGTCGCTTCGCCAAATTTCCTGGTCTCTTCTCCAACCACACCCAGCGGCATGTCCGGCTTCTTGCGTGTTTCCGGATTCGATGTGTCCTTCTGTTCCTGCGGAGGCTGGCCTTGCGGAGCTGGATTCTGCCCGGCCTGATTCTGCGAGGTCTGACCCGAAGGCTGATTCTGTGGCGGCTGATTTTGCGGAGTCTGCGCCGGCGGAGTTTGCGCCGTCACTCTGGCGCACGAAATCAATGACACCAACAGAAACGCTGCCCATGCCTTCGCCATATCCGCTTCCGTCAATCCGACGTTGTCATTCCGAGGAGCGCAGCGACGAGGACCCTGCTTTTCCCAAAAAAACGCTATAAACTCCCTTCGATGCCCTCACTCTACAACCGCGTTGCCGGACAAAGCGTCGACCGCCTCGCCGCCCTCAGCGACGGCATCTTCGCCGTCTCCATGACCCTGCTCGCGCTCGATCTGCGCGTCCCCGCCCGCGAGGCCATCCACAACGAACACGATCTCTGGCGCGCGCTCCTTGTCCTCTCCCCGCGCCTCGTCATCTTCCTGATGAGCGTCATGACCAACGGCATCTTCTGGGTCGGCCAGCAGACGCAGCTCAACCACTTCGCCCGCGCCGACCGCAATCTCGCCTGGATTCACATCGCTTTCCTCGGCGCCGTCACGCTCACACCCTTCACCACGTCGCTGCTTGCCGAGTACATTCACTATCGCACGGCGCTGCTGGTGTACTGGTTGAATATTGTGTTACTCGGCGCAGCGCTTTACTGGAGCTGGAGCTACGCTACCCGCGCTCATCTGATCGTAGACGACGCCCCCGCCGACATTCATCCCGCCGTCGTCCGCCGCATCGTGATCGCGCAATCGCTCTATGCCGTCGGCGCCGCGCTCTGCTTCATCAACACGTACTACAGCATCGCGGCCATCGTGCTGATCCAGGTAAACTACGCCATCGCGCCGCGCTTCTGCTGGGGATTGTTCTCGCGTAGAAAGCAGGGCATCGGCATATGACGAAGGCAAGTTGGCCGAAGGTATTCAGCGTCATTTCCGGAGCAGCAGCGTGCCTCTGTTTGTATATCGGACCCACAACACTCCTGTTGCTTCCGCCTGGTAATGATGAGCAAATCTATTGGGACGGATTCAGAGTGGCTTACGGAGTCTTGCCGACGATAGCGGGCGCTGGCCTGATCGTGCTCGCGGCGTGGCTTTGGAGTCGCGGGGTTGGACACGGTTCGCTGCGAACGTATTTAGGCAGTGCATTTAGTGCTGTAGTTGGCGCGCTTGTGCTTTTCTGGATTGTCCTGATAGTCATTGCACACTTAACGGGCCGAATACCATAGCGCGATGTTCATCTTTCTCGAGAAGGCGTGATCCTGATCCGCGTCCATCCGCGTAAATCCGCGGCGAAATGAATTTGTTCTTACTAGCGACTCGGGACTCGCGACTCGCTACCCTCTCTCGAACGCGTGCTTCTTCTCCAACGCGTCTACCGCCGCACGCCGCGCATTCTCAAATCGCTCCGCCTGATCCATCAACGCCGGCGTCGCCTCCGCCCACTCGCCGGCCATCTTCAGCAATCCCTGCCCGGCCAGCTTCTTCGCAATCTCCACCACATGCGCCGGAGTCGTCTGCAAATACTGCGCCTCCGCCGGATCGCCAATCCACACCCGGGAACCACCACTGGATGGGGATGCCCCACTTCTCGCCGCATTTGCGAGAAGTTGGTGAGACGAACCCAGCTTCGTCTCCCAAAACACTTTCCGCTCCACGAACTCCGCCATTGCCTCGTCCGACGCCCGGCCAAACACCCACTGTCCGCGCTTGAAGTCATAATGACGGCTCGAAAACGGCACTGGCAGCAGCTTCCCCGACCTCAAAAACTCAATCTGCCGTCGGTCCACTTCCTTGCGCAGTGCATTGATCACCGGCGCCTCGGCATCCGCCGGCTCGAGCGACGGCATCACTTCACGCACGGTCTGCGACAGGTTCACCGCGACCGGCGCATGCAGACCATCCGACCCGGCCAGCTGGATGTCCCCATGCAGCACCCAGAAGTCCGCGCCCGACGTCGCCTGCCGAAACGGCCACTCCAGCCGAAACGTCAGCGGCAACCCGGTCAGCGTCACCCAGATCTTCTTGGCAGCCGCCTCCCGCGCCTCATCCAGAATTCCGCCGCTCCCCTGCGCCTGTGTCATGTCACTCGTCCTTAATGGAAAAGTAAACCGAGAGATCAATCAGATTTTACCGGACGCAAAGTTGGGTGTGGGTGCCCCATTGCTCGCGTTCTCTGCGACGCCTTCACTCTGTCATGCGGGCCGAAGTGAGCGAACCGATCGCAGTGGAGGGACCCTGAGCCTGCTCAGACTCCTTACACGACATTTCAATAATGCCGCCCGACCTCCGACGCATATGTCCTTCCCACACGCTCGCCGTTTTCCGCCAGCCATTGGCTCAATCGTGTTTCCCCCGCAGCCGGTCCGTCCGACACCAGCAGATTCCCCATCAGCCCTTTGTACTCCTCCCAGGTCAAGACCACATCCCCCACCGCCCACCCCATCAAGAGAGTTGCGACATACGCTACCGCCGCGGGCACGTGCGCAATCCGTATTCTCTTTCCCACACACCGCGCCACTAACCGAACCAGTCCCTCAAACGTGAAAGTCTCCGGACCGACCGCGTCAATCACGCTGTTCCCCTGCCGCTCCACCGAGTCCACCAGCAACCGCGCCATGTCCTCGACATAAATCGGGCGCACTCCGTACCCTCCGTTCCCCGGAATCCCGAACACCGGAAACCGCCGCACGCACCACGCGATGTTGTTGATCAGAATGTCCTCCGCGCCAAAAATCACCGTCGGCCGCACAATCGCGTAGGGAACCATCGACTCCCGCACCGCCTCCTCCACCAGTGCTTTTCCTTTGTAGTATCCCAGCGGCGAATCCAGCGATGGGTTGGCGATGCTGACATGCACAATCCGTCGCACGCCGGCGTCTCTGACTGCCTGGATCAGCGTCCGGCTGTTCCGCACGCCAGTCTCAAAAGTCGCCTCCCCGCGCGGAAACCGCACCCAATATGTGTTGATCAAAGTGGACGCGCCCGACAGGCTGCGCCGCAACTCATCCGGTCGGTCGAAGTTGTAGGGAAACACCGCGACCCGCCCGCCAAACGGATCGCCCTGCCCCGATCGTGATCCCGGCGGATGAGAAGTCAGCGTGCGCACACTGTATCCGCGATCCAGTAGGATTCGCGTCGCGTGTTTCCCCGTGTAACTGAACGCCCCCGTGATGACAACCGTCTCGCTCACGCGATCCGCTCCCTGCGCAATCTCTGGACGTCTGCCTCCGCCCTTTCCTTTACCTGTTTGAGAATCGCCTTACGGATCACGCCAGAAAAAGACTCAATCAGCGCCCAGTAAAGACGAAATTTCCGACGCGCTTCACGGTCGCAACACTGAATCCTCGTCTCGGTTGAAAGCACTGCGCCGCCGCACAGCGGCTCCGGCCTCACGCGGAAGTTCATAACTGCTCTTGCGTATCCCGGACGGGCAAACCGAACGAAATCTCCGGGGCGAAGATCAAGGCAGCGTCCGCCATCCGGACGCCAGAATTTCCCGGCGACACCAATGACCATCTCTTCGTCCGGAACATCGGCCAGAATGAAGAATCCCGTGCCCTCGCACTGCCGCAGCAGGTCGCCCAGCGGCTGATTGCGCCGGATTCTCTTTCCGGTTCTGAGCGACATCAAGAGACGCACAACCCACGCGGCGTAGAAGTCGGAGAGAAGCACGTGCCGATAGACCACCGCAGGCGGGGCGTAAATCTCGATTTCGTAGGTTGCGCCGAAATCGTAGTTCGGCAGAAACTCGTCAAGGAGGCAACGCCCTTCGCTGAGGCCAACAGCCATAGTGGATCCACTACGATCAGATCATTCTGTAATGACGGAAATTGACTGCCAAAAAATTTTTACCCCGCCTTCTTCCGCAGCTTGCTCTGCATCTTGGTCTGCATGCGCAGCAGCTTCCGCACTGTCCCGGTCGGCAGCCGCTTCATCTGGTCGTACAATTCCGTCACCGCTTCAAAAAATCCGGCCATCGCCTCCAGCCGCTCGCGCGTGTAATCCGCCCCCGGTTCTTTCGGATCCACTTCGGCCAGGCACTGCCGCAGCAGATCCCGCGTCGGATCGATCTCTCTTCGCTTCCTCTGCTCGATCACCAGACGGAACATTTCCCACACGTCCTTCATCGACTCATAATGCTCGCGCCGGTCGCCCAGCACATGCACCGCCCGCACAATGCCCCACGTCTCCAGCTCGCGAATTGACGTGCTCACGTTCGAACGCGCCACGCTCAGCGTCGCGGCAATGTCCTCGGCCGGCAGCGCCTTCGGCGACAGGTACAGCAGCGCATGAATCTGCGCCACCGTCCGGTTGATCCCCCACTTGGTTCCCATCTCGCCCCAATGCAGGATGTACTGTTTCTGCAACCCGGTCAGTTCGGCCATGTCGTTTCCTTCAGTACAGACAGAAATTACAGACAATAATTACATGATTAGCTGGGATTGTCAAGCTTCGCATGGATTCGACTGTCCGCAGCCTGCTGCGCGGCTTTGAATCAGCAGGGGCGAAGCATTCTGGGACGAGTGATAGCGACGAAGCTGGATGGTTCGCGGGTAAGCGGGTGGGGAACGTGTGAGTCGCGCAGCGTGAGGAGCCATGCGACGAATGATGCACGGCGAAGGCGCAACGCGCCACTCGTCTGCTGCTACCATTTAGCAGCGAGAACTCATGAACGCGGCTCGCATCGCCGAACTGCTCCAGCCTTTCTTGGGAACATCTGCTCCCTCCTCAGGCCATTGTCATTCCGAACCGGCGAACGCCGGTGAGGAACCTGGCCTGTCTCACTCCCAACTGCTCAGCATATCGACATACATCGATCTACTTCTGCGATGGAATGCCCGGGTCAACCTCACTGCCGTCCGCGACCCCGAGGAAATCGTCACCCGCCACTTCGGTGAGAGCCTCTTCGCCGCCCGCCACCTGCTTCCGGGTGAGAACCGGGAAGGGCACGACTTCAGTCGTGCCGCTACACGCGCAAAAGAGTACGGGGCTTTAGCCCCTGAGGGCCCGGGCGCCAACCGTATGGCCGACCTCGGCTCCGGCGCCGGATTCCCCGGGATCCCCATCAAGCTCTGGGCCCCGCAGATCTCGCTCACTCTGATCGAATCCAGCCACAAAAAGGCCACCTTCCTGCGCGAAGTCACCCGCGCCCTTTCGCTGGAGGACGTCAATATAGTCGCCGCTCGCGGCGAGTCCTTGACCGAGGCCAAATTCAGTGTCGTCACCCTTCGCGCCGTCGAGCGCTTCGCGGCCACCCTCCCCGTCGCCGCTCGCCTCGTTGCCCCCGGCGGCCGCCTAGCCCTCCTCATCGGTTCCGCCCAGCTCGACCAGGCTCGCTCTTGCTTGCCGAGTCTGTCGTGGTCTTCTCCGGAACCGGTCCCACTGTCTAAAGCCAGAATCCTGGTCGTTGCCACGGCACCGCGATAAGCCGCCCAGTGCTTTCCGAGACGAACCGTTCTTGTTAACAAGTGGTCGTCAGATTCGATTTCTTCCTCGCAATCGATTCGTCTCGGTACGAGATATACGCTTTGTACATGGCAAAGTGGGACTCAGGCGACCCTGTCTGCATTGGCGACGTTCGTCCGGCAAGCTTCGTTGGGTCGACTGGCAAGGTTTTCCACAGTGTTCCTTAAGGAACATTTCTCAAATTCCTTGACCGGGACGCTATTGTCGCTGAGCAATGCCACGACAGGTACGATGAGAGACAAGTGTTCCTTAAGGAACACTTCCTGGGCTAGGTCAGAGGCTCGTTCGGTTGGTGCATGCCGTACACCTGTCCCAAGCTACACGAAGTGTTCCTGCAGGAACACTTCGTCAATTTTACAAGCTGGTTTTGCACACGGATCAACAGCAATTCTTCGTTGCATTTGAAATGCAATGCGCATTATGCTGCCAATTAGCTCTGGCTCCTCCTACAACTCAATGGGACGCGTTATTGCCGTTGCCAATCAGAAGGGCGGCGTGGGCAAGACCACGACTGCCATCAATCTGGCTGCGTCGTTTGCAGCTGCAGAAGTCAACACCCTGCTCGTCGATTGCGATCCCCAGTCGAATGCCACCAGCGGCCTGGGATTCGCCAAGGATCCGGAACGAATCAGCTCCTACCACATGCTGATGGGCGCCGCGTCTGCCGAGGAAGCCTTGCAGACGACCGAGCTCGAGCAGCTCTGGCTCATTCCATCGCACAAGAACCTGATCGGGGCCAATCTGGAGCTGGTGGACGCTGATGGTCGCGAATTTCGCATGCGCGAAGCGCTGGGGCCCTTGCGCGATCGCTTCCACTTCATCGTGCTGGATTGTCCGCCAGCGCTCGACCTTTTGACCGTGAACGCGCTCGTTGCCGCCGACGCTGTGCTGATTCCGATGCAGGGGGAGTACTTCGCGCTGGAAGGCATCAGCGAGCTGCTGGACACGATCGAGCGGATTCGTGCCGGGCTGAATCCTCGGTTGGAGATTGAGGGAGTGGTTCTGGCGATGTTCGATGAGCGCACGAACCTGGCGCAACAGGTAAAGGTTGAGCTGAAGAACTTCTTCGGTGAAAAACTGTGCGCGACGACGGTGCCAAGGAACATCCGACTGGCGGAGGCGCCGAGCCATGGCAAGCCGGCGCTGGTGTACGATCCGCGGTCAAAGGGCGCGGAGAGCTATATCAAGCTGGCAAAGGAAATCATTGAAAGACAGTCGCAAGTCGTGAGTCCTGAGCCCTTAGGTGTCGGCGATAGCACGGGGGCTGGAGAAGCTCTCACCACAGCGGTTACAGAAGATATAGAGGCGAAGGTAGAGGAGATTCCGGCAGCCGACGAGATGGACAAGACGGCGTAGTACATCGATAGTTATCGATCTAATAGATTGATGGTTATCGATGTTTCGGGCGCGGATTTGCGAGGATACGGCTTCGAGATCACGCACAATCCGTCCGAAGAGAGAACTCCTGGCGAAGCCGTGGGCACTATCGGGGAGCACGGGGCCCTTCGACCGTGGTTTTGCTCCGGCATGCCGGAAGAAAAATCCTCGCTCAGGATGACAAGAAGGTAGAGTTGCGCAGGAGAGAAAGACGATGACGACAACAGCAGCGGCGAATGTGGCGGGGAATACCGGGGCGGGCGAGAAAGAAAAAGGGAAAGTGGAGAAGCGACGGGCGCTGGGGCGCGGGCTGGAATCGTTGTTGCCGGGGCCGCGGGTGGTGGGAGCGGCTCCGAAGCCTACGCAGGAGAAGCCAGTCGAGCTTCGCTCGACCGGACAGCCGGAGGCACCTCCACCCCAGCAGCCGAAAACCGGGCCTGCCGGGGACCCCGGGGCTGTCCCGACACAAGCCCCTCCACTAACTGCACAGCCGGCCGTCTTCGACTCCGCAGCGCCCGGCAGCGCGGCTGCGTTCAGGACAGGCTCTCCCCTTCACTCTGTTCTGGGTCGTAACGACATTCTCATTCAGCCTAACGCACATTCCCAACCTGCGGCGGCTGATGCGGCGCAGCTCGGGACCGTGCCTTTTATTCAGGCGGTGGTGGAGGATGCGGTCACAGATTCCCACTCTGTCGCAGAAAGCGCGACCAGGGTGGGGCAACCGACGCAAGACAAAGAAGACAACATCACGATTCTGGCGCAGGCCGAGTCGAGGATGCCGGGGAACCTGGTGGTGAACCTGCCGATCGCCGACATCGACAAGAACCCGTACCAGACGCGGTACGTGGAGAGCGATGACAAGCTCAAAGAACTGACGGATTCGATCACGGCGAATGGAGTGCTGCAGCCGATCGTGGTGCGGCCGGCAGAGGCGGATGGACGCTACATCCTGATTCTGGGCGAGCGCCGGCTGCATGCCTCGAAGCTGGCGGGCAAGGAGACGATTCCGGCGATTGTGCGGCGGGTCTCAGTGCAGCAGGCGGCCGAGATGACGATCATCGAGAACCTGCAGCGCGAAGACCTGAGCCCGTTGGAGCAGGCGCAGGCGTTCAAGGTGCTGAGCGAGGAATTCAAGCTGACGCAGGCGCAGATTGGCGAGCGGGTCGGGCTGTCGCGGGAATCGGTGGCGAACTACATGCGCCTGTTGCGGCTGCCGCGGCAGGTCATGCAGCTGCTGGCGGAGAAGAAGATCAAATTCGCCGAAGCGAAGGAGCTGCTGAAACTCGAGGATAACGACCAGATCGAGAAAGCGGCGCTGTTTGCGGTGAAGAAGGGCATGACTGTGGAGCAGGTGGAACAGCTGGTCATGCGGATGGGAGGATGGCTTGATCCGATTCCGGGGATGCCGGGCACGGAGAAAAAGAAGAGCGGCGCGCGCTGGGTGGATCCGAATGTGCGGGCGGCGCAGATGGAGCTGGAGCGGCTGCTGGGAGTGAGGGTGAAGATTCGCGACCGCAAGGGTAAGGGGAAGATCGTGATTGAGTACGGCAGCGTGGAGGACTATGAGAGGGTTGTGGGGATGTTAAGGGGGAAGTGAGTGGCGAGCGGATGGGTCGTTGGCAGGGGTGTTAAGGCCCGATAGCGCCAGTTGTCCAGGTCGTGCCAGGGCTACTCTTCTAGTTCGCTTTCTTCTGGCGCGTCAGTCGGGCTCTCGAACTCAATCCGGTAACCGTCGGGATCGGTAACCGGTACTACCCACATGTTGTTCCCTACAAATGGGCGCTTCCGCGTCTCTATTCCGCGCGATTTGAACTCGCGATAGAGGGCCAGAGCGTCTTCGCACTGAAAACAGACGTTGACTCCAGTTCCCAGCGGTTCCTCCGGCGTACCTCCCGGCCAAAACTCTTGCAGCATGATGGCGGCGTCGCCAAGCTGAAGGCAGCACCAGCGAATTCTGCCGTCTGGGATTGGCATGTGCTCCCCATTATCCGGAATCCAGCTGTTTTTCATCTTGAAACCGAGCCCATCTACATAGAATCGCAGCGAAGCTTCCATATTCGTGACGCCGAAAAACGGCACTGCCTGCTTTACGTTCGCGCTCGTGATGGTTTCGACGGTCATGATTTGCCTCGTTAAGAATCTCTGTTTATCGGCGCGTCCGACAGAGGCCTTGCTAACGCCGCTCGCAAAATCGAGTAGTGGTGCAGTTTGATGAGGAAGCGAGCCAAACGCGCCACTACCAAAATCGAGTTCAAGCTACGTCTAGTTTGTAATCTCCATCTCACCCAATATCCATGCGTAATCGAATGCCGCCTCATGCAGTCGGTCGTATCGCCCGGAGGCTCCGCCGTGTCCCGCCGGCTGCAGGTTCACCTTGAAGATCAATGTGTTGTGATCGGTTCGCGTCGCCCGCATCTTCGCCACATATTTCGCCGGCTCCCAGTACATGACCTGCGAGTCGTTGAACGAAGTCCTCACCAGCATGTCCGGATAGTTCTTTGCCGTAACGTTGTCGTACGGCGAATACGTGATCATGTAGTCGAACGCCGCTTTCTCCTTCGGGTTCCCCCACTCCTCAAATTCCGTGACGGTCAGCGGCAACGACTCGTCCAGCATGGTGTTCATCACATCCACAAACGGCACACCGACCAGCGCCGCATGAAACAAATCCGGACGCATGTTCAGCACCGCGCCCATCAGCAGCCCGCCCGCCGATCGTCCCTCGATCACCAGCCGGTCCTTCGATCCATATCCCGCCTTCGTCAAAAATTCCGCAGACGAAATGAAATCCGTGAACGTGGTCTTCTTGTTCATCATGCGCCCGGCGTCGTGCCAGGCCTTGCCCATCTCGCCGCCGCCGCGAATATGCGCCGTCGCCGCCACCACGCCCCGATCCACCATGCTGAAGATGTTCGAATTGAAAAACATGTCGATGGAAGCTCCGTACGACCCATACCCATACAAATACAGCGGCCCCTTGCCATCGAGCTTCGTTCCCTTCAGGTACAGCACAGAAATCGGAACCTTAACTCCGTCCGCAGCGGTGGCATAAACCTGCTCCACCTGATATTTCGTCCGGTCGTAACCTCCCGGTACTTCTTTCTGCTTGAGCAGTGTCGACGTGCCCTTTTCCATGTCATAGGCAAACACCGACGCCGGCGTAATCGGCGACTGATATCCGTAGCGAAACTCCGTCGTGTCGTACACCCGGTTCAGATACGCATAGGCCGCATAGGCCGGCTCCGGAAACCGAATGTCCTTTGCCTTCCCATCCCGCAAATCCGTTACACGAATTTGCGGCAGCCCGTTCGCCCGCTCATAAAGCACCAGGAAGTTCCGGAAGAGGTCGATATCGTCGAGCATGATGTCCGGATTGTGCGCCAGGACTTCCTGCCAGTTGGCGCTGCCCGGATCGGTCACCGGAGCCCGCACCAGCCGGAAGTTTCTCCCCGTATCGTTCACGCGGATATAAAACGAATCCCCGTTGTGGTCGGGATAATATTCCACGCCCTGCTTGCGCGGCTCTATCACCTTCCACTCCGCCGCCGGGTCGTTCGCCGGAATGTAGCGCACCTCCGACGTCGTATGGCTCCCCGATATCAGAAAGATATATTTCTGACTCCGCGTCTTGTCCGCTCCTAGATCAAACCGCTCGTCCTTCTCTTCATAAATCAGATCATCCGGCCCCGCCGTTCCCGCCGTGTGCCGATACATCCGGTACTGCCGCTTCGACACCGCATCTTCCTGGGTGTAGAAAATCGTCTTGTTGTCGTTCGCCCACACCACCGAGCCGATGCGCTCCGCGTGATCCAGCAGCGTTTGCCCGGTTCGCAGATCCTTCACCGCCAGCTGATACTGGCGGAATCCGGTGTTGTCGAATGAATACGCCAGCTGATTCCCGTCCGGCGACACAGCATACGCCGCCACGCTCATGAACGTCTGGCCCTTCGCCAGTTGGTTGATGTCGAGCACCACCTCTTCCGCAGCGTTCTCATCCCCCGCCTTCTTGCGGCAGCGAATCTGATACTGCTTTCCCGCCTCCGTCCGCACGTAGTAAAAATAGTCACCCTCGCGGTAGGGAACCTCAACGTCTGTTTCTTTCACCCGGCTCAGCATCTCGTCATACAACTTCTCCTGGAACGGCTCCGTCGGCTTCATCACCGCATCTGTATAGGCGTTCTCCGCTTCCAGATACGCCTTGACCTCCGGATTCGATTTCTCCCGCAGCCAGAAATAGTTATCGACCATCTCGTGCCCGTTGACTTCCGTGACATGCGGCACCTTTTTCGCCACCGGCGGCGCGGGCAGAGTGGTGGTATTCGCCGCCGTAAGAACGAAAATGCCAGCCAACAGCAGGGCGCCCATGCCGAGCCGGCGCACCCGATTCTTCTTCATAATTGCCTCCGCGAACTTGATAGATCACGCGTAAAACGCCCGCGCAATTCTAACCGAAAGCGTAGGTGTTGTTCCTCCCATCGCGTGGGAACAGCCCGGCTTGGCCCGTGGGCGAGAACGACGAGCAGCTGGAACCACAACCGTCAACAGTCGCCCGTTTTCCACCTTGTCCCTCCGTGGAGCTTCCTGGCGCGGGGCGAATTCCGCATATGCGAGTCCGGATCAACCCGTCATTCCACACCGTAACCACCCTGATTCCTCTCTCGAATCGCGACTAGGTGTACTCAGTGACCTTGCCATCCACCACCACGGCCACATATTTTCCCGATCCAATCTCCCGGAACTGCACCACCCGGTGACCCTCCCGCGCCAGTTGCCCCCAGCGGCTCGGCTTCTCCGCATTCTGTTCGATCGCCTGATAGCCCTTCCCGCCCATCTCAAACCGGACCGTCCGCAGCCGACGCGTCCCCGTTCGCATGACTCGAAGCGATTCCCGATCCAAGACGATTTCGTCACGGTGCCCCGCTTCCCCCTGGTTTCGGGAGAAAGCCGGTCCTGAGCTTGTCGAAGGATGGGGATTTTTCCCTGCACCTGCACCGCGCATCATCTGCTCCGCCACCGAGGTCAATACCGCGTGATCCAGCATGTTCAACTCCAACCAAACTTTCGTAAGGGTGCCTTACCCGCAAGGCGGACTAGAACACCCGCAGAACCCCATGTCATGGCACGAATCTCGGAGGTGCAAATTGGAAATTTCGGGTTTAATCAATCTCTTCAGACAATTCCCTTGCGAGAGATTGCAGATGTGGTCGCTCCGCTGCTGCTTCCCGTTGCAGCACGCTTTGCTGCTTCGTAAACCATTCGTCGAACGTAATCAGGGATTTTGCGAGTTCGGGACTTTTCGGATCACTTATATGATCGGGTTGCAATGGAGGATCGTCCACGATCTTACAGATGGGATTGACATAGGAATAATACCGGTTCCAGGGAGTGAGATTGCGATCCATCCCCCAGCGGCCCATCGCGAGGATAGCCGTAGCCGTGCGCAGAGGTTTGAGTTGCGAACTGAAGGAGATATACCTTTTGCGAAAAAGAGTTTCTATAAAATAGGCAGTCTGCGCTGCAACCGGTTCTCTTTGCGTTTTCTGCAAGATCACAATTTGCGCGACATGGACGAGTTCCTCGAAATAATAGCTATCGTTTCCATGGACGCTCAAGTGTCTCGATACGGAAGAGGCTACATTAACATCGGAGTCCTCCAGCGCAAGCTTCACAATCATCTGGAGCCACAGAGCATTGCGCGGCCCTTGGTCCAAAAGCGCGTGGGAGCGGACGCTGCTTTCGTTCCAGTTCGACGGCCGCCACCGCCAGGCGGCTTCCACCAGCAAAGGATAACGGTCTGGGGCAGCATAGTAAGCACCGACCTTTTCGTTGAGAACTTCCAGCGCTCTTTTCATCTGCCATAACCACGGGGCGCGGTTGCGTTCGTCCGCAGTAACGGGATAGTCTGCGTCCCTTTCGGGTAGATCGATCTTTCGACCCAGAATCGAGAGTGGTTCGCGCTCAACTAACGGCACTCTCTTTCGGTTGGCCCACATTTGCGGACTCAGGTTCGCCGAAAACAGGAATTCACAGGGCGAAGGATTAACGCCGGCAGAAACGGTTTCCGCCACGGCTTTCCAGAGTTGTGGCAATTCCGAGGCGTCAATCAGTTCTCCACCCTGGTTGGCGGCCGCCATCCTATCCAAATACAATGTGGTAGGGTCGGTCAGGAAGCGCCACATTTCCGGCCCGGAGCGTAATGCCTGCTTCAACGCAACGGATGTATAAGTTTTGAGCGTTGCCTCCTCCGCTACATCGGTCTTCTTTGTCGCCGTACAAAGCCCCTGCAACTCTTCCCTCACGGTGTCGAGAGCAATAGCGGATGAAGGCTCCTGCGGCGGTTCTGCAGCCCCCAGGCCAACAGTCATTGCAAGAACTGCAAGGCAAGCGTTACGCGTGAAAATCATCGGCCTTCTCAGCAGAATATCGGCTCTCCGCTAAGGCTGACAAGCAAATCCTCCGAGACTTAATCAGTCCTAATGAGATCTCACCGACGTGCTGCCATCGTGGGCGATCCGCCGGCCCTGTTCGCGTCCGGCGCGGGCAGCGGACTCACGAACTGAAGGGTCGAGCAGATTCCCGCCGACCGAGGCAAACGCTGCTTGCGCGGCTTCGTCGGGATGGACGACATCGACTCGCGCCCCGCTGCGCCTGAGCGTGTCGACTGCGGCATCGAGTGATGCGATGCAAAGTGGAGGCACGCGTGCCGGCAGCGTCAAAATCAAAACCTGCTCGCAGCCCAGGGCGAGATCTGCGTTGTCGATGGAATAGACGCCGCCGTCCATGTACCTGCGGCCACGGAGTTCGACCGCGGGCCAGATTCCCGGCACGGCACAGCTGGCAGCCACAGCGTCGACTAGGTCGACCCCGCTCGAATGATCGAACGCGTGCCGTTCGCCACTTTCCACATCGACGGCCACTATCAGAAGGCGGCGCTCGGGCCAGGTCTGCGCTGGCAGCGCCGCGGCGATCATATTCCGTCGAATGTCTCGCGAACCCACCGGCGCCTGCAGGGCTAGCGTCCCGAATCGCCTGAGCACGGTAACGGCGTCCCCTGAGCCTTCTTTAGCTCGCATAAAATCGGCGCGCCATTCGGTAAAGTCAACCAGCGGGGCCGGCTCTTTCGTCTGCAGATGTGGATCGACCTGCCCCTGAAACAGTTCTTCTGTTGTCAGATGGCTTCTGATTTGGGCGCCGACCCGCGCTCCGGCTGAGGTGCCCACGATCAGATCGGCGTCGCGAACGTCGACGCCGGCATCTGCCATGCCGGTAATCACCCCGAGCTCCCACGCCGTGGCGGCGTGTCCGCCCGCCCCGAGTACCAGTGCACGTTGCCCCATATTTATCTCCTGAGCTAATCCGTTCGTTGCGGTGACTTATGCCGCCCTATTGCCCAAAAGTGAAGTTTAACTTTCTGCTGCTCCCACGCAAAGGAATCACGAGGCCCGTGTAAGCACACGAAAATCGTCGACAGATCAGATCAAACCGGCGCGAAGGCGGCGGAGGAAGTCGTCGGCTTCGGACTTGGCTTGCGCGAGCATCTGGGGCTGGTTGCGGAATTCGAGCTGGGCTTCCTGCAGACAAAGTTCGACGGCGTCCTTGGGCTTGTAGCCGTGGGCGACCATTTTCTTGATGCGGGCGGTAAAGCTGTCGGGGGGCGCGGCCGGCGCGAGGCGCGAGAGGTGGTCAGCGCATTTGTGGTCGCGGAATTTGGCGGCTGCCAGACGGTCAAAGGCGGTCTTGGCTTCGGGATCGTTCAGCAGCGTGGGCAATGGGGAATTCCATTCGCACAGCGAGCAGGTCCATCCCTGGAAGTTCCGGTCCACGGTCCAGATGAGTTCGCGATTGGTTTTGGGCGGCTGAGGCATGAACGGCAACTGCTCCAGGCTGCAGGTCCCATGACTGTCGTTAGGTTTTACATCCGGAATTTTACTTCGAGATCGTGGAATTGGGGCGTGGCAAGCGCGGTTCAGGGGATAGTTCGCGCGGAGCTCGCGAGTTCCCACCCCTGTGGCAAACTACGCGACAAGAGTGGGGAAACCATCCAAAAGCAGGTTCCTCGGCGCTACGCTCCTCGGAATGACAAAGCGTTAGTTAGTGGTCAGATTGAGACGACGCTTCTGTCGAGCCGCGCTCGTCCGGACAGTCGGGGGCGGTCCCTACATGGCCTGTGTTGGCTGAGATCCTTCGCAAAGAATGCTCAGGATGACCGCTGCGGGATCAGACGCCCGCAAGACGCGGTCATTTGGCGAAGAAGTAGTCGAAGGATTTGACCGCGGTGAATTCGTCGTCCTTGACGTCGAAGACGGTGTAGAGCTTGGTGACGTGGAGTACGTCTTTGACCTTCTGCGTGAGATTGAGAAGTTTGAGTTCGCCGCCGGCGTTGCGCACGGTGGTGTAGCAGCCGACCAGTTCGCCGACGCCGGACGAGTCGATGTAGTCGACCCCGGCGAGATTGAGGATGATTTTCTTCTGCCCCCGATCGATCAGGCCGCGGATGGAGTCGCGCAGATCGTGGATCTCGTCGCCGAGCACAATGCGTCCGCTGACGTCGAGGATGGTGACGTGGGAAACTTCGCGCGGGATGATGGTCAGGGCCATGGGCTGCATTCGACTGATGGCGGGAATGGTAGTAGGTAGGGAGAGGTAAGTCAATGGGCAGCGCTTCCCCGCTAACGGTCAATTCCCGAGTTGCCGATCACACACGAACTGACTCGGTTTGCCAGTCACGAATTTACCTCCGGAATCGCGTTTCTTGCTGTATCGCAGAGGTGGTCCAGGCCGTGTTACTTCTTTCGCTATGTGTGCTACGCTGGAGCGTAATTCTTGCTATCCGAGGCAGCCATGGCGCAGCTCAGCAGAATCGGAGTGTCGTTGGAGTCGGATCTGCTCGATCGGTTTGACAGGTTCATCGCGGAAAAAGGCTACGATAACCGCTCGGAGGCATTCCGGGATCTGATCCGGGACCGGCTTGTTGGGACTGCGGTTGTGGCCTCGAAGGCTGCGGTAGTGGGGACCGTTACGTTGATCTATGATCACCACACTCGCCTTCTGCCTGAAAAACTGGCCGATCTGCAGCATGAACATCACGAAGTTGTCATTTCGACGCTGCATGCCCATCTGGATCACGATACATGCCTTGAAGTAGTGCTCCTGCGCGGTCGTTCCCGCGACGTTCAACAACTCGCCGACAAACTCATCAGCACAAAGGGAGTCCGGCATGGTCGCCTGGTCATGAGTTCGCCCGACACAGTGTCACCACGACGGCACTCTCATCGCTGATCGCCTAGCCGGCTTCTTCTTGCGGTCGTTCCCCGGAGCCGGAAGTGAATGCCCCACACGGGAACTCGGGATCCTCTGCCTGGCGGCTCAGGAAAATTGCGTTTGGCCTTTACAAGCACTGTTCTTCGTAGCATGATTATTCCATTCGTAATATTTAGGTAGCACGACTGAAGATAACGTGATATGTGTCTTCCTCTGCTGTTCATCGCAGGAGGGTAGAGCTGCCTACAACGCGCATCCCGAGTCGGCCTACACCGCTGTTCTGTTCAGCGGTCATGAGAGTGCGCTGAAGGAGGAAAGAGATATGCAGCCTCGCTTGCTGTTTCTATCAGCAATGATGCTCATCTCACTCTTGGTTGCCGCGCAGGAGAAAACGCCGCTCGCCACGAGTGAAAGGGGTTATCCACCCCAGCTATCAGGAACGGTCGTTGACACCTCCGGCGCGGTGATTGCCGGAGCGACGGTGCAGGTTCGGAGCGCAGACGGTGCGGCCCAAAGAATGACACGGACGGACAGGGACGGGTCCTTCATTATTTCCGGACTGCCGGCCGGTAATTATCGGCTCGTCGTGTCGAATCCCGGTTTTGAAACCAAAGAAATGCCGGTCACCGTAGGGACCAGCGGGGCGCCGGCCCCGGTTCGCATCACTCTGGCGGTAGGCGGCGGAATCACCACTATTGAGGTGAAGGAGCGATCGGATAACCTTGTCGGGATTGCCACTTCCGCCGGCCAGGTAACGGTGGGCGCAGAGGAACTACAAAATCGTCCGATTCTTCGCTCGGGAGAAATTTTGGAGGCGCTTCCCGGCCTCATCATCACGCAACACGCCGGCGGCGGCAAGGCCAACCAATATTTTATGCGCGGCTTCAATCTCGACCATGGCACGGACTTCGCCGTTTTCCTAGACGGCATGCCGCTGAACCTGCCGTCGCACGCGCACGGCGAGGGGTACTCGGACATGAACACCGTCATCCCGGAGTTTGTGGAGCGGATTGATGCCGAGAAAGGTCCTTATTACGGCGATGTCGGCGACTATGGCTCAGCGGGAAATGCCCACGTGGTGTTTTACAAGACGCTGCCCCAGAACTTCTTCCAGGTCGACGGCGGCATGTACCAGTTTGCGCGGTTCGTTTTCGGCGTATCGCAAAAGCTCGGCAAGGGCAACTTGCTGTACGGCGGAGAGGCGTATCACGATGGC
>JASHNU010000102.1 GCA_030041475.1 Candidatus Sulfotelmatobacter sp.
GTTGACAGGGGTCACCGTCACGCACCCCACGCGCACTTTCAGCCCTTGCGACGTGTTCACCGAGAGGCTGCCGTGGTCAAGGAGAAGTTCTCCCGCGTTGTACTGCACGACCGATTCCGGGTTGATATCGACCGAAGAGCCAGTGGCTTCAATCCGGGCCATGGCGTTTTTCGGGACTTCGATGAGGTCATTCGCAAAAATAGCGCTCGATGCAGGAGCCGAATTCCCGTTCAGCAGGACACCGCCGCTGCTGCGCAGCATGGCAGGCGCGCTGTCTTGAGCCAGCAGAGACACGGGCACAAGCATGCTTAGCAGCAGACAAACGAGTTTGTGCTGTTGAAACAAGCTCCGCCCTTCAGGTTGCCGCACGCCTTCTCTTGTCAGCTTAGCTTCGACTGAAGGAGGCGACTATTGCCTCGCGTGGTGCCCAAGCGGGCGGTTGGCACAGGAGATGATCGGCATCAATCAGCCAGCCGAGCGTTTCTTCAAAATGCGTGTCTGTTGACGTGCAGGCGCGGCTTTCAGCGCTCCGCCGACAAGCCGGCCTTGCGGCGTTCGCGCCGATTCTCGAGGATCACGTACAGCATATAAAGGACGATCGCCAGATTGCCAACGAACACAGCGCAGCGCAGCAGCGTGATGCCTCGCAGAAGTTCGCGGATTTCCAGCGGCAGGAGCAGCGTGCCGGAAACAAATGCCACCCACTCCGCCCACGTGCGCTCCTTCCACAGACCGTAGGCCTCGGTGAAGCGCAGCGCCGCATAGGCAAAGGCGATGCGAGCGGCGGCCCAAAGGCGAGCGTCGGTAACGCTGTCGGCGAAGTCGAGAAACATCTGGGCTGAGCGGCGGTCACTGCTGATATGGAACAGTGCAAGGAGACTTTCAGCGATCAGCCACAGATCTTTGTGAACCAGGGCGAGGGCACAGAAGCCCATCACCAGTACGAAAAGGCCTTTTACAAACTCGAAGAAGGCAACCGCCCGCAGCAAGCGCCGTTGAGTGCGGTGCGGGTCAGGCTTGGTTCCGGGCTGAAACATGCGATCGCGGGATGACTCAAGGCAGAGTATCACGGGACAAAGAAATTGAGCCCTCTGTTACGCCGGGATTCCGTTGGACATGGAGATCCCCATTTTCGTTCCGGCCGCAGCGTTTCAGGATAAGCCCGCATCAAATCAGCTATGGGGCCAGGGCGCCGCTGTATCCCCGTGGAGTGGTAAATTACTGCTTACAGTTATTCCTGCCTCATCCTGAAAGACAACAGGTTGGCATCGACGAACAACTCGAAGGCGCCGGCCCGCCGGCGGTGGACTTGGCCCGTTATCATTCTGGTCGCCGCAGCTCTGTTGTATTTCTCTTTCCATCGCGCGCCGCTGCGAGTGCACGCCGCCACCGTGCAGAGGGGGCCGATCCGCAGCCTGATTTCGACCAACGGCAAAATTGAGCCGGTCCAGAATTTCGAAGCGCACGCACCGGTTGCGACTACGGTGAAGCGCATCTTAGTAAAGGAAGGCGATCACGTACGCCGGGGCCAGCTGTTGCTTCAGCTCGACGATGCCGACATTCGAACTCAAGCGGCCCGCGCACTGGCCCAAGTGAAAAGCGCTCAGGCCGATCAATCCGCGCTGAAGACCGGAGGCACGCAGGAGGAACTCATTATCTTGAACGCGCAACTGGTGAAGGCCCGCAGCGCCCGCGATGCAGCCCAGCACAACGTGGATGCTCTGCGCCATCTCCAGCAAGAGGGCGCTGCTTCTTCAGGCGAGCTTCGCCAGGCTGAAGACACCCTCGCGAGTGCACAGGCTGACGTCACGCAGTGGCAGCAGAAGCTGAACGACCGTTACTCGCAACCTGAAGTGGCCCGCATTCAGGCCCAAGCATCTGCAGCACAAGCCGCTTACGATGCCGCGGAGGACGCGCTCAGCAAGTCGACGGTTCGCGCGCCGTTCGACGGGGTCGTCTATTCCCTGCCCGTCAAGCAGGGAGCGTTCGTTCAGGCCGGCGACCTGCTGCTGCAGGAAGCGGACCTGTCGCGAGTTATGGTGCGCGCTTTTGTCGACGAGCCCGACATTGGTCGTCTTCTCCCTGGACAGAAAGTCGAGGTTACGTGGGATGCCTTGCCCGGCCGCACCTGGACCGGCTCGGTCACGGGCGTTCCGTCCACGGTTAAGCCTCGACTCAACCGCAATATTGGCGAGACCACTTGCGCCGTCGACAACCACGATCTCCGGCTTCTGCCCAACGTCAACGTGAACGTGACCATCCTGGTCGCAGAGCACGACAACGTCCTCACTCTCGAACGCGACGCTCTGCGCGCCGAAGACAGCAAACTCTACGTCTACCAGATCGTCAACGACCGTCTGAAGCGGCAGCCGGTCGAAATTTCCCTGCAGAATCTCACGCGCGTCGAGATCACCTCCGGGCTTGCTGAAGGCGCGCTCGTCGCACTGTCCGCAGAAGAATCCAAGCCGCTCTCTGACAATGCTGCCGTCACGGTGGTTCACTAGGGCATGTCGACATCTGCGTCAGGTGCTTTCTCGCTAATTGCGTCTTTTCTGGTTTTCGCTTGTCCATTCGCCCAGGCCGCCACTTCTCCGCGGGAAATGCTCGCCTCCGGCCGCGTGGATGAAGCCATCCAGACCTTGGAGCAGCAGACTGGCCGCTACTCAACGGACGACGCTGCTTACAACCTGCTGTGCCGTGCTTACTTCATGATCGAGGACTGGGACCATGGTATCCCTGCGTGCGTTCGCGCCCGTGACCTCGATCCGGCGAATAGCCTCTACCAGCTCTGGCTCGGGCGCATCTACGGGGAAAAAGCATCACATATCGGATTCCTGTTTGCCGTTGGTCTGGTTAAGAAAGTCCGCACAGCGTTTGAGCGTGCAGTTGAACTCGATCCCAAGAACTGGGAGGCGCGCACCGATCTCGCTGAGTTCTATCTCGAGGCTCCCGGGATTGTCGGCGGCGGCAAGGAGAAAGCCCGCGCTCAGTCTGACGCTTTGATGTCCCTGAATCCGGGTATGGCGCACTGGGTCGCGGCCCGCATCGCGGAAAAGAACAAAGACCCCGTTACTGCCGAACGTGAACTTCGCGCCGCCGTCGTCGCCAGCCACTCTGGCGTGCGCGCCTGGCTGGACCTGGCCGGCTTTCTGCGCCGCGCCGGCCGCTTCGAGGAAATGGAGCAGGCCCTGCGCAATCTGGGGACAGCACCCATCGACCACCCGCCTGCCTTGCTCGATGGCGCCAACATGCTGCTTCGTACCAGCCGCGACCTGCCACTCGCGGTACGACTTGTACAGCGCTACTTTTCCAACGGCCCGGTCGAAGAAGCGCCCGCTTTCAAAGCGTACGATCTGCTTGGGCAGTTGCTCGAGAAACAGGGTGACCGTAAATCCGCCGCCGAGGAATTCCGCGCCGCTCTGGCGCTCTCTCATGGGTACACGCGTGCTCAGGAAGATTTGAAGCGGATCGAACGCTGAAACGCTGGCGGGTGTCAGGACTCTCCCGATCGTTGCGCAGTTCCGGCCGGAATCCGTTCCGCCACTCCCATCCGCGATTTAGAATTCGGCTGCATCCATTTGTTCATAAAATCTCTAGAGATCACTTTGGAAGGACTGCGATGACCAACTCATGCCGCGGTAGGCGCTGTGCGAAATGGATTCTGGCGGTTCTTTTCTTTCCGCTGTCGTTGCTGGGCGAGCCACTTCCGCTCAAGCGCGCGGTTGAACTCGCGCTGGCTCACGCCACCGGCGTTGCCATCGCCGCGGCCGACGTGCAACAGGCCTCCGCTGGTTACCGCGAAATGCGCGACGCCTACATTCCCCAATTCACGGTGGGTGCCGGGCTTGGTCCCCCTTCGTATGGCTTTCCGCTCACTCTCGCCGGGCAGCCCCCTTCGCTTTTCAATCTCAACATGCAGTCGGCCTTGCTCAACTTTGGTATGCGCGATTACCTCCAGGCAGCTCGAGCCGATATCACCGTTGCTTCTCTTAAGAGCAAAGATACCCGCGACCAGCTTATCCAGGACACCGTTCTCAGCTACGCCGAACTGAATAAATGGGAACAGCGTCTCGCTCGGCTGCAGGACACCGCCGTCGAAACCGACAAGATGCAGGCCGCAGTTGCCGATCGCGTCAAAGAGGGCGTGGACAGCGAACTTGACGGGACCCGCGCACGTCTCTCCGTCGCCCGCGTCCGCCTGAGAATTGCCGAAGCCCAGGGCGCAGCCGACGTGCTCCGCGAACATCTTTCCAAGCTGACCGGGCTTCGGGCCGTCGACATCCAAACTGAGCCCGACACTCTGCCTGATTTTCCGCCCGCACCGCCGGATGCTTCTATCCCGGCCCAGGCTGCAGAGTCCAGTCCGGCTGCCAAAGCTGCAGTGGAACATGCTCGCGCGCAGTACTTCCGCGCAGAAGCCGAGCATCGCGCCTTGTGGCCTACGTTCGACCTGGCCGGGCAATATGCGTTACTTTCAACCTTCAACAACTTTCAGGATTACTACATCCCCGAAAAGGAGTGCAGCACGTCGCTGGGGACGTTTCTGTGCCCCAACGGAGGCTTCCGCCAGAATAACGTCACGATCGGCATCTCGATCCGCTTGCCGCTGTTCAATGCCTCGCAACGTGCCCGGGCTCAGGCCGCCGACGCCGACGCGCTGAAAGCCAGCAAGCAGGCCGTTGCCGCCCGCAATCAGGCTTCAGAAGAAACGCTTCGCCTCGAGCGCACCGTCGCTCAAATGCAAGCCGCGCGCGACGTCGCCGAACTGGAGTACGAAATCGCGCAGAAGAATCTGGCCGCCGTTCCGGCCCGCATGGATGCGGGCACGGCCACCTTGCACGACCTTGACGATGCCCGCACCCGCGCCAGCGAGCGCTTCATCGCCCTCCAGGACGTGACCTTCGAGCTCCAGCGCGCCCAGCTCGGCTTGCTGCGATCCACTGGAGACTTGGAAAAGTGGGCCCTGCGTGCGCCGTGACGCAAAACAGCGAGCGGCTTGGCACAATTGTCAGTGCTAGTGACGGCACCGTAAGAGCACGGCTCGAGTCGTACCGAGATGAGCAAGGGGATTACAACTTTCCGCGCAATGTTTTTACAACCTGCCGGATAGCTTTCTCATTCCGCCGATAGCGGCGCCAGAGCCCTTGCTTCGTGGCCTCCACGAGCCCCGCTTTGGTCAGGACGGCCATGTGATGGGAGATGGTCGCTTGCGATAGCTGTATCCGCGCTTCTATGTCTCCCGCACATAAGCACGCGGCAGACCCGGGCGATTTCGCATTCTCCCGCAGTTCGCGCAGAATGCGTCGCCGGGTCGGATCAGCAATGGCATGAAGTGTGCGGTCCAGCGAATCGTCGGCAGACATGGTGAATAGAAATAGCTACTTCTTCACGATCGGGTTATACCCGTCGGCGATCAGGCGTGTGCGCATAGCCTCGGCGTCTTTGATGTCGGCAAACGGGCCCACTTGCACCCGCAGTAATTTATCCGCCGTTGCCGGCGCTACAAATGCCGCGTAATCCTTCTTCTTGAGAGCATCCACGAGCGCGTCGGCATCTTCCTGCTTGCTGACCGCAGCCACCTGCACAAAGTATCCTGAGGTGGGCACCAGGCCAACCGGCTCGGTCGGTTGCGCCGGGGCAGCTTGCGCAGGCGCAGTCGCCGTGCTCGGATTCGCCTGCGCGGTTGTCGTATCCGTTTTCGCATCCGTGGGCGATGGCGACAATTGCGGGCTGGCTTCCTTCTGCTCGACCGACTTATAGAACGTCATCGGCGGTGTCGCCGGGGCCGCTGTCGAGTTGACTTTGCTCGGAGCGGGCTGCGAGGGGATAGCTGCACTGGCAGCAGCGATCGCCGGTTCCGACTTGCGTCCGAGCGAATAGCCGAGGGCAAAGAACAACGCGCAAACCCCAACCAAGCCAAAAAACAACACCAGCAGCTTGCCTGTCCCCAGTGTAAT
This sequence comes from Candidatus Sulfotelmatobacter sp., assembly GCA_030041475.1. GTDB lineage: Bacteria > Acidobacteriota > Terriglobia > Terriglobales > Acidobacteriaceae > Sulfotelmatobacter. The sequence goes on from JASHNU010000102.1 coordinate 5,958, forward strand.
TTCAGTATCTTCAGACGCAGCCATGTTTCAACTCCCCACGTCTCATTCCAACTTCAGCGCGCAACTAAAAGCTAATCCAAAGATTCCTTTTCCGATATTGGTTGTCATTCCGAGCGCAGATTGATCGCGCGAGGAACCCGCCTTTGCTCAACAGCGCCCTGAACAGAACCCACCCTGCTACGTCTTCCCTGCCGGTGCCGCCGGCACATTGTCCCCAGCCTTTGCGAGCAGCTTCTGGATCCCGGAGAAGAAATCGACCGGCACAGGAAACACCACGGTCGTATTTTTCTCCACGCCAATTTCAGTCAGCGTCTGCAAATAACGCAGCTGCACGCTCACCGGCTCGCCCGAGAGCAAATGCGCTGCATCCACCAACCGCTGCGCCGCCGAGAACTCGCCTTCCGCGTGAATAATCTTCGACCGCTTCTCGCGCTCTGCCTCGGCTTGCTTCGCCATCGCGCGCAGCATCGACTCCGGCAGATCCACCTGCTTGACCTCGACGTTGGTCACCTTCACGCCCCACGGTGACGTGTGGGTATCGAGAATGCTCTGCAGCCGCAGATTGATCTTGTCACGATGCGCCAGCAACTCGTCGAGTTCCTGCTCGCCCAGAACCGAGCGCAGCGTAGTCTGGGCGAACTGCGAAGTCTGATAAACGTAGTTCGAAACCTGCACCACTGCCTGCCGCGGCTCAATCACACGCAGAAAGATCACCGCGTTCACCTTCAGCGTCACGTTATCGCGCGTGATGATGTCCTGCGGCGGCACCTCCAGCGCCTCCTGCCGCAGCGACACGCGCACCATGCGGTCGATCGGCGCGAAGACCAGAATTATTCCTGGCCCCTTGGCCACCGGCAGGAGCCGGCCGAGCCGGAAGATCACGCCGCGCTCGTACTCCGCCAGAATCTTGATGGAACTCAGCAGGTAGATGGCAACGACGATGATTGCAATAGTGCCAAAGCCAAAACCGAATGCTTCCACGGCAGCCTCCACGATCGCAACGTCAATAACACACTCCTACCGCGGATTGTATAGCAGCGGGAAGAAAGGAGCGCGCTTTTCGCGTGCTCCAGGTTGCTTGGCTTGATGCGCCGACTGCGAAAATGGAAAGTGCGCCAGGCCGGCGTTAAGTCCGGTCCGGATCAATCGCCTGGTCCATGTAAATCCACAGCACCCGCGCCACCCAGGTTAGAACCGGCGCCGGCGCCAGCGCCAAAAACAAGACAATTCCTCCAACCGTGCTCTTGACCACCGGCCACTTGAGGACTTCCCAGACCGTTGCGGCCAGCACGGCAATCGCGCCCACACCCAAGCCATATCCGATGTACATCGCGCCCAGAAAATACCCCGGCTCGCGCTCGAACTTCAGATTGCAGAACAAACACCTCATCATACATCGGAGGAAAAAGCCAGATCGATCGGTGGAATATCTTCCCCGTGCGGCAGCGCGGACAGAGCGCCCGTAGAATCCCGCGCATGGCGGAAACGTTGGCGCGCTGCATGGAATGGAGTCTAACAGGCAGAGTTCTGGAACGGCTGCGCGCAGTTCAACCTGCAAAAACTCAGGGCAGTCCTACGATCCTGCCTTCGCCATCTGGATGCGGCTGGCATCGACGATGACGTCGCGCTGAATCTCCATCTCAATCGAAGTGCCCACATCGAGCTTGACGTCCGGACCATGCTTTAGCAAGGCCCACGCCACTCCCGCCGCCAGTCCCGCGCCTCCGCCGATGCGCGCACCGTTCAAGCCGCCCGCCGCCGCCCCGGCAATGCCGCCTGCTGTGCCGGCAACAGCCGCGTCTTTCACGGAATCCTCCACGCGCTGGCCGGTATCCTTGTCCTGCTGAATCGTCCCTTCTGAATCCTTCACGCCCTTGTCGTCCGCGCCCGGCGTCCTCTCCACAGATCCTGGCAGCATTACCGTGTAGCCAGTGGGGTAAATCATCGAGGTGAAGTGAATCAAAATTTCGGCCCGTTTCTTCGAGCGCCCCGCGGGCTCGCTGTGCATGATTTTGCCCTGAATGTAGGTTCCCGCCGGAATAAGAATGCGCTCATTTAGCACGAACGGAAACACCGTCTCAGCATATACCGCGTCGCCCTCGCGTGCGTTCTTGGTCGAGATGGCCTGCTTCAGCGACAGCGGAATCTTCGACCCGGCAGGAATCACCAGCGCATTCGGATCGTGCGGGTGTCCCACTTCTTTCTGGTCTTGGGAGACGTGGACATCTTGAGATTCGCCAGCCTGATCGGAGTTGTTCGGCTTCGTCGTGTCCGCAGTCTGCCCCAACGCCACCCCGGAAGCCAGCAGCAAGGTCCCAAGAAAACGCATCGATATCACTCAGCACCTCCCAAAGCGCCCCTTATCGGGTACATCCAACGAGGCTTACATCGAACAAAGCTTACTACGGATTTAGCCGCTAGGATGCAGGGTTTGTGGCGGAAGTTATCTTGTGGCACGCGAGTTCTAGCGAGTGTAATCGCCTGATACCGTCAGCCAGACTCAGGTCCGCGTTGGGAAAATCAGCGTCGACGCCAAACCTCGTGGTCCTAACGCAACGTGTGTGGCGGTTCAATAAACCGAAGTAACGTGCGTGTGACCCCCGTCATTCCGTGCTACCAACTCCCTCACTTAACATCTTTCATTGTGGAGGACCGGTATGCATCGAGGGTTGGCGTGGATGGCAGCGGGTTGTGTTCTGGCAATCGCAGTTCTCTATAGTTGGACGCACCGGTTGCAGATCGCTGAGTCGGTGGCCGCGCCGCAGGGACCGGTGGCCAAGGTGTACACCGATTCCAGCGAAGCGGAAGTGGTGCAGGGCATGGTCACCATCACCGGGCCGCTGGCTGATTACGTGTCGCGCCAGAGCCCTGCGTCCATGCAAACGCCACAGCCCAGCAACTCTGCGAGTCCTTCTTCCACGCCGTCCGACAAGCCACCGCAGATGGACCTAGTTGGGGATTCTAATCCGGTAGGGACCAGCACTCCCATCCTGCACAAGACTTTTGAGGTGGCTGCGATCGTGAATCTGCCGTTTGTCATTCCCGCGCACGCGGCCAATCCGCAACTGCACGGGACATACCGCTCGTTTTTGCCGAGGAGCAGGGGGGGAGTGGACGAAAGGTCGGCAGACGTGGAACTTCTTTTGCTGAACCAGCAGCAGTACGACACCCTCTTGAGCGGACATGAAAGCGATACGGTGTTTTCAGCCGAGGAGGCTGATAGCCAAGAGGTAAACACGGACCTGCCCCCGACTTTCGCTCAGCCCGCCCGTTATTATCTGGTCTTCCGCAATAACTCCCGCGCCAATGGGAAGAAGTTGGTGCAGGCCGACTTCCGGGTGGATTTCTAGGCTCCCCGTTTGCCGTCATCCTTGCTTGAGTTCTGTGTTCCTTGGTCGTTTGTGTACTGTAACTGTCGAAATATCGCCATTCCACGCACCGACCTCAAACCAAGCCGCCTACTTATAAATCAGATACTTCTCCCGCGCTTTCTCAAACTTCTCCAGCCCCTCCTGCCAATCTTGCGCGATCCGCCGTGGATCCTCGCCCGCCACCAGCGCGTCGTATACGCTCTGGTTCACCAGTAACTCTTGCATCCGCTCGATCTTGAAATCCGCCGGATACAACTTGTGCAGCGCCGCCGCCAGTTCGATCCCAAGCTCCGGCGCGTCGAATCCGTTCCGATCCGTCAGAATCACATTCACTCCCTGGCATTCCTGCCCGCTGTAATTGCTCGACGTCGGAGTGAACGTCACCGGAACAAAGCGCACGCCCCCGATTCCCCGTCCGTTCAAGTACGCCGCCAGTTCCCTGCTCTTGACCCACGGCGCGCCGACCAGCTCAAACGGAGTGTCCGTCCCGCGGCCGACCGAAACATTCGTTCCTTCAATCAGCGCCACACCCGGATACAGAGCCGCCTCAATCACGCTGCGCAAGTTGGGCGACGGATTCACCCACGCGAGTCCAGTCGAATCAAACCAGTCGCCGCGCTGCCAGCCATCCATCGGAATGACCGTAAGGTTTGCATTGATGTTTCGCTCGGCGTTGAATATCTTCGCCAGCTCGCCGATCGTCATCCCGTGCCTTACGGGGAGAGTCCAGTAGTTCGTGAAGCTTTCTTTGCCCGCATCCGACACCGGCCCCTGCACAAACGATCCTGTAATCGGATCCGGCCGGTCCAGCACGATCAACTCGATCCCCGCCTGCGCCGCCGCTTCCAGAAAATATCCCAGCGTCGTCTCGTAGGTATAAAACCGCACTCCGGCATCCTGAATGTCGAAGACCACTGCATCCAGCGTCTTCAACACATCGATTGACGGCCGACGCGCCGCGTCCGTCCCGCCATACACGCTGTAAACCGGAATGCCCGTCGCTGCATCGACCGTGTTGCCAACGTTCGTTGTATCGAGCGTCCCGGTCACACCATGCTCGGGACTGAAAATCGCTTCCAGCGCTATGTCGCGAGCCTCTGCCAGCACATCGATCGTTCGCTTCCCCGACGCATCGATTCCCGTCTGATTCGTCACCAACCCGATTCGTTTTTTCGGCGGCGCAGTGAGAGTCGGGCTGACTGCACCCGCGTTGCTCGAGCCCGGACTCGGCGCGTCAGCGCTCGGCGTATTCGCCACCTGGTTGGCTGACGCTTGGGTCTGGTTGCCCGCCCCTTCTGCGTTCTTAGCCGAGCGTGGGCCTTTTAGCACATCGAACCCATGCTCCTCAAGGACGTCGATCCCGTTCTTGACCGTGCCGTTGCGGGCGCTCATGCGCCTCGCGGCAGTCTGTGCTTCGTTGTAGCCGGTGATGCTCTTCCAGCGCAGTGCGTCCTTCTCGCTCGCAGTCAGGTTCAACGCCGCGGCCACTTCCGTCGCCACTTTCGAGCGCAGTGCAATCGCATTCCCGCCGCGCGGATGCACCGCATTGGTCAGCAGAATGATGTAAGTCTGCGTCGTCGGATCGATCCAGATCGATGTTCCCGTCCACCCGGTATGCCCAAATGATCCGACCGGCAGAAGATCGCCGCGGTTCGATGACAGCGGAGAATCAATGTCCCATCCAAACCCGCGCAGCACTGGCGCCGCCGGGGGTTGTTGCGGCGTGGTCATCTTTTCGACCGCGGCTGCCGACAAAATCCCGTCGCCGCCATTCAGCAGCGTCTGCGCGAACCTCGCCAGATCGTCAGCCGTCGAAAACAGCCCTGCATGCCCCGCCACTCCGCCCATCCGCCGCGCCGTCGGATCATGCACCACGCCCCACAGCATATGCTCGTTCTCGTCATATTGCGTGGGAGCGATCTTCGGGCGCCATGAAGCCGGAGGGAGATAACGTGTCCGCGTCATCTTCAGCGGCGCAAAGATGTGCCGCACCGCATATTCATCCAGCGTCTCGCCCGACACGCGCTCCACCAGCGCTCCGAGCACAATGAAATTGACATCGCTATAAACGAAGCCCGATCCCGGGGCCTGGGTCGGCGCATCGGAAAATGCCATCTTGTATGCCGTGTCTTTCCCCTCCCAGGGCGTCTTCAAATCCAGATCGGGCTCCAGCCCCGAGTAGTGCGTCAGCAGCTGACGCACCGTAACGTCCTCTTTGCCGTTCTGGGCAAACTCCGGCAGATATTTTGCCACCGGATCGTTCATCCTGATTTTGCCCTGCTCCACCAGCTGCATCACAGCGGTCGTGGTCGCGATTACCTTCGTCAGCGATGCCAGATCGAACACCGTATCGAGCGTCATCAGCTCGCGGCGCGGTTCGAGCGATCGCTCGCCATACGCCTTGCGATAGATCACTGCCTCGTCGTGCCCGATCACCAGCACCGCTCCGGGAATGTTGTTGTCGGCAATAGCCTGCTGGATGATCGAATCCACAGCCCCCAGGCGAACGGGATTGGACGGCGTGGTCGCTGCGCCGACTAATGTGGTTACGCTCGACACAAAGATGACAAAAGAGAGAATGCCAGCCTTCTCTGGCAGCTCCTTCACGAAAGCGTGCCAGTGCACCCACGCGAGCGTATTTGACCGATTGGAAGAGATATCTCGACTTTACACAACCGATGCGGGATGACTCAAGAATCTCAAGTAACGGGTTGCCGGATGTGACATATGATGTTTTTTCCGGTAGGGGGGAACAGCGTGACTTCAAGATCGACCCAGACCAACTCTGCGCCGCCGCTCGCTCACGACTGCGAAAACCAGGAGCAGCGCTTCTCCGCCGCCTTCTCGATCCTCGAGGCCGCCATTTCTGCGCGGGCATTCCCAGCCGCATCAATCGCGATCACGCGACACGAACGCCTGACCGCACTGAAAACCCTCGGGCATTTCACCTATGAAGCAGATTCACCCGCCGCAGCCGCCTCAACCCTCTTCGACCTCGCATCGGTAACTAAGGTAGTTGTGACTACGACCATGGCGATGATCCTCTACGAACGCGGCCTGCTCGAACTCGACGCACCGATCATCGGCACTGTCCCGGAGTTTCTTAGCGACTCCAGCGGGGGCGATCTCCGCCGCCGCGATGTCACCTTCCGCATGCTGCTGGCGCACTCCTCGGGTCTCCCGGCCTACGAAAAACTATTTTTGAGAGCGCGCTCGCGCGACGAACTCCTCCGCGCCGCATTAGCCAAGCCGCTGACCACCGATCCCGGCTCGCACGCCGAATACAGTGATATCGGGTTCATCATTCTTGGCATGGGTCTTGAGCGCATCGCCGAAGAATCCATCGATGAATTCTGCCAGCGTGAAATTTTCGGGCCGCTGGCCATGACTCACACCACATTTGATACGCCGGCAGCAATGCACGACCAAATCCCTCCCACAGCTGACGACCGCACGTTCCGCCACCGCATCATCCAGGGCGAAGTGCAAGACGAGAACGCATTCGTCCTCGGCGGCATTGCTGGACACGCCGGGCTCTTCTCAACCGCTGAGGACGTAGCTCGCTTCGCCCACGCCATGCTTCAGTGTGGCGCGGGCACTCCTGCCCGCGAGGCCATCCTCCGCCCCGAAACGATCGCCCTCTTCACCCGCCGCGAATCCGTGCCTGCCGGCACTTCTCGCGCTCTCGGCTGGGACACCCCGTCCACTCCCTCGCAATCCGGAATGTTCTTCGGCCCACACTCGTACGGCCACCTCGGCTATACCGGAACTTCGCTCTGGATCGATCCCGACCGCCAGCTTTCGATCACGCTGCTCACCAACCGCACTTGGCCCGACTGCGCCAATCAAGCCATCAAACAAGTGCGCCCCAAATTCCACGATGCGGTAATCGAAGCATTGGATCGTTGACTCGGTTCATGTGGGGACACACGCCGCTCTTAGCTGCCCTGAGCAAGCGAAGCGCGCCGAAAAGACTGTCCGGTCTAACGAAATCGACAGCACCTGCCTGAGGAGCCCAGCTGTCAGACTAAAATGATCTGCTCCTCCTTGATGCTGGAAAGGCCAGGCTTGAAAAGAAAACTCGACTCCGACCTTCGCCGCCTCTCCACCGAGCAACTTCTCCCCGGCGCGCCGGATCTCGACCGCATGTCATCGTTAGAAATCGTCCTCCTCATCAACCGCGAAGACGCAAGCGTCGCCAGCGTGGTCGAACGGGCGCTGCCGCAAATCGCACGAGCCATCGACGTTGTCGTCGACGGGCTCCGCCACGGTGGGCGCCTCATCTACGTCGGCGCTGGCACGAGCGGCCGCTTGGGCGCTCTTGACGCCAGCGAAGTCCCGCCCACATTCAACGTAAGTCCACGGACGGTCCAATACATCATGGCCGGAGGCCCTCGGGCGCTTGGCGCTTCCACTGAAGCCAGCGAAGACGACACTTCGCTCGCCGTCAGCGAAATGAAGAAACGAAAACCCGGCAAGCGCGACGTAGTTCTTGGCATCGCCACCAGCGGCCGCACGCCGTTCACCATCGCAGCCGTCGAATACGCCGGCCGCCGCGGCGCCCGAACCATTGCCCTCACCTGCAATCGCAATTCGCCCCTCGAGCGCACCGCCGATTTCGCCATCGTCACCGAGGTCGGCCCCGAAGTCCTCGCGGGATCATCCCGCATGAAGGCCGGCACCGCCCACAAAATGGTCCTGAACATGATTTCGACCGGCAGCATGTGCCGCCTCGGCTACGTCTATGGCAATCTCATGGTCAGCGTATGGACGAAAAACGAAAAGCTCATCCAGCGCGCCGTACGCATCGTCGAGCAGGCCACCGGAGCTGATCACGAAACTGCCGCCCGCGCGCTGAAAGCCAGCGGCAATCGCACGCCAGTCGCTGTCGTGATGCTGGCTGCCGGCGTGAGCCGATCCAAAGCCACCGCCGCCCTGAAAAAATCCAGGGGCCACGTGAGAAACGCGATCACCCTCGCGCGCAGAGTCTGAACTGCGGGACCAACAGAAAGGCGTCATCCCAACGCCGTGCGCCTTCACCAGCGGGCAGAGAGCCTGCCCTGAGGCAAGGGAGTGTGACGAGCGCGCCGAATGGGGATCTCGCGAAGACTGCCACGACAGCGGGCATTCCCTTCCACTCGTGTGTATCCCTGTGATTACTCCGGTGCTCCCTCCACCAATCAACCACCGCGGCCACCCGCTACAATGAGCTTCAGCTATGGACAAGTTCGTCATCCGCGGCGGGGAGCCGCTTCTAGGCACGGTCCGCGTCAGCGGCGCGAAGAATGCCGCGCTGCCCTGCATGGCCGCGGCCCTGCTCACCGATCAGCCGGTCATCCTCGAGAACATTCCGCAGGTGCGCGACATTCAGACCACGCGCAACCTGCTCACCGCCATGGGCGCCGAAGTCGAACTCGGCTACGGACGCGCCCAGCACCGCACCACCATTCACTGCGAAAATCTCGCCACCCCCGAGGCCAGCTATGAACTGGTCAAGACCATGCGCGCCTCCACGCTCGTGCTCGGCCCGCTCGTCGCCCGCTGCGGACGTGCCCGCGTCTCGCTTCCCGGCGGATGTGCCATCGGCGCGCGCCCCATTGATCTGCACATTAAGGGCCTCGAACAACTCGGCGCGAAAATCACGCAAGAGCATGGCTATATCGAGGCGCGCGCCGATCGCCTTAAAGGCGCCGAAATCGCCTTCGACAAGATCACCGTCACCGGCACCGAGGACCTGCTCATGGCCGCCACTCTCGCCGAAGGCGAGACTGTTCTCGAGAACTGCGCCCGCGAGCCCGAAGTCGCCGACCTCGCCGACCTGCTGAACAAAATGGGAGCGAAGATCGGAGGCGCCGGCACGCCCACGATTCGCGTCAAAGGCGTCAGCAAGCTGAAGGGAGCGAAGCACCGCATCATCCCCGATCGCATCGAGGCCGGAACGTTCGTCATCGCCGCCGCCATGACCGGAGGCGATCTCAACATCGCCGGTTGCAATCCCGCGCACCTGGGCGCGATCATCAGCAAGCTTCACGAAGTCGGAGTAAAGACGAGAACCAACGGCGACTCGGTGCGCGTGATGGGCGACAATCCCTTCACCGCCGCCGACCTGAGCACGGAAGAATATCCCGGCTTCCCCACCGACTGTCAGGCGCAATTCATGGCCCTCGCCACACAGGCCGAAGGGACATCGGTGATCACCGAAAATATTTTCGAGAATCGCTTCATGCACGCGCTCGAATTGGTGCGCATGGGAGCCAACATCAAGATTGAAGGCCGCCGCGCTGTCGTCCGGGGAAAAACTCCGCTCAGCGCCGCCGCCGTTCTCGCCAGCGATCTGCGTGCCTCCGCTTCGCTCGTTCTCGCGGCGCTGGTCGCCGATGGCGAGACCATCATCGACCGCGTCTACCACATCGACCGCGGCTACGAGCACATTGAAGAGAAGTTAAAGGGAGTGGGAGCCCAAATCCGCCGCATCGGCGAAATGTTCCCCAAGAAAGCGGCGGCTGTTAAGGGGTAGGTGTGGCACGGGCACCCGCGACGCTAATGAGTGAAATCCGGATTTAGCAACAGCTAATGCGGCTGAGCGTCCTTAGCTGTCTGGAGCAAAGCATGAATCCAGTCCAGCAATGCAGCGTTTTCGCTATTCATGTCCTTGAAGTTTCCAATTTCCGTGAGTCTTAGCGCACGCCCCTCCTTTGTCTGAACAACGTAACCTGTTCCGTCGGCAATAAGAGCGCACGCGTTCTGTTGTCGTGGACAGGTACCGGTATCGAGACTGATGTTTCTGGACACCGTCCACAACTGCTGCGTTGTCTCCGGCCGAACTGATAGGTTGATCGTTTCAACCTTAGCGGCTGTTGCCCTATCGAGACATTGCTGCCGAGTTCTCGGAACCTCCAATGCGCCGAGCTGGCTCCAAAGCTGTTCTTGCAAAGTGGCACGTAAAAGTCTGACTTCCGAACCGACTTGCTTCAGAACCATTGCATATTCACGCTGGAAACTCGGCAACACCAGAACCGTAACCAGCCTGTCGCCTCCTGCGGCAGTGGCATTCTTGATCGCTAAGTCGAGGCTATCGTGATATGTGCCTAATCCGCACATCATCTCCTGCGAGCCATTTTTCCAGACGGGTGTTGTGCTCTGCGCGATCGCTGCTGGCAAGACAAGCGAAAGTGTTATGTAGAGAGCAACTCCTCGCATGTGGTGTCTCCAGTGCCCAGGATGCCTGTCGCAAACAGGGATGTTACGCAATTGCTTAGGGGTTGCGCCCACCTCGGTTTCTCCCGCCCGGAGTGACGGGCTTCGACGATACATTTACTTCTTAGCAGTTGAAACGACCAAGGGAAATGTCGCAACCAGATACTTGCCTTGATCGTTGTCAATGGCATCAAGTTCCAGTAGCTCCACGCTACGCGACACAACAAGCCGGGTGCGGTAGTAGTAAACCGTCTCGGCCGCTGCCGTGAAATGCGCGAGTTCCACACGTTGCGCAACCAAAGATGACTGCAGCGTGGCGCACACATGATGCTCCCCCGGATCCACGGAAACCGAGAAATAGGAGCTGCTGTGGTTTGCGCCTACCCATGTTCCGTCCACGGCGACCTTCACCGTTGGATATCCTACGCTCCAGCTCGTACCGGCATCGTGAATGAAGTAAACGCGTGCCTTCCCCGGGTCGGGTGGCGCCAGCGCGCGTTGTGATTCGTCCTGGCTCACCTTGAAGCTGACATTTTCGGGCCCGCAAGCTGCGGCAGGACTGGCGGGCGCGGTCTGGGCAAGTGCGGGCGCTGTTAAGAGCATAGCTAGGACAAACATTCTCATTGCGTTCCTCCATCTGGCCGTTGGCCCGTTCCAAGTGAATATAGGCTCTCGAGGATTACCGTCACAAACAGATGATTTCACTCACCGACTCACTCAAGATCGACTGCTTCGCGTCCCTGCCCACCGTTATGGGTGCTTCTCTGGTCGGTGTTCATCCCGCGACTCCCTGGCCCGAAGCTTGACACCCCATGCTATCCTCTTTTCGTACCTCGCGGGCCCCGCGCGCCAACCCTGACTGGCGCCATCGACAATGAGGCGGCCCTACCTGCGTTCCACTCGCAAGGAGCACGGATGGAGGCGTTGCGAACACACAGCCCGGTGTGTTGCGGCCTCCGAAAAATCGCAAGCCGCGCCCACCACAAACGAAATCAAAAGGAGATATCATGAAATTCCAGAAGCTCACGCCCAATCTTGTGGTCCGCGACGTCGCCGCCAGCATGGAGTTTTACCGCTCCATCCTCGGCTTTCAGCCCGCCATCACCGTGCCCGAGGAAACGCCGTACGTCTTCGGATCGGTCACGTCCGGCAACGTCGAGATTTTCTTCAACGACCAGAAGGCCGTGGCCGCGGACTATCCCGCGCTCGGCGCCAAGCCGATCGGCGGAGCACTCACGCTCTTCATTGAGGTGGAAGGGATCGAAGAAATCCTCGCCGCAGTTCAGAAAAGTAAGGCCAAGATCACTATGCCTCTCAAGGAGCAGTTCTATGGCATGCGCGAATTTGCCTTTCAGGATCCCGAAGGGTGGGAAGTAACCATCGCCGAGCGAGTGAAGAAATAATCACTCCGTGGGTGCCCACCCTAACGTCGCGGCTTTTGCGACGTTAGGGTGGGAGTTTGATTCTTCATACCCTTGTCATTCCGACCCGTGAGCGCAGCGAGACAGGAGGGAACGTGCTTCTTGCGGGTCGTCACTTCTTCCTCGCATACTCGCCGGCGCCCATAAAGTGCAGCGACACATAAGGCTCATTGCCCACTACCCAGCTGTCATGCCCTAGCTCGATATAGAAAAGGTCGCCCGCCCTCATCTCGATGATCCGCCCGTCATGCATCGCCGCCGCCGCGCGCCCTGAGACCACCATCCCGACGTGCTTGACCTGGCAGCTTCGCGCACCCGAAGCCTTGCCCACATGCTCCGACCATTTCCACCCAGGCTCATAGCTGGCTCGTCCGATGATCATTCCGCCGAGCCGGACCAATTCAAACTTGCCCTTTTCAAACATCTGCACCTCATCAGGCGTTTCAAATCGCTTCAGGATGACTTCGTACATTGCGCCTCCCACGTGTTCGATAACCGTGTCCTCGATAGCATGGGACTCGCGGGCAAACAAAAAGGCCGCAAAACCTTGCGGCCTTAGATCGATCATCCCTGCAATCCGCGTGTATCCGTGGCGAAGAAGTTCTAGTGTCTTCCTCCTCCGCCGTGCCCGCCTCCGTGTCCGCCGTGGCCACTCCTGCCATCGCGACCGCCACGGCGACCACCGCGTCCACGACCACCACCGCCGCCACGTCCGCCTCGCCCGCCACGGTCTCCGCCATGCGGACGTCCGCCACCATGCGGCGCTCCCTCGCGGTTGAAGTTCGGCTCATTCTCGGGCTCATCCGGAAAATCTCCGCCGCCCTCGATCACCAGCGTGCCCGTGGCCGCCGGCTCTCCTTCGGCTGCCGGAGCCTGGACTTGCGCTTCTTCGCCTCCGCCGCCGCTCTGCGCCATCTTCGCGCGCTGCTCTTTCAGAATCGCTTTGCGCGACAGCCGGATCCGGTTGCCTTCCACCGCCAGCACCTTCACTAGCACCTGATCGCCTTCCTTCAGTTCGTCGCGCACATCGGCAATGCGATGCTCCGCTACTTCGCTGATGTGCAGCAGGCCTTCAGTGCCGGGAATGATCTCGACGAACGCGCCGAAGTCCGCGAGCCTCGTGACCTTGCCCAGATACGTCTTGCCGACCTCCGGCGTCGCCGTGATGTCCCCGATCATCTGCAGCGCCTTCTGGGCCGACACTTGATCGTTCGACGCCACCTTGACCTGCCCCGAATCCTCCACGTCGATCTTGACTCCGGTCGCCTCCACGATCGAGCGGATCATCTTCCCGCCCGGCCCGATCAGGTCGCGAATCTTGTCCACCGGGATCTGCACCGTGTAGAAGCGCGGCGCGTAGTCGGAAATCTTTTCGCGCCCGGTCGAGATGACTTCCTCCATCTTGCCCAGGATGTGCATTCGCCCGCGCTGCGCCTGCGCCAGCGCCTCGCGCATGATCTGCGAAGTGATGCCGGCGACTTTGATGTCCATCTGCAGCGCGGTTATGCCTTCTTTCGTTCCGGCAACTTTGAAGTCCATGTCGCCGTAGTGATCTTCCGCGCCCGCGATGTCGGTGAGGATCGCGTACTGATCGCCCTCTTTCACCAGTCCCATCGCCACTCCCGCCACCGGAGCCTTGAGCGGAACGCCCGCGTCCATCAGCGAGAGCGAAGCTCCGCAGACCGTCGCCATCGAAGACGAACCATTCGACTCCAGAATGTCCGATACCACGCGCATGGCGTAGGGCCACTTCTCTTCCGTAGGTAGTACGGCCGATACGGCGCGTTCGGCGAGAGCCCCATGGCCAATTTCTCGCCTCCCGGCCCCTCGCAGAAATGCCACTTCCCCAACACTAAACGGCGGAAAGTTATAGTGGAGCATGAAGCGCTTCTTGGCTTCGCCTTCGAAGCCTTCCAGACGCTGCATGTCGTCGGAGGTGCCCAGCGTGGTCGTGACCAGCGCCTGGGTTTCGCCGCGAGTAAAGATGGCGCTGCCGTGCGTGCGCGGCAGCATTCCGGCTTCGATCCAGATTTCGCGGACTTCGTCGAAGGCGCGGGCATCGGGACGCCGATTCTGATGAATTACCTGGTCGCGGAAAATGCGCTCGCGCAACGTCTCGTAATAGTGGTCGAGTTTGCTGGCGGCGTCTTCATCGCCTTCGGGCAATTCGGCCGCGAGCTTCTTCTTGATGTCCTTCACCAGCGTGTAGCTCTCGAGCTTGGGATGCTTCTTGGTGTCGAGGGCGTCGGTCAGCTCGGCGCCGACTTTGCTCTTCAGCGTGTCGTAGTACGCCTGATCAAACACCGGCGGCTCGACCACTCGCTTCGGCTTGCCCGCTTTGGCGCGCAGGTCGTCGATGGCGGCGCAGATTTTCTTGATCTCGGTGTGGCCGAACTCAATCGCATCGACCACCGTCTCTTCCTTCACTTCTTTCGCGCCTGACTCGATCATCACGATGCCGTCTTTCGTCCCGACGACCATGATGTTCAGCAGGCTCTCGCGCATCTCGTTGTAGGTGGGATTGACCGTGAACTGCCCGTTCACCAACCCCACGCGCACCGCTCCAATCGGCCCAAGAAAAGGAATGTCGGAAACGTGCAGCGCAGCCGACGCGCCGTTGATGCCGAGCACGTCGGGGTCATTGTCGGTGTCGGCGGAGAGGACGAAGGCGATGACCTGGGTCTCGCACTTGAATCCCTCGGCGAACATGGGCCGGATAGGCCGGTCGATCTGGCGGCTAGTGAGGACTTCGCGCTCGCTCATGCGGCCTTCGCGCTTGATGAAGCCTCCGGGAAAGCGTCCACCGGCATAGGTGTATTCGCGGTAATCCACGGTGAGGGGAAAGAAGTCCACGCCCTCGCGCGGGTCGGCATTAGCCACGGCGGTGGCCAGAACTACGTTTTCGCCCAGGCGCACCACGGCCGAGCCGTGGGCCTGCTTGGCGAGCTTTCCGGTTTCAAATGAGATTTCTTTGCCGCCGGTCAGGTGGGCTGTAACACTAACTGGTACTGGTTTCATGATCTTCCTTCGGAGCTATGCGCTGTGAGTGATGAGCGTTGAGCTATGAGCGAGACGAATCCCTGAGAGGGTGCCCCATCCTAAAGCTTGCCCTGAGCGCAGTCGAAGGGTCGCGTTCAGTGCGAGTTTAGGGTGGGGATTTTGACCTTCAGAAGTCAGAACAAACACCTCACCCGTGAAGGTGAAGTCCTCGAAATTCGTTGCGCTCGATAAACGCACGGATGGAAAGTTCCTCAATGCTGAAGCCGTCTGCAGGGAGACGGCGGTCTGGAAATATCCTGAGTTGAGTTCTCCGTCACTCCTGTGGGTGCCCCATCCTAAAATCGCGTTCTTTGCAATTTTAGGGTGGGAATGGAAACCGCCCAGGCCAAGTGCCTACTTGCGGATGCCGAGCTTGGTGATGACGCCCTTATAGCGCTCGGAATCGTATTTCTTGAGGTAGTCGAGCAAGCGACGGCGCTTGCTGACCAGCATGAGAAGTCCGCGGCGCGAGCCGTGGTCTTTCTGGTGCGTCTTGAAGTGCTCCGTCAGCTGGCCAATGCGTTCGCTGAGCAGCGCGATCTGGACCTCGGGACTGCCGGTGTCGTTCGCGTGCGTGCGATTGCGGTCAATGACGGATTTCTTTTGCTCTCTGGCTAGCACTTAAGCTGATGTGCTCCTGTTCTTAATCGTTTGTCTATGTGACAGTTATGAGAATAGCACGCGGCGGTTGGGGCCGTAAAGGTTGACTCAGCGAGCGATATGTGCGACGAATCTGCCCACTTCGTAGATGAAGCACCCAAGCAGAAGAGCTCGCAGGATAATTTTCTCGCAGAATGAGCAGACCTCATCCACCCTTTTCTCGAACTCGGCCAATTTGCCTTTTGACGCCAAGCTGCCACCGCATCCAGCGTTACGGAACCGAGACAGTGATCAGCCGGAAGCCAATGAGCTCCCGGAAGAGCTCGTTCACCTTTGCGTCCAGCCTGTCCTTCTCGAATTCGATGTACCCGATGTCCCTGAAGTTTGAGGGGAAGTTAACGCCTGATTCCTTGAAGATCACAACCCGCGAACCGTAGAGAGCACTTGCCGCGCCCAGTTCGAACACCGCGTTTTCGCTGGGGCGGAAGATCGTCTGGCCGGCTGGATCTTTAAACTCCTCGTCAGCCGTAAATATTATGATGGCCGCACCGCATTCGCCCATCAGTTCGGCGACCTTCTGGGAGATCGGACGCCCCTTGTTTGGCTCTTCTATGGCAATCCGGTGGGGGATCTTATATTCCGACAAGAGCTTCTCCAGCTGCTGGAGCGGGACCTTGTTTTTTCCGTGGCCGACAAATATCGCGCTCTTCTGCTGTACCACCTGAGCCGGACGAGCTTGTGCCGGCGCGCCCGCCGGAGCGGAGAGGGCCGCGGCCGCTGGCGGTTCTGCTTCTTCGCCTAGGTATCCGTTAACATCCGGCAATCCTCCATCACTGCCGATGCCTGGTGGCTCTGCGCCGAGCCACTTCCCGGTGTTGGCCTGCCGGACGAGGCCAAGGTACTCAGCGTTATCTTGGAAGACAGCAGCGCACCGGGCTGCCTGCTCCCTGGCCACCCCGAAGTCGCGCACCAAGGCGTTTTGGAAAAACTGCTGGTCCGGAACCTTCTTGTTTTTGTATGCGTCGAAGATCCTGCCGAAGAGTGGGGGAGTGAAGCCGGCCTGCGCCAGGGCCCGCTTCTTGGTATCCTCCGATTTTGGCTCGAGTATGTCCCGCGCCAGTTCGGTGAGAGAGACCTTTGCCTGGTTGTAGCTTCCGGTGGTCAACCCATACTTGATTGATGATGAGAGCAGCATTCGGTAGTCGGAACTCCCGGGGCTCTTGGCGATAGCGATCGCCACATCCGTCGGCGGCATTGGGTTTCCGCTGTTCTTTTCCTCCAAGGCGCTGGGAATCTGGAGCGCAAGTCTCAACGGGTGTTTAGGGAAGTCAGAGCCGCCCTGCGCGTTCGACGGGTCGTTCTCGCTTACATTCCTGTTCACATTCTTGTTAACCATTTGTACACTCCCGTATGGGCAGCGGTGCTGCTTCAGGGCTCCGTCGACTCAGCTATGATCGGACACTGACCTGCCAGAGCCCGGGCTGCGCACTGTCGTCGCGTCCCATTCTGCTGTTATGCCGACGAACAGGAGCCATGGAACCCAGTATCTGCGCGGCTTTCCGCGAATGCCGCCTTCAACGCATACCGGGTGATGCTCCTGCCGACTTCAGTGCGACCCTGCGTGAGGCGTTTGCAGAGCATGGTTTTGACTGTGAGATCGGGCGACAGAAGGCCACGCCTGGCCCCGACGGCGGCGTATGTCGCTGTCCCGCTGACAGCAACCCGTGGTTTTCGCGGGTTTCTGCGGTGCGCAGGGCGCCGACGGTCGTTCGCTGCTCGGCAGCGGTGCTGCTTCAGGGCTCCGTCGACTCAGCTATGATCGGACACTGACCTGCCAGAGTCCGGCCTGCACACCCCCGCCGTGTTCGAAGGGAGCGTCACGCCCGCCGCAGGTCCTGCAGCATTCTCTCGCGCAGGATACGGTTGGCGCGCGTCTGGTATCCCTTGCCAGGCTTTTTAAGCCAGGCGACGACGTCGGAGTCGAGGCGCATGGAGACAGCCTGCTTCACTGGCCGATAGAATCTCCCTCGCACGGCGTCTTTCCACGCAGCGGGCGGAAGTTCGGGAATGTCGGAGGTGTCGATTTTGCTGTCGGGCATGGCCGCCAGAGCCGCGAGCTCCCGCTTTAACTTCGCAGTGAGACCACGCCCACGTCTCTTCATTTTGCCATCCCCCGTCTTGCCGTTCGACCTGCTAGATGCTCTCTGCATGGATGCTCCGTTCGCGTCGCGTTGCCTTTCGCGCTGAGAAGATCCGGATCGTTTCCTCGTCTTCATTCACGGTGTGAGCGACCAGCAGCACGTGCGGGCCGACCATTCCGATCGTTTGCCACCGCGCCTCACCTTCGACTTCACGATCCTGGACTGATATATGGAGAGGATCGTCGAAGACGTGGCTTGCCGTTTCGAAGCTGATCCGGTGTTTTTTCTGGTTCGCTCGGTTCTTGCGGTCGTCCCATTGGAAACGCCAGCTGGATTCCACGTCAGCCTCGTATAGGCAGATGTGTATATACACTAACTCGGTTTCCGTTCGAGCGCAAGGTGACGGACGACTCGGGGCGTCAAGAAAAAGCAGGTTCCCTTCGACTACTCCTCGCCGCGCGGCGGGGCTCCGCTCAGGGCAGGCTCTCACCGCCGCTACGCGCCGGTTCGGAATGACATCGTAAAGGGGGCTGTGACGCGGGGCTGAAGCGGCACGGCTGAAGCCGTGCCCTACCCGTTCGTCAGGAGAACAAGACCGGCAGTACGTTGCCGATGAAGTCGACCAGGAAGTGCCCGAACATGTTGGCGACGAGATCGCGGCGCCATTCGTAGAACGCGGTCAGAATTGCACCGAGAACGAGGGCGATCAAAATGTTGGCGGCACCTCCGGTCCAGTGCGCGAGAGAGAACGTTGCGAGGGGAACGATCCAGGCGACCAGTCGGCCGAATCCAAGGGCTCTCAGCCGCTCGTAGGCGAAGCCGCGATAGAACAATTCCTCGACCACGCCGGCGCGGACTACTACAAGCGTGATCAGCCACAGCGGCAGTTTCGCGAAAGCCTGCGAAGCCGCGCCGTGACCGTAGCCGGTGAGAGTGACAAGAATTCCCGCCGGGATCAGGCAGGCGATGGCCGTCACGATTCCCCAGAGAAGAGACTTCCACAACGGCGACGTCCCGATGCCGATCGAGCGCAGCGGCAGACATTCGCCGCGACGGACCAGCCACACCAGGCCAGCGGCCGACAGAAAAATGCAAATCTCCCGGGCGAGCTCCAGCCCCGGGCCGGGCTCGGGTGTGATGGCGCGAAATGCCTGGCGAATGATCACGATGCCAAACAACGAAATGAATAACCCGAGCCAGGTCGCCGTGTGCTTGGCTGTAGGCGCTTTGTCGAGTGTTGTATCGGTCGTTGCTTTTCGATTCATGGCCATTGAATACGAGAGCGGGCAGGCCGCAGTTCCCGAAATTGTGGGCGCGTGGTGGGAGTGGCTTGTAAATTGCTGAATGGGACCGGTCACATTGCGGATACTCCAACACTGCACCAGCAGCATCCGCCACTGAGAATGTCGTAAGCTATAAGAAACCAAGCTGTAAGATTCAGGAGATCGCGTGCGCTGCCCCAAGTGCGGCAACGAAAATCCGGAAACGAACCGTTTCTGCGGGATGTGCGGAGCGACTTTGCTGCAAACGCCCTCGTCGGGAGCCGCGGCTTCATCTTCAGCGTCATCTTCTTCAGCGGCGCGACCTGCGGCCGCCCCAGCGGCGGCTCACCCGGCAAGCACCCCAGCGCCTGATTCCGTTTCCGCGCAACAGCCGCCGCGGTCGCTGCCTGCGTCGGAGGACGCGCCAATCATCAGCGGGCCGTCGTTTCTCGGCCTGAACGAGCCTGCGCCGAGGAAGCGCGCGAGCCTGAGCATTGATCCGCATGGTTCGCACTCGCGTAACCTTGATTACCTGCTCGACGACGAGGAGGAGTCAAAGGGCGGAGCGGGAAAGTATGTGCTGATTCTGGCAGCGCTGGCGCTGGCCGTGGGACTGGGATATTTGCGCTGGCGAGGTCAGGGATTTGCCGGCTTGGGATTGAGCACGAAGAAACCTTCCGCAACGGCGCAAAACTCGAACGTCTCGGATTCTGCGTCATCACAGGCCGCGCCATCCGCTCCGGGCGCGTCGACTCAGCCTTCAGCGCCGAGCACGGATCTGCCTGGCGTTGGTCAGATCGCGACGAGCCCGGCTGGTTCACAACCTGATTCGTCACGATCTGGTACGACATCGCCAGGGGCAGCATCAACCGCGACGCCGGCGACATCGTCTCCTTCTGCCGCCTCCGGCACTCCGCTCGCGACCGCGCCACCACCGGCTTCAGCCACAGCCGGCACGAACGCGGCAAACTCTCCGGCCACGGATTCAACTCCGGCTCCGATCGCGAGCGCTGCTCAAGGTTCGGCAGCGGCGGCTTCGGATACTTCGTCAGCGTCGAAGCCAGCCGCTAGGCCAGCGGCAACGCCCCCTCCGCCCAAGCCCGAAGCCTCGATGAAACCGGCCAAGCCAGCCGATCCCGTGGCTGAGGCGCAGAAATATATCTATGGAAAAGGCGTGCGGCAGGATTGCGATCGCGGGTTGCGCCTGCTGAAGCCTGCGGCCGATCAGTCGAATGCGAAGGCCATGATTGAGATGGGCGCGCTGTACTCAGCTGGATTGTGCACTCCGCGCGATCTTCCGACCGCGTATCGCTGGTTCGCGCTGGCTCTGCGGAAAGATCCCGATAATCGGTCGGTGCAAGCCGACCTGCAAAAATTGTGGGGCGAGATGACGCAGCCCGAGCGGCAACTGGCGATTCGGCTGAGCCAGTGAGTCGGTGGCCGCGCCGGCAGTTTGTTCGCCCAAACAAAATCTGCCCCAAGACGTCACAAGCCCGGCCGCACCTACCCACCTTCCGCGCTTGACCCCCGACTTCCTGCTGGCGTAATCTCGCGCAGAAAATTGCGGGGCGTGCTGCCCCATTGGAGGTTTCCTGATGGATTTCCTTCTGGCTCTGTGGCTTCCCATCGTGCTGTCAGCTGTGATCGTTCTCGTCGCCAGTTCCATCATGCACATGGCGCTGAAATATCACCACAGCGATTACAAACCGCTGCCTGACGAGGATCGAGCGCTGGGCGCGTTGCGCAGTGCGGGCGTACATCGCGGCCTTTACATCTTTCCGTTCGCCACACATCAGACCATGAAGTCGCCGGAGATGCAGGACAAATACCGGCAGGGACCGGTGGGAATGCTGACGGTATTTCCGAGCGGGCCGCCCGCGATCCCGAAATTCATGGCCATGTGGTTTGTCTACTGCCTGATCATCGGATTCTTTGTCGCGTATCTTGCGTGGCACACTATCGCCCCGGGTTCAAACTATCTCGTCGTATTTCGGGTAGTGGGCACGGCGGCTTTTCTCGGCTACGGCCTGGGAAGCATCAGCAACGGAATCTGGAAGGGCCAGCCGTGGAGCATGGTGACGAAAGAAGTGATCGATGGGTTGATCTATGGGATGCTCACGGCCGGCACATTCGGTTGGCTGTGGCCGAAGTGACGCTGACCCGCTTAACGACTGGCGCTGAAGTAGGAACTCCCACTCAAGCCAAAGCCGGGACTGAGTGGGCCGCTACCGCACTATTTTTCTGACTCTTCGCGGGGCTCTCAGTGAGCCGGCACGGCCTCGTCCACGGTGCGACCCGGCGGGGGGACGACCACGGTCGACAAGCTGCCCTCCGCGGCGAGCTTCTGGAAGTCAGGGAGATCGCGACGCTGCAGGTCTTCCCACTTCGCGAACAGCTCTGCGGTCTGCCGTTTCAGCTTCTCGAATTCCCGTTGCTCGGCCTCCGTGGGCGCAGAATCGGCCGTGCCGGTATCCATCGCCAGATAAGCCAGCCGGCCGTCCAGCTGCGGAGGATAGGCGAGCGAATCCTCATTCGCGCTGATGTCGAGGTTGATCAGGCCATCGCGCACGGCGACCAGCTTCTTCTCCAGATTGTCGGCCGCCGACGTGATATTTTTCGCGCTGGTGTTTTCCGGCAGGCGCCGCTTCAGGCCGGCCAGTTGCGAACGCACGTCCTGAATCTGATTTACCGTGTCGTAGACGCGGCTCAGCTCTTCACGAACTCCGAGCAACATGGCGAGTTGCTGCTCCAGATCGGCCTGGCTGACATGAACGCGCGCATCAAGCTTCAGATCAAACGCCGCAGTCTGGGTCTGACTGCCCACGGTCAGTCGGACCTGATAATGTCCGGGAACTGCCACCGGCCCGCGCGCTCCCCCACCGTACTCCCACAAATAGTAGCCGGGCACGCGGTGCGCCTCTTCGTAGCGCAGATCCCACACAAAGCGATTTAAACCGGCTTCAGGCTTGATCTGCTTTTCCGGTTTCTTGTCGTCGGGAAGAAGCGGCTCCTCGAGTGAAACGTATTCGGCGCTCGAATATTTGCGAATGACTTTGCCGGAGCCGTCGAGGATTTCGATCTTCGTTTCCGTGTCGGCCTTCGGCGCGTCTTTCAGGTAGTAATAAATCACAGCGCCGACCGGCGGGTTCTGGCCGCGCAATTTTGAAGGATGGCGCTCTCCGCCTTCACCCGCCTGAATGCGATACGCTGTCGCGGGGGCGTACAGGAACGTGTCTTTCTGCGTGATGTCGTCGGTGTACTGCCGCAGTGGAGAGATGTCGTCCAATATCCAAAACGCCCGGCCGTGGGTTGCGACGACCAGGTCGTTGTCTTTGACCACGAGGTCGTGCACGGGCGTGGTCGGCAGATTGAGTTTCAGCGAGCGCCAGTTCGCGCCATCATTGAACGAAACGAAGACTCCGTTTTCCGTTCCGGCAAAGAGCAGGCCGCGCTTCTTGGGATCTTCGCGTACTGCGCGCACAAAAGTGGTGTCTGGAATTCCCTGCCCCACCTTCGTCCAGGTCTTGCCGTAATCGGTGGTCTTGTAGATGTAGGGATGCAGGTCGTCGAACTGATGGCGATCGACCTCGACGTATGCGGTCCCTGCATCGAACGGCGATGCCTCGATCAGGCTGATGCGGCTCCACTCCGGCAGGTCTTTCGGCGTGATGTTGGTCCACGTTTTGCCATCGTCTTGCGTGAGCTGGATCAGGCCGTCATCCGTGCCGACCCAGATGAGACCTTTGGTCAGCGGCGACTCCGCCAGCGCAAAAATCGTGTCGTAGTATTCCGTGCCGGAATCGTCAAGTGTGATGTCGCCGCCGGAAACTTTCTGCTTGGCCTTGTCGTTGCGCGTCAGGTCAGGGCTGATGGCCTGC
Source organism: Candidatus Sulfotelmatobacter sp. (assembly GCA_030041475.1). GTDB lineage: Bacteria > Acidobacteriota > Terriglobia > Terriglobales > Acidobacteriaceae > Sulfotelmatobacter. Next base: position 28,867 of record JASHNU010000102.1, read on the forward strand.
CAGTGTACGCCGCCATCGGTCGTTCTGAAGAGACGTTCCCCGCCGTGATAGAGCGTGTTGGGATCGTGCGGCGAAATCATGATGGGCGCGGTCCACTGGAAGCGATGCTCGAGATTCGCGGCGCCCCAGGCGTCGGAAAGTTCCGGCACCTCGGTGATCGACTTCACCTGCCCAATGTGCCGGTCATAGCGCGTGATGTTTCCTTGATAGTCGCCGGCGTAAACGATGTTCGGATCCCGCGGGTCGGGCGCGATGTAGCCGGCCTCGCCGCCGCCGACGTCGTACCAGTCGCTGCGGTCGATGGAGCCGTCGTCACTGCGGCTGATGATCGCGACCGAGCCGCTATCCTGCTGCGAGCCATAGACGCGATACGGCGTGGCCGTGTCGGTGATGACGTGATAGAACTGCGCCGTCGGCTGATTGTCTTCGCGCGTCCAGCTCCTGCCGCCGTCGAGCGAGACCGTAACACCACCGTCGTTCGAGGCGATCATGCGCCGCGTGTCGAGAGGATCGATCCAGAGCCCGTGATTGTCGCCGTGCGGCAAGTGAACCTTGTTGAAGAGGTGGCCGCCGTCGGTTGACTTGTACGCCTCGACATTCATGATGTAGAGCACGTTTTCGTCGCGCGGATCGGCGATGATGTGCATGTAGTACCAGGGCCGCTGCCACAGGCTGTGGCTCGCGTTCACCACCTGCCAAGACTCGCCTCCGTCGTCAGAGCGATAGAGGCCGCCGTCCGGGTTGTGGGCCTCAATCAGCGCATAGACGCGATCGGAGTTCGCAGACACTACTACCCCGATTCGTCCATACGGTCCCTTAGGCAGGCCGTGCTCTTCGATCCGCTTCCAGGTGGTGCCACCATCGGCGGAGCGGTAGAGTCCGCTGCCGGGGCCGCCGTCTTCCAGGCTCCACGAAGTGCGCCGCGCCTGCCAGAGCGCACCAAACAGAATGTTGGGATTGTGCGGATCGAAGGCTACGTCGATGCCACCCGTGTTTTCGTCTTTGTAGAGAACTTTCTCCCAGGTCTTGCCGCCGTCGGTGGTGCGGAAGATGCCGCGCTCGGTGTTCGGGCCAAAGGGATGGCCCAGAGCGGCGACGAACACAATGTCAGGATTCGTCGGATTGACGATCACTTTGCCGATGGCGCGGGAATCGCCGAGGCCCACGTTTTTCCAGGTCTTGCCGCCGTCCAGCGACTTGTACACGCCGTCGCCGTGAGAGATGTTGCCGCGAATGCAGGCCTCGCCTGTGCCGACGTAAATCACGTTGGGATTCGAATTCGCCACCGCAATGCTGCCGATCGCGCCCGAGCCTTCCTTGTCGAAAATTGGCGCCCACGTCTGGGCGCCGTCGGTTGATTTCCAAACTCCGCCGCCGGTTGCGCCGAAGTAATACGTCGTGGGATCGCCGGGCACGCCGGCTGCGGTGAGCGAGCGGCCGCCGCGGAAGGGGCCAATCAGGCGGTAGTGCATACCCTTGAAGGGCTTGTCTTCGGGCTTGGAAGATTCGGAATCTGCGGGTTTGCTGTCAGAGGATGTAGCCTGCGACGAGGGGGCCGGCTGTGACTGCTTGTTTACCTTGGACGATTTCTCCGGTTTGGTTTGCGCTGATGCGAAGGGGGCAATGCAGAACGCGAGCGCGGTAATCACAAGCAGGCGGACAGCCTTAAGAACAGGAGAAAAGCGATGCGGGCCCATGGTGAGATCTCCGGGGGAAGAATGTGGACGAATCACCTATGGTAATCCGCGCGGAAGAATGCTGCAAAGGGTGGCTGGTTGTCGGTAGTGCCCTAATTTGGCGACGTCTGCATCGCGCGGCGGTGCTGAGTCAGGGAGTAGTCGATCTGTTTGTTGAAATCCGCCTCAAGTTGCTTACCGATGGGCTGCTTGCTCCATTGCCATCTATCTGCGTAAATGCCTTCAAATCTGAACATCCGTCTGCCCGGTATCAAACAATACCTGTAGTCGATCCCGATCACCATGTTGGCCTTTCCTAGGCTTCCCGTTGGAGAAGTGAGGAACAATGGTGGCCGTCCCTCCCTGGCCCAAATCGAAGTCATCAAAAAGGCGATCATTCGTCGAGCCGTTTGTAACAACAGTGCCGTCGAATTCAACCCGTGGAAATATCACGGTCACATAATCGATGTGAATGCCTATATAGCCCGTGTTGGTGATTTCGAAAGGAGCGAAAAATGGCTCGCCTGATATCAATTGGTCTAACGGAGATACGCTTAATTGGGGTTGCAACGTTATTACTCCCAATGCTCCCACTGCCGTTAGTACTAATCCAAGAACGGTTGGTATCGTCCAAACACTCGTTTTCTTTTTGGGGCGTTTTCCTTTGGCGCGTTTCATAGATCGCCCTTCAAATTAGGACACTACCAGGTTGTCAGTGCGTCAGGATCACGCCTTGCCCAGCAGAATCTTCTTTGCGGCTTCGAGTTCCTTGCGCTCCGCTGCAGACACGGTTGGATAGGCAAGGCCGAGAGAGTCCAGCGTGTCAACTACTACGGCCGAAACCACGAGGCGGGTGAACCACTTGTTGTCGGCAGGCACGACGTACCACGGAGAGTGCGCAGTCGAGGTGTTGCGGATCATGTCTTCGTAGGCGGACTGATAATCGTCCCAGTACTTGCGCTCGTGAATGTCCGACTCGGAAAATTTCCAGTTTTTCCCCGGTTCCTCCAGCCGCGCCAGAAAACGCTTCTTCTGCTCCTTCCTGGAAAGGTGCAGGAAGAACTTGCGGATCACCGTCCCGTTGCGGGCCATGTGCCGCTCGAAGGAACGGATGTCTTCGAAGCGCTCCTCCCAGATGTTCTTGCCGACAAGCGGGGCAGGGATCTTCTCGCTCTCCAGAATTTCCGGATGCACGCGCGCGATCAGGACTTCCTCGTAGTAAGCCCGATTGAAGATGCCGATGTGACCGCGCTCCGGCAGGCAGCGCGTGGTGCGCCACAGGAAATCGTGTTGCAGTTCCAGATCCGAAGGCGTCTTGAAGGAATACACCTGGCAACCCTGGGGATTCACTCCCGACATCACGTGCTTGATTACGCCGTCTTTGCCAGCGGCGTCCATGGCCTGGAAAATCAGCAGCAGGGCCCAGCGGTCCTGGGCGTAGAGCTTGTCCTGCAGCTCAGCCATCCGCAGGATGTCTTGTTGCAGGGCCTGCTCTGCGTGCTCTTTCGAACGCCAATGGCCAGTGTCGGCGGGATCGAAGTCTCTCAGGCGGAAATGCCTGCCACTATCGAGGCGGTAAATCTTGGCGAGCTTCCCAGTTTTCATCGTTCAATTGATTACCGGTTGGCGCAAACGCAGGACTGGCTGCGATTACACTCCAACCAGCTTTGCGGTGACCACGGGCAATTTTGCCTGCTGCCAGGCGTCGAATCCACCAGTCACGTTGATCACATTCCGGAATCCGGCCCGCTGCAGCAGGCTTGAAGCAATCATGCTGCGGTATCCGCCCTTGCAGTGAACGGCGATGGCCGCGCCATGATCCAACTCTGGCGGAGAGACTTTGAAATTGTCGAGCGGCCACCAGCTCGCGCCCTCAATGTGGCCGGCTTCCCACTCGGGCGCGCGCCTCACATCGAGCACCTGGATCCCGTTTGACCGCAATCGATTTTCCAGTTCGTTCACCGTCATCTGCGGTATCGCCGCGACGCGCAACCCGGCCTGCTTCCACGCAGCAACGCTGCCTTGCAAATATCCGTCCAGGCCTTCGATGCCGACGCGCGCCAGACGTACCCGGGCTTCTTCAATTTGCGCATCGGAGGCCGCGATCAGAACAGGATGAGCCGATAATCCCAGCACCGTTCCGGCCCACGACGCGAACTGCCCTGATAGCGCGATGTTCACCGAGCCGGGCACATGGCCGGCGGCGAATTCATCGCCCGGACGTACGTCGAGGGCAAACTCGCCGTTGTCGAGCATCGTCTTCAACTCTCGCGGCGCGATCGCACGCAGCGGCGGCAAGTCTGACAAGGCGGGAGCGCCCGTGCGGTTAATTTCAGCGTCCTTCGCAAAATAATCCGGGCGCGCCGGCAGGTTGCTGGTCACCTGACGAATGAACTCTTCCCTGCTCTTAATTTGCAGGGCGTAGTTCGTCAGCCGCTCCGTGCCAATCGTCGACGACCGCTCGGCTCGCATATTTTTTCCGCACAGCGATCCCGCTCCGTGCGCCGGATAAACCAGCACGGTGTCGGCGAGCGTCATCAGCTTGGTGTGCAGGCTGTCGTAGAGCAGGCCGGCGAGTTGCGCGGGCGTGTGCCTGGGAGAGAGATCGGGACGGCCAACATCGCCGATGAAAAGCGTATCGCCGGTCAGAACGGCCCACGGCATCGGGGATTTCTCTATGTCAGTTATGACCAGGCAAATACTTTCCGGCGTATGCCCCGGAGTCTCCAGCACGCGGATCGAGGCGCTCCCGAACTTCAATTCGAAACCGTCGCGCACGGGCACGTGAGGAAACGTCGCCCCAGCTTGCGCTCCCATGTAAATCGTGGCGCCGGTGCGGGCCGCGAGTTCCCTGTGTCCTGAGACGAAATCCGCGTGAAGATGCGTCTCAAAAATATGCTGGATGGTGACCCCGTGCTCTGCCGCCGCCTTCACGTACAGGTCCACATCACGCTGCGGATCGACCACCACGGCTTCGCCTTCGGAGGCGAGCAGGTAAGAAGCATGTGCGAGGCATCCCAGATAAAACTGTTCGAAGTACATGAGTTGTCCTCAATGGCAGAAGCCGAATCGCAAAACCCGACGGTTGAAAAATTGCCCCCGAAAACCTGGAACCATGGGAGAGATCTGCCTGCTCCAGATGCTAGAACAAGACGCATGCTAGAACAATCCGGCCGGGAAGGCCATTTGTTTTGAGGGGAGGGGGAGGGCTACGCGGGCAGGGGAGTAATGAATTCCAGGCCGAAGCAAAATCCGTTGCGCGAGCGGACGATGGCCGGCAGGCGCGAATGAATCGGCATGTCGAACTCAACTTCCAGCAGGTCGCCGGGATTCAGCAGAATGCCTGCGTACAACACCATGCCCCCTTCGCTGAGCTCAGTACCGCGGCCCATGACTACGGTGGTCGAGAAGCCCTTCGAGGTCACGACCTTGACGGGCATATCCACTGGCAGACGGTTCCAGCGACGCGTGTTTGGGGGACTTCCCATGCTGGTAATGATTACCTCAGCGGCGCGGCGCTTCAAATTACCAAGGGGAAGTAGAACTCCGAGCAAGAGGACAGCGTGGGGCGAGGCTAGGAGCACACCTGCAGGCAAGGTAACAATCTATTTTCAATCTGTTAGGGACAGCCACTGAAACTACGCTTTTCACCTTATCGAATGGGCAGAATCAGCGAAAAAACCGACCCGTGTCCCAGTTGGCTGGTCAGCGCGATTTTGCCGCCGTGCGCTTCGATGATGGCCTTGGAGATCGCGAGCCCCATGCCAGTGCCCTGCACGCGATAGCGCTGCTCCCGGCCACGATAGAACTTGTCAAAGATCAGCGCCTGCTCGAAGTCGTCGATGCCGGGGCCACGGTCGGCAACGCTGAATACAATCGATGCATCTTTCTTTTCCGCCGTGACCCGGATCGGTGTACCCGCCGACGAATACTTGCCGGCATTTTCCAGTAACTGGTTCAGCGCTTCTTTGATGCGATCGAGATCAAACCGGACCTGGGGCAGCTCGGCGGGTACGAGCACCTCCACAGGATGTCCCGCCACCTGCCGCTGTGATTCTTCAATCGCGCGGTCGATCGCCTCGCGGATTGGGTGCGGCTCCAGGTGAAGTTCGATCTGGCTGGCCTCGAGCTTCGCCATTTGCGCCGCTTCCTCGACCAGTTCGTTGAGCCGGTCGCTTTCCTCGTTGATGACGGTCAGCAATTCCTGCCTCTGCGCCGGTTCAAGGCCGCCAGACAGGAGGCTGGTGGCAGACGCCTTGATGGAAGTGAGCGGAGTGCGGAATTCGTGTGTCACGGAATCGAGGATGGCGGAGCGGAGTTTTTCGCCTTCCCGCGCTGCTTCGGAGCGGCCCAGATTTTCAACGGCCCCGGCGCGCTCGACGGCGACCGCGACGAGACTTCCGACAGCTTCGAGCGTCTGGCCGCTCAACTCGCCGCCGGCGACGCCAATGGCGCCCACCGAGCGCAGTCCCATGCGCAGGGGCATGTAGCGGATGTGATTCTTCGCATCGACGATGGGTTCGCCACGCGCGGCGACGGCCCGCAACTGGTCGGCCTCGATCTGGCGAGTGTTGGGATCGGAACGATAAATATCCGTGCGGCCGGTTACCAGAATTGCGGCGGCTTCGCAACCAAAGGTTCGACATACATGTTGGGGCAACGTGTTGAGCAGACCCACGATGTTGTCGGACGCCAACAGTTGCTGGCTAAAAGAGTACAGGCGCTCTATGTCGTGGCGACGGCGAACAGCGTGCGCGGCTTCGCGCCGGGCGCGGTCCCCGAGATGACTTGCGACAAATCCCGTCGCCAGAAATGCCACCAGCGCCACCCAGTTCTGCGGGTCGGCAATGGTGAACGTGCCGATCGGAGGCAGGAAATAGTAGTCGAGAGCGGCGGCTGCCAGAACCGCGGTGTATATCGCGTAGGTGAGTCCCCAGTTGGCGGAAATGATCAGCACCGCCAGCAGAAAACTCAGTGCGACGGTTGTGCCATTGACATGCAGGTGACGGAAGGTCGCGATAATCGCGGCCACAACCGCGAGCGAACCCAGAAAGCGAAGAATGATTGGCTGCAATGCCCGTTGCACGGACCATTGTAAACTGACAGCCTCGCCATGGCATCTTCAATGTCGAAGTGCCAATCGACAATTCTTGCGCGCTCAACGACAATAGGCACCGATGGTGCAAAAGACTCCCGAACAATGGTTGCAGGAAACCGCCCCGGAAATCAAAGGCGGGATCTTCAAGCTTTTTCTTGGCTACGCTCCCGGCGTCGGCAAGACTTACGCCATGTTGAGCGAAGCGATCCGCCGCTACAGCCGCGGTGAGGATGTCGTAGTCGGCGTGGTGGAGACGCACGGACGGCGGCCCATCGGGGAGTTGGCCGCAAAGCTGGAGCAGGTTCCCAAGCGCAAGCTGGAATACAAGGGCACGCTGTTTGAAGAAATGGACGTCGACGCCATCATCGCGCGCAAACCGAAAGTAGTTCTGGTCGACGAACTGGCGCATACCAACATTGAGGGCAGCAAGCATCCCAAGCGATACCAGGATGTTATTGACCTGCTCGACGCGAAAATCGATGTGCTCTCGACCATGAACGTGCAGCACATCGAAAGCCTGACGCCCACGATCGAGCGAATCACGGGCGTAATTGTGCGCGAGACGGTGCCGGACTGGGTGGTGCAGCGGGCGGAAGAAATTGTCATGGCTGACCTGACGCCGCAGGCGCTGCAGACGCGAATGCGGCGCGGCGACATTTATCCCGTGGAACGGGCAGAGCGGGCGCTGTCGAACTTTTTCCGGCCGGGAAATCTGATCGCGCTGCGCGAACTGGCACTGCGGCAGGTGGCGCAGGTCGTCGACAAAACGCTCGAATCGTATCTGCAGCAGGAACGGCTGGAGCGCAACTTGGGCGTGCGCGAGCGCATTGCCGTCTGCATCAGTTCCAATCCGGCAGCACAATATATGATCGCGCGCGGCAGCCGCATGGCGACCGTGATGGATGCTGAATTTTACGTGGTGTATGTCGATGTAGGAGCGGATACGCGCGACGATGATCGGCGCTCGCTCGCCGAGAACATTCGCTTCGCCGAGAATCTTGGAGCCAAGGTTGTGCGGCTCGACGGTGGAAGCGTCGGGCCGCGGGTCGCTGAGTTCGTCCGCCAGAAACATATTACGCAGGTGGTGTTTGGGCGTTCGGCGACGAGCGGTCTGCGGCGCTATTTCTATCTCTCGGCCATTCACAAGTTCCTGCGCGACGCTCCGGCGGTGGATGTGCACATTGTGACCCAGGAACCGGACTAAGGGCATGCGGAATCAACTCAAACAGGTTAGAGGCATGCGGACTTGAACCCATGCGGATTTGAATCATGAAAGACCATCGCCGCATTCTAGTCGTCGATGACGAACAGCAGATTTCGCGGGTGCTGCGCACGACCCTCTCGGCGCAAGGCTACGACCTGCGCGTGGCCAATGATGGCGAGACTGCGCTGGAGATCATGAAGGACTGGACTCCCGACCTTGTCATCACTGACCTTGCCATGCCCAACATGGATGGAATCGAACTCACGCGCAGAGTGCGGGCGAAGGGCACTATGCCGATCATTGTGCTATCGGTGCGGGGTGAAGAACGGACCAAGGTGCAAGCGCTCGACGTCGGCGCCGACGACTACGTGACCAAGCCTTTCGGGATGAACGAACTGCTCGCGCGCGTGCGGGCTAATTTACGGCGAATTCCTGCGGAAGAGCCAGAGGTGAAGGCAGTAATTGAGGTAGGAGACTTTCGCATCGACGTGGGCGCACATACTGTCGCAGTTCGCGGCAAGGAAATACGCCTTACTCCTAAGGAATTCGACCTGCTGGCGTTTCTGGCGCAGCGACCGGGGAAAGCCGTCACCCACAGAGCGCTCCTGGCGGCGGTTTGGGGAGCGGAGGCCACGGAGCAGCCCGAATATCTGCGAGTATTCGTTGGACAGTTACGCAAGAAGATTGAACCGGACCCGTCGGCTCCTCGTTATATCTTGACCGAGCCTTGGGTGGGGTACCGGTTCACTCCCGGCAAGCATTTTTAAGCGTCCTCGCGATCTTTATGAATCCCTTACAAATCGCTTAGTCTGTTTTTATCATTGCCATTGTGAAATAGAGGGAGTAGAGAGTGAGGTTGAGATTTCCGGCCAGGGGCTCGACGTTTGACGTCGCGACCGCGACGATGCGCTGGCTCAATCGCAAGGAAGAATCGAAATCGCGGAAAGTGTGTCTGTCATGCAGGATCTAATCTACATTGCCATCACTGTCGCATTCTTCGCCGTGGCCATCGCCTACGTGCATTTCTGCGATTGGATCAGGTGAGCAAGCGGCGCGCTTGAAGAGATCCGCCTGAGAGCTAAGTGAATTTATGAGCCTAACCACCATCATTCTGCTCGTAGTCACCGTTCTGGTGACGATTTACCTGTTCTACGCCCTGCTGCGGCCGGAGAAATTCTGAGATGACGGCAAACGGCTGGCTGCAAATTGCGGTGTTCCTGGCACTGATCTTTCTGGTGACCAAGCCGCTGGGCATCTTCATGACGCGGGTCTTTAACCGCGAGCGCACGTTTCTCGATCCCGTGCTGCGTCCGGTGGAACGGCTGCTTTATCGCGTCACCTGCGTGGATGAGAAGCGCGAGATGGCGTGGACCGAGTACGCGTTCGCCATGCTTCTATTCAGCGTGGTCTCGATGCTGGTGCTGTATTTGCTGCAGCGGACGCAACTCTATCTGCCGTTCAATCCGCAGAAAATGGCCGCGGTTCCTCCGGAACTGGCGTTTAACACGGCGGCTTCGTTCACCACCAACACGAATTGGCAGAACTACACGGGCGAAGCCACGATGAGCTACCTCATCCAGATGGCCGGTCTCGCCTACCACAATTTCACGTCAGCGGCGGTTGGCATTGTGTTGGCAATTGCGTTTATTCGTGGCATCGCCCGGCGGGAAAAAACGACCATCGGCAATTTCTGGGTCGACCTTGTACGGACGGCGCTCTGGGTGCTTCTGCCTTTCTGCCTGGTGGGGGCTCTGTTGCTGGTGGCGGAAGGGGTTCCGCAAAACCTGCGGCCCTATGATCACGCCAAGATCGTCGAAACGCAGCAGGTCCCGAAGGTCGACGCCAACGGCAAGCTCGTGCTCGGTGCCGACGGCAAACCCGCGACGGACAGGGTCAGCGAGCAGGTGATCGCGCAAGGGCCGATTGCATCGCAGGAAATCATCAAGGAATGGGGCACGAATGGCGGCGGCTTCTTCAACGCCAACAGCGCGCATCCCTTTGAGAATCCGACGCCGCTTTCGAACCTGATCGAGATGTTCGCCATCTTCGCCATCGCCGCTGGACTCACCTACACCCTGGGACAGATGACGAATTCGTCCAAGCACGGCTGGGCCGTCTGGCACGCCATGGCAATTCTTTTTCTGACGGGAGTGTTGACGTTGTACTGGGCGGAGTCGCGCGGAAACCCGCTGCTGCACGGTGTCGATCAGCACGTGAGCGCGACGCAACCGGGCGGCAACATGGAGGGGAAAGAAGTTCGCTTCGGTATCGCGGCCTCGTCGCTGTTTGCCACGGTGACGACGGATGCGAGCTGCGGCGCGATCAACGGCTGGCACGATTCTTTCACTCCTTTGGGCGGCATGGTGCCGCTGGTGAACATCATGCTCAGCGAGACGATTTTTGGCGGCGTGGGTGCGGGCATGTACGGAATTCTGATCTACGTGGTGCTGGCGGTGTTCATCGCCGGTCTGATGGTCGGCCGCACGCCCGAGTACCTGGGCAAAAAGATTGAAGCTTACGACGTGAAGATGGCGATGCTGGTGACACTGGTCTTTCCCTTCGTGATTCTTGTGTTCACAGCAATTTCCAGTGTCCAGGGATTCGGCACTTCGAGCATTCTCAATCCCGGACCCCACGGCCTGACGGAAATTCTTTACGCGTTCACGTCGCAAGCGGGCAACAACGGATCTGCCTTCGCTGGCCTGAACGGGAACACGACCTGGTACAACGTCTCGGGCGCACTGACGATGCTGATCGGCCGCTTCATGATGATCATCCCGATGCTGGCGATCTCCGGAAGTCTGGCGCGCAAGAAGTATGTTCCGCCGTCGCTGGGAACGTTCCCTGTTACAACGCCGCTCTTCAGCGTATTGCTGATCAGCGTGATCGTGATCGTCGGCGCGCTGACGTTCTTTCCCGCACTGAGTCTCGGCCCGATTCTTGAGCATCTTCTGATGGCCGCCGGAAGGACCTTCTAATGGCAGCGAAGACCAAAGCAGTTTGGGAGTGGCACATCATCAGGCAGGCGGCCTGGTATTCAGTCGTGAAGCTGAACCCGCGCACCATGATGGCAAATCCCGTCATGTTCGTCGTCGAGGTGGGCAGCGTCGTTACGACGGTGTTGCTTTTCAGCAGTGCAAGCGCGTTCAAGTTCAATCTGCAAATCACACTGTGGTTATGGTTCACCGTGCTGTTCGCGAACTTCGCGGAGGCCATGGCAGAAGGACGCGGCAAAGCCCAAGCCGATACGCTGCGCAAGGCGCGGTCTGAGACGGTGGCGAACCGTATCGTTGGTGATACAACCGAGAAAGTTCCGAGCTCGAAGCTGCGAGCGGGCGATCTCGTGATCGTCTCGGCCGGAGAATTTATTCCGTCGGATGGCGAAATTATCGAAGGCGTCGCTTCGGTCGATGAATCGGCGATCACCGGCGAATCCGCGCCAGTTATCCGCGAAGCAGGCGGCGACCGTTCGGCGGTTACCGGGGGCACGCGCGTTCTCTCGGATTGGATCAAGGTGAATATCACCTCCAACCCGGGCGAGACCTTCCTTGACCGCATGATCGCACTGGTGGAGGGCGCGGAGCGGCAGAAGACTCCGAACGAGATTGCGCTGAACATCCTGCTTGCGGGCCTGACGATTATTTTCCTGCTCGCGGTGGTCACGTTGCAGCCCTTTGCGATTTATTCCGGCTCGCCCCAGACGGTGTTCGTGCTGATTTCATTGCTCGTCTGCCTGATTCCCACGACGATTGGCGGACTGCTGTCGGCGATCGGCATTGCCGGAATGGACCGCCTGATTCAGCACAACGTGCTGGCCATGTCAGGGCGCGCGGTGGAAGCCGCGGGCGATGTGAATACGCTGCTGCTCGACAAGACCGGGACCATTACGCTGGGCAACCGGCAGGCCGCGGCGTTCTATCCCGCGCCGGGAGTCAGCGAAGCCGAGATGGCGGATGCCGCGCAGCTTGCATCGCTTGCGGATGAGACGCCGGAAGGCCGATCGATCGTGGTTCTGGCCAAGGAGCGCTACGGACTCCGCGGTCGCGATCTTTCTTCTCACGGAGCGATCTTTGTTCCCTTTACCGCGCAGACCCGCATGTCGGGTGTGAATCTGAACGGACGTGAGATTCGCAAGGGCGCCAGCGATGCTATTGCCAAGTACCTTGCGGCACAAGGGACGGCGGTTCCACCGGAACTGCAGACCAAGATTGACGAACTGGCGCGCAGCGGCGGCACTCCCCTGGTGGTTGCGGAACGGCAGCGTGCGCTGGGAGTCATATATCTGAAAGATATTGTGAAGGGCGGCATGCGTGACCGCTTTGATCAGCTGCGCGCAATGGGTATTCGCACGGTGATGATTACCGGCGACAATCCGCTGACAGCGGCGGCGATCGCCAGCGAAGCCGGCGTCGATGACTTCCTGGCTCAGGCCACGCCCAAGGACAAGATGGACCTGATTCGCCGCGAGCAGTGCGAAGGCAAGCTTGTGGCCATGACCGGGGACGGCACCAACGACGCGCCTGCCCTGGCTCAGGCCGACGTGGGCGTAGCGATGAATACGGGCACCCAGGCTGCAAAAGAAGCTGGCAACATGGTGGATTTGGATTCCAATCCGACGAAGCTCATCGAGGTGGTCGAAATCGGCAAGCAGTTGCTGATGACACGCGGGGCGCTGACTACGTTCTCGATTGCCAACGACGTGGCCAAGTATTTTGCCATTATTCCGGCGATGTTTGCGGGAACGTTTCCCGTACTCAACGCGTTGAACATCATGCAGCTGAAGACGCCGCAATCGGCGATTCTTTCGGCAGTCATATTCAACGCCCTGATCATCATCGCGCTCATTCCGCTCGCATTGCGCGGTGTGAGATACAGGGCGATGGGTGCAGCGGCGCTGCTGCGCCGAAACCTGCTGATCTACGGCTTGGGCGGAATTGTGGCGCCGTTCATAGGAATCAAACTGATCGACATGGTCATCACGCGCGTGGGGCTGGCGTAGGGAGGGACACATGAAACGAAATCTGATCACAGCCGTGCTGATGACGCTGGTGACTACGATCCTGCTCGGGATTATTTATCCTCTGGTGGTGACGGGTATTGCGCAAGGCCTGTTTCGCGACAAGGCTAATGGGCAGTTAATCACGCGGGATGGCCAGGTGATCGGATCGCGCATCATTGCACAGCCCTTCACCGGGGCACGCTATTTTCATCCGCGGCCTTCCGCGGCCGGGAATGGTTACGATGCAGCAAATTCCGGCGGCACAAACCTGGGACCGACGAATCAGAAGCTGATCGCGCGCGTAGCCGATGACGCGGCCAGGCTTGCGGCGGAGAATCCGAATCAGCCGGTTCCGGTAGATCTGCTGACGACATCCGCGTCCGGTCTGGACCCGCATATTTCCCCCGCAGCGGCGGAGTTTCAGGTGCCGCGAGTTGCGCGCGAACGGCAAATGAGTGAAGAGGCCATACGCCAACTAGTGAAGAAGCACACCGAAGGTCGCCAATGGGGCTTTCTCGGTGAACCGCGGGTAAACGTGCTGGAGCTGAATCTGGATCTTGACAGCCAATCGAGCCAGCGCGCGACTGCGAGCGTCGCACGCTAATTGTGGCGAAGGAATGTTCCGCGACTGAATCCGGAGCCCTACCTTTGTTTGCGTCATCCCGAGCGAAGCCGTTTTTCAGGCGGAGCGAGGGATCTCGCGCGGACTAACAGATGATGCCCCCATTCGACTCCCCCTCGCTCCGCTCGTCGAGCGCTCAGGGCAGGCTCTCGGCCCGCCGGTTAGAACGCAGGCCTTCGGGTTGACGGACTCCCAAGAAAACTAACTGCATCACCATCAGATTCAGCAGTTACTTCCAGTCACAGGCTCACCTACAATATTTTGCCGGCTGATTCGTCTATATGAGTAGATGGACACCTGTTGATGGATCAGGCGCTGCAAACACGGTGGCCGATGGCGGAGCAGGATCGAGAAATCTCGGAAGCGATCGCTCGCGATGAGCCCCGGCTTCGCAGCTTTATTCGGCGTCGTGTGCCCGATCGGGGCGAAGCGGAAGACATCCTGCAGGAGGTTTTCTACGAGCTAGTCGAGGCCTACCGGATGATGACGCCGATCGAGCAGGTGACGGCGTGGTTATTTCGCGTTGCCCGCAACCGCATCATCGATCTGTTCCGCCGAAAGCAGCGCGAAGCGGCGCGAACGGAGCCGCAGCGGGGCACTGAAGACGGTGACGCGCAATCGCTGGATGATTTGCTGCCGGCTCCCAACGCCGGGCCCGATTCGGCTTACGCTCGGAAAGTGCTGCTGGAAGAACTTGACCACGCGCTGGACGAATTGCCGCCGGAGCAGCGAGACGTTTTCGTGGCCAATGAATTGATGGGCTATAGCTTTAGGGAAATATCCGAGGACTCTGGCGTGGGGGTGAGCACTCTGATTTCACGCAAGCACTATGCAGTGAAACATCTGCGGGAGCGGCTACGCGACATCTACGAGGAATTCAGAGATCAGAAATAGGAACAGGACAGGCATATGAGACGCAACTGGTTTGCAAAAGGATTGATGTTCGCGATGTTTGCGGCGCTTTTTCTGGCGGTATTCAGCTACTTCGTGATGAGCCTGTGGAACTGGCTGATGCCGCCGCTGTTCGGCCTGCATGCAATCAGGTTCTGGCAGGCGGTGGGAATCCTGGTGCTGAGCAAGATTCTGTTCGGCGGGCCGCGTTTCCGTGGCGGCCCCCGCCCGGACTGGAACTGGCGGCGGAGAATGTTCGAGCGCTGGGAAAAGATGACTCCTGAAGAGCGCGAGCAATTCCGTGAGCGCATGCACAGCCGCTGCGGGTCGTATGGGGCATCGACAGCTGAACCCAAGGCTTGAGCAGACAATCCGGACTGCCGCATCGACACCAGTTTTGCGAGAATTCCCTTCCCGTGCTCTAATTCGCCTGAGCCGTTTTCGACAGCATTGATTCGCGCAGTTCTGGCTCGTTGAGCTCCGAGTCGCTGATCCAGATCCGTTCACCCCGATTCTCGAATGGCTGATTTTGAACCTGGCAAACCCATGTCACTGCGCGTGCAGGCGGCTGCTTTATGCCTGGCCCTGCTAGGGGCAGGCTCGATGCTCTATTACCACCTGGGATTACTCCTGCCGCGCGTAATCGCCGCGCGAACAGCGCAGGGACTGGGAAATGGTTACTCTTTCGGCAA
This sequence comes from Candidatus Sulfotelmatobacter sp., assembly GCA_030041475.1. Taxonomy (GTDB): domain Bacteria; phylum Acidobacteriota; class Terriglobia; order Terriglobales; family Acidobacteriaceae; genus Sulfotelmatobacter. Next base: position 44,049 of record JASHNU010000102.1, read on the forward strand.
CGACTTCTACCCAGTCTGGCTGACTTCTCGAGCGTGCTTGCGTCAGCGTTGCAACCTTTACAGCCCCGAAATGACGCGGGAAATCCAGATCGGGCTGTACGGCCGCCCGCTCGATTCAATGCACCCATCAGATCCACCGCCGGACTACCGTACGTTCGCCTATCCGGCCTTCACTGATCTTGTGTTGTGGCCGGCTGCGGAACTGAACTTTTCGCATCTTCGTGTTGTGTTGGTGGTTTTGCTGCCGCTACTGACTGCGGCGAGTGTCTGGCTATGGATGCTGGCGCTGGATTGGCACCCGCAACCGCTGTGGTTTGCGGTTCTGCTGCTGTTGCTACTGTGCAACTATCCGGTCCTGGAGGGATTTTTCGCAGAGCAACCCGGTTTACTTGTCGGATTTCTATTGGCCAGCGCAGCGCTAGCCGTTAGAAAGAGCCGGCTCCTCCTTGCAGGATCGTTCATGGCGCTCACGTTGATGAAGCCCCAGATGACGCTGCTTGCGATTTTCTATCTCTTGATCTGGAGCCTGGCAAAGCGTGGCCGCGCGCGATTATGGGTTGGATTCTTGGCAACGCTGCTCCTGCTGGTGGGAGCGTCGTTGTGGATTTGGCCACACTGGATTGGTCAATGGTTGAAGGTCATAGTCGAATATCCGCGGTATGCAACGCCGGCGTTGGTGAATCTGTTGCCTGGATCCGTACTGGGTGCGTATTTGGGACCGGCAGCGTTGGTCGCCCTGATTGGCGTGGGCGCTTGGCTGGCGTGGAGAAAGCGTCGCGCCACTTCGGATTCTCCAGATTTCTGGCGGACGATCAGCCTGCTGTTGGGCATCACATCCGTGACGCTACTACCCGGCCAGGCGATCTATGACCAGGTAATTCTCTTCCCGGCGATCTTGCTCGCAGTCTGCGACGCGTCGAACTTGCGCACCGCAGGATTCGTTTCGAGAATTCTGCTTGCGGTGGGCGCAATCGTTCTCTTCTGGCCGTGGGTGGCGGCTTTCGGTCTCATCGTAGCGCGTCCGTGGCTCCCGCCACCGCTGTTTGAATGGACGGCCGTTTTTGCATTGCCACTTCGTACTGCAGCCTCGTTCCCGTTTGTAGTGCTTGCGCTGCTGACTTATATTGGACGACTCAGTGAAGGCGGGAATTGAGCAGTTTCCTGAGAGAATTTTTTTTCTTCGCGGGCAGATACAACAATGCCGCCCTCGCCAAGGCCGCATAAGCGGCTTCGGCCGCTGGAACCTTGCGCAGGACGCGGAGATGGCGCTTCACTGTGTCGACATCGCCACGCACGATCGGCCCGCTGAATGCTCCGGCAGCGTCGAAAGCTGCATAGTTGGCCAGCGTCTGCAGCAGGATGGGAATCATCCGTCGCCGCGCGGATTTCCGATTCACTCCTGCGCGAGCTGCAACCTGCTCGGTCGTGGCAAGGAGCGCAGTAAATAAGGGGGACGCGAAAGTTCCCCACGCGTGATAGGTGACTTTGTCTTGTTTGCGAATCGAATATGCGTTGCCGCCGACGTCTCGTACGATTTGGCGCGCCACACGCAGCGCGCGAGCGTCACCTTCAAGCGCAAAGGGAACACCTGCGAGTGGTGGCCGCGATCCGCACACAAACGTCATGAGCGGGTGCACGGAGGCGACGGACGCGCCTCGCCGCCGCAGCGGAGCTAGTTCGTCGGAAGTGAGCGCGCCGCTGGAGTGGAGAGCCGTTTTTCCCGACCAGTCCAGTTTTTCTGCCAGTCCATCCGCTGCGTGAGCCATGACGGAGTCGGGAACACAGAGCCAGACTACGTCAGCGTCTTCCAGCGCTGATGGATCAATAGCAGCGCGGGCACCGATCTCGTTTCCCAGCCGTTTCGCTTTACGTAGAGATTTGCCCGGCGAATGTGCCAGAACTACATCGATGACGTAGCCTGCGCGGCGCAAAGATCGGGCAAGAGCGCTTCCGAGATTTCCTGCGCCCACAATCGCGATGAGTGGCTTCGGTGCCATGACGGGCAGCATAGCAGAAGGAGCGTCGGACATCAGACCTCAGGCATCAGACCTCCCGCCTTGATCCTTGGACTTCGGAAGCTGGGCCGCTCGCACGAGCGTGGCGATCCAATCGAGATCATGAGTTCTGAGGTCCTAGTTGCGGGGTCTGAGGTCCGACGTCCGCGGCCTGAAGTCGGACGCCTGCTTTATATTGTCTGCATGGCCAAATCTGCCACCCGAAAGAAATTAACCGGCAACAAGCGCTCCAGGGCTCGCATTCTTTCTTCTCGCACGGTGTATCGTGGGCCGGTGTTTTGGGTGACGAGCGATCGCGTCGAGGAACCCGGCGGAGTTCGCGTCCGCCGGGACCTGATTCATCATTCCGGATCAGTCGTTGTACTCGCCGTGGATGACAGGGGCGCGCGGCTCCGCGTCCTTCTGGAGCGCCAGTACCGTCATGCCGCCCACGATTATCTGTGGGAATTGCCCGCCGGACGCATTGATGCAGGCGAGCAGGAGATGAAAGCCGCACAGCGCGAATTGCTTGAGGAAACCGGTTACCGCGCTTCCCGCTGGCGTCGCATTTTCAAGTTCTATGCCAGTCCGGGCTTTGTAGCGGAGACGATGTCCGTCTACCTGGCGACCGGACTGCATAGCGGCCAGGCGCAGCCGGAAGAGGACGAAGTGATTTACAAGCGAATGGTTCCACTGACGTCAGCGGTTCGCATGATCATGAACGGCACGATTCGCGATGCCAAGACGATTTCGTCCGTGTTGTGGCTTGAGTATGTGTGGCACAAGGCGAAGCTGCGGAAAAAGGCGTTCGCTTGATAAAGGCAAGCCAGCATTGACCCGGCACCCACATTGCTTTCCCGCTTTCGACTTTCCTTTCCTTCACCCTAGCGGCGATAGTTGACAGCTTACCTCTGACGGCACAAAATGCATCCAAATGACCTGCGGTGCACGTCCTTGGGCCCCAATCTAAAGGACGTGCGGAAAGAGGGGCCTAGTGGAACGCCTGAAAGGAACTGTCAAGTGGTTCAATAACGCCAAGGGGTACGGTTTCATCGGACGCGCGGATGGGCCGGACGTTTTTGTTCACTATAGCGCGATCAGTTCGGAGGGATATAAGAGCCTGCAGGAAGGCGACCAGGTGGAATTCGAAATCACCGAGGGTCAGAAAGGGCCACAGGCAGCGAACGTAACCAAGGCTTCGTAGTCGCTGTTCTATTCCACTCTTTGCTCCAGCGAGCGCGATCCGGCACCCGCCGGGGTTTAGTGTACGGTAAGGAGATTTCGCAATCTGTCTTTTCCTCCACTCCTCTGGCCCTGATCGTGATTCTTGTTTATCTTTAGTCGGTGGACAACAAGGCCATCGCCAACATTCTCTACGAAACTGCTGATCTGCTGGAGATCGATGGGCAGGATTCGTTCCGCATCCGCTCCTACCGCAACGCGGCGCAGGCGATAGAGAATCATTCGCAACAGATCAAAGAAATCATCAGCGAGCCCAAGCAGGTGCTGGCCATCGCTGGCATTGGCAAAGGCATGCTGCAGAACTTGCAGGAGCTTTTCAAAGATGGCCAGCTAGCCGTGCAAAAGCAGCTGCTTGAGAAATATCATCCGTCGATGCTGCAGTTGCTGAAGATTCAGGGGCTGGGCCCGAAGACGATCGCGCTGATCTGGAGCGCGTACAAAGTCAGCGATGTGGACGGCGTGGAGAAGTTGGCGCAGGAGGGGAAAATCCGCATCCTGCCGCGCATGGGCGAAAAGCATGAAGCCAAGCTGCTGAAGGCGATCGCCGACTATCGCCGCATCAGCGGACGTTTTTTGATTGACGCCGCCGAAACCGAAGCGGAGAAACTCACCGCGTATCTCGAGAAATGTCCTGGCATTGACAAGGTCACTCCGGCTGGATCGCTACGGCGTGGGCGGGAGAGTGTGGGCGACCTCGATATCCTGGTTACCGGTAAAGCCTGCGCCTCAGAACAGGGCCGCCAAAAAGCGATCGCCTATGCCGCACAGTATCCGCCGCTCATGGACGTGATTGCCAGCGGCGACAACAAAATCAGCTTTCATGTGCGCAGCGGCATGCAGGTGGACGTGCGGCTTCTGCCGCCAGAATCCTTCGGCGCGGCAATGCAGTATTTCACGGGATCGAAGGCGCACAACGTGGCCCTGCGCCAGCGTGCGCTCAAGATGGGCTATACCCTCAACGAATACAGCCTCGCGACGCTGGAAGGCGAAAAGCCAGTGGCCGGCAAAACCGAAGAAGAAATCTACGCCAAGCTGAAGCTCGACTGCATTCCTCCGGAGATGCGGGAGAACCTGGGCGAGATCGACCTCGCGGAAAAGCATGCTCTGCCGCGGCTGATCGAGCAAAAAGACATTCAGGGCGATGTGCACATGCACACCGTCGAGACCGACGGCAAGAACACGATCGAGGAAATGGCTAGAGCTGCGAAAGCGCGCGGCTATAAATACATGGCCATTACCGATCACTCGAAGAATCTGGCCTTCGCCAACGGCCTCGACGACAAGCGCGCGGTCGAACACATTGCGCGCATTCGCGAGGCTGGTAAGCGAATCGAGGGCATCACAATGTTTGCTGGAATCGAAGTGGACATCCTGGCCGACGGCGAACTCGATCTCTCCGACGACGTGCTGGCGCAAATGGACCTGGTGATCGCGAGCATTCACACCTTGTTCGATCAGGATCAGACCGAACGTCTGCTCAAGGCCATAGAAAATCCGAACACGTCGATCATTGGCCATCCCACGGGCCGCATTCAGTTGCGCCGCGACAGTTATCGCCTCGACATGCATGCCATACTCGCGGCTGCGACGAAGCACAAGGTCGCGATGGAGCTAAACGCTTACCCGGACCGTCTGGATCTGAACGATGTGCACCTCCGGCAGGCCAAGCAGGCGGGCGTGAAGATTGTCATCAATACCGACTCCCATCACACCTCGCATCTCGAGAAGATGCGGTACGGGGTGCTGCAGGCGCGGCGGGCGTGGTTGACCAAGGACGACGTGCTGAATACGCTGCCGGCGCAGAAATTCGCCAAGGCGATGAAGCACGCGTGGTAGATGCGAAAGAATTTGCCTCAACCTGCCCAGCCGGTCTATAGTCGCCAGCAAACAGGGCGAGCGCTTTTCCACTTCTTAGGCGCCGGAGTGCCAGCTGCATTGTGCGGTCAATGTTTCGCCGGCTCCCGCGGATGGGGAGTTGACATGTGGACTTATGCGCAAGACAGCGGCCAGCTGTTGCAAGATGGCCAGTTGATTGGAACCGGATATTCCGGTTTCGATGAGGGCAAGAACAATCCTTCCATGCAGGCCGTGGCGAACGTGGGGCCGATTCCCCAGGGAGACTGGATTATTGTCGGGCCACCGGTGAACACTGCCGCACATGGGCCGTACGTTCTTACGCTTCAGCCGGCACCGGGCACCAACACGTTTGGGCGCAGTGGTTTTCTAATGCACGGCGACTCGATTGAGGCTCCCGGCTGCGCGTCGCACGGATGCGTCATCATGGCGCGAACCGTGCGCGAGCAGGTCTGGGATAGCGGGGACACCCAGCTCGAAGTCGTTCCGGCGCTCGGTACGCAAGACCTGCGGGAAGAAAGCGCTTAAAACAAGAGCGTTCAGGCGGTCGCCCGTGCGCGCGACAAGCTGTAGAATTGACAACGACTCCTATGCCTGAAGTTCCCTCGTCACCGTCCCAGCCTCCTAACGCGCAAACGCCGCCGGCCGCTCCCGGCGGTCCCACGCTCTCCGGACCAACGATCAATATCGGCGAAGAGTTCGGCACCGCGAAACGAAATTTACCGCCGGCCAAAATTGTCCTTCTCGCGATTGCCGCCGTGGTGGTCGTCGTGCTGGTCGCATCGTTTCTCAAGCGTGCCAAACCGCAGGCTGAAGGTTCGCTCGACAACGTAATCGCGGTCGAGATTCCTGGTCAGGGTTCCACGATGGTGGCGCTGACTTTCACCCTGCACAACACCAGCGACAAGATTCTTTACGTGCGCAGCATTCAGGGCGTGCTCAAGACAGACACCGGCGTATCCACTGCGGACGCGGTTTCGGCGGTCGATTTCGATCGCTACTTCCAGGCCTTCCCTGCGCTGAAAAACGGCGCGCAGCCCGCACTTTCGCCCGAAGCCAAGATTCAACCTGGAGAATCTGTCACACGCACGGCCATCGTTGTCTTTCCCATGCCGATGGACAAGTTCCAACAGCGTCAGGGTGTGAGTGTCAGCATCTGGCCCTACGATCAGCAGTTGCCAATTGTGATGTCGAAGTAAGAACCGCCGCCATTCACGAGCCATCGAACATCCAACTTCTGCGAACGAGATGAGAATATTCCGACCTTCGCTTCTGGTTGTTTTGCTTGGGCTGTTTACAGTTTCTCTTTTGTGGTCGGCGGCCCGTCGCGGCAAGTATCTCTTTTATGTTGGGACCTATACCAACGAAGAGAAGAACCCCAGCAAAGGCATCTACGCTTACCGTTACGACGCGGACTCGGGCGAGATCACGCCCCTTGGTTTAGCCGCCGAAACGACAAATCCATCCTGGATCGCGATTCATCCCAACGGACGCTTTCTTTACGCAGTGAATGAACTCGGCAACTACCAGGGCTTTAACAGTGGCGGAGTCAGCGCATTCGCAATCGACCGGGCGACTGGGAAATTGAGGTTCCTGAATGAAGTAGCGACGCGTGGGGCCGATCCCTGCTATGTCACCGTGGACAAAACGGGTAAGTGGGCGCTGGTTGCAAACTACACCGGGGGCAGCGTTGCCGTTTTTCCTGTTCTCGGAGATGGGAAGCTCGGCGTAGCGTCTGATTTCGTGCAGCACACCGGCCACGGCGCAAATCCCGAGCGGCAAGAAGGGCCGCACGCGCACTCGATCGATCTTTCACCTGATAACCGTTTCGCATTTGTGGATGATCTCGGCCTCGATGAACTTCTTGTCTACAAATTTGACAGCGCGAAGGGTAAGCTCACGCCAAACGATCCGCCGTTTGTCAAAACTGATCCTGGAGACGGGCCAAGGCATTTCGCGCTTCGTCCTGACGGCAAGTTTGCCTACGTGATCAGCGAGATGCAGGGCAGAGTGACGGCGCTCTCTGCCGATTTGAAAGCAGGATCATTCCGTCGCCTACAAACAGTGTCAACACTGCCGGACGACTTCAAGGGAGCAATCGAGGACGCGGAGATCGAAGTGCATCCTTCCGGCAAGTTTCTTTATGCTTCGAACCGCGGTGATGCAAACAGCATTGCCGTATTCGCGATCGATTCGGCAAAGGGCACACTGACATCTGTCGAATTCGCTTCGACGAAAGGCAAGACGCCGCGGCATTTCGCGATTGATCCTACAGGCAAGTTTCTGTTGGCTGAAAATGAAAAGTCGAACAGTATCGTGGTGTTCAAGATCGACTTGGACACGGGTCGCCTGACGCCGAGCGGCAAAGTGGTCGACCTGTCCGAGCCGGTGTGTGTGAAGTTTCTGGCTGTCGAGTGAAGGCCTACTGCTTCTTCTCGATGAACCGGCGCCGCACCGGGTGCGTGTTGGCGTCGGGCTTGATCTTGTCGTACTTCAGGCAACTGATCGAACCATCTACTTCCCGTACGGCGAGCGCGACCTGCACGGCTACAAGTCGTGCCGTTCCCGCTCGTGCCATTCCAAACGACTTCAGTTCGCGGTCACCGGCACGGGGGCACTTTTCGGAGTGCTCAAATATCCCGTGGCCTTGTTCTTGTCGACGGTCCACACCACGAGCTCGAACAAAAGGTGATCGCGGCCCGAGTAAAACTGAATTGGCTCGGAGATGTTGCGGTCTTTCTTTTCGATCGTCTTGTCGTCAGACGTGACGTTGAGCGTGAACTTGCCGTGTTTGGAGTCCGCCTTCTTCAGTTGCAGGCTCACAGTGGCAACCGGCTGCGGTTTCGCCCCGCGCAGCAGCGTGAATTCGTAATAGTTGCGGTCGCCCTTGTGCTTGAGGATGTCCAGATCAGAGCGCGTGTTGGCGATCAGGCCGCTCTGCACCCCGAGATCGCCAATGGTGCTTTGCAGCTTGGCTTTAGTGGCTTCAAGATCGGCCTTGGTGGAAGCGACGTCAGATTTCACTCCGCCAACGTCAGTCTTCACACCAGCGATATCGCCGCTGACTTGGCCAATTTGCGCGGACTGTGCTTGCTGTTCCTTCTCGAGGCGGCTCGCCGTAGCTTTCTGCTCAGCCTGCAGTTGAGCCGTTCGTTCGACCAATTCTTTCTTGGTCATGCCGGCCTGGTGCGCCAGCGTTTCCTCCTGTGCTTCCGCGGTTTGCACGCGGCTCTGCAGTTCTTTGATTTGGGCCTGGCTGGTATTCAGATCCTGTTTCAGCTGATTTACTGCCGTGTGAGTTGTGTAATGCGCATAGCCCAGAGCCGCTACCGCCACAACCGCCAGCAACGTCAACAGCCACTTGCCGGCGTTTGACTGCTGCTCCATGTGCATCTGTCCGCCTTCATCGGCCATTCAGTCTTCCTCCTTAGGAAGTAGAACAAATGAGTTGTAAGGATGTTTTTATTGTTCAGCACGACCCACATAGTGTCAATTAGTTGCTGGGATGCGGCAAGCTCTCTCCGCGATGTCCTTAGCGGGCAGTGTTTAACGGCGCAGCACCGATGCCTGCTGGAGGAACGGGTCGGGATTTCGGCGAATTGCCGCCGCCGCCGCGCCCAGGCTTTTCTCGATCTGTTGCCTTTCTGCCGTTAAAGACGGTGGCGTCTCGGGGTTGGACAGCGATTGCCGGAGTGATTCCGATTTGACCAGACACGCGTACGCCAGACGCGGGGCGAAACCTGCCTCATCAAGGAAGTGTCCGTAGGCGAACCAGTCTTCGGCGCTGGCGGACGTATCGGCGACGGAATCGTCGAGGCGCAGCGCGTCCTGATAAAGCTCCAATGCCGCGTCCAGCTTGCCATTGCGAGCCTCGAGTTCGGCCTGGCTCACATCGGCCATGCTTTCGAGTTTGGGCTGGCCAGTCTGCGCGGCCAGTTTTTCCGCGAGTTGGTAAGACTTGATGGCGAGCTCGGTTTCGGACGACCGTGCCTGGCAATCGGCCATGCGTAACACGATGGCGATGACCTTATCGGCCGGTGGACGTTCCGCTTTCTGCGCGGCTACCTTCTGCAGAAACGCATTGTACTGCTGCGCGGCCGCCTGGGGCTTATTTTCGTGATCGAGCTCGTCGGCGAGATACAGATGCGCAGCTGTCTGATTGGGGTCGACTACCAGCGCCTGGTTCCAACTGCTCACAGCCTGGTCGGCGTGGCCCAGACGCAGCGCAAGAATTCCGCGGTCGACAAGGAGATTGGCATCGCGGGGCGCATACTTGAGCGACACCTCGGTCAGTGTATAAGCTTCGTCGAAGCGGTTTTCATTGATCAGGAACCGGAGCAACTGCTGGCGTGGAACCGGATTCGCAGGCTCCGAACGGATCGCCTGTTTCCATGCGACTTCGGCCTCTTCGGGCTGGTTGTTTTGGACAGCGCGCTCCGCCAGCCGCATTTGCAGCGTGCTGTCATACGAATCGAGCGCGGCGGCGCGCTGCAAATCCTGCATGTCGTCGCTGCGGAGCGCCAGGTAGTAACGCGCCTGGTCGAGCGTGCCCCATACCAGCAACATGAGCGCAGCACCGACGCGCAGCGACTTCGCTCCCGTGGTGTTTCCCACCAGCCACTGCCACGCGGCCGCAAAATGGCCACTCGCTTCGGCGCCGGCGTCGGCAATGCGTTCCCGCGAGTTGAGCAGCAGCGATGCAATGCGCCCGTCGCGCAGTTTCCAGATCGCGCCGTCCAGAATGAAGTGGTGAATGTTGATCAGCGCTGTGAAGATCAGAAAGCTGGCTATGAAGTCATGATGAAACGCACGGCTCGCGAGCCACGGTCCGGGCACGAATAAGGCGATGCCGCCCAGGATCAGCACGCCAAAATATGCGAGCGGGCGCCACCTTCGCCCGGATTTCGCCGTGTCGCCGGCAGCCTCGCGCCGCGCATAATAGCTGGTGATCCAGAGATATTGCGCCGAGTGCATCACGGCCAGCACACCCGAACTATATCGGTTCTGCGGAATCTCGAGGCCCTTGATCAGGGAAATTGCCGCGGGCGCCACGAACCACAGGAACTGCGACGAAAAAAGCGTGAGCGACGGAACCAGTTTGCGCCAGCCTGCCGCGCGTGCCAGGCGCAAAAGCCCGAAGACGGACAGGCCGACGAAGGCAACACCGAGAATGACCTGTTCCCACACGCTAATGATGGCAGGAATTCCCAGCGATACAAAAAGCGGATCGGTCGAAGGCCCGGTGTGGAAGCCGAGGAAAAGAATGAGATACGAAACAATGAAGGCGCTATACAACGCTCTTTGCGTCGCCTTGTCGGGATCGGCGCCGGCGCGGCGGACGAACATCATGAACAAGCCGTAGTTCTGTCCGCTGTAGTGCCACGGGCTCCAGGTCAAATAGATGGTGAAGATCCAGGGCAGAAGACGGGCCGAGAAATGTGACAGCACCAGCGTCAGCAAGATCAGCGCCGTGATGTGCACGGTGAAGATGCGATATTTCTGGAAGTCCTCCGCGCGATGGTAGGCGCGATAAATCGTCGCCATGTAATGCGGATAGTTGAAGAACAGGGCCAGGGCGTAGAACACAACCGACAAGGCGCGCGTGCTCGACGCTAGAGAGAAGTAGGAAAGCAGCAGAAGCGGCGCCGACCACGCCCCGCAGCCCACAATCAGGTCAAGCCAGGGATTGTAGATCCATGTTCCCTGTTTTGAATTCTGTCGATCTTTTCCCATTTGATATCGACTACGCTGGCCGCAATCCTGCGTTGAGCGGCAACTTGCGGCCGTCCTGCAACTTCGAAAAATTAAGGGTTGATCGAATTATAGGTGGGAATAGCGGGACGAAGCGTGACCGCCAGGGTGCAGCCATGGTAACGAAAGTAACGGGCTGCTGAACCCGCGGCGATCGGCAGGCCGCACGCGGCTAACGCACTTCGGCGAAGTTTCTTTCGACTCGCTCGACGAGACCTTTCTTCTTGATCGCCATCAACTCGAGGACTTTGTGGGCGATGTGCTCGGCGCTGACTTCGAATTCCTTTATCAGTTCCCAGGGAGCGCCAGAGTCTCCGAAGCGGTCTTTCACACCGATTGCCCCCGTGATCACGGGATGGCCGTAGAGTTGCGGGCACTCGGTGAGGATACCGCTGACGCGCCAGGCCAGTGCGCCGATCTGATGCTCTTCCGCGGTGACGACGACTCCGGTTTCGCGGGCCGCTTGCACGATCGCGTCCGCGTCAATCGGCTTGAGCGTGTGCAGATTCAGAACCCGCGTTTCATATCCGAATTCTTTCTTCAGGATGTATGCCGCGCGCATCGCCTCAGGAACCATAGGACCGCAGGCGATGATGCTCAGGTCTTCTGCTTCGTTCTTGTAAGACGAGGCCAGAACCGTTTCGAAGGCCTTCACGAAGTCGGAGGTCTCTTGCCGCAAGCGGATGACATTAGCCTGGCCGAAGACAAACGGCGTCTTTTCCTCGCTGACGATCGGTGTGGCCTCGCGCGCGAAGCGGATGTACTTCGGGCCCTTGTGCTCGAGCAGCAGGTACGTTGTCGCTTTACGAGTTTCGACCGCGTCACATGGAACGACGACCGACATGTTGGGCAGACCCTGCATGGCAAAGAGGTCTTCGAGCGCCTGGTGGGTTGCGCCGTCGGGACCGACGGAGACTCCCCCGTGCGCTCCGGCGATCAGCACATTGAAGTTGCCGTAGCAAACTGAAGTGCGAATCTGGTCAAGATTTCGCGCCGCGGCAAAGGTCGCGTAGGTGCCGAGCACAGGCAACTTCCCTTCCCGCGCCAGGCCAGCCGCGGCGGAGGTTGCTGACTGCTCGGCGATGCCCATGCTGATCCAGCGTCGCTTGCGCTCCGGCTTGCCCGAATAAAAGTCGCTGATCGTAATGGACCCGGAAATGTCAAGGCCCAAACAGACTACGCGCTCGTCATCGCCGTTTTCGGCGAGCGATTGGCCGAAGCCTTTGCGGGTAGGCTCCATTTTCACTTTCATGTTGGGGGTGGCATTCCACCAGTAATTGCGCGTAAACTTCGGCATTTTGGTGTCGAGCTTGTGATCGACTTCAACCTGGTATTGTTTCGCCTTGTCGAGCAGGTGCGCCACCGGGATACGTTCGCTCAGGCCAAGCTCCAGCAATCCCTTTGTCATTTCTTCGTAGTTCGGCGCCTTGCCGTGCCACCCCGCCTGATTCTCCATGAAGCTGACGCCCTTGCCCTTTACCGTATCCGCCAGGATGAGAACCGGCCGTCCTTTTACAGACTTGGCCTGCTGCAGCGCATCCACCACCTGGGTCATGTCGTGACCATCGATGCGCATCACGTCCCAACCGAAGCCGGCATACTTGGCAGCGAGGGGTTCAACTTCCATCACGTCCTTGACCCAGCCATCAATCTGCAGGCGATTGCAGTCGATGATGCCGATCAGATTGTCGAGATGGTAATGTCCGGCCTCCATGGCGGCTTCCCAGACCTGGCCCTCCTGCTGCTCGCCATCGCCCATGATGCAAAAAGTTTTGTGCTGCTGTTGGTCGAGTCGCCCGGCGAGAGCAAGGCCGACTGCGATGCTCAATCCCTGGCCCAGCGATCCGGTGGACGCTTCGACGCCGGGCAGTTTGAGCCAGTGCGGATGGCCCTGATACGGCGAGCTGAGCTTGCGCAGCGTTACTACATCGTCAAGTGGGCAGAACCCGGCGAAAGCCAAGCCGAGATACAGGCTGGGTGCCTTGTGTCCCGTCGACCAGAGGATGCGGTCTCGATCGACCCAATTCGGATTCCTCGGATCGTGATTGGCCACCTTGAGATAAAGAGCGGCGCTAATGTCCATGATGGAGAGGGTGCCGCCGGCGTGGCCGGAGCCGGCCGCGCACAGCGCAACCAGGTCGTAGCCGCGCATCAGATTGGCGGCATCTCTGAGTTCCTCGATGGAATAATCGCGAATGACTTTTCCGCTGGTGGAATCGATAAGGGCCATGGCTCCCCCTTCTGCCAGGACATGAACTAGCAGGACAAAGAAAGGCGCGTAGAAGGCGCTACAGGCAAGGTTATGCGGGGAGCTTCCCGGCGGGCCGTGATTCGGATCACATACGGTGGTGACGCGACGGGAACTCGCCGCGGCGGCTAAGTTCTGTCGACTCAGTTCCTTCGCGGCGTACGATTTTAGCTCCTGGCAAGGGCTCAGAAGTGAGTTATGTATAGAAGCCAGCTTGTGTCAGGAGATTTGCTAGGGGTCGAACTTCCAGCGGGTGGAGCGGCTCTGGAAGTATTTTTCCCATAACCCGAACGCCACGCGCGGGCGGCAGCAAACACCGGTTCCTTCATCGAGAGCATGCCGTCCTTCATCGTCGACATGTTGAATTTGTACTTGCGCTCGTAAGCAGGAAGGAACTTGCGCCGCGCGGGGACATCGGCGATTTCGGCAACGCCCTCGACGATGACGGCTTCGCTCGCATCTTCGGTGCAGACAACGCAGTTGCGATTCTGGGCGAGATTGCGCGCCTTGCGCGACTGGCCACCGGTCGAGAACAAGAAGCGGCCATCCTGCCATAAACCCCAGACCACCATGGTGTGCGGGGAGCCGTTGGGCTTAACCGTCGTAATCCAATAGTTGTGCGATTTCTTCAGGCGCTGCTCCGCCCAGGACCACGCCAGCAGACCCTTGGTCCCTTTGGGAAAACCATAGCCTGGCGTGGCGATGCGGGAGGGCTTGGGTTTGGCGGCGGGCTTCTTTTTTGCTGGCATGAGATTTGAACAATCCGCAGTTAGCCCGGCACGACTCCGAACCGCGATAGCCTACGGAGAGTTTGCCGCGCACGAGCAAATAAACTCGTTCGGGTCCCAATCTCTGATTTGTTTTTCGGCTGCTTCCAACCGTTCCTTCTGCTCGAATGGGAGGACTGGCGTCTCGGCCGCTCGCGATAGCACCTTCAATGCCTTGCAGTAGTTAATTTCCCCGAGGATTCGGCCCGCATTCGTCCGTAGCACCTCGCTGTCGCTTTCCCTTATACCGTTGATCAGATAGGGCACTACATTCTTGCCTAAACCTTGCAGCGCACTTAGATCGCCCATCGCTGGATACCTGAGGTTCGCGCGACCATCCGCGTACTCAATTTCGGTTACCGATCGCTCGAAGTCGAGCATGCTCACCAGAAATTTGACGTAATTCTTTCCCCTGTAGGCGGTGGCGAACGACAGGGTTGCGAAGGCAGCATCTACGCGGCGCGGATCTGCTGCTTCGCTGTTCGCTTTGTTATCCAGCAAGAGCTTCATCGCCGTTCTCTCGTTCTTCACCGGGCATCCATCTCGCTCCGCCTGGGAAATTGCTTCGCAGGGTGGAAGCATAGCGAGTGCGACAAGAGCGAAGGTTAGTTTCATCGGGCCCCAGTTGCTCTGATGGCAACTCTGATTACAGATTCTTCTTCGTCCACTGATCGAGCCGGTTCAGCGCGTCCTGCAGGTTCTCCAGCGAATTGGCCACGCTGAAGCGCAGGTAGCCTTCCCCAAATGCGCCGAACGCCGTGCCGGAAAGAGCGGCGACTCCAGCCTGCTCCAGCAGCGCTTCTTCGAGCGGCTTCGACTTCCATCCCGTGCGCGTGATGTTCGGGAACACGTAGAACGCGCCCTTGGGCATGCGGCAGGAAAATCCTTTGATCTTGTTCAGCCCGGCCACGAACACATCGCGGCGGCGCTGGAATTCGTCGCGCATGTGGCCGACCGAACTCTGGTCGCCACGGATGGCCTCGATCCCCGCCACCTGCGTGAAGCTCGCTGTGCAGGAACTGGAGTTGGTCATCAGGCGCGTCATTTGTGCGGCCAGGTCCGGGCGCATCACGCCATAGCCCATGCGCCATCCCGTCATGGCGTAGGTTTTTGAGAAGCCGTCGAGCAGGATGGTACGCTCCTGCATTCCAGGCACAGTCATGATGGAGAAATGCTGCGCGCCGTCGAAAAGCAGACGGCTATAGATTTCGTCGGACAGGATCATCACGTTGCGGTCACCAATGACTTTTGCGATCTGCTCGATATCACGGCGCTCAAGGATTCCGCCCGTCGGGTTCTGCGGCGAATTGATGATGACGAGTTTCGTGCGGTCGTTGATAAGAGAGGCCAATTCGTCGACGTCGAGCGCGAAATCCCGTTCTTCGCGCAGCTTGATCGGCACGGCGCGGCCGCCGAGGTAGTTGATCATCGACTCGTAGATGGGGAAGCCGGGATTGGGGTAGATGACTTCGTCCCCCTCATCAATTAGGGCGAGCATTGTGAAGAAAATAATCGGCTTACCGCCGGGGACGACAACGACTTCGTCGCTCGCGACTTTCACCCCGCGGGTGCGGCTGACGTACTCGGCCAACGTCTGACGCAGTTCGGGCAGGCCCGCGGACGGACCGTAGTGCGTCCAGCCTTTGTGCAGAGCGTCGACGGCTGCTTCGATGACGTTTGAGGGCGTGTCGAAATCGGGCTCGCCGATTTCCAAGTGGATGATGCTTCGGCCCTGGCGCTCGAGGGCCCGGGCTTTGTTCAAAACTTCAAACGCTGTCTCAGTGCCCAGCCGCGCCATGCGGCGGGCGAGCTGCAATTCGTACTGGACGGCTTTTTCCATGGCAAGGCTCCAGCGGAAAAACTCTCATGACGACCAAACGGCACATTATACGCCCGAACATCACGGCCGTTGCCCGCGGACGGCCCAGGCACGAGCCGGCAGTTCGATTGTTCCAGTACTGCTCGCCGGAAGCGCGGCCCTTAGTCGATCGCGAATCTTCGATTGGGTTTCGGGGCCGAGCGTCGCCAAGTAACCCGGCGCCGAGCCCTGGCCGCCGAGGATTGGTTCCCAATAGTCATCGAAACTCGTGAAACGCGTCACGATGTTGAGGGCCTGCGTAGCCGGCTCCTTCAGCTTCGCCCGCGCAAACAGCGCGCCCAATTCGCGCGGCGTGCAGATCGGAAATCGGCGGGCCTGATCCAAGGCGGCCGCGTCGGGATCGATCGCCATGGCTGCATCCCAGAATTCGCGGACGAACCTCACTCCTTGCTCGTAATCCCAGACATAGGCTGCAATCGTGCCGCCGGGCCGGATGACGCGCTGGAATTCCCCGAGCGCTCCCAATGGATCGGGAAGATAGTTCAGGCTGAGGCCGGAAACGGCAACATCGAAGCTGGCGTCTGCAAAAGGCAGCGACATCACATCGGAAATTTCAAACGCAACATTCGCTGAGGAGCGTTGCCGGCGGGCAAATTCAATTTGCTGCGGAGAGGCATCGACGCCGACAACGCTGGCGGGCGAAGCGCGTTCAACAATCGCCTCGGTCAGAACGCCGCTGCCGCAGCACAGATCAATCCAGCGCAGACCCGCGGGAAGATCGGCAGTAACGTTCAGCCACGCGAGGAATTCGCGCGCGACAAGGCGGCTCCAGCGGCCCATCCAGCGGTCGTAGTCAGCCCCTGAGGTCCATTGATCGAGTGCCATTGATTTTGGAGAAGCGGCCGTGACGGGACTATTCAGACACGCTGTGCTCTTCGTTCTGCGAGCGCAGGACGCGATCCACGGAGTACGGCGCGCGCCGGCTGGGTTCGTGATAGTGGCGGACCTGCATTTCGCCGAGCAGGCCGATAGCCAGCAGGTTCAGGCCGCCGAGCAG
>JASHNU010000013.1 GCA_030041475.1 Candidatus Sulfotelmatobacter sp.
GAAGCCGGATTCGTGGTGCTGACCGAAAGCGCCATGCCGGGAATTCTGGCGGAAGTTTCGTTCGTCTCGAGTCCCACTGACGAGCAGAAGTTGCGCTCCGACGGTTACCGCGAAGAAATCGCCGAGGCGCTTTACAAGGGCATCGCGCGGTACGCGGTGTCGTCGAAGGGTGTGAAGCTGGCCAGTGCGGGGAAATAGAGAATCCCGCTTTGCCGACGCCTCGCACAGCGCACTACTTTTGACCCGCTCCACTCTCCTTCACATAACCCGCGCTGAGCGTGCCTTTGCTTCGCGCAATCGGCAGCAGCGTGGGATAAAACTGGACGAACGTTGTATCTACCGCCGCGTGCTCAGAGTGGCAACTGTAACAAGCCATGTCGGTTGCGACCATTTTGGCGGTCTTCGCATCGTCGAAGATGAAGAACGCCCACTTGCCGGGAAAGCGCGATTCATCTTTCACGTGCACCTCCCGCCCCATGACCTCGGTGCTCTGGTAGTTCCCTTTCTGATTGATGGAACCTTTGCCCTCAGCCATCCGGCCTTCGAGCACGAGCATGGTCTTGTCGGGCCAAGTCCCGGTCTCGACGAACGCCTTGTACGCCTCAGGATTGACAAAGACATTGTCAAACATGTGGTGATCCATCCCCGTGGCATTCGGGCTGTAACTCATGTCGAACCCGGAGGTCAGGTAGACCCATTCGCGGTAGTTGTCGGGCAGCTTGAGTTGGGCGTCGCTGGTATATTCGGGACCGGACGCGGGCGCCGGCGTAGCTGATTTCACCACCGTAACCGAGGTAAACAAAACAATAGCTGCCAGCAGGGTGACGGTCCTGTTGTTCATTATTTTGTTCATCATTATCTCCGCCTATTTCAATTTGGACGCGGCCGAACGCTGCTTGATCTTGCGAGCAGAGATGTTCGCTGCTACAGACGCGCGATGAGCCGCGGGGTTAGCGAGTTCGATCAATGTCCAGGGCCGAAGCCGGCATCGCCAGTGTTCACTTTGAGGGTAGTGTCCAATTATCGACCAGCGATTGGCCCTGTTCCTGCTGTTCCGGCGTCATCTTGGCCGACAATTCCTTGAGAGCCTTATGACTGTGTTTGTATCCCGCCCGCTGGGCCTTGGGATACTCGGGCGGGTCGAGATGGCTGAGGCGCTCCCCGAGCTCGAACTGGGCTTTGGGTAGGCCTTTGTTAGCGGCTTTGTAGAGATAGGCTTGAGCGAGGCTGTCGTTCTTACCCACCTCCTTTCCCTCAAAGTAGACGTGGGCTAGATCGAGTTGCGCTTTAGGATCGCCCGCGTTGGCTCGTCCCGTTAGATCGGCGACCTTGGGATTGTCGTCCTAGAGGTGGAAGTCGACTTCGACCGCGACCTCAACGGGAACGGGCTCACCGTTCTTGCGACCGGGCTCGAAACGCCACGTCTGGACTGCTTCGACAGCTTTTTCATCGAGACCCATGCCGACAGAGTTAACCAGCCGTATGTCTCGCGCATGACCATCTTCCCCAACAATCAGCTTGAGAATTACAGTCCCCTGATAATTCGCTTTGCGGGCTGCTCGCTGAACTCGGGCTCGGGTGCGTAGATAACTTTCGGAGGACTGACACCGTTCCCGACTTTGTAGACTCCGGGCGGAGGTGCGTTAGAAGTCTGGCCGATCGCAACCTTGGCGCAGGACAGCACAAGGATGAACATGGCTAAAGCTCTTCTCGGAGGATTGGACATAGCAATCTCCGTCGTACTGGGTGTGCCTGCAACCCAGTGCGTGCAAAAAAGCTCCGCTGCCTTATCGTAGTGGCACGCCTCCGTATTTCTCGAGCCACTTCAACTCTTCGCGGACTTTTATTTTTCCGTGCCAGGGATTCTTGGCCAGCGAGTGGCCTTCGCCGGGAAAGATCAGCAGCTTGTTGGGAACGCCGAGCGAAAAGAGGGCATGCTCGAGCAGATAGTCCTCTAACACTGCCACCCGGATATCGTCGGCGCCGGCGACCATATGCGTGGGCGTTTTCACCTTGTCGATCTGAAAAATCGCGGCTTCGTCGTGATAGCGCTGCGCAGCTTCCCAGGGGCGTCCGCCAAGAAAATAGGCGTCGTCGTAGGTGGTGTCGTCGTTGCCCCAATTGCCGACGTTCTCCACCGCTCCGGCGCCGGTAACGGCGGCTTTGAAGTGCGTTGTCTGCGTGATGAGCCAGTTGGTCATGTATCCGCCATAGCTGTAGCCACCGACGGTAAGGTGGTCGGGATCGGCGATCCCGTCCTTCACCAGCGCGTCCACGCCTTCGAGAATGTCTTTGCCCGGGCGAGAAACGATTTCGGGGACGATCTGCATCAGAAATTTGTCTCCGTACCCGGTGGAACCGCGGTAGTTAGGCTCGAAAACCAGCCATCCGTTCGCGGCAGCGAGCGCGGCCCACTGGTACCAGTCGGCTTCGAAGTGATTACCGTCGCCGTCGGCTGGACCTCCGTGAATGAAGGTGAACATCGGCAGATGCTTGGCCTCGAATTGGCCGGGAGGGTAAATGAGCATACCTTCGACGGTGGTACCGTCGTCGGCCTTCCACTGGTAGGGCTTACCTTGGGGGAGATCTTTTTCGGCGAGAGTCTGGTTGAAGCTGGTGATGGGGCGGGCTTGGTTCAGTTTGTCGACCGAGTCGGCAAGATATATTTCTTCCGGCTTGCCCAGGGACGAGTACACGAAAGCGATGCGCTGAGAACGCGGGGTAGTGGAGATTTCGCCGTAAGTTCCGGGCCAGGAGCTGATGCGATGTGGCGCGTCTTCGAGCCGGGCAGCGGTGTAGATTTGGACCTCGGTGCCGATGCGCGCTGAGGCCAGAATTGAAGAACCGCTTAGCGCAAAGTGTTCGATGGAGCCGAAGAAATCTTTGCCCCACTGCGCGACTTTCTTGTCGAGCGTGTTGATCCAATAGAGATGCGGCTGCAGATCGCGGTAGGGGCCCATGGGATCTCCCACCGCGACGCTGAAGAACAGGTTGACCGGGTTGATATACCAGAGTGGATAGACCTCGACCGCCTCGTTATGGGTGAGGCGGACGGGCGCAGGAGGGGGGTCCAAGGTCCTGCGGGCATAGAAGACTGGATATGTGTAGAGTTCGACGTCTTCGATTTTTTCCTGGCGCTGGTTGATGGCGTTGGTGAGGATGGCAAGCGTCGAGCCATCGGGAGAGGTGAGCAGGCGATCGATGCGGAGCGGCATTTTCGTGAGTTCGACGGCGCCGGGAGTAAGGTCAGGTTGTTCGTCATCTTTGCCGTTTTTAGCGGAGATCGAGGCCTGATGAGCAAGCGCAATCTGAAGGTCAAGTGAAAAGATCGAGTCGCCGCGCTCGGCGGTACGGTACTGGACTACATCTTTCCATTCCTTCTTGTAGTCGTCCTTCTGTGTCTTCGTCCAAGGCTGGCGCGTGGCGAAGTAGATGGTCTGCGAGTTGGCCGACCAGGCGAAGGCGTGAACTTCTTCTTCCCCCTGAGTCACGGCGAAAGCTTCGCCACCGGCGGGCGAGATGAGATAGATCTGGGCGGGGACCTCTTTTGGATCAGAGTCAGAATCGGAGTCCGAGTCGGAACTGGCCGATTTTTCGGCCGACGTTTTTCGCTCGGAAAGAAATGCGATCCGGCGCCCGTCTGGCGACCACTTCGGCTCGGTGTCGTGTCCGGATTGGGTCAGTTGGATGAGCGTGCCGCCGTTGGCGTCGTCGCGATAGAGCCAGAGATCGTGGCGAAAGATCTGCTGGTCCCAATCGGCGCGCTCAGTGCAGATAACCACTGCTTTGCCGTCGGGGGAAATTTCGAGCGCAGTGAAACTGACAGAGTTGAAAAAATCGTCGAGAGTCAGTTTCGGCTTGGCCGCATTCTGCACTTTGCTCGGCGCTTCGCCTTGGGTTGGGCTCTGGATTCGGCTCTGGGCTTGGGTTTGGGCGACGAGTACAAGGGTGCAGGTTAATGTAATTGCAGTGAGCAAAACAGTTTTGTAGATTTGCATAGGTTCCCGGTGGGAAGAAGCGTTATACAACGCCGGATTCGTTGGGGGCAAGTTTATGAACCAGATTCTCCTCGGTTGCCGGAGACGAAAAGCTCCAGAGGACCCACAACAGCACTGCAAATGCTGGAACGGAAAGTTGAAGGTGCGTCCAGCGGGAAAGCGGGCCGAACAGCGGCAAAACGAAAACGAGATAAGCGAGCAGGCGAAGAGCGTCGCATGAGGCGTGGTTGGGATTACGGAGCATCCAGTCCACGATCAGCAGCATCACGGGCGCGAGAACCAGCAGGTCATAAATAAAGAGATGTGGATTCACCAGCACCGCAGCAAGGGTCAGCGCGGAAAATCGCAGAGCGATCGGCGAATCGGATTTCCAGACAGCGGCTGTGATGGCGATGGCTACGAGCGAACTCAGCAGATACAGGCCTAGCGCAAGCTTCGGCCAGGGGATGAGCAAGGTCCAGAAGGAGCGAAGGGAATGCATCTGAATCGGCGCGAGGGAGAGCTCGGCGGCGCCGATCCAGCGCGAGATGTGCGACAGAGTGTCAAAATAAGCCCGCATTACGGCGGACCCGAAGTACATCCATGTAAGCCCAAGCTGCGCGACGGCCGTAAGCGCCAATCCGGCGAATGATACCCACGCACGCGCCAGCAGCAGCACGAGAGGAACGGCAACCAGAAACTGCGGCTTGAAAATGAGCAGTCCGAGCGCGACTCCCGCGAGCCACGGATGATTCGAGCGGAACGCGAGGAATGCCACGACAAAGCAAGCGAGCACGAGAACCGAAATCTGGCCACGGACGAAGAAGTGAAACACCGGCGGAAAAGCGACAGCAGCAATGGCAACCATTACCCCGTGCTTGTGCAGACCAGGACAGCAACGCCAAACCAGCCAGACGCATGTGAAGTAGAGCAACAGGCTGAACGTGACCCAGACGCGCACCGCCACCGGAAACGAAAAACTCGTCAGCGGGACGAAAGCGAGACCTGCCTGTGGACCGTAAAGATTAGGCAAGAGCGTGCCGGTAGGCTCACCGACGATCGCGCGGATTTCCGATGCCACGACGCCCTGGTCGTATAGCTCAGCGCTGCGGCCCGCTGCAATCCAGCGTGCAGACACGTACAGGGGAAGGAAGTCCTGAAATTTGAGATTCCCTGCGCGATCAAAGAGACCGGGCGTGGCAAAATCGACGGTGCAGACACCCCAGGCGCAGAGCGCGAGCAAAACGCCCTGCGCACGGAGACGGCGTGGCGTAAGCCACTCCGCAGCCGCAGCCAGCCAGTCAGGCTCGGTTGTTGGTGAAGAGTCGCTCACGGTAAAGGCTCGGCGCTTTTAAGCGCGTCGTCGAGTGTCTGAGAAGCAGTGGAGGTCTGGACGATTCGCCATCCGTCGTCGTAGTTGCGAAACCCGACGGTGGATTTGTAATGCAGGTCGCCGGAGTAAAGAGCGGCACCGATTTCGTTCAAGGGAACCCACTTCCAGGTGAAGTCAACATCTGCGGCATTTCCCTGTCGGCTGATGCCAGTGATGCCAACGAGCTTTCTTCGCGCCACGGGAATGATCAATAACGGTTTGTCCGCTGTTTCCGCCGGGACCAGCGGCCGCACCGTTTCTACACCCGACGGCGTGAGCAGGACCTCCCAACACGGCGGGGGAGCAAGCCCGGGCGTGCAAGCGGCGGCGCTGGCGGAGATCCACCCGTGATGCTGGAGCACGAGGTATTCAGGCGAGACGTATTCCTTGTTGGAGAGGACTCCTGTTTGCAAGACGTACTGCTGCGGAGTCTTGAAAGCATCGGAAGCGGCGAGCAAATCGGTCGCGAGCCGGCGCGTCAGGTAGTCGCGCGGAGAGCACGAGACGAGTAATGATGTGCAGAGTACCGCAAAAAGAATGATCGCTTTGCGCATGAACAAAAACAGTTCCGAGTCCAGCCAGCAATTCTAACGACCTGTGATTGTAAACAATGGCGAGCGCGCTTTTGATTTTTTGTGTGGGAGGAACGGACGATCGGTGATCTGGCCGTCGAACTGGGCTGCCCATCGGCCCGGTATCTGGTGGGAGCACCGCGGGCAGCGGCCGTCGGGGGTGAGGCGGTAATCCTCGATCAGATAACCGTAGCGCCGAATCAGGGTCTCGCTACATTGCGGACAGCGGGTGTCTTCCCAGTTGCCGATCCGGCCGGGCAGGTTTCCGGCGTAGATATAGCGCAATCCCGCCTGGCGGCCAATTTCAGCGGCGCGCAGCAGGTCTTCGGCGTTGGTGTCGCGCTGGCCTTCACCCTGCATTTTGTAGTCGGTGTGAAATGCGGTCACGTGCCAGGGAATATCTCGCGAAACACCGGCGACAAATCCGGTCAGGCGGCGCAGTTCGTCGGCCGAATCGTTGAAGCCGGGAATCAGAAGCGTAACGATTTCCAGCCACAGCCCCATCTGGTGAATACGACGAATGCTGTCGAGAATGGGCCCGATGCGGCCGCCGAGTTCGTGATAGCGGCGGTCGTCGAAACTCTTCAGGTCGACCTTGTAAAGATCGATCCACGGCCGAATGTATTCGAGCACCTGCGGCGTGGCGTTGCCGTTGGAAACGAATCCGGTCACGAGCCCCGCGGCCCGGGCTTCTTTGAATATAGCAACAGCCCATTCGCTGGTAATGAGCGGCTCGTTGTAAGTGCTGACCAGAACTTTCGCGCCTTGCTCGAGTGCATCGCGCACCAATTGCTGCGGCGAGACCTGGAGCGGCGGCGAAACGGCGCTCGGATCCCGCAGAGCTTGCGACGTCACCCAGTTCTGACAATAGGCGCAATGCAGATCGCAGCCCAGCATCCCGAAGCTGTAGGCCAGCGCGCCGGGATAAGCATGAAAGAACGGCTTCTTCTCGATGGGATCGCATTGCATTCCGGCAGTGTATCCCCAGGGCACATACAGCGTGCCGCCATGGTTGTAGCGGACTTTGCAGACGCCGGGCTGGCCTTCGGGGATGGGACAGCAGTGGCCACAGGAAAAACAGCGGACGCGATTCTTGTCGAGTCTTTCGTAGAGAGAACCGTCGGCTTCACGGACTCGCTCGTCGAGAATGGCGCGAAGCGTAGGCACAGTAGGCCTCTCTCACTATTTTAGCGCGCAGAACGTGCGATTTCAGCGGCCAGCCGGTGGCTTCGGGGAAAACTGGTGCTGCTGGAGCCAGCGGCTGGCTTGCAGCTCGATCGAGGTGATCTGATCGCGGGTCAGATGCGACTCCGCCGAGGGAGCGAGAACCTTACTCGTCTTATCGCCGCTGGCGCGGGCGAGCGCCATCCAGAAATATGCCTGACTGTAATCCTGGGAAACTCCGCGGCCATACAGGCAAAGCGATCCTAACTTCGATTGGGCCGCGACATTGCCCTGTTCCGCTGCCCGAGTGAACCAGCGGAAAGACTCGCGCTCGTCGAGCTTTACGCCGTCGCCCGTGGCATAGCGGAGACCAAGGGAATTCTGAGCGGCGGCATCGCCATTCTCTGCCAGCTGCTTCAGCTGCTCCAGTGTTGCGGTTTCAACCGTCGGAGTGTCTTGCGGCCTCGCCGAGGCTGACGATGAAGCCAGTACGGTTTCCAGCCGGGTGTGGGCGCGCGCGTGGAGTTTGCCTTGCAGCCATGGCGCCACGTCGGTCTGGAGCCACTGCGCAGACAGATAGCCCAGCGCTAGAAAAACCACGCAGGCGGCCAGGATCAGGATAATCAGATGCGACCGCAGCACGTTGAATCCGCCGGAATTTTTTTGTTCGGGCGTGGCCGCCGACTTATCCCCGTTCTGCTCCGGCGCGGAAGCAAACAGAACGCTGCCCGGCTTTGGGGCGAAGCACTCGGCAGCAGCCGCCTGCGGTGCCAGATTTTCCGAACGTGTGGCGCGATTCACCGCTGCCAGAATCGTGTCGCCAAGCCGCTGCATCACTCGGCCATCGCTCTCGCTGAAGGAGTTGGGTTGAGGTGAGAACGCCTCGAGAATTCCGACGGGTTTCTCTCCCAGGCGCAGTGGAACCGCCAGCATGGAGCGAATGCCCAACGCGCGGCAACTCTCGCGATCTACGCGGGCGTCGAGCTCAGAGTCATCGCAGCGCTGCAAAGTGCCGCTCTTCACGCACTCACCGGAGAAGCCGCTTCCGACTTGCAGTCGCGCGCCCACTGGAGGAGCGTCCGTGCCTGAACTGGCGCGGCATTCCATCACCTCTGCGATTTCCGTAGCCAGTGCAATCGCCGCACCGGAGGCACGCAAGAAACTCTGCGCGCGATCGGCCACGAGTCGCAGAACGCCCGAAAGATCAGAGCCGAGCGCCTCCACCTGCCGCTGTACCGCGGTCAAGGCCGCGAGCGTGTCGCTGTAGTTGGGCCGAGGAGGAGCCTCGGGCAGGGGGGCTGTCAGAGCTATGTCCTGCCGGTTGGCAGCACCGGTCATCACATTCAGAAAAAGCCATTCGCGCAAACGCAACAACGAAGTGGGAGGCAGCTCGGAAAAACACAAGCCGGCGCGCGCGGTCGCGTCAGACCAAACAACGCGACCCATGGTATGCACGGGACCCGCAGATTCGGCGAGATCCAGGCAAACGTGCAAGCTGCGCCCCGCCTCCAGGCGAGAGCTGCACTGGATGGCGACGCCATCTTCGCTGATGTTGAGAATCTCGTGGAGGTCGAGCATCGGGCCTCTCGACTGTGCGGTGAAGCTGGCGTAGGCGGGCGTTTGTACTTTGTGTCGCACACGGCGGCGACGATTCGGAAGAGTTGGTCGCAACGCCGTCGTAACCGCCATACGGGCCCGAAATGCTATGCACCATATTAGCCCGGAATTCCAGAAAAGTAAGCAAAGAAGAAAAGTAGAAAGGACGACACTGACCCAATCCGGGCAGTAACGACCTATGGACCGACCGTCGTTAAACCGCCAGGCGGAGAATTCGGGCCTGCCGGAGGCTGGATATGCGGGAGATGGCAGCCACCATCAGGCTTGAAAGAAGTTGCATAGTGGCCACGTCGCGGTCGTCGAAGGCGCCGGGAGAGGAAGACAGCACTTCGAAGACTCCCAAGGTGCGCCGGTAATGGCGAAGGGGTGATACCAGGATCGATCGAACACCCAGGCGGCGGCAGCTGGCCAGGTCGACCCGTGGATTGCACTCGGCATCATGGCACAGCATGATCTCGCCTGAGCGTACGGCCTCAGCGGAGATGCCAATGTCGGTTTGCAGGCGGACCCCAAGGTCGGGCGCCGTACGGCCAGCACGAGCACGGCAGACGATTTCGTCGCCGGCGCGCAGCGCGATGGCGGCCCCGGTGGCACCCGTCAAATGCTGAGCACGCTCGGTAATGGCGCTGATGGCCGGCTCCAGATCAAGCTCGCCGGGCTGAATCTCGATCTCC
The DNA here is from genome assembly GCA_030041475.1 of Candidatus Sulfotelmatobacter sp. GTDB lineage: Bacteria > Acidobacteriota > Terriglobia > Terriglobales > Acidobacteriaceae > Sulfotelmatobacter. The sequence goes on from JASHNU010000013.1 coordinate 9,377, forward strand.
TCAGGGACGGACACCGCGCGAAAGCCAGACAAGGGATGAGCAGCATTGGCCACACGAAGCTGGCTGCGCAAAGCCAGCGAGGCTACTCGGGAACGATCGTCAGAAGCCCGGTCGGCATTCACGACAGTTGGGTCTGGAACCGTGCGCAGCAGGTCGCGAACCAGGCTGTCGAGTTCGGCATCGGTGATCAGGTGCGCAGTCTGTTCGCGGCTGAGCGAACCGCCCAGCACGCGCGAAAGGCCGATCACCGCCTGGCTTCCACAGGCGAGGCAATAGCTCCGGCTGTTAGTGCTGATCAGCTCACACTGAACACAGAACGTGGCAGTCTGCAAGGGAACAAAGTTGACGTCTTTGAAGGCCGTGCCATAAACACTCTTGCCAAAACGGGTCTTGCCAAACATTGACGAATCCTCGTTTCCATGGGTGCCATTGAAGTTAAACAGGAAGCGACAGACGGGAAAGTAACGGGACTGGTTCTCCGTGTGGAAAACGAAAAGACGAAATGCTGTTGCCGCTCTCGGTGTGCAGAATTTTGCAACTATGTATCCCGCTCACTCTAAAAGCCTTATAGGACGCGGCAAGTCGCACCATCTTTGCCAAAAGAGCTGTTGATTTAACTCTGGATGTTGGCTATTCTTGATGCAGTGTTTCGCGGGATTATCTGCGGAACAATATCCGCTGAACAACTGGGGATAATCACATGCAATGGACAGCACCTGCTTTTGAAGAAGTTTGCCTCAACTGCGAAATCAACTCCTACGCCAGCGCCAAGCTGTAAACAGAAACGCTCCCCCGCAACCCTGCTAATTGGGCCGCGTCGCTCGATTAGCTCCGACTTCGCAGGATAACTTCCGCGATGCGTTCGGAGGCGTGTCCATCCCACAGGGGCACGCGATTCGGATCAGGTACCTGAAGGGCGCGGGTTGAACTTTGCCAAGTTGAACTTTGCCGAGTTGAATCCTGCGCAAGAACCGCTGCTGCGGCCGAACGCAGCTTTCGCAAATCGCGTCCCACCAGTTGATTTGTTCCCAACGTCAAAGTAACGGGCCGTTCTGTATTCTCGCGCACGGTGAGGCATGGAACGCCGAGGAAGGTGGTTTCTTCCTGAATCCCGCCTGAATCGGTAATGACCAGCGCAGCGTGGCGCTGCAAGGCGAGGAACTCGAGATAGGGCTGGGGATTGGTCAGGTGGAGGCGGGCACTGTTGTCGCGCACGGAAACAGATTTGGACTTCAATTCTTCCAGGCGCCCACGCGTACGGGGATGCACGGGAAAAATGATGTGAAGCTGTTCACTCAGATCCTCCAGCGTGGACAATAACTCGCGGAGCCAAGGTAGATCGTCAACGTTCGAGGGACGGTGCAGAGTAACCAGGGCGTAAGGCTGTGTGTCTGGCGGATTGACCAGCGAAGAATTAGCGCTGGCCTTCGGCAGCATACGGGTCAGTGTGTCGATCATGACATTGCCCACCAGGTGAATCTTTGCGCCATCAATGCCTTCGCGTTTCAGATTCTCGTCGGCATCAGCCGAGGGCGTGAAGAGCAGATCGGAAAGCTGGTCCGTAAGCAGGCGATTAATCTCTTCGGGCATAGTGCGATCGCGGGATCGCAGTCCCGCCTCCACGTGGCCAACGCGGATCCCCAGCTTCGCGCAGACCATTGCTGCTGCCACGGTGGAGTTGACATCGCCGTAAACCAGCACGAGATCCGGCCCGCGCTCCAGGAGGACGGGCTCTAGGGCGAGCATCACTCCGGCTGTCTGCTGTGCGTGAGTGCCGGAGCCGACGCCTAGGTTGCAGTCCGGCGCAGGCATCTCCAGCTGCGCAAAGAAAACTCCAGACATGGCGTCGTCGTAGTGCTGCCCGGTGTGAACCAGAGTTTGCTGGACGTCCTTATGCGCGGCCAGTGCGCGCAGGACGGGCGCCGCCTTCATGAAGTTCGGCCTGGCGCCAACGACGTGAAGAATCTTCATCGCGGTTTATGAGCAACGCAGAATTGTAGCTGGTCTGGAGGGACTGGCGGGAACTATCCCGCTTGCGCGGCAATCAGCGGCGTTTCCTGGTCGGGTAGTGGGATCACTTGGGCCGAGTGTGCCAGCGTGCGATCGAGCGCGTCGGCCAGCGCGGTGGGAAACGAGGAGGTCAGAAGGTTGACATCAAGTTGCAGATCGCGATGGGAATATGCACGGTGCACCAACAGGGTTCCGCGCTGGCGGTTGGCGGAACTCAGTAGATCCAGCGCGATGGTCCAGATCGCCGCGGCGTTGGCGGCTTTGGCCGCTCCGGGCTTGCTCCAGCAGAAGGAAAGAGCGCCACGGCCCGCAGCAGTCGACTCCCCCGCATCGAACAGAACGGGCTCGCCCGGCAGCAGTTCGAGCTTCAGCTCAAAACCGTCAAAGTCGTTGCTGCCGAAAGCGGCGAAAAGAATCTTGCGCACCTGCTCAAAATCACGCGCCACTTTGAGCTCTTCCGTGGCGCGGCGAATGGCCAGATTATTAACGAATATTTGTGGCTGATCGAGCGTCCGTTGTGCGACGCGGGCCAGTTCGCCAAACTCGAGATAGCCAAGGTGCTGCACGCCGATCCAAATGCCGATGCCCAACACGGCCAACACCAGACCGAGGGAGCTGCCGGTCGGCCACAGCAGGAACAGGCTCAGCATCGCGAAGACCGCCGAGACACCATATAGCAAGATGACGACTTGGCGATGAGTCAGTCCGTGCTGCAAAAGCTTGTGATGGATGTGCTCCCGGTCAGCGGTAAAGACCGGGCGGCCGCTGATCAAGCGGCGAATCACCGACAACGACGTCTCCAGAATCGGCAGCCCGAAGGACACGATCGGAATTGCGACCGCGACGATAGTCGGCGCTTTCTGCGCGCCGTCCAGGGCCATGGCGCTGAGCAGGAAGCCGATCAGCAGACTGCCGGAATCACCGAGAAAGATCGTAGCGGGATTGAAGTTGTAGCGGAGGAATCCCAGAATCGCTCCCGCCAGCGCAATCGTCATCACCTCGACCAGCGGCGGTCCATGCAGCAGCGCCACCACGAACGCCACCATGGTTGAGAACAAAGCTGACCCCGCGGCCAGTCCATCCAGGCCGTCAATCAGATTAAACGCGTTAGTAATGGCCAGCACCCAAATAACGGTGAACGACAGCCCAACGTACCAGGGCAGCGCTCGATCGCCGAACAACACGGGAATGTTCACGATGCGCAGTCCGCCCATGTACAACATGGTGGCTGCGACCCCCTGCACCGAGAACTTCAGGTATGGCCCGGCGCCGCGGAGGTCATCGTAAACCCCCAACAGAAACACCAACGCCGTCGGCACGAGGATGGTCGTCATCCGCGAGAGGAAGGAAGTGGAGTGCAATTGTGGATTGCGCATGGCCCACACCGCCGCCAGGCCCATGCAGCACGAAAACGAAAGGAAAATGGCCACGCCGCCCAGTCGCGGCAAAGGATTGGAATGCAGGTGACGTTCCTGCGTAGGCACGGCTACCCAGCCGTGAACGGTGGCAAAGTCGCGCACGTACCGCGTGAGCACGAAAGCCAGCAGCAGCGACGAAAAGAACAGGCCTAAGCAAATAGTGGTCAACTACACCACCTCAGCGGGTCGCAAATGCGCAGAGCTCACACTGGCAGATCATTCAGCCCGCGCTCGTTCAAGTATTGCAGCGATGACCAGAGTTAAGTAGTTAGTGAACTGGTACCTGTTGACGTTGTGGTGGGTTGACTCTACCAGCAACAAAGCCGTGACTTCAATCCTCGCTTCGGAAAAAGCTGTGGAAAACCAATCCGGCAGGCCCTTCTGACGCGGCCGCAACACGAACGGCTGTGCTACACTGCGGTCAAATCCTGATGTCTTGTCCCAGGGGAGTCCGATGAAATCGGGCACATCGAGTTGCACCCGCCGAGTGCGCTGCGTTCTCTTATTCTTCGCTTTCTTCGCTACATTCTCCCTCTTCAGCCTTGCGGCAGCCCGGCAATCGGCAGCGACTCCGGCAAGCCAAGGCAACTCGCAAGAAGCAGCGCGGCCGGCGTCGGAAGCCGCAGTCAGTGCATCCGGAGCGGCTAATTCGCAGCCGGGCACACAAACTCCTTCGGCGCAGACTCCTTCAGGCCAGACTTCTTCGACAGAAACTTCGGCAACTCAGGCCCAATCTCCATCGACCGATACTTCCGACCAATCGGGTGTGCTGGTGAAACTCGGCCGCGGCGATCTGATCGAACTAAACGTCTACAACGTACCTGAACTGGCCACGAAAGCCCGCGTCAGCAACTCTGGCGACGTCTACCTCCCGCTGATCGACTACGTGCACGTGGAGGGCCTGACCCAGGAAGAAGCGCAGACCGTGATCGAAAAGCGCTTGGCGGATGGCGGGTTTGTGCGCAATCCGCATGTCACTATCTTCGTCGATGAAGCCGCTTCCCAGGGTGTGACGGTGATGGGTGAAGTGACCAAGCCTGGCATCTACCCCAATGTGGTGGATCGTAAACTTTACAGCATGATTTCTGAGGCGGGAGGCTTCACGCCGGGCGCCTCGCGCAAGATTGCCATCATTCGGCGGGGACTGCCGGAACCGATCCGGCTGGACCTTCCTCGCAATCTCGCCGACGACTTGAGCGGCAACGTGGAGGTGCTGCCCGGAGACACCATCAACGTGCCCCGGGCGCCCATTATTTACGTGGTGGGCGATGTGGGCCGCCCCAGCGGCTTTCTGGTGGATAACGGCACGCTCACTGTGCTGCAGGCGCTGGCTCTGGCCGGCGGCACGAATCGCACAGCCAGGATGGGAGGGGCGCGCATCATCCGCAAAACACCCTCGGGCATGACAGAAACCCCGCTTCAGTTGAAGAAGATGCTGGAGGCGAAAGTGCCCGACGTGACCTTGCAGGCCGACGATATTCTCTTTGTGCCTGTCAGCGGCGGCCGAGTGCTGGCCGCGGAAACGATGAGCGCCGCGATCTCAGCGGCTACAGCAGTCAGCATCTACACAATTCATCCCTAACCGTACTGTCTGCCCAACATCTGCTGCAGCACCTGGATGTACTTTTCTGCGGTATGGCTGCGGGAGAAATTTCGGACAACGCACTCTCTTCCGTGTCTGCCCAGCACCGTAGCACATTCGCGATCCGCCGCCAATTGCTGGATCGACTGCGTGAGCGCGGCGGCATTTTCCGGCTCGATCAGCAATCCGGCGCCGGCTTCTTCGACAATCTGTCGCGCCTGCCCTTCCACGCCAAGAATCACCGGGCGGGCACACGACATGAATTCCAGCATCTTGGTGGGAATGACGGTCTTGAACACGTCGGTCTTTTTGAGAAGGACCAGGCAGGCATCCGACGCAGAGATAAACACGGGAATTTCTTCGCGCGGCTGCTGATCGAGAAAACGCACGTTCGCGAGCCCGCGTGAATGGGCCAGCACCTTGATTCGTTCTTTTTCTGCGCCCTCGCCGATCAGAAGAAACAGCACGTCCGGATTTTGGGTTTGAAGGGCCGCAGCCGCATCGAGCACAGTTTCCAGTCCATGAGCCATGCCCATGGTGCCGACATAGCAAACCAGGAATTTGTCCTCGGCGCCGAGTTCGCGGCGCAGAGCGCAGGATGTTGTCTTCGGTGCCGGAGCAAAGAGAGTGGTCTCGACACCGTTCTCAACCACGGCAATCTTTTCTGCGGGAATGCCCCAGTGCTCCACCAGATGCTCGCGAAACGCAGGGGTGACGACCACAATGCGATCGGCGCGTGTGTACAGGAAGTTGGCGATTGCTCCCAGCGTGTGGTGCAGCAGCGAGTCTTCGTTTCCCAGTCCGACGGCGGTGAGGGACTCCGGCCACAGGTCGCGCACTTCAAGAACGAAGGGGATTTTTCGCGCGTATGCCAGCCACCAGCCCGCCAGCCCCACAAGCAACTGCGGGGAGGTGGCGATGATCACGTCGGGACGCGGGAGTCGCAGTCCCCGCAAGGCTGCGGAGAGACAGAAAGACGCGTAGTTCCGCATGCGCTCGTGTGTCTTGCGGTTGGGCAAGGGCCACAGCCAGGTGCGGTAGACGTCCACGCGGCTGATTTCTTCGTGATAGATGAGCCTGCGCAAACGTGCACGCCACTCGGTGGGAACGACTCCGGTCGGGTGATTGGGAAATCCCGTGAGCACGGAAACGTGGTGACCGTTCCGGGCCCAGTGAAACGCCAGTTCGGCGGCGCGCGCCGCAGGTGCTCCCATTTCCGGCGGAAAATATTGCGAGACGTAAAGGATCTTCACGCGAAACTTTCTATTCGAATCAAGAGGCTATCGCATAAACGCCGGTTTGCGGTAGTCGTGCTGCCTTTCGGCGGCAGCCGCACACAGAATGGTTCTCGACATCACACCAGCGTTCCTGAGAAGCTTGTCAACAGATGGCCCCCGGTTCCGCGAGGATTAAGCATTGGCGACCGATTACGCGCGGCTTACTGAAAACCTTCTTCGCTTCTACGACTTCAAGGACAAAGTTGTGCTTTTTGTCGGCGCGGGTGTGAAGCAGTTGCTGACGCCCTCGGCCGGTACCAGGAAAATCGTTGCCATTGATCAGGACGTTGTGGCCCTCCGAGAGCTTGCGGAGAGCGTAATCAGCCGGGGGCTGCAGGGCTCTCTCGAGGTTGTTGGCCGCAGCTTTGAGGAGGTCGAACTGGCTGGTGATGTCGTCTATTTTGAATTCTGTCTGCACGAGATGACCGCTCCCGAGAAGGCGCTCGCCCACGCAAAGAACCTGGCCAACGACGTCGTAGTGATCGATCATTCGCCCGGTTCGGAATGGATTTACTACGGCGCGGAAGAAGACAAGGTCCAGCACAGCGCGAAGGTCATGGAGCGATTCGGCGTGCGGCAGCATGAGCGGTTCCACACAGAACAACGGTTCGAAAACTATCCTGAATTCCTCGCGAAAGTAACGCCGCAGGGGCCTGTGGCAATCGAGCGCGCACTGCGCTTTGCGGGCATGACCAACATCGTCATTCCCATGAGCTACGATCTCAATCTTTTGTAGCGGAGCGCAGGGACCGCACGACCACTGCGAAAAAATCACCACCCGCAACCTCCGAAAAACTCCTCGCCTCAGTAGTAACAGAGCTTGAAGGCGCTCTTGTAGACGAGCGCCCGCGTGCGGTTGCTCGCGCTGCGGGTGTAATTCTCCCACCGGTCAGCGACGCGGGCAAATTCCTGCTCTCCTGTCAGTCGATGCATCACCCGTAACTGAACAATGTGCAACCGATGATAAAAAGCGCTGGCCACCATGGGCAGTCGCGTTCCCGCCAATTCGTACAGCGACCAGAATCCCAGGTCGTAGCGATCCAGGTTGTGCAAAAGCGTTTCGACCGCGCGCGAGAATAGATGCTGCGCGGAACTATCTCGCGTCGCCAGAAAATAGTCGTAGATACCCCACGATGCCCAGATGAATCCGTTCAGAATGTGGGTCGGCGGCGAAACAATGTATTCCTCAAACCACAGATCGCCACGATTGTCGGTGAACGCAACGCCCCCATGCTCGACCGGCTTGTAAAAGCAGGCCAGCGCGCACCGCGCAGCCTCGAGATAGCGCGAATCGTATCCTGAGCCTCGCAAGCCCACGGATTCCCCGTGCGCGCGTACTTCTCTGTCGGCGCGCACCAGCACGGATATTCCCTGCCCCTGCGCCAACGCAGAAAACCATGGAGCTTTCAGCCTATCGCGATACTCCCAGTCGAAGTGGTGGTTCCAGACGGCGAGCCCGTGAGCATTGGTTTCCAGGTGTGAGCACAACCAATCCGCAGTCAAGAAAAACTTCTGGCGACGAGCCGGATCGCCACGGCGGCGGAAGAGATTGTAGTTGCCGAGGCCATATTGCGCGATCGCGATCGGGTTGTACTGCACGCCGATCTTACCGTGATAGTCGAGCAGCGGAATTCCGGACTCGTCGTAAACTCCAGCGTAGTCCGCTTTTGCGGTGAACTGCATGTAGTACTCACCGAGTTCCCCTGGAATGGCACTCGCATTTTCCGCCGGCGCTTCGTGCCAGAACGTCAGATGGCTCTTGCTCCCAAGAAGGTAGGCAGCGAATATGCGGCGATAGTAGCTGAGAGTCGGCAAAGCAGTGAGCAGGGAGCATCCCATCTTACGGCAAGCGGCTGTTTCCGCATGGTCATTTCAGATCCACTGCCTTAACGCCCCACAGAATAGAACGAGGTTGTCATGTCATCCGACTCAACGGCGACGGTTGTCACGGCCAGGCAGGAAGTCGCATTGTGTCCGTCGGGGAGAAGGGCGTTGCCGTACTGGAACAGGCCCATCGGCCAGCGATCTTTCCTCCACGCAAGAAGCGGCCGCCAGCCTGCTCCGCTCGAACCACAGTAAATTCGAACACGCCGATCGCGGTTGACCTGGCTCGGTTCCACCATGGTGGAAAAAAAAATGCGCTCGCCGACGCGGCACCCACAGATCGACGAACTGCTGATTGGCGCCAGGCGCGAGAGCATTCCTTTTCGGTCTCGAAGATAAATGAAGTTTGATTCTTGCGGCGTGTCCGAAGAGAAGTAAAGCCCCTCCGGCATGGGAACCAGAGCAACCGCCCGTGCCTGCTGGTTGCCTTGCAGCACGGTCTCGACGCGGCTGAAATCGAAGGCGGCACGCAGAATGCGGCATTCGTTGCCGTAATCCCCGGTAAGCACCCAAAGGCAGTTTTCCCATGGGTCGTGGACAACGTTATGCACGTGGCGAATCGCGCCCTTGGGAAAGGTGTAGGCAACGCTCCACGTCCTCCCGCCGTCGCTCGAACCATAGATGTGAACTTCGTCGCGCGCCGCATTGTCGAAATATTCCCCCCAATAGATCGCACCGTCCGGCACGGCCGCGATGTGCAGGGGCCGGGTGCCCCGGCCAATCTTGTGACTCACGCGGAATTCATCGTCGTTGGGAGCGCGCGTCACGATCGCCCCGGGAATCGCCGCAACGTGCCCGCCAGAGGGCAGAGTCGCCAGAGCATGAAAGCCATCGCGAAACAAGCGAGCGGTGAGACGGTTTGTGACCGAGAGGCGTCGCCGCCAGGCGGTACGGAAAACGGCGACCGGCTGCCAATCAAGCGCAGAGAGATCTTGAACCCGTGCCCGCAGCAGCTCGTAGTGGCGTGAGGCGTATAGAATATCGCCGTCCCAGGCCAGCGCTCGCAGGCCCGGGAAACGACTGGTGCGCACCAAAGTGTCGTTCAGCGTGTCCTCCGAGGGGACATCTTAGTTGGAACGACGAGGGCGGACAATCAGCCACCGTCAGGTAAGAACGCTTTCATACAGAAACAGCTTCCGCCTGATTTTTCGAACTCGGAGGTATCGACAGTGACGGTTTTCAATCCCTCCTGATGAAGAACCGCTTCCAGCTGAGGTGTCGTGTATGGCGTGATGTAGTTGCTGCCGGTCACGATTCCGTTCCCCATAAACCGATGGGCTTCATCGGCAGTGAGCAAATGAATCCGCTTCCAGTTTTTGTGAAGAGCGGAGAGGGCCACAGCCGAGAAGGCGCCCGGGAATACCAATGCGGCTTCTTTGTTCAGCGGACAGAGGCAGGTGTCGAGGTGGTAGCAGTATTCGTCGACCAACTGAAGAGGTACGACCGAGATTCCCATTTTGGACATCGCGGCTGCAAATTTGTCCACACCGCCTTGTGTGCTGCGGAAACCATAGCCCGCATACACGCGGGAATCGTCCGGATGCCAGAGCAGATCGCCGTGGCCTTCGAGAAAATCACTGCCCCAATCGACATCAATCACTTGGTAGCCGCGATTGCGGAACCAGTCCACGTAGAACGGCACTTCGCGCTGCCGTGATTCGTGAACCATGCGGCTGGGGACGATGAATTTCCCGTACCCTTCTTTTTCGCCCACGAAGACCTGATTCGCGGCAAAAACCATGTCTTCGAGTCCTTCTGCCGGCTTTATCGTCTCGACTTGGCACCCGCTCTGCTGCAAAACACTGCAGAGCGCGTCCCATTGTTTGCGGGCTTTCACGCGGTCTACTGCGGACTCCCGCGACGTGTAGGGATTTTTTTGATCCACCACATCGAAATAATCCGGTGGACAGAGCAGCACCTTCGGCATAACAACTGATAGTAGCTGGCCCTGTGCAGCGTGAGCAAGGCAACGCCAGACGAGTGGTCGGCATTTTCTGCCGACTATTCGGCGAAATGGGAGGAGTGCAAGAAACGACTCAGGCCGTTCACTGCTTCAAATCGAACTAACTCCTACGCAAAGTCCTGTGGCAAGCAACGTGCTGTCACGTCGCCAATCCAGTCGGCTCACCTTGATAGGGAGCACAGTAAAGGCAGTTAAGCCATGCTCAGTCAATGCGCCAATTCGCAATGTTCAAAACCGTTTCTCAAGCTGAGAGAAGGAAAGCTGTTCCTGGTTGAGACCGAAGTCGTGGCCAAATCGGGAGAGCTGATCCCTCCCTCCCTCGTTCGTGCCCGACAACAGCAACGGCATGTCGAGCGCTATTGGCTGTGCAACGAGTGCGCTGCGCAATGGACTCTGATTTATGACCGTGAACGGGGAATCGTGCTGGCTCCTTTGCGACGGCCCGCTGTGAGTGTCGGTACAGCCACTGCAGCTGCGCGAAGCGGTGTGGCTTAGTCGATCCCTAGATATATCCGTCTTCCTTCCACACCTTCCAGTCTTCCCGGACTGCCTCCAACATCTGCTCCGTCGCCCGGTGCAGCCACTTCCCTTTCTGCTTGTCCATGTGCCGCAGGATGGGCTTGCGGCCGGCCTTGGTCCCCAGATGAATATTCGCCGTCTCCCACCCCATGGCATGAAGCAGCCGCAGTTCTTCGCCTTGTGCCTTCAGGTCGGCCAGTTCGATGCGCGAGCAATGCGGGCTGAGGCGGCGCACAATCCAGCGTCCGCGTAGATGGACAAAAGGATCGAGGCAGCGGACCGCGCGGCTGATGATCGCCTGATAGAGAATTTCCGAAGGCCCGCTGTGATCCATGGCCCAGTAGCTGGCGGATGAGACCAGTGCCTTGGCCTCCCGCGCAATGCGCGCTCCGTTCCAGTCAGCGATGGCCACGTAGCGGGCGTGCCCAAGGCTCCCCAGACCCGCGACGCGGTGTGCCAAGCGATATTGCAGGTCGCGGGCGGGCATGAGGTGCTCAATGGCATCAATAGCGCTGATCGGCGCAGGTTCTTTCAAAGTCGTGAGGGCATCCATCTTCGCCCAGAAGTGAACCGGGTCGCGCAATTCGCTCTCCGCAATCTGCCGCAGCCAGGTGTGGCTCTCCACCAGAACGAACGGCCTGCCGTGTGCGCGCATGCCCTCGCCATAGCCCTCGAGAATCGCATCGCAGATATCGGCATGCTTGAGCTGCAAGCGTCCGGCTTCACAGCCGAGATGAGCGCTCACCGCTAGGCGGACAAGGTCATTCGTGTAGGCCATGGGAAAGGCTTCATCGAAGTCGTTGACACCCCAAATCAGTCGGCCTTCAATGTCGCGCCAGGTGCCGAAGTTTTCGACATGCAAGTCGCCCACAGCCAGTACCCGCGGTGCTCTTGCCAGCTCAGGACAGACCTTGGGCCAGACCTGTGCCCAGCGATAGTAGGTGGCGCGCAGGAAGGGAAATACTGCGGCCTTCATGTTTTCGTGTTTGAGGCGGAGATCCTTCTTGACCAGGTCCGTGCGGTGGCTCAGCCAGTCTTCGAACTGGCGCGTGGCCTTGACGACATTCATGCGCGCAACAGTAGCGAGCACGGGAGCTGCAAGTCAAATCCTTCGGTCGCAGAAACGAGCCCGCCCCTCGCATTTCTCGAAGGGCGGGAGACTGAACCTCCGGAGCTTGCCCAACGGCAAACTCCGGCTGATGACTCTTATTTCTTGTAGTAGGCGGCGTTCTTCTCGATAAACTCCTTCTTTTCCTCGGGCACATCTTCCAGGGCGTGAATCGAATCCGAGGTGCAGGCCGGAATGCAGGCGCCGCAGTCAATGCAGCCTTCGGGATCGACATACATCTGAGTCGCCGCTTCGAAATCGGGCTCGTCCTGCTTGGGGTGGATGCAGTCGGTGGGGCAGACCTCCACGCAAAGAGAGTCTTTGATGCATGTATCAGTAATTATGTAGGCCATGGCCAGTCGGTCTCCAAATTGAAATGCGCGCTTGGGATACCCGCACGCTTGCTCGAATAGCAGTGTAGGCGGCGAGCTGCGGGGAGACCGTGATTCCGATCACAGTCGGCTGTGCGTTAGCGGGAGAATCAGTCTGCTAGCGTGAGTTTCTCTTTGGGAGGCGCCCTCTGCTTCGACTTGATGATGATGCAGATCACGCAGAACTGTGACGGCTGTCACAGAAATACGAAGGTAATGGGACTTAAATAAGCACAATTGAACTAGGCCTTCTAGTCATAGGATCGCCCGGCTCCACCCACAGAACCCCACAAGCCGTTACCCCAGACGGCGGGAGCCGGGCGCTTGAAGGCTTAGAAGGAAGTTGAGCCCTCTCCCTTTTCTCCAAGATCATCCCACTCAGCCCGGCACTGCAAAACTGTGTGCTCCGGCCGTGTGCTTTACGACACACTGTGGCCACCACGCTACGGAATCCCCTCTAAACGCCTGGCCTAAACTAATTGTTTTCATTTAGATACGGTTTGGTTCCTGTCCTGCCATCAGCAAGGCTGCCTGCAAGTAAGCAGGCGTCGCGGCGTGCAGGAGGACATCATGCAAATGGCAATCACATTCATGGCGGTAGTGGCGGGGATGATCTTCTCGCTAGCGGTGGCGCTGCTTGTAGAAGAGATCATTTTCGGACAAGTGTTCCGTCTGCTGTTCGCGCCGCGAAGGCTGGCCGGAGCGGCGGACGAAAAGCGGTGAAGGTTTTGAAAAAGCTTCGAGCGGCGAGCAATGAGCCTCAAGCGTTTCCATAGCTCTACTCAGGGCTCGCAGCTCGTCGCTCAAAGCTGAAGAGGAGAACGACGATGCTCGCGTTGAAGTTTTTGCTGATTGCCGGTGGCCTCGGGATGATGCTCGCAGCCGCAAGCATCCTGGGCTATGACCTGTATCGCGAACTGTTGTATCGGAAGGCGCTGGCTACACCCAGCACGGGACAGTTGCCACCGCTTCCGCAGTGGCGCTGGCACACCTCGCTGGCGCTAATCCTACTAGCCTGGGCACCCATTCTGCTGGCGTTCAGCATTGTGGTGGTTCCCAGCGGCACGGCGGGAGTGCGGATCAGCCAGACTAGCGGCACGTTGCCGGGAACGCTCTATCCCGGCGTGCATTTCGTCATGCCGCTCGTCGAGGACGTCGCACTGTTCGACACACGCGACCAGGTGTTCACTACGGGAGTCTCCGAAGACGGCAAGAATGCAGCCGCGAATGTAGCAGGCAAGTCGCAGTTGCTCGACGTTCAAGCCAGGGAGGGACTCACCCTCGGCCTCGCTATCACGGTGCGCTACCGGCTTGATCCCAAACGGCTCGACTACATCCAGAGCAACTTACCGCGACCGGTGGAGAATGAAATCGTTCCACCAGTCGTGGCCAGCGTGTGGCGCGAGCTCGTGCCCAACTACACGGTGCGCGACGTCTTCTCCGCCAAGCGCGAGGAGGTGCGGCAGCGGGCAGCCGGCCTGATCACGCAGAAACTTGCTGCCGATGGAATCGTGGTGAAAGAAGTCATGCTGCGCGACATCCAGTTGCCGGAAGAGTATGCCAAGGGCCTGGAGACGCTACTGTTGAAAGAGCAGGAAAACGACCGCATGAGTGTCGAGACTGAACTCAAGCAGAAGCAGGTCAGGATTGCGGAACTGGAGGCCGAAGCCACCAAGGTCCAGCAGATCAAACAGGCGGAGGGCGAAGCCCAGGTGCACGTGCTGCAGGCCAAGGGCGAATCGGACGCGATGCAATACACGCTTCCGCTGAAAGAAAAACAGATTCAGCAGAGCAAGCTCGAGGCGGAAGCGCGCAAGGAGGCCACCATCCAGAATGCGGAGGCTGCGGCGCAGGCCAAGGTAATTGACAGCAAGGCCGAGACGGAGCGGCGAAAGCTGCTGGCCGAGGCCGAAGCCGATCGCATTCGCGTGACCGCGGCAGCCGATGCGGACCGATTGCAGAGCGAGGCTGCGATCCTGAAACAGAATCCGCTGCTGATCAACAAGATCGTGGCCGAGCGGCTCTCCGACAAGCTGCAGATCATGATGGTCCCCGCCGATGGCAAGTTCTTCATGAATGATGTGCTCAAGAGCATGAACATGGCGACTGCAGCCGCCGGCCAAACGGAGCAGCAGGAAGAGCGACCGCAGTAACAACTCCCCACTTCTTGCAGAACCGGCCGGAAGTGGGGCGCCCGGAACGAGAATTGCGGTGTCCAAACAGTACAGAGGCAGGAGGCCGGACTCGTGCGCGCGCCAGTTTATAATTCGGCCATCCCACAGCTTATTTTGAACACGGTGAACCGCGCGACCCGGTTGGCACTACTGGGAATTTTTCCACTATTCTTCCTCCTGATCGCGGTCGTGCTCGGGCTGGTGATGGCCGCATCAGCCACCGACTGGAGCGGCCCCGAGGAGCAACTCGCGCGCAAAATCGCGGCGGCGACCGGACCGGGCGCGGTTGCGGTTACGGTGGGGAATCGCTCTTCGCTCGGAAGGCGCGATCAGGAAGTCATTCAGAATGGCCTGCTCTCCGCGCTGGAAAGGCTGGGAGTCCGTTTTGTGCCGGCAGAACAAGCGGCGGCAACGGTCATCATCTCGCTCTCGGAAAATGCGGCGTCGTATGTGTGGGTGGCCCAGATTCACCAGGGGACGGGTGAAGGCGCAGTGGTCATGGTTTCGGCGGCGCGGCCGGAAGGCTCAGTGGCCGCCCGCGATTCCATGCCGCTCACCCTGAACAGGATCCTGCTGTGGTCGCAGGAGGATCCCATTCTTGACGTTGCGGTGCTGCAAGAGAGCCCCGCGCCGACTCACATCGCGGTTCTTGATCCGGACAAAATCTCTCTCTACCGTATGCAGTCGGGGAAGTGGCAGCAGGAGCAGGTGCTGCCGATTGTTCATGCCAGGCCGTGGCCGCGGGATCCGCGCGGACGCCTCATTTCCTCGCGCGATCACCTCTTCGACGTTTTTCTTCCGGGTGTGATCTGCCGCAGCGCGGCAACTTTGCCCCTGACGCTCAATTGTCACGAGAGTGACGATCCTTGGCCTCTGACCGGCGGAATGCAAAACGGAGTGGCTTCATCCGCCTTTCCCGGCGGCGGGTCTTCTTCTGTTCCCGCTGGCGCAGACGCCTCTGGCGCAAGCCGGCCTCCGATGAAAGGCTTCTTCGCCCCGACGCGCAACTTTTTCACCGGTGCGCTGACTCCTGCCATCGGCAAGTTCACCACCGCGCCGAAGTTTTATTCCGCCGCGCCGCTGCCGCGCGACAAGTACACGCTTTGGCTTTTCGCCTCGACTGATGACCAGGTGCACCTGATCGACGGCGTCAGCGACCAGACCGCGAAACTCGGATGGGGCAGCGATTTGACCAGCGTGAAAACTTCATGCGGCGCGGGCTGGCAGGTGTTGGCTACGGCCCCCGCGAATGACGTCGGAGATTTCGTGCGGGCCTATGAATTTCCCGATCGCGATCCCGTCGCAGTCAGCGCCGCCCTTGAGTTCGCCGGTCCGGTCACGGCGCTATGGACGGAATCGAGGAGCGACT
This sequence comes from Candidatus Sulfotelmatobacter sp., assembly GCA_030041475.1. GTDB lineage: Bacteria > Acidobacteriota > Terriglobia > Terriglobales > Acidobacteriaceae > Sulfotelmatobacter. Next base: position 25,052 of record JASHNU010000013.1, read on the forward strand.
CGGCGGTCGTCGTATCAAGATCTCTAGAGACAGGGAGCTATGAAGCTTTTCGTTTGGCGTTGTCTTGCAGCCAGTAGCCTGCTGATTGCAGCGCTAGCGGCCACCGCGGAGACGCGGCCGCAGTACGGAAGCACGCTGCGTGTGGCAATGCACGCGACGCCGACGTCTCTCGATCCGGCGGATGCGACACAACCGGATTCGTTTGCGCGGCGCAGCCTCACGATGCTGACGTTCGACACTCTGGTGACAATCGATGAGAACGGGCGTCTGACGTCTTCATTGGCGACATCGTGCCAGGCGACGGAGGGGAATCAGCACTGGCAGATTCGACTACGGCACGGAGTGAAGTTTCACGACGGCACGCCGCTGACGGCCGAGGCCGTGGTAGCTTCGCTACGCGCGGCGAATCCATCGTGGAAAGTCTCGGCGGATGGCGACTCGGTCATCATTGAATTGGAGAGCGCTGATCCGGAATTGCCGGCGGAGCTTGCTCTGCCACGCAATGCGATTGTGAAGAGGATTAACGGCGGCCAGGCCAGCGGAACTGGCCCGTTTCACGTCTCGGACTGGCAGCCGGGAAAGAAACTAATTTTGGCCGCCGAAGAAATGTACTGGCGCGGACGACCGTTTTTCGACGTCATCGAAATTGAAATGGGCAAGAGCGAGCGCGACCAAATGATAGCCCTTGAGTCGGGCCGCGCGGATCTGGTCGAGCTGGGAGCAGAACAAGTGCATCGCGTTTCGCTGGAGGGACGACGGCTGGCGAGTTCATCTCCAGTGGAGTTGCTTGCCTTGGTATTCGCCCGCGAGGTGCAGTCGCCTGACGAAAGGTTACTCCGCGATGCGCTTGCACTCAGCCTGGATCGAGGATCGATCCGCAGTGTGCTGCTGCAGGGCGCGGGGCAGCCGGCAGGCGGCTTGCTTCCCACCTGGATCAGCGGGTATGAATTTGTCTTTCCGGTTGAAGCCGATCTGCCACAGGCCCGTCGCGAGCGCGAACAAGCGCAGAACGCTGCCGCTTGGACCCTCGGCTACGACAGCAATGACTCGCTGGCTCGATTGATTGCGGAGCGCATCACGTTGAACGCAAAGGACGCAGGGCTATCGCTGCGGCTTACTCCAGCCGCGACCTCCGATGTGCGGCTCATGCGAATTGCGCTTACCTCTGTCGATCCGTGGATTGCGCTGGCGAACGTTGCCGGCGCAATGGGGGTTGCGGTGACGAACCGGGGCGGATCTGTCCAAGGTGGATCGATCGAAGATCTATACGCGGCAGAACAGGCCGTATTGGCTACGCAACGCGTCATTCCCCTGGTTCATCTACCGGCGTCATACGCGGCTTCACCTTCGTTAAAGAACTGGACCGTGCGTCCGGATGGAAGCTTGAACCTCGCCGACGCCTGGATAGGGAGCGGCAAGCCATGATCCGGCGCAAGCTGCTGGCGGTGTTTGCGCTGACGATCTGCATTTCGGTCGCCACAGTCGCCGGACTCGTGCTGGCGCTGACCCGAGGCGCCTTCGAGAAAAACGAGGATGCACGAACCGCGGCCTTGCTGGCCCAATTTCAGCGTGAGTTCAATCGGCAAGGTGACGAAATCGTGCGGCGCCTGCAGCCCATCGCTGCTTCAGAACAAGCGACTCGCATGGCAACGGCGCTGGATCGCTCGCCGTCGGACGCTGCCGGGTACTTTGATCTCGCACGCTCCTTGGCGGAGAATTATCAACTCGACTTCCTCGAATTTGTTGATGGCCGCGGAATCATCATTTCGTCGGCGCAATCGCCGGCAAAATTCGGGTATCCCGAGAATGCCTTTGACAATCTGGCAACGGCAGACCAGCAGCAGGCGTTTCTGAAGCGCGAAGAAATACAGGACTCGACTGCGCTCGGTCTGTTCGCGGTTCGCTCCGTCGGGTCTGCCGATCGCAAGGTCTATGCCATCGGAGGACGAAGGCTGGACAGGAATTTTCTCTCCGCGCTCGATCTGCCGGCAGACATGCGCGCGCTGATTTACCAGAATCGCGGCGATCAATTCATGGCAGACTCGCTACTGGATCCGTCTGCGGGTAAGGCCACGGACGCAGCACATCCCCCCGAAAAGTTCGCTCCACTCATTGACGCCGTGCTGCGATACAAGCAGGAAATGACGGGAGTCATTCAGTGGTCTTCGAACCGCGCGGAAGACGAGATCTTTCACGCGATTCCGTTACACGGCTTTGCAAAGTCCGGTCAAGAGACCGATGGTCAAAACAAGGATGGGCCCCTGCTAGGCATTCTGTTAATCGGCCACTCGCGACAGTCGTACGTGGAGTTGAAGTCGCGCATCGGAGCATCGGCTCTGCTGGTGGGCGGTGGCGGAATTGTGCTGGCGATTCTGTTCAGCAGTTGGGTCGCGGCGCGTGTAACGCGTCCGGTGGAGCAGTTGGCCCGTGCCGCACAGGAAGTAGCCGAGGGAAAGTGGGACACGCGGGTTGAAGCGCGGGGGAATGACGAACTCTCGCAGCTTGCCGAGTCGTTTAATCGCATGACCACCGAACTGCTCGAACAGAAAGAGCGCCTGGTGCAGGCCGAGCGCGTCGCGGCCTGGCGCGAACTGGCGCGGCGCTTGGCGCACGAATTGAAAAATCCGCTCTTTCCCCTTCAGCTCACAGTGGAAAACCTGATGCGGGCCCGCACGCAAAGTCCCCAGCAATTCGACGAAATGTTCCACGAAAGTTCGCGCACATTGCTGGCAGAGATTGCGAACCTGAAGGCGATTATCGGCCGCTTCAGCGAGTTCTCGAAGATGCCGCACCCGCGGCTACAACCTGTGAAACTCAATGATCTGCTGGGCGGCGTGGCGAAGTTGTACCAAGCACAGTTCGAAGCGCGTGGGCGTCCCCCGATCGCGTGCAAACTCGAACTCGCTGAGCACCTTGACCCGATCATGGCCGATCCGGAATTATTGCATCGCGCGATCTCGAACCTTGTGTTGAATGCCATGGACGCGATGCTGAACGGCGGAACAGTCACACTGCGCAGCAGAAGCGACTATTCGAAAGCGATTATCGAAGTCACCGATACAGGCTCAGGCCTCACGCGCGCAGAGTGCGAACGCATCTTTACGCCCTACTACACGAGCAAACAGCATGGCACGGGCCTTGGACTGCCGATTGTGCAGTCAGTCGTGAGCGATCATGGAGGCCGAATCACCGTGCAGAGCCAACCCGGACAAGGGACAACGTTTGTGATCGAATTGCCGCGAAATATTGAGCCACAGAGCCAGAGCGCGACCGTAGTCGGCGGCGCGCAAAACGGATCGTAATAAAGGAGGAGGACGTTTGCCATCCAGGGCACATCTGCTCGTGGTGGATGATGAAGCGAATACGCTGGCATCGCTGTCACGCGCCTTTCGCCTGGCCGGCCACGAAGCTACGGTGTGCGATAACGCGGTAAAGGCCTTGGAATTGGCGAAGGCACAGAAATTCGATCTGATCTTTTCCGACGTGGTGATGCCGGGCAAGGACGGACTCACGCTGCTCGAGGATCTGAAGCAGCAAGGGGTCGCGGCGCCCGTGGTCATGATGTCAGGACAGGCGCACATCGAAATGGCCGTGCGCGCAACCCGACTCGGCGCGCTCGACTTCCTCGAAAAACCGATTTCTACAGACAAGCTGCTGCTCACGGTAGAGAACGCGCTCAAGCTACAGCGCCTCGAGAGCGAGAACCGGCAACTACGCCAACGGCTCGGCAAGCATGAGATCGTCTGGCACGGCGAAGCCATGCGCAGAGTCATGGCGCAACTGGAGCGCGTCGCAGCCAGCGAGACGCGGGTGTGCATCCTCGGTGAAACGGGCACTGGCAAGGAGTTGGTGGCGCGAACTATTCATGAACGAAGCGCGCGCGCAGCCGGGCCCTTCGTGACCCTGAATTGCGCAGCCGTCCCTGCGGAGTTGATCGAGTCGGAACTTTTCGGACATGAAAAGGGCTCGTTCACTGGAGCGTCCGGACGCCACATCGGAAAATTCGAGCAAGCCGATCGGGGAACAATTTTTCTCGATGAGATCGGCGACATGCCGCTGAACATGCAGGCCAAACTGCTGCGTGTGCTGGAAGAAGGCGAAGTCGAACGCGTCGGCGGCGACAAGCCGGTTGCCGTTGAGGTGCGCGTAATCGTCGCCACCCACCGGGATCTCGAGGCGCGCGTTCGCGAAGAAAAATTTCGCCAGGATCTGTTTCACCGCATCTACGTTTTTCCTCTTTTGCTCCCCCCTTTGCGCGAACGACGCGACGACATTCCTGCGCTGGTAGAACATTTCGCGGCACAGGTGTGCGCCCAGAACGGATGGAAGGCCGTCCCCTTCACCGCAGACGCGATAAGCGCATTAAAGTTGCACTCGTGGCCAGGCAACGTTCGCGAATTGCGCAACATGGTGGAGCGGCTCATGCTGCTTGCAATTGATGGTGAGGTCGACATAACGACGGTTCAACTCGCCTTACCGAAAGCAATCTCCGGAACGCCAGATTCGGTTACGATCGGGACCGGCGCGCTTGCCAACCGCGTGCAGTCATTCGAGCGGGAAGTGATTCTTGCCGAGCTGAAGCGCAGCCACCACAACATGAGTCTGGCGGCGAAGGCTCTAGGGCTGGAGCGCAGTCATCTGTATAAGAAAGCCGAGCAGCTCGGAATTGATCTGCGCGCCTTGCGCCGCGAGCATGAGTGACCTCCGGTGAGCGCGCGGCTACAAAACGGGAAATCGCGTTTGACGAACACAATTTCCATACTTGTCTTTTTTTTCATTTTTCCTTCGTCTTTGCTTGCCGGCGAGCCGCCCTCCCCTCCGATTTATGGAGTGCTCATGGAGCAGGCGTGGATTCCCATGAAAGATGGCGTGCGTCTCGCTGCGACGTTGTATATGCCGAGGGGCGCAAAGCCGGAGGAAAAATTTCCCGCACTGCTCGAATACCTGCCCTATCGCAAAGATGACGGCACGGCTGCAGGCGACTATCCCCGGCACACCTATTTTGCCCGGCGCGGCTACGTCAGTGTTCGCGTCGACATCCGCGGTTTCGGCGCGAGCGAGGGGGTTCCGCCAGAACGCGAATATTCCGAGCAGGAGCAGGTCGATGGCGAACAGGTCATCGCGTGGCTGGCGCATCAGCCCTGGTCAAACGGGAACGTCGGCATGTTCGGTATTTCCTGGGGCGGATTTAACGCAATCCAAATGGCCATGCGGCATGCGCCGGGCCTGAAGGCAATCATCGCGATCCATGCCACATCCGAACTGTTTCACGATGACGTTCACTACGTCGACGGTATCGCCCACATTGATGAATTCGAATTGAACATGGACATGGCTGAGGGATGGGTTGGCGCTCCAGATTATTCACTGGACGAGAAAACTCTCGGGCCTCGTTTCAACTCGCCACCCTGGTCGCTGCTTTACTTGAAGCATCAGCACGACGGACCGTTCTGGCGCGATCGCGTCCGCCCGCTGAGTGAAGTCACAACTCCAACTTTTCTGATCGGCGGTCTGCAGGACGGCTATCGCGACAACGTTCCCGACATGCTGATGCAGTCGAAGGCGCCGATCAAAGCGATCGTGGGCCCGTGGAATCACTCCTTTCCGAACGACCCCGACTTCGGGCCGCGAGTCGAATGGCGCGATCAAGCGGTGCGCTGGTTCGATTACTGGCTCAAAGGACGCGACACTGTTGTGCTGCAGGATCCGCGCCTCATCATTTACATGCAGCACTGGCGCCCACCCGATCCGAATCTTCCAGAGGTGCCCGGGGAATGGCGCCGCGAGGACGCATGGCCGCCGAAAGAAGCAAAGAATGTAACGCTCTTCCTGCAACCGAACCACACTCTCGACAACTCTGCCCCGCCTGTGAGCCGGCATCAGCTGAAATATGTTCCCACCGCCGGCGTCGAGGCCGGCTTCTGGTGGGGAGAATTGTTGAGCGATGTGCGGCCAGTGGATGCGTTCAGCCTCGTCTATGATTCGGCGCCGCTCGAGAACGAACTGGCAATTCTCGGGCGTCCGAAGGCTCTTCTGCAGGTTTCGGCCACAGCGCCTCTCGCGAACTGGTTTGCGCGCCTTTCCGATGTCGCCCCCGACGGTACGGTCACGCAGATTACAGGCGCAGGAATCAATGGAGCGCAACGCGAATCGATGAGCGAGCCAAGCGACCTGGAACCGGGAAAAATCTATCCGTTAGACATCGAGATGCACCTGACCTCGTGGGTCTTTCCCAAGGGCCATCGCATTCGCATCGCGGTCTCGAATGCCTTGTGGCCGATGATGCTCCCCACACCGTATGCCATGACGACGTCGCTCGATCTGGGCGGCAGCAGCGGTTCGCGCCTCATGCTGCCCGTGGTTCCTGTGAAGGGCGAACCCGCGCCGGAGTTTTCTCCCCCGCAACCTTCTGAAGAGCGAAATGACATCAAGAGCGAAGGCTTTCCCTGGCCCGGCGAATGGACGGTCGAGCGCGACGAAGCCCGCCAGAAAACCACGGTGCATTGGAAGGGTAAGGATGGATACGAGTTTCCGTGGGGCACAGAAAATGATTTCGAGAGTCTCGCCTATGAGGGCGACGACGCGCATCCGGAGATTTGCTCGGTAAGTGGCGAAGCCCAGAGCATCTTCGCCCTGAAGGGCCGCACGCTCACATGGCGAGGTCATCTTTTGGTGACAACCGATCAGAAGAATTTTTACTACACGTATACGCGCGAACTGCTCAAGAACAGCCAGGTGCTCAAATCCAAAACTTGGCGGGAGACGATTCCGCGCGACCATCAGTGAAGGTTGCAGCCAGGGATGACTGGCAAACTGCCGGCGCATTAAGAAGGCGCCGTCACTCCTGCTTGTAGATCTTTCCATCTTTCATCACGAATCGGACTTGCTCCAGAACTTGAATGTTCGCGATCGGATCGCCCGACACGGCAATAATGTCCGCATATTTTCCCGGCTTGATGGAACCGATCTCACCGGCACGGCCGAGCAGATCCGCCGCAGAACTTGTCGCCGCCTGAATCGCCTGCATCGGCGTCATGCCATAGCGCACCATAAACGCAAACTGTTTCGCGCTGGTGCCGTAAGCGCACACACCGGCATCCGTGCCGAACGACATTTTCACGCCAGCCGCGACCGCCTTTCGAAAGTTCTCGCGCTGAACCTGCCCCAATTGCGCATCATGTCCAGAAAATCCTTGGGAACATTCCCCTTCTTCCCATCCTCCTGGATGCATTCCTCGTCGTAGATGTCCATGTCGAGGTACGTACCGCGCTGCTTGGCCAGCGCGATCCCTTCGTCGTCAATCATGGTCGCGTGTTCCACCGAAGCGACGCCGGCGCGGATCACATTCTTGATTCCCTCCGGAGAATGAGCGTGTGCCTCGACGCGCAAACCAAAATGGCCGGCTTCGTCGACCGCGGCCTGCAGCTCTTCCAACGTGAATTCCTGCGACTTGGGATTGCTGCCATGGGTCAGAACTGCCCCACTCGAAAGAACTTTGATGTGGTCCGCTCCGTCATGCGCCAACTGCCGGATCACCTTTCGCACTTCCCACGGACTGTTCGCCTCACCATAATGGAGGTCCCACGGCAGCTGTATGTCCGGCGCCTGGCCTGTGAGAGCGCCTGCCCCTCCTGCAATCGTGACGTAAGCACCGGCGACGAACATCCGTGGACCGACAATATCGCCGCGGTTAATAGCGTCACGCAGAGCAATGTCGCCGAGAGCGCGGTAAGTTCCCACGTCGCGCACAGTCGTGAATCCGGACTCGAGCATGGCCCGTGCATTCGGCACGGACTCAAGTGCAATCTGCGCTCCCGTCTTCCTGAACTGATTCAGCGGGTCGCCCGATCGCGCTCCGTCGGCAAGGTGTGTGTGGCAATCGATCAGGCCGGGGAGAACGGTCATCTGGCTCAGATCGATGATTCGAGCAGTTGCCGGGATGTCGAGTCCCTTCCCGACTTTTTCGATCTTCGAGTCGCGGATAAGAATGACTTGATCGGCGAGAACGGTTCCCGCGTCCGGATCGACTAGCTTGCCGGCGCGGATCGCCGTTACCTGCGTCCGTCCGCGATTAGACAGCAGGCAGCAGATTAGGACAAAGAGCAGAGTTCGTTTCACGATGAAATTCGCCGGATCGCCATCAGTCGGCCGCCGCCTGTAGCGGGGCTGTGATTCTCTTTAAATCCGCCGCCAGCAACCGGTGGAACAATTGCTCCCCTGCTTCGCGCCGCACCGAGAGCCGCCCCGCGCCGTAGGCCCGGGACTTCAGCCCGCGCTGCACGTCTTCGCAAATGCCGAGATCTTCGTCCTGCACCCGGTTGCCGACGTTGACCGATTGCGTGTTATATTCGCGCCGCGCCTCGCTCACATCGCTGAAGTAGAAATCGAAAATCACCGTGCAATGGTCAGCATCCACCGGGATAACATAGTTGGTATCCATGTATCCCTCGTAGCAGTTGATCATCAGATTGGGATACTGCCAGAAATACCACGCGCGATCCCCTTTGCGCGTCGCTCCCGTCGCGGCATCTTCGTCAGATGAGACCATCGGGCTCGACTGCAGGCAATACCGGCCTTCGTTTTCGATCGTGTACGCTTTGTAGTCGAGCACAGAACTCAAACCCTTGTGCAAATGGGGAACGTGATATCCGCCGTCGAGGTAATTGTCGACGAAGACTTTCCAGTTGCAGTGAATGTCGTAAGTCCGGCGGTCGAAATAGTGAAGCCTGCCGATCCCCAGAGGCGTAACACGCTTCACCAATCCGCCCAGAAATTGCTGGAGAGGCGCCGCTTGCGGATCAAGATTCACGAATACGAAACACTCCCACGTTTCGACGCGGATCGGGACGAGTCCGTTCTCGGCCCGGTCAAAATTCTCCACGCCCTCGAATTCCGGCATGCCCTTCAGCGATCCGTCGAGACCGTACTTCCAGCCGTGATACGGGCACTGCAGAATTGCCGCCTGACCACAAGGCTGAGTCACAACCGCTGCGGCGTGATGCCGGCACACGTTGTAGAAGGCGCGCAGAGCACCATCATTGCCCCGCACCACGACGATGGGTTCTCCCGCCAGACGCGTCGCAACGAATTCGCCTGGTTTCCGCAGTTGGTCGGTGTGCGCTACAAGTTGCCACGTTTTGCTGAAAACGTTGCGTAGCTCAAGCTCGGCAATGCGCTCATCCACATACCAGGAAGCCGGAATCGTGGAGGCCTGGGCCAGCGGTGCGGCTGCGTCATAGCTCGAGAGAATCTGCTCGATAGTTTGCATGGTGTTGTGTCTCAACGAGTCCAACAATACTAGCTCAAGGCGGCAGCTTTTGACGCCGGCCGGCGCCGGTCCCGCCGCCTGCGCTCCACGCGCCGCGCTGCGCTCTCACCGGGCGCGCCGATCGCCCGCTGCAGCATGTCCAGAAATTGCTGGATACGCGCTTCCTTCTTTTCCGCCAGTTCGCTCTGACGCCGGAACAGACCGGGATCCAGCGCCGCCGTGAGCAGCGCATCCTGGAAGCGCTCCATCGTCCAGTCCAGAATCGAAACGATCATCTCGACGTCCATGTCGGCGCGCACTTCACGGCGCTGCAGCCCGAAGCGCACAAAATCAACCGTGCCGTAGGGATCCTCCGCCATCAGGAACCGGTTGATCTCGCGCCGCAGCACCAGGTCGGTTCCATAATTGCCAAGGAGCGAAATCCGGTATGGGATCCAATCTTCGTGCAGCATGTGTTCAGTTCGCACCAGCCAGTAGCGCAGCACTTCGAAGAAACCTGATTGGCGAACTTCAATAGGCGCGTCCAGGTATTTGGAAAAGGAACGCACCGCCTGCTTGTAGACCTCGAAGAAAAGGCCGTCCTTGCTGCCGAAGTGCTGGAAGATCGAGCCTTTCGCAATCCCAAGCGTCGCGGCAATGTCGCCAACTCGCGCCGCATGATAGCCCTGCTCGGCGAAATAGCGCGTCGCCACTTCAATGATGCGGCCCCGTTTGGCATCCGAACGCGGACGTGCTGGCGCCTGCCGCTCATAAATCGGTGGAGCTACGCGGTTGCTGGCGATTCCCGGCATAAGAATGACCTTAAGTCATGAAAGGATACAGAAGGAGTGCGCGCACTTCAACTGCGGGATTAGCTTCTTCGGATTGTCTGGGAAATCGGTCGGCGGCAATCTGGCCACGGGTCATATTAACCGCGACGTGTCAAGATTCGCCTCTAGCGAAGGCGTTCCGGGCCTCGCTGTAAAATGCGAGGCCCGTCTCTGGCTTCGATGGTAGATCGGTTCGACGCGAGAACAGAAAGGCTACCCGGCCTTTCGCATCCCAGCGTCTTCTGCACGTGCAAGCGGCACTTCTACAAGGTGCTCACTCAGGAACCACACCTGCAGTTCGTTGGTTCGCAGAACATCGCTGATAACTAAATCGTTGGAGCCGTCGTCCCCAATTTCGGAAGCGCGGCGCGCCAGTTGCCGGCAATGCCCGATGATGACCTGGTGTGCATCCAGCAGGCGTGAAATCTGCACCGGCACCTCTTCCCTTCCCCGCGGCGGGCGCGCAATGCGCGTGGTTTCCGCCACATCCGCGGCCATCGCGATCGAAACCCCACCCAGCAACTGAATCCGCTCCGCAATCTTGTCAACGATCTCCACCTGCTCGTCGAAATGCTTATCAAACAACAAATGCAGCTGATAAAACGTGGGGCCGGCCACCTGCCAATGCGACTTCTTATAAAGGTCGCGAAGAGTCATGGAGTCAGCCAGCAACAGATTGAGTTGTTCCGTCATCTCCAGCCGTACCGGCTCCTCCAACTCGAGCGGCAGAGCGTGGGAGACCGTGCCGTAGACTTGAATCTCCCGGGCGTTCTGATGAAGTCGGGGTTGAGCGCTGATCGTGTTTTCATGAGTAGCGAGAGAAGCTTTCTTGGTCATAAGAGGACCTCCTGGGTCCGTAGCATACTCCGATTGGCTCACGTGCGAAAACCCACAACGCAGTCGTTGATGCGCCGCCCATGAAAAGAGGATGCCGCGTGTCACATTTCTTGAAGAGTTTCTGCCACACTGAACGATGCGGCGATGATCGAGGTTCAAGGGTGGGATGGGGGAAACAAAAACTGAAATTTGATCCCCAGGGGTAAACAAATCTTGGGCAAACAAAATTGGGCGAAAAAATCAGGTGCCTGGGCGCTGATCGGCAGCCGTGATCGACGACCTTGCGACAACCTCCCCAGGCGGCGGCTACGACTCGCTCGGCCGTTGAGATCAGCGCCCGGTGTCTGAAGTGCGTGCAGAGTTCAGACATTACCATCGCCCACACCACGTTTGACGGCGCCCGACGCGGTTGCTATCATCCAGATGCGGGGTGGAGCAGTCTGGTAGCTCGTTGGGCTCATAACCCAAAGGTCGGTGGTTCAAATCCACCCCCCGCAACCACTTAGAGATTTTTAGGGACTACAGGCGTAGTCCCCAATCCCAAAATCACTGGATTGCGGCTGTTTCGGGCTTCAAATTCTGCAGGGAAACTTCCTTCGCCCTATCCTTCAGTTGCCTTTTGATCGCGGGTGGCAGAACAAGCGCCGCTACCCGGCTGTTGGCTCGGCGCTTGCTTTTTTCAAATGCTGAGCCGTAGGTGTTCATGGTGGTTTTGATGTCGGCGTGCCGCATGAGGCGCTGCTGCACCCCGAGAGGCGTGCCTACATCGTCGATGAGCGTTCGATAGGTGTGGCGAAACGTATGCCAGCCCACTCCTAGCAGTCCGACTGTTTCACCTGCCGGTCGCAAGTAGTCTTTCTGGATCACGTCGCCGTGCACTGGCCGTTTCGTGTCTGCATTCGCAAAGAGCCAACCCTCTGCCGTCGGAACACATCTCTTCTGCCAGTCCTCCAGAACGGAAACCAGCTTGGAATCCAGGGCCACTTCGTCTTCCGAAGCCCCGGTTTTCCCACCGTTCCAGACGTACTTGCCGACGATGGATCGCGCCAGCGTCAGAATCCTCCGTTTCAAGTCAAAGTCCTGCCATTGCAATGCCCTGATTTCGCTAACGCGCAAGCCCAGGCACATCGCAATCATGACCATCACCTGAATGTGGTACGGAAGCTCAGCGAGAAGAGCGTGATATTGCTCCACCGTGAGGACGATCTTCTTGCGAATGCGTTTCGTGACGCCCTTGATTTCAACTAACTGCATTGGGTTCCGCTGAGTCTCCAAGATTTCCCATTTCATCGC
>JASHNU010000103.1 GCA_030041475.1 Candidatus Sulfotelmatobacter sp.
GGCGCATTCTCGAAAATGCCGGGTATCGCATCGTACTGCTCACCGGGTCGCTCGATGCCGACCGCAAGCGCGAGATTCGCCGCCACATCGCGCAGGGAAACGCACAACTCGTAATTGGCACGCACGCATTGCTGGAAGAAAAAGTCGAGTTTGCCAGGCTCGGCCTTGTCATTGTCGATGAGCAACACCGCTTCGGCGTGATGCAGCGCTTGAAGCTGATGAAGAAATCCGGAGATAGCGGCGAAGCTACCGCTGCCCATGTAGGGACGGCCGCCCTCGGCCGTCCGGGCGAGCGCAGCTCGCCACCGGCCCCTCCCGAGCCCGACGTCCTGGTCATGACAGCTACGCCCATCCCGCGCACACTCGCCCTCACGCTCTACGGCGATCTCGACCTCAGCCTGCTCGACGAACTTCCGCCCGGTCGGACGCCCATCGTCACGCGCCAGGTCGCCGACGAGCGGTCGTCCGAGGTGTGGGACTTTGTGCGCAAGCAGGTTGCTGCCGGGCACCAGGCTTACGTGGTTTATCCCGTGATTTCTGAAAATGAAGAGTCGGAACTCAAGGCCGCCATCAAGATGTACCGCGAACTGAGCGGCCGCGTCTTCGCCGACCTCAAAGTCGGACTGCTCCACGGTCGCCTCGAGGCCGACCTGAAAGACCAGGTGATGCGCATGTTTCAGAAGGGTGAGCTGCAAATTCTGGTCGCCACAACGGTCATCGAAGTCGGCGTGGATGTGCCCAATGCCACGGTCATGGTGATCGAACACGCCGAGCGCTTCGGCCTCGCCCAACTGCATCAGTTGCGCGGACGCATCGGCCGCGGTGCCGGCAAGTCGTTTTGCATTCTAATGACTGGCGGCAAAATCACCGAAGAGGGGCAGAAACGCCTGGACATAATGACGAAGACGAATGACGGCTTTCAAATCGCCGAGCGCGACCTCGAACTCCGCGGTCCCGGAGAATTTTTCGGCACGCGCCAGGCCGGCATGCCCGACTTTCGCGTGGCCAACATCATTCGCGATGCGCAACTGCTGGAAGCAGCCAAGCGCGAAGCGGCGGCCGTTCTCGCCGGCCCGAACTCTGAAGTTTCCTCGGAAGAAATCAGTCGCGCGCTCGTCCACATGCGAGCGAGGTGGCAGCACACATATGGGCTGGTTGAAGTGGCCTAGTCAACTGACCGGCTGCCTTGCGATCTTCGCCGCTTTGCCTCGCGTATAGACCACGATCGCGGCATGAATCCCGATTCCGACTGCGAGTCCCACCTCATGGTGGATCCGCTCGACGCCCGGCACTCTTGCGACTTCAAACAAAGCCAGCGTGCCCACAGGCACGAACAAAGCAAGCGCAGTCCAGAGACCGGGGTTGTATTTCTGCCACAGCACGGCGGCCACAACATGGGCCACGGCGTTCACCAGCACGAGGTAGACCATGCTCAGTCCCCAGCCAATGTTCAAGAAGCCAGCCGCATAAATCGACAGCAGACCCACGCCCCAGACTCCGGGCAAGTTGATCCATAACACTGCGAGGGGCGTCAGCGCTTCGAGGCCATGAAATACGTGCTGGTTGACCAATTTTTTGAAGCGGTCGCCGGTATGTTCCTCCACCTGATGGAACATGTAGATTGGGAGCATCGCAAAGATAAGTAGCCATGCCGGCGGCCAGCGCTGGGCGAGGATTGGCATGAGCACAGTCAGCAAAATCGCTGTGCACAGTGCCGCAGCTACCCAGTGCCGGTTGAGCCATTCCTGCATGGAACTTCCTGTCGAATGGAGTCTGGCACGAAAACGGATTGCCAACAACTGATAGAATCGAAAGAATGTCCAGCACATCGCAACTGGTTCAGATTGAGCTCATGCCACCGCTGCGCGCGCCCAAGCCACAGTGGCTGCGCGCCAAGGCTCCCGTGGGCGACAATTTTCACAATCTGAAAAAGCTGGCCCGCGGACTCGGCTTGCACACGGTGTGCGAATCGGCGCAGTGTCCGAACATCGGGGAATGCTGGAACCACAAGACCGCGACCTTCATGCTGCTGGGCGATATCTGTACGCGCCGCTGCGGCTTTTGTGCCGTGCCCAAGGGACGCCCCGAGCCGATCGACTGGGACGAACCGCGCCGTGTGGCCGAGGCAGTCGTGACGCTGGGCCTGAAGCACGCCGTTGTCACCAGTGTGAACCGCGACGACGACAATATCGGCAGCGCCAGAATTTTTGCCGAGACCATCCGCGAGATTCGCGAGCTTACGCCAGGCTGCCGCGTCGAAGTTCTTATTCCTGATTTTCAGGGCGTGGAAGAATCGTTGCGCATCGTGCTCGAGGCGCAGCCTGACATTCTCAATCACAACACGGAAACGGTTCCGCGCCTCTATCGCGCCGTTCGCTCCGGAGCTCGCTACGAGCGCTCTCTAACGCTGCTGGAGAACGCCAAGAAGTTTTCTCGCGGCATGGCGACCAAGAGCGGAGTCATGGTTGGTCTGGGGGAGTCAACCGAAGAGTTGATTGAAGTTTTTCGCGATCTCGGCTCGCGCGGAGTCGACATTCTGACGGTCGGCCAATACTTGCGGCCGTCGAGGGATCATCTGCCGATTGCCCGATTCTACGAGCCGGCGGAGTTTGTGTATCTGCGGAACCAGGCTCTCCGCTTCGGTTTCCGCCACGTTGAATCCGGACCTATGGTGCGATCCAGCTATCACGCGCACGAGCACGCCAATGCCGCTGCGAAAGACCCCACCCTTGCCGCAGAAAACGCGGCAAGAATGGGGCACCCGGCGGTGACGTAAGTTGCGCCCGACGGGATTTCCCGCCCAGGTTTTCCATCCAGAAAATACGGTTCGCAGGCTAAGTATCTCCATCGAAAAAATCGCCAATGGGAGGTACGCGCCGCTATGGTGACGCTCCTCCTCGCTATGCTGGGGTTCCTCGCCGGACTGCTCGGTTCTCTGACGGGCATCGGGGGCGGCATCCTGCTCACGCCCATTCTGGCGCTGCACTTCGGCATTCCGATCCGTCAGGCGATCGGAACCAGCCTGGTCGCGGTGATCACAACCTCTGCCGCCAGCTCCTCAGTTCATTTGCAACGCCACACCACGGATATCCGCCTCGGCATGACGCTGGAACTGGCAACTGCTCTGGGTGCGGGAGTCATGGCTTACCTGGTGGGCTACTTTAATCGCAGCGTACTCGAGGCGCTCTTCGCGGCGTTTCTGTTGTACAGCGCAATCATGATTCTGAGGAGTGGCGGCAAGTTGAAGCCGGAAGACGATTCTTCTCCCGCGCTCAATGGCCGCGACGTTTCAATCCCTCCCTATGAGCCGAAGCGTTATCCGTTGGGACTGGCGGCATCGCTCGTGGCTGGCGCCCTTTCTGGACTGCTTGGGATCGGCGGCGGCCCCATCAAAGTTCCGGTGATGTTTATTTTCATGAACGTACCGCTCATGGTTGCAACTGCGACCTCGAACTTCATGATTGGAGTGACTGCCGCAGCCAGCGCGATGGTTTACTACCGTCGCGGCGACATCTTGGTGCAGTACGCGGCTCCGCTTGCTGTGGGTGTGTTTGTGGGATCACTTCTCGGCGCTCGCCTCGCACCGCGCATCCACACTAGAATCGTGGTTTACCTGCTGGTGGGCATCATGCTTTACCTTGCCGGGCACATGGGTCTGCACTTGCTGCGGGGGAGACTATGAGCCAGCTCCGCGAGCCCGCGTTCGACCGCGTCGTGGCGCTGGTCCTGCGTACTGGCGCCTTCGGTTGCTTCTTCATCATGCTGGCCGGATTGATTGTCAGCCTGTTCGTGAGCGGCCGCATTCCTCTGGAGATCGAACGCGCGGGAGTTTTGCTCATGCTGGCTACTCCTGTGGTTCGCGTGGTGGTTGCCTGCTACTTGTTTTTTCACGAGAAGGACTACCGCTACGGATGGATTTCTCTGGGGGTGCTGGTCATTCTGATGCTGGGGGCTGTCTTCGGCATCGGCGAGCACTAAACGCCAGACGGCGGCGCTCCTTAGAAATCGATTCCTAGAAAATGTGCAGCTTGATGCTTAGGTACTTTTTCGGATTTTCGCGGAAGGCTTTCAGCAGATCGCGAGTCTCAACCAGCATCTGGTTGGCGTTGTTGTAGAGAGACTCGTCCTTGAGAAGTTTGCCCGCCGAGCCTTGACCGGCTTCGAGTTCGGTCGTGAGTTCCGAGAGTTTGGTGATAGTCGTGTCCAGCTTCTTCGCCAGTTCCTCGTCTTTGGAAAGCTTGCCCAGCGTGCCTTTGCCGGCGTTTACGTCATCAGTAAATTTCTTCAGATTCGCGATGGTGTCGTTGGCGTTGTTGTAGAGCGAAGGATCTTTGACGAACTTGCCCGCGGTTCCTTTGCCCTGCTGAATGTCGTCGATTACGGCATTCATCTTGTCCAGTGTGCCAAGGAACTTGTCGTAGGCGTCGTTGCGGCTGATCAGTGCGCCCAGACTGCCCTGCCCACTACTGACCTGGTTCACAATCTTCTGGAAGTCGGCCACCGTTTCTGAGAAGCGGTTGTACAGCGTGGGATCGTAGATCAGCTTCCCCAGGGATCCCTTGCCGCTCTCTGCAAAGGTCAGGATGCGGTCGGCCCGCTTCAGCAGCGTGTCCATGTTCTGTAATGTGCTCTGGCTGGAACGCACCACCTGGTTGAAGTCAGGGTGCACCAGCGTTGGCAGCGTGTCTCCATCTCGCGCCTCCGGGCCGAGGGCTTGCGTGCTGTCGATGTCGAGATAGGTTTCGCCCAACACGCCGGCCGTATCGAGCGAGGTTTGCGAATCGCGCCGCAGCCCGTAGTGATATTTGGTGCTCACCTTCATGGTGACCTCGACGGGGGTGACCTTCTTGTCGGGCGCGTTGACGATCTGGATCTTCGTAACGTTGCCGATATCGACGCCGCTCAGGCGCACGGGCGCTCCTACGCGCAGTCCCTCGGCGTTGTCGAAGTATGAATGGAGCGTAATGCGGGGAGTGAGAATGCCCGCCGTTCCCGACATCAGAAACAACAGGACCATCAACGTAACAAGGGCGACGATCACCGTGATCCCCACCCGCAATTGCGACCACTTCAACT
>JASHNU010000014.1 GCA_030041475.1 Candidatus Sulfotelmatobacter sp.
GGATTCGTGAAGTTGGTCTGGATGGTGGGGAACGTCGTGCCGTCGGTCCACAAGGGAACCGGATACTGCTCTTGCCAGGAGTCGTGAATGTAGCGGAAACTGGCGCGGACTTTGTCGCTGATGTTCTGGTCGACTCGGAACAGTTCCTGACGCCAATTCATAGGCAGGCTAGGTGGGTTGTACCACTCGTTCGTGCCGATGTTTGGCGTGGGAATCATTGCCAGCAGAGCAGGAACGATGGGCCCCGGCGTTATGGGAACCTGGTTATTCATAAAAGGTAGACCCGTGGCGGGGTCAATGGGGCATGCCGGCCCCGGACACACGTCGTTGAAGTTCCCCGTGCGCTCGGCCATGGTTGGCACGGGAGTGGTGGAGAAGAAGCTGGAAGCGGGCGTCACCTCGCGCCGCCACTCTTCGGACCAGAAAAAAAATGTTTTCTGCTTGTTGGCGTTGTAGTGATTGGGAATGTAGACGGGTCCGCCGATAGTAAATCCGAAATCGTTCTTGTGGTAGGGTGGAACTTCAGTTTGAAATTCGGGAGTGGCGTTGAACGCTGTGTTGCGTAGAAATTCGTAAGCATCCCCGTGGAACGCGTTAGTGCCAGACTTGGTCTCAACCTCGACGGTGCCAGAGCCGTTTTTTCCATACTGTGCCCCGAAGTTCGAGGTGAGCACCTTGACTTCGGCGATGGCGTCGATGCTGGGATAGACATTCAATGTTTGATTACTGCCGTTGTCGAGAGCGTCGCCGCCGTCAATTTCGAAGTTGTTATACTCTGTGCGGCCACCGTTGATACTGAAAGCCACAGTGGAAGCGCCGGGCTCGCCCTCATCCGCCCCGGATTGATCGGTCACTCCGGGGGACAGAGCCACCAATTGCGTGAAGTCGCGGCCGTTGAGCTCCAATTGCGTGACCTCCTTGCCGCTGACAGTATTGCCTAGGTCGGAGGATTCCGTTTGCACCTGAGCCACTTCCGAGCCCTGGACGACGATTTCGGTAGCCACAGTGCCGACTAGAAGGGTCACATTCACACGAGCTTTGTCCGCAACTCGCAAAACTATGGTCTTAGCTTCGTATTTCTTGAAGCCCTCGGCTATGACGGCGAGGTCATACGCGCCGATGGGCAAGGAGGCGAACAGATAATCACCGCTGCTGTTGGTCGCGCCGGTGCGACTGACGCCGTGCTCAGGATTGGTGATGGTCACGTGGGCGCCGGCCACAGCCGCACCGCTGGGATCGGTGACCGTGCCCGTGATGGAGGCCGTATCCTGCCCCCAGGCGGCTGCGCTACACGTCACGGTCAACAATGCCATTCGCAACAGAACACGACGAAATTTCATGGTCACCCTTCTCTCCTTAGGGCGAAAGACACTACTGCCCCTTCCCTCGCCATAACCGAAGCTTCACCCGAGCGTCGTGGCTCGGCGCATTCTTGCAAAACGGACAAACTGTGTTTCGGATAAGACCCCAGACGAGTTATTAAATCGTATGAATAGTGCTTTTTTACTATGCCTTCTGTCAAGGAAAAAAGCTTGACGAAGCAAACATTTGCACCGAAATTGGCGTTTAGGCCCAGCCCGGCAAACTGCGACGCCTGGCCTAAGGCGTCTACAGCGGACTGCGCGTGGACTCCCGGACCACCAACTCGGGAGCCACCTTACGGTGGACAGCAGCGCCGATCTCGCGCTTTTCCACCACCGCGTTGATGCCATCCACAACAATGCCCACGGCCGATGCGCCCATCGCCGCCATGGGCTGGCGCACGGTCGTCAACGAAGGCGTGTATAGCGCCGATGTGGCCACATCATCGAAACCAATCACCGAGCACTGCTCGGGCACGCGAATGCCGGAGCGGGCCAGGGCGTGGATGGCGCCGAACGCACTCATGTCGTCGAAGGCCAGCAGCGCAGTAAACGGACGCTTCTGCCGGATCAGATCCTCCGTCAACTTCTGACCGGCTTCAAAACTGGAAATGGGGTCACGCGACTCGGGCAGATCGGCAACCATACGAGGATCAATTTCGAGCTTGCAGGAATGCGCGCAGTTGCGGATGCCGCGCCAGCGCGGCAAGCTGTCGGTGAGCGCCTTGGGTCCACGAATAAAGGCGATTTTGCGGTGGCCGAGGGAATGCAGATGTTCGAGTGCGAGGGAGCCGCCGACTTCGTTATCAACGATAACGGAACTGATGGAGTCGGTGTCGAGTTCGCATCCGATCATCGCGGTCGGTATGCTGCTCTTCTCCAGGTCGCCGAGCAGATTGATGTCGAGGAACAGCCAGTTGGCGAGCACGATGAGGCCCTCGATACGGCGGTCGAGCAGCATCTCGAGATAGCGCTCGAAGCGGCTACGCTCGTTGTGCACGTCGGTGAGAATGGGAAGATACGAAGCCTGGTAGAGAGTATTCTCGATGCCGCGCAGGACCAGGGTGCAGTAGGGGTCCGTCATGTCGAACACCATGACGCCTACGGTGTGACTGCGCTTGCTGCGCAGCGAGCGGGCAAACTGGTTGGGCCGGTAGCCGAGCCGTTCCGCGGCGCGTTCGATTTTCTTTTTCGTTTTGACGGGAATGTAGCGGGAGAGCGGAGCATTATTCAAAACGATCGACACTGTAGTCGACGAGAAGCCGCTCTGCTTCGCCACGTCGCGAATGGTTACCATCGAAAGCCAGCGCCGGATGAGCCAACCGCGGCCGGTACCGGCGAATCTCTCCTTTAAGCGTCAGCCTCGCGCTTGAATTCGGAGCAGGCGCTGGCGGACACTACAGCAGAGAGTACAACGAGTGTCAAGCGAACGAATTTTATCGCGATGGTTCGTTTCACTGTTTCTCGTGGCAGGCACAATGATTCTCTCGCCGGGCCAGTCTCCCTCCACTGGAGGGCCAAATGGCGCGACTGGCAGGCCTTCCAGGACGGCGGTGAATCAGGGATCCGCCGATCCGGCGCAACTTTTTCAACGCGGTCAGGATGCCCTGTCGCGCGGACGGTTGGACGAAGCTGAGCATGACTTCCGAGCTGTGCTGCACATCGATCCGCAGTCGGGCGGGGCGTACGCAAACCTGGGTGTGGTTTACATGCGGCGCAAGCAGTGGGACAAGGCGCTGGTGGCGCTCGAAAAAGCTGAGCGCCTGATGCCGCAGGTCGCTGGAATCCGGCTCAATATTGGGCTGGCTTATTATCGGCAGAATGAGTTCCTTAAGGCGATTCCGCCGTTCCAGTCGGTGGTGCACGACCAACCGGACGCGCTGCAGCCACGATACTTGTTGGGACTGTGTTACTTCTTTGCGGAGCGCTGGGCCGATGCTTCCACGACGCTGGAGCCGCTATGGGAGCAGGAATCAGGACAGCTGGCATATTTGTACGTATTGTCGAATGCGGCGCATCGCGCCGGGAAGAAAGATCTCGATGAACGGGCGGCGACCCAACTCATCAAGCTCGGTAGCGGCTCGCCGGAATATCACCTGTTTGTGGGTAAGTATTACTTGAACCTCGAGCAGTACGACATGGCTCTAACAGAGTTTCAGGCCGCAGCCGAGGCAAATCCCGGCCTGCCATTTGTGCATTTCAATCTGGGCCTGACTTACTTGAAGCGGCAGGAATACGAGCAGGCGCGCGACGAGTTTCTGAAGGACACCGCCGTGGAGCCGGACCTCGGACTCGATTATGACGAGTTGGGTGATGTCTATTCGCTGTTACAGGACGATAACAATGCGGAAAAGAGTTATCACGCGGCCCTGCAACGCAATGCCCACCTGGTGAATTCGCAAGTGGGGCTGGCGAAGATTTACGAACGGGAGGAAAAATATGCGGCCGCGCTCGCTGCCGCCGACGCCGCGATAAGACTTGATTCCACGCGCACTGGCATTCATTACTTGCGCGGGCAGGCGCTCATTCATCTTGGGCGCAAAGAAGAAGGAAGGAAAGAACTGGAAGCGGCCGTGCGCATGGACAACGAGCGCCGGGCCGAGCGCCAGAAGCAAATGGAGACCGGGATAGTGCCGTCGCCTGAGCTTTTGCAGGAGCCGCAGTGATACACTTGCGGCAAATCAACTTTCTCCGCGACCGGCAACTCTCGCAATCTTCAGCAGGAGGCACAAATCATGAAACGATCTCTGAAAGTCATAGCCATTGTCATCGGCATTCTGCTTGTCGTCGTGATTGCGATTCCGTTCTTGATCGACGTGAACACATTTCGGCCAAAGATCGAGTCGGAACTGACCGATGCTCTGGGCAGGCAAGTCAAGGTGGGAAATCTTTCGCTGTCGCTGCTTTCCGGTGCAGTATCAGCGGATGATATCTCTATTTCCGACGACTCTAAGTTCAGCGCGAGTCCGTTCGTGCAGGCGAAGTCATTCAAGGTCGGGGTAGAGATGATTCCTCTGATTTTTTCCAAGACGCTGAACGTGACCGAATTGACGTTGAATCAGCCTGAGATCAGCCTGGTGAAATCTGAGGACGGGGAAACGTGGAATTTTTCGAGTTTGGGCGGGAAGAGCTCGGCGCCAGCGGCTGCAACAGAAACAAAGCCCGCGACCACGACAGCGGCCGAGCAAAAGCCGCCTGCGACAGGAAGCACGGCATCGAGCGGAAACCCGAACTTGTCGGTGGTAAAGTTGAATGTCAAAGATGGACGACTCACGGTGTCGCGTGCTGGAAAGTCTGAAAAGTCAAGGGTGTACGATAAGGTTACTATCGAAGTAACTAACCTCAATTTCACTTCGTCCTTCCCTTTCAAAATGACGGCGGACCTTCCCGGCGGAGGCAGCCTGAATCTCGGCGGCAAAGCGGGACCTATCGATGCCAACAACGCTGCGCTTACTCCGCTGGACGCCAAAGTTTCCTTGCAAAAGATGAATCTGGCCGAGTCGGGCTTTATTGATCCAGCCTCGGGCATCGCTGGTATTGCGGATTTCGATGGAACGGTTACGTCCGACGGACATGAGGCCAAAACCAATGGCACGCTGAAGGCCGCGAATCTCAAGGTCGCAGAGAAGGGTTCACCCGCCGGCAAAGCAGTCGAAGTGACCTACACCATGAACCATGATCTTGTGAAGCAGGTGGGCACGATCAGCCAGTGCGACATTGCCATGGGCAAGGCAGTTTCCCACGTGACCGGGACCTATGACGCGCATGGCACGGTCACGGCGGTTAACCTGAAACTGAACGGCGAGGGCATGCCTGTGGACGATCTGGAGGCGATGCTGCCGGCGCTTGGAGTTGTATTACCTCCTAAGTCAACGCTAAAAGGCGGCGACCTCAACGTGAACCTCACCATCGTGGGTCCGGTTGACAAATTAGTTACGACGGGCAGTATCCGGATGGAAAACTCGGCACTCGCGAACTTCGACCTCGGTTCCAAACTCTCGTCCATCTCGGCGCTCGCCGGCAAGAAGACCGGGAACGATACGACGATCAAGAATTTCAGTTCTGACATAAAGGTTGCGCCCGAGGGTACGCAAGCCAGCAACATCAATCTGGACGTGCCGTCGATCGGAGTGATGACCGGAGGAGGCACGGTGAGTCCGGCGAACGAACTCGCCTTCAAGATGACGGCTACTTTGGGCGGGCTTGGGATTCCGTTTTCAGTTCAGGGAACGACGTCCGATCCCAAGTTCGTTCCGGACGTGAAGGGCATGGCCACCGGTATGCTGAAAGGCCTCACCAAGGGGAGTCAGAATCCGGTGAGCGGATTGACCGGACTGTTCAAGAAGAAGCCGCAGTAGCGGATGCGACTGCCTCAGAAGTCAGGAGAAGCGGCGGTCAGGAGAAACCTAAATCTCTGGCGGCGATGTCGACAATCGCTTTGCCGATGGTGAGCGAGGCTGTGGCAGCCGGTGACGGAACGTTGAGCACGTGGAGAATCCTGCCGGAAGGAACAAACTGAAAATCGTCGACCAAAGAACCGTCAGGCTTGAGGGCTTGGGCACGCACCCCCGCGCCGCCGGGAACGAGATCGCTCTCGCGCACGTCAGGAAGCAGGCGCTGCAAGGCGCGCACAAATGCCGATTTCGACAAAGAACGATGCCACTCGCCGAGCCCGTTGCGCCAGTGCTCGAGTGCCATGCGCCAGAAACCCGCGAAAGCCAGAGATGAAGCCAGGTCACCAAGACTGATGTTGGAGTGACGGTAGCCTTCGCGGGCAAAGGCGAGAACGGCGTTCGGCCCGGCATCCACCTTGCCGGTGATGCGGCGCGTGAAGTGCACTCCGAGGAATGGAAAGCGCGGGTCGGGTACTGGATAGATGAGGGCGCGTACCAGGGAAGCACGCTCGGGTTTCAAATCGTAGTATTCGCCTCGGAACGGGACGATCATGAGGCCCGGGTCGTCGCCGGCCATGCGGCTGATGCGGTCGCTGAAAAGTCCGGCGCAATTGATGAGCGCGGTTGAGGAGAACGCTCCGCGAGAAGTCTCCACTGCGATTTCTGTGGTTGAGCGCTGAATGGCGGTGACGCGTGCAGAGGTGAGGACCGTTCCGCCGCGCGCTGCAATCAGCTGGGTGTACTTCTCGCAAACCAAGGTGTAATCGGTCACGCCTGTGGCCGGTACAACTAAAGCCTGCACTCCGATGGCGTAAGGTTCAATCTCGCGCAATTCTTCGGGCCTAATGAGGCGCAGGCCGGCAATTCCGTTGGCCTCGCCGCGCCGGCGCAATTCCTCGAGGCGCGGAAGTTCGGCGATATCGGTGGCGACAATGACTTTGCCGCAAACCTTGTGGGCGATGCCGTGCTCGCGGCAAAACTCCACCATGGCCGCGGCGCCGGTGACGCACAGGCGCGCCTTCAGAGATCCGGGCCTGTAGTAGACGCCGGAGTGAATGACGCCGCTGTTGTGGCCGCTCTGATGGCGAGCAACACCGTCTTCCTTCTCTAAAACCAACAACTTTAGGCGCGGGAAGCGGCGCGTGATTTCGAGCGCGACTCCAAGGCCGACCACGCCCGCGCCGATGATGGTTACGTCGTAATGAGAATCCGTCATCTAACCGGAAAAAGTGCGGACTTCCGTTGCAGCCGCATTTGCATCCTGTGCAAGCAACGACCTAGTTTACGACGAGCGTGACTTGTGTGCTTTGGCCCGCGTCGGCGGGAGTTCCCGGAGCAGTTCCGGTCACGGTGATCGTGTAGGCCGTTCCGCCGTCTGAGGTTGTAACACTGATGGGAACGCTCTGCGCGGAAACTCCCGCGGAATCGCCGGCGGCGACGGAGAAACTGTAGGTCGTTGAGGCCGACAGTCCGGTGACGTTGTAAGTCGTGCCTGTCGCCGTGGCGATCGACGAACCGTCCTGATAGACGGGATATCCGAGGACAGAGCATCCTGCGGTCGTCGTGGAAGGACCCCAGCTCAAGGTGGTGCCCGTGCTGGTTGTGGACGACGCTACCAGCCCACTCGGAATGCCCGGCGTCGACGAACAATTCCCGCCACCGCCTCCGCCACCGCTGCTGACGCCTCCGCACGATGGCAAGTAGAGCGCGAATGCCAGGAGACCCAGCAGTGCAAGAGAAGACAGAGGTTTTCTCGAGCGTCGGCCTTTCCCCTTGGCCCATCCAATGACGATTGCCGGCAGGAGCAGTCCAAGAGAATAGAAGAGAACGTTGCTGCGGGAGGCCCGATGCGAGTTGGCGGTCGTGGAAATATTCATCACAACATCGACCGCAGAACTGCCGGGTGTGACTGGAGTCGAGGGGGCGAACAGGCATTGCGCACCCGGGGGCAGCCCGGAGCACGACAAAGTCACCGGCGAATTGAAGGCCGAGCCGACAGGCTGAACCGTCAGGTTGTAGGGGCCGGAGGTCTGTCCCGCGTTCACCGTCTGGCTCGACGTGGAAGAGGTGACGAGAAAATCCGGCGACACGGTAAAGGCGATGGTGAAATTGTGACTGGGCTCTCCGGTCGAATCCTTCGTGCTGACGCTAACGTTGTAATTGCCGTTTGCGGCATTGTTTGGAATGTTGATGGTGACAGTGAGACTCGCTGTACCGCCGCTGGCCAGCGACAGTGGATTCGCCGGCGATGTCACACACTGCGCACCGGAGAGCGCGCTGGCATCGCAGGTAGCATTGATTTTGCCTGTGTAGAGATCGAGCGACGTGAAGGTGAGATTGGCTACGCCCTGCCCGCCCGGATAGACCGCCAGAGACTGTGTCCCGGAAATGGAGTAGTCGCCCACGTGGAAAGGCACGACGACGGAGTTCGTAAGCGAGCCGGACGTTCCAGTGATCGTGAGCGAGTAACTACCCGGGGCGAAGCTCGCTCCATTGATGACGAGGGTTGCGGTTGCCGGGAATGAATTCACAGTGGTGGGGCTCACGCTGCAGCTGTTGGCGCCGTAGGTGGATGGGCAACTGAGCGTGACCGTGCCGCTGAAGCCGTCTTGGGCAGTGATCGAAATAGAACCACTCGTGCCGGTGCTGTCGGCGTTGACTTCGGGAAAGGCCGTCGGTTCGGTCAAGTTAAAGTTTGGATTGGTCGTGACATTCAGAGCGAATGCAGTGGACAGAGTCGCCGGGGCGCTCGCAGTCTCGGCCTGGATGGTCGCGGTGTAATTGCCGGGTACCGTGGCGGCGGGAACCGCGACGCTGGCCGTCATATTAACGGGACTGGTCGAGGTGGGATTGACTGTGGTACTGGGCGTCAATGCGCACGTCGCGTTGGCGATGCCTGGGTTGCAGGAAACGTTGACACTCTGATTGAACGATGCGGCGGCCGTGATTTGGAAACTGACCGGTGAAGACGCAGTTCCGCGCGGTACAGTCACGCTGGAGGGCGATGGCGTACTCAGCTGAAATCCGACGACGTAAAAAGTGACTGGAACGAGTTGTGTGATTTGATTGGGGTCGGAACCGACAGCCTGAATCTTGAAACTGTAATTGCCCGAAGTGGCTGCGACAGTCACGGTAAAAGGAGTGTTGCTGGCCGGAGTGAGCGTTGAGGGCGAAACGGTGCAAGTGCTGGGCGGCGGCGTCGTGCCGGCAACACAACTCAACGTCACCGAACTGGCGTAGCCGTTCAAGCTACTGGCAGTCCCGTTGAAGGTTGAGGGCTGGCCGTCAAATCCGACCAGCGGCGAATTGGAAATCGCAAGCGCGTAGTCGGGAGTGACGGCAACCGGAAACTGCCATACCCCGCGGCCATAGGTAGACGCGCGCAGCAGTTCTTCTCCATCGGAATTAAACAGGCCGAGAGCGGTGACGGCCACGTTGGGCAGGAAGCCGGATTGGCCGCTGTCCGGGTTGGGCCCTACTTCGGTCCAGTTGGCGGACGATGTGGAACTAACGAAAACGCCAACGTCGGTGCCGACATAAACCTGAGCGTTGACGGGATCGACGACCACAGCGTTCGCGGGCGAGTCGGGCAGGTTGGCGGTGAAGTCGGTCCAAGCCGCACCGAAGTTGGTGGTTTTCCAGACATGCCCGGGGCCGCCAGTAAAGCCCATCACGGTAACGTAGGCGGTCGCGCCGGTGGCGTCGGAGGAATCGATGGCAACGCTCGAAACCGGAAACTGATTCGGATTAATGCTGCCTTGTGGGCCGTTGCCGGTCACATTGCTGAAGCTGGAAGCTCCGGCCGTGGCATTGGTCGTGACCCACACTTGACCGCCAAGGGGTGAGGAGAGCGGTCCGTCGATCGGGCCCTGTCCGCTAGTGGTGGCGTATACGACGAGCGATCCGTTCGTGTCAATGGGGCCCCCGGCGGCGATCGCACGCACGAGATTTATTTCGCTTCCCGAGCACGTTCCCGGGCCGAGCGTGTCGAAATTTGGACTCAGCACGGTGTACGTACCGCCGGTGCGAGGTCCGCGCCATATGCGGCAAGTGCCGACGATCAGGGACGACGTGGATTGCGGATCGAGGATGTACGGAAAGTAGAATGCTCCGTCGTCTCCGCCGACCGTACTGCTGGTGACAACGAAGCTGAACGTGCTGTCGACGCAATTCACGCCGTCAGGACAGAGTTGAATGCCGAGACCGCCGGGAGGGACGTCAGGGTTGGAAGCATAAAAATTCAGCGGCGTGTTGGGATCGATGGCGTTGTAGCCGCCGTCTCCGCCGAGCACGTTGATCCATGAGGAACTGGTTGTGGCCTGATTGGTCGCGGGAGAGCCATTATCCTGCGTGCCGCCCAGCAGCGTGTTGGGGTCGGTGGGATGCTGGGAGAAACTGACGAACTGCGTCATCGAACCCAGGTTCTGGTTGAGGTCGTCGAACTGATTCGTGCCGGAGCAGGAGCCGGTAGTGAGGCCGCTATATCCGTCGAGAGCGCGGTAGATGCCGCCGTCGTTGGCGAAGTACATCAGGTCGTTGCTGGAATCGCTACCGGAAGTTGGAATCAGGTACGCCAGGGCGTGCTGATCGGTATGGACGTGAGCGGGCGCGGCGATCGGATCGCATCCGTAAACGTGAGTGAGATTTATGAATGGAGATTGCGCGCAGGAAGAGTTCTGCAGGTTAATGGAGCATTTGTAGAGGTTGATGGCTCCCGCGTATAAATCTGTGCCGGAGCCGTTGGGAACGGCGAGCAGTTCGAGATTGTAAGCGCCCTGCTCGACGCCGCAGCCATCAACGTCGCCGCAGTTCTCGATCGTCGTGTCGGAGATGGAAGTCCAGGTGTTACCGCCGTCGTGGCTTGTCCAGATGCCGCCGTCTACCGGGCTGCCGTCGGACGAGAGATAGATATACCAAGCGTACATCTCATTGCGGCCAGCGACGACCGTGATTTCGCCGCGGTAGATGGGACAGGCGGAGCTGTTGGACGTGGATTGCGGCGGACATGCAGTCGTGCTGAGCGCAGCGCCTCCGGGCTGGTTGGCGAGACGCGTCCAGTTGACTCCGTCGGGGGAGGAATAAAAGCCGTGATAGCGAACTGCGGCGAAGAACAGGCCGGCGCTGGCGTTGTAGACAACGGACGTGGCTGAGGTCGCGTCCGTAACGTTGCCACCGGGATCGGTCAAAGCATCGTAGGTCCACGTCTGGCCGGCGTCCTGAGAGGTGTAAAGTCCGCGCGTGGTGCCGGACGTGACAGCTCCGTCAATCAGGCCGACCGATGAGGTAGCCATGGCCGCGACGACGGTGCTAGTTTGTCCCGAGGCTGTGCTGAAGGCCATGCGGGTTCCACCGAGACCGCTGAAAGAAAGGGCGCCGCTGTTGGCCGAGGAGATGAGAGTCCAGGTGCTGCCGGCATCGGCGGAGCGTAGAATGCCGAGACCGAAATACGAATCGGCGGAGTTGTTGGCTTCGCCCGTAGCCGCGAGAATCACGGTCTGGGTGGGATCGGTGTTGCCGGGCTCGATGGCCAGGGCGCCGATCGAGAGAGTCGCTTGATCATCGGCCACAGGAGTCCAGGTTACGTTATTTGCCGTGCTGTTGGCCGCGTTGGTGGATTTCCAGATTCCGCCTTGCGCGCCGCCAATGTAGACCGTGTTCCCGGTGGGATCGGCGGGATCGATGACAACGGCGGTCGCTCGACCGGAAACCTGGTTATAGTTTTGCGTGCCGTTGCCCGTGGCGTCAGAGGCCAGCGGAACCGGGCCGAGCGGAGACCACGGAACGGATGCAGGTTGCGCCGATCCGTCGGCGTGCGCCGCAGCGAGAGTGGCGGCACGTTGCGCGCGCATCCGCAGCTTGGCCTGATAGGCGCGGCGGCGCAGTTCGGCCGAGGGCTTGCCAGGAATGATGCGTCCGCGAAAGAACCATTCGTTGCGCTGGGCGACGTGGTCGGCAACAGCGTCGCGAATGGCGGCTTCTGGGATGTGCTGGGGCGCGCCCTGAGCGAGCAGGCATTGAATCGGCGAGAAAACAACGGAGAATAGAATGACAGAAAGCAGACGGCAACTTGGCATGACGACTCTCACCTGCCAGTATGGAAAGGGGCGATTCGTGATTCAACGCAAAAGCTGTGCTGAAAGCGACGCCTGGCCCACTTCGGGAAAAATTGTGTGCGCAGAATCACATTTTTGGCTTAACTCGAGATTCGGCTTCATCGTGCTCGCTGCCGCGAGCCTTCTTCTGTGCACTGCGCTTTCACCGGCGCAGCAGAACTCGACGTCCAAGGAAATCATTGTTGCGGCGGCCGCAGACCTCAGCACCGTCCTGCAGGAGATCTCCGACCGCTACAAAAACAACACGGGCGTGACGGTGAAGCTGTCGTTTGAGGCCTCCGGCGCGCTCACCCAGCAGATTCAGAACGGTGCTCCGTTCGATGTGTTCTTTTCGGCGGACATGGATTATCCGCGGCAGCTGATAGCCGCTGGATTGGCAGATGGTGCGAGCCCGTATCAGTATGCCCTGGGAAAGCTCGTGCTCTGGGTCCCGGCAGATTCGCCGCTCGACGTGGATCACAAAGGGGTGAGTGTGCTTCTCGATCCATCGGTGAAGAAAATCGCGATTGCGAATCCGCAACACGCGCCGTATGGACGGGCCGCGGTGGCGGCGCTGCGGCACGCGGGAATGTACGATCAGATTCAGAATCGGCTCGTGCTGGGTGAAAATGTCTCGCAGGCGGCGCAGTTCGCGGAATCGGGCAACGCGCAAGCCGGATTCGTGGCTTTGGCCCACGCCGTCGCGCCGGCGATGCAAGGCAAAGGAAAATACTGGGTAGTCCCGGCGGATTACTATCCAGCGCTCGCGCAGGGTGTGGTGGTGCTCGCGCATTCGCAACACAAGAAGGAAGCAGGAGAATTTCTGGAGTTCGTGAGGAGCAAGGACGCAACTGAGTTGCTCAGAAAATATGGGTTCGAGGTGCAGTGAAGCCCTGGGCTAAAGCCCCTTATGACGATTGGAGGCTGACGGCACGGCTGAAGCCGTACCCTTCCCGCAATGATTGACTGGCAGGCATTCTGGCTCACGGTGCAACTGGCGGTGGTCGTATCGGCCATTTTGCTGGTCGTGGGCCTGCCGGTAGCGTACTGGATTGCTTTCTCCCGCTGGCGCTGGAAATTTCTGGTGGAGACGGTAGTAGCACTGCCCATTGTTCTGCCACCGACGGTGCTGGGATTCTATGTGCTGGTCGCGTTGGGGCCGCACAGTCCGCTGGGGCGATGGTGGATCTCCCTGACCGGCCACACGCCGGCTTTCACCTTCAGCGGGCTGGTAATCGGGTCGATCCTGTACAGCCTGCCGTTCGCTGTGCAGCCGTTTGCCGCGTCATTTGCGGGCGTGGACCGCAAGCTGATCGCGGCTTCGGCGACGCTGGGAGCGTCGCCGTTACGGACATTCTTTCGTGTGATCGTACCGCTCTCGTTACCCGGGCTGGTCACGGGCGCAGCCTTGAGCTTCGCTCACACGATGGGTGAGTTCGGCGTGGTGCTCATGGTGGGAGGCAATATTCCCGGCGTCACGCGGACGGTTTCGATTGACATCTATGACCGGGTGCAGGTTTCGGACTATGCCGGCGCGAATGCCACGGCGCTGGTGCTGCTGGTGTTCTGCTTTGCGGTGCTGGCCCTCGTGTACAGCGTGAATCGAAAGGCGTGGCCGGCGGGCCCGGCGAAATAAAGGACGATGACGGAGACCCGCACAGTCGAAGTCGTAGGGACGAGGCCGTTGGCGTCAAGAGCTCACGCCGCGGGCGATATTCTCCTCTCCGCGCAAGTCAGTAAGCGTCTGGCCGGGCCGGGACAAGAGTTCGTTCTGGACATCGAATTTCAGGCTGCCGCGGGATTCACGATTCTGTTTGGCGCCTCTGGAGCAGGCAAGACGACTCTGCTCGATTGCGTTGCAGGACTAACGCAGCCCGACGGCGGAAGGATTGCCGTCGGGGCGCGCGTGTTGTTCGAGAGTGTTCGCCAGATTGATATTCCAACGGCCCATCGGCGCGTCGGCTACGTATTCCAGGATCTGGCTCTTTTCCCGCACCTCACGGTCGAGCAGAATGTGCAGTATGGACTTGCACACCTGGCGCAGACGGAACGCCATGAGCGTGCCGCTGCGATTCTTCAGGCATTTCGAATTGGAGATCTGGCGCGGCGCTCAGCGCGCGAGATTTCCGGCGGCGAGCGCCAGCGCGTGGCCCTGGCACGGACGCTCGTGACCGATCCTTCGGCGCTGCTGCTCGATGAACCCCTGGCGGCGCTGGATGCACCCTCCAAGGCGAAAATCATTGACGACCTGCGGGAATGGAATCGACTGCACGGAATTCCCATCCTTTATGTCACGCACAGCCGCGAGGAGGTCTTTGCCCTCGGCGAGCGCGTGCTGGTGCTGGATGCGGGACGCATTGTCGCGCACGGCACGCCGCACGAGGTTTTGCGCGCACCTCAGGTCGAAACGGTCGCGCAGCTTGCGGGCTTCGAGAATATTTTCGATGCCGTGGTAGAGGCGGTGCGTCCGGAGCGCGGCACGATGACGTGCCGGCTTATTCAGCATCCTGTGCCTGCCTATGGGAGTGGCGGTCCTTTCCTCATCGAAACTCCGCTTGTGCGCGGTGGGGTGGGATCGGCGATGCGCGTGGGCATTCGCGCGGGCGACATTCTGCTGGCGACCGTAGCGCCGACAGGGCTGAGCGCGCGCAACGTGCTGCCTGGGCAGATTGCCTCACTTGAGCAGCGGGATGTGATCGTCGCGGCGCGCGTGAAGTGCAGAGGCGAAGTCGAGATGGAAGTTCATTTAACGCTGGCGGCACGCGATTCGCTGCAACTAGCGCTGGGAAAAGAAGTGTGGCTGGTGATCAAGACGCATTCCTGCCACTTGATGCAGAAGTGAAATTTACGTCTGCCCGGCGGAAATGCCCGCAACCGGGCATCCCGATGTCGTTGACCATTTTTTTACATCTTAATTACAAACCAGTCTTTGCAACCTTGTAGCATCGAAGCCTTAGTTTGGGAGGCTCTCATGACATGCCAGCCGCGGATGAAAATGTCTGTCTTTTCCGTCTTACTTCTCGGCGTTATCTCCACCTTGTTCGTTCCCTCTGCGGTTGCCCAGACCGGCTCCTGGCTCACTCATGCTCATGATGCGCAGCACACAGCGGTATCGACGGTTGCGTCGCAGCCGCTGGCCAGGATTCACTGGCAGACACCAGTCGATCTGAATCCGCCGACCGGGGAGATTCTGATTCACTACGGCTCGCCGCTGGTAACGGCGGCAAATACGGTCATCGTACCGGTGAAGACCGGCACGAATAGTTTTCGAGTCGAGGCTCACGCGGGCGCAAGCGGTGCGCTTCTGTGGATGCAGAATACTCGGTATCAGGCGCCATCGGCCGGCTTCATGCCGGGGCTTGGAGTAACAATTTACAAGAACCGGCTTCTGGTTCCCGATATCGGCGGACTGGTCATGGCGCGCAGGAACCCGGACCAGACGACTGGCTCTGTAACGGACCTGGCGTTCTATGGCCTGGCAAACTACAAAGCCGACCCGACGGTCTACGATCAGAATGTACAAATCAACACGCCACTCACTACGGACGCAAATGGCAATCTCTTCTTCGGCTTTCTAGCGCTCGGGTCGACACCGGTCGGGCTGGTGAGCGGCCTGGCCAGGATCGACTCCACGGGCCAGGGCACATGGGTTTCGGCAGCGGCACTCAGCGGCGATTCATCGATCACAGAAGTGGCGATGAGCTGTGCACCCGCGCTGTCGAACGATGGATCGGCACTTTATGTCGCGGTAAGTAGCGGCGGTTGGGGACACGGCTATCTGCTGGAACTCGACAGCACGACGCTGGCGGTCTTCAACAAGGTGGCGCTAATCGACCCGTCGTCCGGTGAGGACGCCATTGTGACCGACGAGAGCAGCGCGACTCCCACGGTCGGGCCTGACGGCGACGTGTACTACGGCGTGCTCGAAAACCCGTTCCCGGATCACAACGATCGGGGCTGGATGTTGCACTTCAGTGGCGATCTCACGCAAACAAAGCTGCCCGGAAGTTTTGGCTGGGATGATACGCCCTCGATCGTGGATGCGACCCTGGTGGCGAGCTATACCGGCAAGTCGAAGTACTTGGTGATGACGAAGTACAACAACTATATCGGCATCGGCTCGGGGAACGGCCGTAATCGCGTGGCGATCCTCGACCCGAACACCAGCCAGGATGATCCGATCATCCCCACTACGAAAGTGATGAAAGCCGTCATTACGCAGCTTGGCGTAACCCCTGATCCTGCTGGCGGCGTGAAAGAATGGTGCATCAACACGGCTGCAGTCGATCCATTCACCAAGGCAGTCATGGTGAACAGCGAAGACGGCAATCTCTACCGCTGGGACCTGACAACGAATACGCTGTCGCAAAAGGTTCAGCTCTCAAGCGGGATCGGCGAGGCCTATACTCCGACGCTGATTGGAGCAGACGGAACCGTATACGCGATCAACCAAGCGGTGTTGGACGCCGTGGGGCAATAGCAGCGAGGCGGGGAGTGCGATGTTAGTGCGCGAGCGAAGCTCTCTCTATCGCCGCGACCCACGAGCTTCGCGTCCACAACCTGCTCTTTCGCCAGTTCAATCACCGCGACCCACTGGCCCTTGCGCTCTTCCGAAAACACGATGTGGCCGCCGAGAATCTGCGCTGCAGCCGCGGGCGGCAGATCGCGATGAAAGCCGAAGAATCGCCGCTTGAGATTGGTCCACTTCCTGCCAAGTGACGAATTCCAGCGGTCGAGCAGTGGACGCAGCGGCTCGACCTTCGTCGAGAACACCAGCGCGACTTCATAACGCGAGCGGAAATCGGCTGCGGAAAGCACTTGTTCGAGAGAGAAGTCCTCGATCCGCACCACCTGCACCGGACGCGTGACGTAGCCCAGCCAGGGGCGCGTCAGTTCGTCCGACGCGGGCCACGCGGTGAGCACGTGCGCCATGGGATAGCGCGCTTCGAGGAAGCGCTCTGCGTCCTGGTGCAGTACGATGTAGTCGCGGTAGGCGAGATTGTCTTCGGGCGAAAATCCATACGGCGGATTCCAGAACCATGCGGCGACGAATGCGGCGGCAATCACAGTTACGGCCGGGATCCAGTAGCGCAGTCGGCGGCGCAGCGTCGAAACCGCGACGATGATCACGAGCGGAACCGCAGGCAGCATGTAGCGGGCCAGGACCGCGCCGCCAACCAACGCCATTGCGATTACATACACCTTCACGACCGCGAGGAAAACCATTTGGGCTGGGATTGAAATGCGCTGGCGGGAAGTTCCTGTCGAGCTTCGCTCGACCTGGCCGGGTCCCCTCGACTCCGCTCGGGACAGGCTCCGACGCGGCCCCACACGATCACGGACGAATGCGGCTGTCCCTACATGATCCGTGACTGGCGGCAGGAGCATCGCCAGCAACATCGAAGCGGTCAGTAGCCACAGGTGCATGTAGCCGAATGTCTGCCACAGACGCAGCACAAGCGCGAGGAGGAAGCGCAACGGATTGAGCGTGGCGGCGACGTTGTAGCGGAAGAATTCCGGATTGCCGAAGATGTATCCCGTGCCCGCATAGTGGTAGGAATACCAGAGCGCGAGAGGCAGGATGGGCCCGAGCAGCGGAAGAATGCGGCGCTTCGTTGTGAGAGCCACCGGGGCTGAAGCCCACCCCGATTCAACGCCGCGAACGCGGCCCTGAAGGGCCGCTCTTCCACGCTCCGGTATCACACGCTGAAAGAATTCCGACATCAACACCGCCAGTGGGGCGAGAATCGCAGTTTCCTTTGCCAGCGCCGCGAGCGAAAACCAGATCGCCACCGCGACTGGCCGATCCTCCAAATACGCACACAAACCCCAGAACGTGAGTCCCGCGGCTGCGAGATCCACTTGGGCCAGCGAACTCTGCGCAAAAACCACGGGATAAAATGCGGTGCATATCGTCGATGCGACGGCGACCTCTACATTCGCCACGACCTGGGCGAGGCGAAAAACTCCCAGCAGCACGAACGCCGCGATCATCAGCATAGCGGAGCGCGTCACCAGCGGCGCGTAGCCAACCACCTTCCACCACAGAGCCACCCACGCCATGACCAGCGGCGGGTGGGCGTTCGAGACGGTGGTGTGCGGGATCAGGCTTCCCGTAAGCAGCAGGTCGCGCGCGGCGGGGACGTAATATCCCGCTTCGTCCCAGAAATAAGGAAGCCCAAGCAGGGGCGAGTGCAGGAGAAAGATGCCGAGAAAAATGACCGCGAACACCAAAGCTGGTTGGTTGGCCAACTTCAAGATCGGTCGCGGATTTTCACGGATGCTCGCAGATGGTTCTTTTGCCATTCCTTGTTTTGATCCGCGTGAATCCGTGGCGAAGAATCTTAGCGTCAGTGCACCGGTCCGGGCGTAGTCATGCGGGGATCGAGTTTGATTTCGCCAAACGCGCTCTCGTAGCCGGCCACGTTCTGCTGCAGAAGTCCGAGCAGCGCCTTGGCCTGCTGCGGACTGAGGTAGATGCCTTGGAAATTGCGAATCTCGACCTGGGTTTCGCTCTGCTGTTGCAGCGTGCCGAAGACGAGAAAGAAGTCCCAGATGTTCACTCGCATCTGGACGCTGTTGGCATAACTCTCGCGATAGTCTGGGGCGTTGATCAGCTTCACATTCGGTTGCGTCGGAAGACTCATGCACGGAAGTGTACTGAGTTTCTGGCCGATAAGGAAAGGAGAGGCCGCCACTTGACGTGAAACTCTGCGCACTGAAATGAAGATGAAGACCTGTTGGCACCTTGGGCTCTGACAAAAACTGTCACGGGGTTGATGGTTTTGGGCGAGGCAGAAGAGGGAAAATTGGTTACGAAACGGCGACCTTAGTTTACGTTTTTATTGAAAACAAAGGACTTGACTCGACAGATCACATTACTTTGGGAAGTACCTTTTGGCGGGCAAAGTGCGATAGAGTCAGTGTGGCTCCGATGGCAAATGGAGACGTTCGAGTTATGACGCAGAACAACGATCACGCGATGATGCCCGCAATGATGGAAGAAATCGTGCTCCCCGAGCATTTGCTGCCCCTGGGATCTGTGCTGGGCGAGGGAGTGTCGCCGATGGACCTGTGCATGGTCCTGGCCAAGATTTTTCGTGTGCAGTACACCGAAGTCGCATTAATGCGGCTGGAGAAAGGTCTGCTGCGCTTCATTTTTCCGAAACACCTGCGCACCACGGGCGCGATTCCGATCTCGAGCAAGGCTGTGGCCGCGCACACGGCGCTGAGCAAGAAGGCCGAAATCTTCAATAACTTCGCCCGCGTGAAGCACGCTAGTATTTTCGAGACCATCAAGCCGGGCGCGGCCGATTCTGAAGAAGCTCCGCCGGCCCCGATTCAGAAACTGATGTCGGTTCCGATTATGGACCGGGCTTCTAACGTCGTGGGAGTGATTCAGATCTCGCGCAAAGCTCTTGATGCAAAATTCGCGCAGGATTTCAGCCGCGAAGATTTGCATGATCTGGAGGTTGCGGCAGGATTGCTCGCTACCGCTCCGGCGCTGATGACGAACTAGCCGAAACAGACACAATCAGCCGCTGCTGGAGGCTAGGAATGCTGTCCTCCGCAAAGTTCAGCTACGTCGTCTGCGACCGCGCCGCATGCCGCTGCTCAAACTGCCGGGCAAATGTTTCAGACTGACCCTTTGGAATACTCAATGACTTCCACTCTGACCCGCGGAAATGTTTTGCGAGTAACACGATCTGGTTCACATGGCCCGCATAATGCAATAGCTGACGCGAGATCGCTTGCAGGACCGTGTGCTCACGGCCGGCGATAAGGACGTTCCGCAGCAAATCGTGGGGCTGAAGCGGAGTCACCGCATCGAAGACCTTTTGCCATCCCTCCTCCCACCACTTCATAACCTCTGCACGGGTCGTGGCAGGATCAATTTCGAACTCTCGGTCGCGATGACGGTCGGGCTTTTCCCCGTCCGAAGTCAGGAAATCTGTCCAGCGTGAACGCATATTGCCGGACATGTGTTTAATGAGCATCGCGATACTGTTCGCATCAGGATCAATAAGACGAAACATTTCTTCGCTGCTTATTTGGGCTAGCGCCTCTTCCGCCAGTTTCTTGTAGCTGCGGAAATTGCGCAGTGCATCGTCTAAATAGGCTGCACCAATTGCATCCTCAGACACAGGAGACTCCCCTCGTGGGCTGCTTATCAGACGCGGAGCGCCGCAATGAAGATTCTGAAATTTCGACTCATTTCGTTTTCAGAGGGACCCGGAGGTCGCTGCCCGTCATTTCTTTGGGCTCATTCACGCCCAGCATGCCCAGAATTGTCGGCGATATATCGCGCAACGACCCTCCCGATTTCAGCGTGAACTGCTTCGCGTTTTCCGCCACAACAATGAACGGGACGGGATTGGTGGTGTGCGCAGTGTGCGGACCGCCCGTGACGGGATCGATCATCAGTTCGGCGTTGCCGTGGTCGGCGGTGATGAGCATGGCTCCGCCTCTGGCGCGGACGGCTTTATCGATCCGCCCCAGGCAGGCATCGACAGTTTCTACGGCTTTCACTGTTGGCTCGATCTTGCCCGAGTGGCCGACCATGTCGGCATTGGCGAAATTCACAATGATCACATCGAACGTGCCGTCTTCCGTCGCTTTCACGACTGCGTCGGCGATGCCGGCGGCGCTCATTTCCGGCTTCAGATCGTAGGTCGCCACTTTCGGCGACGGCACCAGAATGCGGTCCTCGCCGGGAAACGGCTGCTCCACGCCACCGTTGAAAAAGTACGTGACGTGGGCATACTTCTCCGTCTCGGCCACGCGCAGGTTGCGCATTTTCTGATTGGCCATCACATTGGCCAGAATGTTTGCCAGCGACTCCGGCGGAATCACCACCGGCAGGCTGAAATTCTTGTCGTACTGCGTCATGCAGACATAGTGCAGATTTTTCGGAACGCGGTCGCGCGGAATCGTCGCATCGAGATCGGCGGCGCCGGGTAGATCACTGCCTCCTTTGGGGTTCAGACCGCTGTTGCGCGTGAGCGCGCGCGTGATCTGGCGGACGCGATCGGCGCGAAAGTTGAAGCAGATGCATGAATCGTCGTCGCGGATCGTGGCCAACGGCTGGCCGCTCTTGTCTTTATTTGTGCGATCAGTGCAGACGAAGGGCACCACGAATTCGTCGGTAACGCCTTTGTTGTACGACTCCTTCATACCGTGTACGGGATCGCTTTGCTTGCCGCCCTCGGCGTCGGCGAAAACCATAGCGTTGTAGGCTTTCGCGATGCGCTCCCACCGCCGGTCGCGGTCCATGGCGTAATAACGGCCGCTTACCGTCGCGATCTTGCCGCAGTTGTATTCGCGTATCTTCTGTTGGAGCTGCTCGAGATAGCCCGCGCCGTTCGTCGGCAGGGTGTCGCGACCGTCCATGAAGGCGTGAACGAATACGCGCTCCAGACCATTCTGCTTCGCCATCTTCAGCAGCGCATAGAGATGCTCCTGCCGCGAGTGTACGCCGCCGTCGGAAACCAGCCCGAACAGATGCAACCGTCGCTCGCCGGCACGCGCGTTCTTCATGGCCTCGAGCAGCACGGGATGCTTGAACAGTTCCCCGTTCTGGATCATCAGGTCGATGCGCGTGATGTCCATGTGCACGATGCGGCCGGCACCGATGTTGAGATGGCCGACTTCGCTGTTGCCCATCTGGCCTTCGGGCAGGCCGACATACGGGCCGCTGGTGTGAATCAGCGTGTTGGGATAGTCGCGCAGCAGGCGGTCGTAGGTGGGCTTGCGGGCCAGAGCGATGGCGTTGGCCTTGGTTTCGGCGCGGTATCCCCAGCCATCGAGGATGATAAGAATGAGCGGTTTCGGACGGGGCATAAATCAGCTTCTAGCTCCTGGCTTCTAGCTACTAGCTTGAACCGGGAAGGGCACGACTTTCAGTCGTGCTGATTCAGGCGGACGAAGAGGTTGGGCTTTAGCCCCTGAGGGCTAGAATCCCATCCGGTCATCCGCCGAAGGACCATACGTTGAAGGCAGCGGCACGTCGTTTAATCGCAAATAAACGCCAAGCTGCGCGCGGTGATGCACCAGGTGATTCAGGAACATCTGCCGGTAGGCGAGAAAGCGCGACCCGCTGAAAATGGGCTTGCCGCCGAAGCTCAGGTTCCAAGGCTCGGTCCAGGCGGAATCCGGAGTGTTTTTCAGCGCGGCTCGAACCTTCGCGGCCCCTTCCTCGAAAGCCTTCACCAGCTGATGTGGCGATTCAAACGGAACTGGCGTGCGTTGCATGTTGGCAAAATCCAACTCCGGCATGGTCAGAATCGTCAGGCCGAAGCCGGCCAGTTCGGCCACGTGCGGCGCCAGTTTGCCCAGTGGCGCAGATTTCGCGTGCGGTTTGAAGTCGGGCTTGATGGGGACGCGCTCCAGCATGGCGCGTGTTTTCTTGACTTCTTCGTCGAATTCGTTGAGTAAGAGTTCGTTGATCATTTTGCTCCCTCAGTTTTTTGGTTGCTCGCTAGGGATTAATGGCCGAAGGAATTAGTTCGTGACCGGAAAGATCACGCGGAAGTCTCAAACTGGAATGACCTCGTCCATTATAACCGGCCTGTGTTTACCCTCTCGCCTCGGGCAAGCGCCCCAGCGCAGAGCCGTCGCGCAGATTAAGTCCCCCCTTTCCTTCTGCGCTCGTAGGCAACACGAAGGAGAATAATCACCGCGACGAGGTGCTGAGCTACCGTTAGTCCGAAGAAAAAGTCGTCGTTCTTCAAAATGTGAATTCCGGTCATTGAGCTATAGAGAGTCGCCTCCACAAACCAAGGTCCCAGTATTCCGACTCCAAACGCGAGCTGTATCAAAAGCCGCGTCGGGGGATTTTTGATTGGACTCGGTACATACCTAAGCAGCCACACCGCAGACCACTCGAGGACGGCAAAAGGAAGCAGCACCAACCTGGCGGTCATCAATGGGCTAGCCATGGTAGTTCAGCGCCTTCAATCCCAAAAACCTCGCCGTCCCTCCCAACTCTTCCTCAATCCGCAGCAGCTGGTTGTATTTCGCGATACGGTCCGTTCGCGAGGCTGAGCCGGTCTTGATCTGCCCCGCACCGGTGGCTACCGCCAGGTCGGCGATGAACGTGTCTTCCGTTTCGCCGGAGCGGTGCGAAATGACCGACGTATATCCGTTGCGGCGCGCGAGGTCGATCGCGTCCAGCGTCTCGCTGACCGTACCGATCTGATTCACCTTGATAAGTATGCTATTGGCCACGCCTTTATCGATTCCCTCCTGCAGGAATTGAATGTTGGTCACGAAAATGTCGTCGCCGACCAGTTGAATCTTCCCGCCGAGTTCTTTCGTCAGATTGGCCCAACCTTCCCAGTCTTCTTCCGACAGGCCGTCTTCCAGGGAAACGATGGGATAGTCGTTCACCCACTTCGCCCAGAACTTGGCCATCTCGTCGGAACTTTTCGCCGATTTGTCGGACTTCTTGAAGACATACTTGCCGTCCTGATAAAACTCGCTGGCGGCGGGATCGAGCGCAATAGCAATCTCTTCTCCGGGCTTGTAACCAGCCTTGCCGATCGCCTCCAACACAACTTCGATCGCCTCGACGTTCGACTTGACCGAGGGGGCGAATCCGCCTTCGTCGCCGACCGCGGTGTTGTAGCCGCGCTTTTTCAGAACGCCTTTCAGCGTGTGAAAGACTTCCACGCCCCAGCGCAGCGCCTCGGAAAACGTTGGGGCGCCGACCGGCATGACCATGAATTCCTGGAAGTCGACGTTGTTGTCGGCATGGGCGCCGCCGTTGAGAATGTTCATCATGGGCGTGGGCAGAGTGTTGGCGCCGGCGCCCCCGAGATAACGATAGAGCGGAATGTCGAGCGAGTTGGCCGACGCGCGCGCGGCCGCCATGGAGACGGAAAGAATCGCATTCGCTCCGAGCCGGCCCTTGTTCTCCGTGCCGTCGAGCTCGATCATCCTGGCGTCGAGCCCGCGCTGGTCGAACGCGTCGTAGTTGGCCAGCGCTTCGGCAATTTCGCCGTTCACGTTCTCGACTGCCTTGAGCACGCCCTTGCCCTGATACACATTCTCGTCGCCGTCGCGCAGTTCGACGGCCTCATGCTCGCCCGTCGAAGCCCCGCTGGGAACGATGGCCCGTCCGACGGAACCGTCCTGTATGAAAACTTCTGCTTCGACTGTCGGATTTCCGCGGGAATCAAGAACCTGTCTCGCATGAATGGCTGC
This sequence comes from Candidatus Sulfotelmatobacter sp., assembly GCA_030041475.1. Lineage (GTDB taxonomy): Bacteria > Acidobacteriota > Terriglobia > Terriglobales > Acidobacteriaceae > Sulfotelmatobacter. The sequence goes on from JASHNU010000014.1 coordinate 24,052, forward strand.
AATATTCGACATAAGATTACTTTCCTCGTCGGTCGGATTAGTAAATTAGCGGTGAAAAAAACTCTGGGGGAAGGTTCGCCGACTGTCCAAGGGAACGTTCAGTCAGACAACCCGCGCCCTTATAGATCCTTCCCATCTTGTCTCGTGAAACCCACGATTATATCGGATGGATGTGGGCGCTTTGTGAACCAAACAAGTCGGCCTTCATCGTAGACACTGACTTTGTCCTAACTCGGGACAATACCAGGCTGATACTTGCTTTAGCCGCGCAGGGGCTATGCCGACAGATTCAACGACTCTTATGTAGGGCTTCTTGAACAAAGGCTTCGAGCGTGCGTATCTCTTTGACGATGTCGCAAACCGTGGCTGCGCAAGCTTCACAATGCTGGTTCTGGTTCAGTTCCGCCCGCAGGAGGATGAGTTGCAGATGTTTCCGAATGGCGTCAAACGCCTCTTGCGGCTCATTCTGCACGGTACTGCCTCTCGGCCTGGAGAACAACTGCGCGGCCGAAGCTCTGTTAGCAGCATTCTTAGTCTCGGCGGCTTGACTGTCAGTGATTGGTGTCACGGAGCATTCCTGAGTGTGGGCTTGCGAATCTACATCTCTGTTTGAAGCGCGACAAAAGCCTATCTGCGGGGTTGTTCCCAGGAGAGATTCGTCTTTCCGCCTTGCCGCACTGTCCGAATGGACGATGCGGGCAGCCCCTTATCTCCAGTGGTTCCCCTGTCCGGCTGCGTATTGTCCGGCGTTGCGGGCTGGTCTAGAGTCAAGAGAACACTAGGGATTCTTGGAGGTATCCGTATGAAGACGAAGTGGATGCTGTTGCCTTGCCTGCTGCTCGCTTCCCTGCTGGCAGCTCAAACCGGAGTACCGGCGGGAACGGCGCTGATGGTTCGCCTCGATACCACTCTCGCGACGTTTAGCAACCGTGTCGGAGATCCATTCCGTGCCAGCCTCACCCAGGCAATTGTGGTCAACGGCGTGACTTTGATTCCAGCCGGGGCGACGGTCGAAGGCCGCGTCACCAAAGTCAGCGAACCACGGCGCATTTCGGGCAGACCCACCATCGGAATTCTGCCTGAGGCCGTCATTTTGCCGACCGGAGAGCGCTATTTCCTCGATGCAACGCTCACCGACACAAACATCCCGGGCACGACCGTGAATGTCGAGGGCCAGTTCAAGGGATCAGGCCACGACCGCCGCGATCAGGTCGAAGTGGGGGCCGGGACGGCCGGCGGCATGCTAATCGGAGGACTGATCGGTGGCGGACCGGGGGTTCTGATTGGCGGTGCCGTGGGAGCGGGTTCCACGGGAGTGCACTGGCTCGTCACGCATCGCTCGGCCACCCTGCCTGCAGGAACGCAGCTGACGCTGGAATTGAACCGGCCGATGGCAACGACCGCAGCCGCTGCGCCTGCGAGTGGCGGAAGCAAGTAAGCCACAGTCTTGTTACACACGGAACGCCGGGGATTTTTGCCCCGGCGTTTTGCTTCTCGGGAAAAAGAGTCTTGAGCACGGCACATGTTGCACCCTAGGCGCCAAACAGCAGTTCTCCCTCGCTCACTACCTGCAGTTCGATCCAGCCTTCGAGCGGCAGCGAATCGACCGGCAGGCGATTCTGCCACAAGCTGAAGCGCAAACGCAGCTTTGTCGTGGCTGCAGCCGTGGACTTAGCGCCAGCACGCTCGGCAGGAGACGCACTTGGAGTCGCCAGCAGCCAGATCAGAGGCAGTTTGAATTCAAAGTTACGCAACAGCGCGACTTTGGTGGCTTCATCGGCGCTGGCCGACGTAGCCAGCATTTTGCTGCCATTTGTGCCCTCGATTTTCCATTCCTTAATCCGGGACTTCTCCGCAGATACATCCACGCGTAGAGTGCGGCGCGGGCGCGCTTCGCCAGCGGCCCACGATTCAATATTCACTACCAGTTCGAAATCGGCGTCGGGAATTTTCCCGGTGAAGTCGAGCCGACCGTACAGGTGCGTGGAGTCAATTCCGGCATAAACTGCATCGAGGAGGAACTGCTTGCCGTGCATGGAGCCGGCGCGGTGGTCGGCAGTGTACGCGGCGGCGCCGATCCACTCAAAGTAGCGAACCTTGTCGGCGGTCACGCGGGGATGAATATAAGCCGTCTGCGGCACAAACGACGGGCGCACTTCTGCGCCGGTGATCGGCTGCGCCAGATAGTCAGGCGCGACCGCGCCCAGGGCCTGGTACACGTTCGACAAGTGCTTGCGATAGAGTTCGTCGAAATCGCGATCGTTGGCCGAGTGATGCTCCGGTCCGTACCACCAGTTCCAGTCGCTGCCTTCGGCGATCAGAATTTCGTCAAATGCGAGCTGGCGTTGTGCTTCCGCGGCCCGGGCCGCGTTCTGCGCGTAAAACTCGCGGGCGTGGTGGAGATAGTCCCAGGCGCGATTGTCTTCAGGGGCGCCGATCCAAACGTTGAAATTGGCGTTGATCCAGGATCCAGGGACGAGCGACGTCAACTTGCCGAAATCCTTATGGCGCGCGATCGCCTCGGAAATGGTCACCGCTTCCACACTCTTGTCGCGCTGCAGTTCGTCGTAGAGGCGGCGCAGGAACTCGCGCCCGGACTTTGGGTAATACTCCCAGGCGTTCTCGCCATCGAGAATAATGGAGACGACGGCGTCGCGTCCGCGTTCGAGCACCGGCCGCGCAGCCTCCTTGATGTTACCGATCAGGTGTCGGGCAGCGTCGGCCGCGGGCATTCCGGAATAGACGAAACCGATCAGATCGGAAATAGTGTGATCCCGGAAGACCAGGTGCATGGTGGTCGAGCCGTTTTCGTAACGGTGAATGTTGTAAAGCTTTTCGCCCAGATTCGCGGGCAGGCGTCCGCCGCCGTCGCGGGCGAAGAACGAGCCGGTGCTGCGTCCGAGGACGCCTTCATCGGTGGCCATCCATTGCACGCCTACGTTGTGCGCGATGGCGAGAACTTCTTCCGACAAGCTGCCTTCCGACGGCCAAATGCCCCTGGGCCGCATGCCGAATACTTTTTCGTGGAGATCGAGTCCGCGCACCAGTTGCTCGCGGGCGTCTTCGGGATGGCGGAAACGGCTCTGCGGCAACGGCAACCCCGGCGAGGAAACGCCGCCAGCGTTCGTGTCGCACACCAACGGCAGGATAGGATGATAAAACGGCGTGGTCGAAATTTCGATCGAGCCTTTTTTCGCTGCTTCGGCATGCGCGGGCAGAACCTTGCCGATCAGTTCTTTTTCCCGCGCGATCACAAGCTTCTGCTCGTCGAGCGAGAAGCCGTGACCCTTTGCGACCAGTGCCGCGATGTCCTTTTCTTCGAGGAAAAACTCATCGAACCACGCAATTTGCGAGAGGACCTGCAGGTCGGTGAAATCCTGCGGCTGAAAGTAACGCTCCGCGCGCTCGGGATGGTCGCCATGCTCGCGAAAGCGCTCCCACAATTCACGGTAGCGCGGATAGCGGCCGATCAGGTTCTGCGGATTCGCCTGAAACAGATATTGCAGCGCAAAACGGCGCTCTTCGACCGACAAGTCTTTCGCCGGCTTGGCCGCCACGCGCAGAAACGGATCTTCCGCAGTTCCCGCGGCGTAGTCCTGGATCTGCACCATGAGCGAAGGTACGAGATTGAAATTCTGGTGGACGCTGGGGAATTCGTCCAGCAACTTCACCATGCCGTAGTAGTCCTTGAGCGCGTGCAGGCGCGTCCAGGGCAAGCGGTATTCGTTCGTGACCAGATCCTTGTAGAACGGCTGGTGCTGGTGCCAAAGCAGGATGACACGCAGGGCGGGCATGGCTGGAGAGGTCAGGATAGCACGCGGATTCTTTGACCCGATCCGATGACAGGTTTCGAACCAGCGTCCGATCCCGAATCGGCGCGCCAGTCCTTTGTTAGATGACTCTTCCGCGTCTGGATTTGCACGCTATAATGGCGCGCAACCCATGGGGCTGGCCTCTGGCTCAAAACTCGGTCCTTATGAGATTCAGTCTGCGCTCGGCGCCGGCGGCATGGGCGAGGTGTATCGTGCCCGCGATACGCGCCTCAACCGCACCGTTGCGATCAAGATTCTCGCCGCGCATCTGTCTTCGTCCGCGGAACTGAAGCAGCGCTTCGAACGCGAAGCCCGCGCGCTCTCTTCCCTGAACCACCCCAATATCTGTCATCTCTATGACATCGGCTCGCAGGATGGGGTCGATTATCTGGTCATGGAGTTTCTGGAGGGAGAAACTCTGGGCGCGAGACTAGGCAAAGGACCACTGTCGCTGAATGAAGTCGCTCGAATCGGCTCGGAAGTGGCCGAGGCTTTGAATGTCGCGCACCGTGCGGGCATCGTGCACCGCGACCTCAAGCCCGGAAACGTCATGCTGACAAAGACCGGCGCGAAACTGATGGATTTTGGTTTGGCCAAGCCGTCGGCGTTCGGAACCGGATCGGGGTCGGCGCCGCTGCTTTCCGGAGTGACCCTGGACGCGACCAGCGCCCAGAGCCCACTGACCAGCGCAGGAACGATTCTTGGGACGATCGAATACATGTCGCCAGAGCAGATTGCGGGAAAGGATGCCGATGCACGCACCGACATCTTCGCGCTGGGTGCAGTGCTGTACGAAGCGGCCACCGGCAAGCGAGCCTTCGAAGGCAAGACACAGATCAGCGTAGCCAGCGCGATTCTCGAGAAGGAACCGGAGCCGATTTCGAGAATCCGGCCGCTGACACCGCAGGTGCTTGAACAAGTCGTTAAGGGCTGTTTGGCTAAATTGCCCGACGAACGTTTTCAAACCGCACATGATGTCAAGCTGCAGTTGAAGTGGATTGGCGAAAACGCGACTCAGGCCGCCGCGGCAGCACCCACCGCTCCGGCACCGACGAAAACGAACCGGATGGCGCTGGGCGCAATGGCGGCGCTGCTGCTGATCGCAATTGCAGTCGGCGCCATGGGCTGGTTGCAGCCACGTACTCCGCGGCAGGTCATAAGAACCACGTTGTTGCCTCCGGAGGGCACACAGTTTGCGCTGCTGAATCGCAACGGGCCTCCGGCGTTTTCTCCGGACGGAAAACGCGTCGTTTTTGTGGTCAGCCGGGCGGGCAAGACTTCGTTATGGATGCGCTCGCTCGACAAAACGGATGCGGTTGAGCTTGCCGGCACGAGCGGCGCGTTTTTCCCCTTCTGGTCGCCCGACGGCAACACGATCGGCTTCTTCGCAAACGGGAAACTGTGGAGGATGGATGCGAATGGCGGACCTCCGGTCACGATCTGCGATGCACCCAACGGACGCGGCGCTTCCTGGGGTGCCGGCGACGTGATCCTGCTTGCGCCTCAGATCGGCAGTCCTATTCTTCGCGTTTCTGCGGCCGGCGGAGCGCCAGCACCCGTCACCGAAGCCCCCACTGGCACCGAGTCCCGCCGCTGGCCGTTTTTTCTGCCCGACGGAAAACATTTCATCTATCTGCGGACTCCCATCGGTTCGGTGGACGAGCACAACGAAGTCCGCCTGGCCTCGATTGATGGAGGAAACGAGAGCGTACTTCTCCACGGACGCTACTATCTGTCTTCATTTGCCTCAGGCCAGTTGCTGGCAGTGCGTGATGGCGCGTTGACGGCGCAGAAACTGGATATCTCCGCCGGCAAGCTCACCGGACCAGTGACCATTGTCGCTGAACATGTGCAGCGCGACGACCTGGTTGCCGGGGCGGTCTTCTCGGCTACGCAGAACGGCTTGCTCGCGTACGAGTACGGCGTCGAACCCGCGGGCGAACGCATGCTGTGGGTGGATGGCCAGGGCAAGGAAACTGAGCAGATCGTGGAATCGGGTTTTATCGGCTCGACGCGAATCTCTCCTGACGAGACGAAAGTGGCGTTCCCCAACGGCTCATCGGAGAACAACATCTGGCTTCAGGATCTGAAGACGGGTGCCCGGACGCGCTTCAGCTTCGGCGGGCGTTTTGTGAGTTCACCGGTCTGGTCTTCCGACGGCAAGACGCTCTATTTCAGCTTTAGCGAAAGCGGCGGCCCTCAGGCAATCTACTCGCGGCCGGCCGACGGCTCGGGTCCGCAACAACGAGTCTTGACCTCCGACAAGAAGCTTGCCCCCGCCGATGTTTCGCCTGATGGCAAATACCTGTTGTACGAAGAAGGCGACCCACAGTCCTCGGACTTGAAGGCTTTGCCGCTGGGCGGTGATGCCAAGCCTCTAATGCTGGTGAGTCATCTCGAAGGAATGCCGGGCGGACTCGCTAGCGCCAAGAATGCGCGCTTTGCGCCTACCGGCGGTTGGGTGGCGTATCAATCGAACGAATCCCATCAGATCGAGGTCTACATCACAAAGTTTCCCGCCGGAGAAAGCAAGTACCAGGTTTCCGTCGGCGGTGGCTCCATGGCGGTTTGGGCACGGGACGGAAAGCACCTGTATTATCTCGATCCATACCAGCAATTGATGGCTGTGGATGTTGAACTGGGCAAGGATCAGGCGCGGCTGGGCAAGCCAGTGCCGTTGTTCAAGACATCGGTGCGAGCCTCGATCGGCGGCGGAGGCTACGACGTAACGCGCGATGGGCGTTTTCTGCTGCTTAATTCCACCACGGAAAGTCCCGTGCCATTGACGTTAGTCACCAACTGGGACGCCGAGTTAAAGCAATGATCGGAGCCGAACGGGTACACTAGATATCGCACCGCCGTCGGAGCGACACGCTGATTCATGAGCCCCATTCTCACCAGCCCAGAACTTCTTAGCGATCAGGACCTGTACCTGTTCAACGAAGGCAGCCATTATCGTCTCTACGACAAGATGGGAGCGCACCCTGCGACGCACAACGAGCAGGAGGGGGCCGTCTTCAGCGTGTGGGCGCCGAATGCGCGGTCGGTCTCAGTGGTCGGCAACTTTAATGGATGGGACCCCAAATCGAATCGTCTGGAGCCGCGGGCATCGTCGGGAATCTGGGAAGGGTTCATTCCCGGGGCGAGTCATGGCGCGCTCTATAAGTTTCATATCGAATCGAATCGCCACGGATACCGCGTCGACAAGGCCGACCCCATCGGCATGCTTCATGAGAAACCGCCGCGGACCGCGTCAGTCGTGTGGGATATCGACTATGAGTGGAACGATCAGGACTGGATGCAGAAACGTGGCGGGCACAACTCGCTGCGCGCTCCGCAAGCCATCTACGAGGTGCATCCGGGTTCGTGGATGCGCGTTCCTGAAGAGCACAACCGCCCGCTGACCTATCGCGAGCTGGCCCCGCGGCTGGCCGAATATGTCGGCCAACTGGGATTCACTCACGTCGAGTTCCTGCCCGTGATGGAGCATCCGTTTTACGGTTCCTGGGGATACCAGACCACTGGCTACTTCGCGCCGACGGCGCGCTATGGCAAGCCGCAGGATTTCATGTATCTGGTGGACTACCTGCACCAGCACAACATTGGAGTGATTCTCGACTGGGTGCCTTCGCACTTCCCTACCGACGGCCACGGCCTTGCCTATTTTGACGGCACGCATCTCTACGAGCACGCCGACTCGCGCCAGGGATTCCATCCCGACTGGAAGACAAACATTTTCAATTACGGTCGTGCCGAGGTGCGCAGCTTCCTGATGTCGAGCGCCATGTTCTGGCTCGACAAGTATCACGCCGACGGACTGCGCGTAGATGCGGTCGCGTCGATGCTGTATCTCGATTACTCCCGCAAGCAGGGAGACTGGATTCCGAACAAATATGGCGGACGCGAGAATCTGGAAGCCATCGAGTTCCTGCGCCGCTTCAATCAGGAGGCTTATAAAGAACACCCCGACATTCAGACCACGGCGGAGGAATCAACCGCGTGGCCCATGGTCTCAAAACCGATTTATCTCGGCGGCCTCGGCTTCGGCGAGAAGTGGGACATGGGCTGGATGCACGACACGCTGAAGTATTTCCAGAACGATCCCATTCATCGCAAGTATCACCACAATCTGCTCACGTTCCGCATGCTGTATTCCTGGCATGAAAACTTCGTGCTGCCGCTGTCGCACGATGAAGTCGTGCATGGCAAAGGGTCGCTGATCGGAAAGATGCCGGGTGACGAATGGCAGAAGTTCGCCAACCTGCGGCTGCTGTTCGGATATATGTACGCTCAGCCGGGCAAGAAACTGCTGTTCATGGGCGGAGAATTCGGGCAGGTGCGCGAGTGGTCGCATGATACGAGCCTGGAATGGCATGTATTGCAGTATCGGGTTCACCGCGGCGTGCAAGCCTGGATGGAGCAGTTGAACCGCTTTTACCGCAACGAACCCGGCATGCATGTGTTCGACAACAATCCCGCAGGATTCGAGTGGGTGGACGTCAACGACAACGCCAACAGCACGATCTCGTTGTTGCGTAAGAGCGAAAAGCCAGAAGATACGGTGCTGGGTGTCTTCAATTTCACGCCCGTGCCGCGTTTGGGATACCTCGTGGGCGTGCCGCACGGCGGATACTGGCGAGAACTCCTGAACAGCGACGCAGGCGAATACGGCGGCAGCGGCATGGGCAATCTCGGCGGAGTGCAAGCCGAGGCCGAACCAGCCCACGGCCGGCCGTTTTCGTTGAAACTGACGTTGCCTCCGCTGGCCGCGCTGTTCTTCAAAGCAAGTTAGGACCTCGCATTTGTATAAGGCGATTCATGAAACTGTGCTCAACAATCGCCGCCATTAGCTGCGTGGTAGTCATCGGTGCCGGTATAACCACTTGGCATTTCGTGACTGCAACTCGCAGGCTTGCGAAAGAGGTGGCCGCCTACCGCCTTGGCGCCGAACGCGGAGACGCAGAATCCCAGTTCAAGCTGGGTTCGATGTATTACTACGGCAAAGGCGTCCCGAAGGACTACAGCGAGGCCCTCCGCTTATATCGCAAGTCCGCTGAGCAGGGATATGTAAAAGCCGAATTCAGCCTCAGTACCATGTATGGCGACGGCAGGGGCGTCCCGCCAGATGCCGTTGAGGCTGAACGATGGTGCCGCAAGGCTGCTGAACAGGGTGACCCGCTGGCTGAGGAAGGCCTGGGCTATTTGTATTACCGGGGCGAGGGAGTGGCGCAGAATCTGTCCGAGGCGGCGCGTTGGTACCGAAAATCTGCCGAACAGGGTGATGGCAACTCTCAATACGTGCTTGGCTACATGTATTACTACGGCTATGGAGTAGGACAAGACAAGGGCGAAGCCGACCGCCGATTTCGTCAGGCTGCCGCCCACGGCAACGCGGACGCTCGACGCGCTCTCGGCTGGAATACGGTGCGTCTGTCTGCGAGCAGCAGGATCATGCCCCTTTTGGAATTTCTAGCTAGCCTGATTTTTGGAATCCCTTTCCTCAGGTCTGGGCGGACCAACCGAAGCAGGGCGCAGATGGCGATGGGCGTCGCGGCGGTTCTTCTCCTCTGCGCCGTCGTCCTGGATTCGTCTTGGTACTTCTACGTCCGGCATCTGCGATCCGCGGGGGCAGTCACCTTATTTTCTCTGACGAGACATCTGGTGCGCGGAGCGGCTGCCAGCACGCTGGCATTCATCGCCCATCGGAAGAGCGCTAAAGCTGTACTGATTGCGGCTGCCGTCATATTTGTCGGACTTGTTGCGTTTGGGGTGACCCTGGCTGAAATCAGGCATGTTCCTGTAAGAGTCTGGTTCCTGCGCTTCTTGGGATTGCCCATCGGGATGGCAGTTCCCTCGGCGATTTTTCTTTGGCTCGATCGTAAGGGAACGAGACAGGCGCCAAACGCTCCCGTGCTATTCTCACCTTAAAGCGCGTCTGCCATGCGGATTCTGACCCGCTATATCCTGCGCGAAGTCACGGCGCACGCCCTGATCGGCGTGGCCATCTTCACGTTTGTTCTGTTCACGCGCGATCTGGGACGCATTCTCGAACTGGCCGTCCGGGCTTCGGCGCCGCTGCCTAGCGTGGCCGAAATTTTCTTCTTCACCATTCCGGTTGCGCTCACCTACACGCTGCCCATGAGCGTGCTGGTGGGCATTCTGATCGGACTGAGCCGACTGGCCGCCGATTCGGAGGTCACCGCCATGCGCGCCAGCGGCATGGGCGTGTGGAGTTTCCTGCGGGTGCTCTCGATCTTCGTGCTGGCGGCATGGGCCTTGGCATTGGCCAACGGCCTCTACATCGCGCCCCGCTCGCAGGCCGCGCTGGCCCATCTGGAAGACCGGCTGAAAAGCTCGCAGGTTTCGTTCGAAGTTCAGCCCAGAGTTTTCTACGAAGGCTTCCCCAAGATCGTCTTGTACGTACACGACGTGAAGAGCGCGCAGGGCGCAGCCGTGTGGAAGGACGTGTTCATGGCCGATCTGACCGACGCCACGAACCCGAAGATCACCCTGGCCAAGGAAGGCATCGTCGTCAGCGAAGGTCCGGATCGCCTGCACCTGCATTTGACCGACGGCTCGGCCCACGAAACCGACCCTACGAATGTCGATCACTACCAGATTTCTACTTTCCAGCAGACCGACATTCCCATCGAACTGCCCTCGGCCGAAAACAAGACCGACGAATCGCAACCGGCAACCATCATGGACACTTGGGCGTTGCTGCTGAAAGCGAGCCATTCTGATCGCAACTCGGCGCAGTTGTATCTGATCGAATTCCACCGCCGCTTCGCGCTGCCCACTGCATGCCTGGTGCTGGCGCTGGTCGGAATTCCACTGGGCCTGTCGTCGAAGAAGAGCGGCAAGTCGGGCGGATTCGTGCTGACCATCCTGCTGGTGTTTACGTATTACGTCATCTCGCTGGTCGGAGTTTCGCTGGCCAAGCAAGGTCGGGTGTCTCCCTGGTTCGGAGCATGGCTGGCTGACCTTGTTTTTCTGGCGCTTGCGGTTTTCTTGCTGTGGCATGCGGAGCGGCGCCCGTTCGAATTGGCTTCGCTTCGTTTCTCGCGGAATCGGAACGCGTCTTCGCAGCACTCGACGGGCAGCCGCGGCCGCGAAAATGTTTTCGAGCGAGTCTCGACCCGGCGCCGCGTCTTCAGCGCCAGTTTTCCCACCTTGCTCGACGATTACGTCCTGCGCGACTTTTTTCTCTACCTGGGGATGATCCTCTCCACTTTCCTTGTGCTCGTGCTGGTCTTCACTCTGTTCGAGCTCTTGGGCGACATTCTCCGCAACCAGGTTCCGTTTATGGTCGTCGCGGAGTATCTGCTAAATGTCACGCCGTATCTGCTCTACAACGTCGCTCCGCTGGTGATGCTGCTGGCCGTGCTGGTCACGTTCGGGCTGATGCAGCGCTCCAATGAGATCACGGCGATCAAAGCTACAGGAGTCAGCATCTACCGCATCGTCGCGCCAGTTGTCGCGGCCGCCGCTGTGCTGGCTGCGGGGCTGTTCTTCGCCGACCAGCTTTACCTGCCGCACACCAACAAGCGCCAGGAAGCACTGCACAACCAGATCAAGGGTAAGCCTCCGCAGACCTATCTTCGCCCAGACCGCAAATGGATCTTCGGCGAGAATAACGACATCTGGTACTACCAGTTCTTCGATCCGGACAAGGACACTTTCGGCAACGTCACCGTTTTCCGCCTCGATCGCCCCAGCTTCACCATCACCCGCCGCATTCACGCCGACCGTGCCCACTGGGCCGACAAGTTGAACAAATGGGTGTACGAACAGGGATGGGATCGCACCCTCAACGTCTCCGCCATCGTGAACTATCGGCCATTCGACGTAGCCACGTTCGCCGACCTCGGCGAGACGCCGTCATACTTCAAGAAAGAAGTGAAGCAGTACACGGAGATGAATTATGAGGAGCTGCGCAGCTACATCCGCGACCTGCAGCAGAGCGGCTTCGACGTGGTGCGGCTGCGCGTGCAGCTCAACAAGAAACTTTCTTATCCCCTGATTACGCTGATCATGGCTGTGCTGGCAATTCCCTTCTCGCTGTCCACAGGGAAAAAAGGAGCGGTCACAGGAGTCGCGGTCGCGGTCGGCATTGCCGTGTTCTACACGGTGGTGTCGCGCCTGTTTGAAGCCATGGGCGACCTGAGCCAGCTGCCTCCCGCCATGGCAGCCTGGTCCCCGGATTTGATCTTCGTTCTGGTGGGCGGGTATCTGATTCTGAAAGTGCCGACGTGATGAACGGGGGCCAGGGATCAGGAGTCAGCAACATCAATTGCTCCCTGTCGCCACTGACCCCTGACCTCTAGCCCCTGCCTCATTTCACTGCCACTCCCCAGGGATAGTTGTCGGTTACGGTTGCCGGCACGGGCACGAGCGCGCCTGTACTGGGCACAACTGCGAACTGCGACAACGTGGGAGAATTGAAGTTGGTGACGAACAGCCAGCTGTCATCGCTGCGGATAACCATCGCTTTCGGCTGGTTTCCAACGTTATAGACGCTTCGGCCGGCAATGCTGCCGCTAACTGAGCTGATGGCCAGCGGCGAAATCGTGTTCGAGAGCTGATTCAAGACGAACAGGTAATTGCCCAGCGCGTCCACCACCATGGGCCCCGGGCCGTTGGCGTTGCCCGTCAGGCTGAAGGGCGAGCCGGTGACGGCCACCAGGCTGCCGTCTGGAACCGCAGGCGGGATGGGACAGTGCGCGGACGATTGCGTCGCGAGCCCGTTGCAGATCGTGTAGGCGCTCACCTGGTTTGAATTCGCATCGGAAACGTAGACAAAGCGGTTGCACGGGTCTACCACAACCCCGGAAGGCAACGATCCTGTAAGGAAGTAAAACACGCCGCCGGTTCCAGGAGGAGGATTCTGCAGCGCGCCGGTGGACATATCCACCTGGAATTCGTAGACGGCGTTGTTTTCAGAATCCACGGCGTAAAGAAATTCCTGCGTCGCTTTGGGACTTCCTGTGCATACCGAGCTGGACATGTTAAACGAGATCGGAGTCGTGGTAAGGGAGACGATATTTGGAGTTAGGAACCCCGTAGGGCGAACAAAATTGAAGGTGCCGGGCACTGGAGTCAGACTTCCACCGCTGATCGCATAGGCGTTTACCAGGCCCACTGTTCCCTCCGCCACAAACAGGTACTCCCCGCTCGGATCCATGGCGATGGCGACGGGATTCGGGTCGGCAGTTACCGTGCCGGTGTTAGGAATCGTTCCGCTGGAATTCACCACGAACGACTCGATCCCGGTTTGGCTCCCCGCACACTGGTCGGTCTGATTGATGATGACGAAGACATAGGTTCCCGACGGGTTCAGCACCAGCGAGCCGGGGATGCCGGCAATCTGGCAGGTCAGGTTCGCCGTGGCTCCAACCGAGTTGCTGACGTCGGCGATAGAACCGCTGGAAAGATTGAAGCTGAAAGTTTGGATCAGACCCGCACCCTGACTGGCGACGATCACCAATCCGTCGGATGCGGGGTTGTAGTTGCTGCCGCAAGCCAGCAGAACCCCGATCATTACCAACGTTGCCAGCCCGAGCAGCCACGCCAATTTCTTCGACATTCTCCGCCTGATCTCCCTGGTTGATTTGGCACTCTTGCGCACGTACGCTCCCCGGAGCCCCCCGGAACGCTTGCAATCTCAAAATGCGGGAAAAACGCAACTCATTTATTTATCAGGAAATGCGCCGCAAGAGCAAACTCCCCGCAGTCTGGACCGTATGGTTGGAACTAGAATAATAGCCGCCGAGTTGCCTGAACCGCGGGCTGAAAGACGGATAAAAAGGTTGGGGGGCTAGGCTTCCTGCTCCGAAGGTACTGGTTCCGGCTGCTCCTTCAGCAGCGGGCGCGCCGAAATCAACGGAAGTCGAGTCTCGACCAGCAGGCCGCCTTCGGGGCGGTTCGAAGCCACGACCCGGCCACCATGGAAGCGCACTGCTCTTTCGGTGATGGCCAAACCTAAACCGGCGCCGCCGGTGAGGCGTCCGCGGGAATCGTCGAGGCGGTAAAACGGCTCGAAAAGCTTTTCCAGGGCATCGGGAGGAACGCCGGGTCCCAGATCGCTAACCGTGAGCACGGCCTCGGGGCCATTCGGCGCCTCCGCGCTCGAAAGATCAACATCCACCGTCGTTCCTTCCTGCGTGTAGCGGATGGCATTGCGCACGACGTTCTCAACCGCACTATGCAGCAGCGACGCATTGCCCCGCACGTTCCAGTCCCCGTCTGCCATTGTGGTGCGGACGTGGCAATGGCGCGCCTGCGCCTCGAACTCGGCGTCTTCCGCAACGCTGGCCACGATTTCATCCAGCGCCACCGGCGTCTGCGGCATGCGCTGCTCGCCGTCCTCCAGCCGCGCCAGGGTCAGAATGCGGGAAATCAGTTCGTTCAGGCGGCTGGCTTCGAGCTCGATGCGGTCCAGCATGTCGGCGTTTTCCACGCCTTCCCGCAGCCGCGCCAATCCCAGCGCGACATTGAGCCGTGCCAGCGGCGACCGCAACTCGTGGGAAATGTCGTTGAGCAAGCGGGATTGAGCCTTGACCAGCGTCTCCAGCCGCTCGGCCATGGCGTCAAAATCGCGCATCAGGCCGGCTACTTCGTCCCGGCGCGCAGATGCCGGAGCTCCGCTGCGGGCAGCCAGATCGCCGGCCGCCAGCTGGCGCGTGGCCGCGCGTAAACGCACGATCGGCTTGGTCAAGTACCACGCCAACACGTAGCACACCAATCCCGAGGTGATGACTCCGATGATCAGCCCGGTAATGGGCACGCCGCGCGGGCCAATGAAAACACGCGGTCCGGGCGGCAGGGCCAGAACGATCGTGTAGTGATGCTTGCCGTCTGAAGAAGCCTTCGACTCGTGCGGGACTGGCGGGGCAGGAAACAAGAACCCATTTTGCGGCGCCCGGGATCCGCCGGTTGCTACTCGAATCGCCCAATCCGGCGCGGGACGGTGAGAAAGCTCAATGCCATCTTCGTCAAAAAGAAACGCGCGGACGTGCTGGGTTTCGTCCAGATTCTCGAAATACTGCTTGAGCTGCTTCGCGCCGCCTTGCTCGTAGGCGCTGACTGCTTCATTGAGCACGGTGGTTCGCAGCGATTCCCACGTGGAACTGCGCGGCCGGAAGGCGAGCGTGACCAGGATGGCGAGCACGACGAACAACGCCTGCGCCAACCAGAACGACAGAAAGATGCGGAGAAAGAGGCTTTTCATGACGTGGCTTTGGACTTCTCCCTTGGTCGGGCAAAAATATAGCCTACACCACGAACCGTCTTGATGTGCTCGTCGTTGTCGGTGTCGCCCAGCTTTTTGCGCACTTTGCTGACGTGCATATCGATGCTGCGGTCAAAGGGCGAAAACTTGCGGCTGAGCACCGCATTCACCAGTCGCTCCCGCGGCACGACTCGCCCGGCCTCGCGCAACAGCACTTCCAGCAAGTTGAATTCGACTGACGTCAGATCCACGGGTTTTCCGTCAAGATGGACCGTGCGGGTTGCGGGATCCAGTTCCACATCGCCCACTCTCACGACTTCAGGCGTTGACGGCGCTCCGTTGCCGTCCCGCGTGCGCCGCAGAATGGCACGAATGCGCGCCAGCAGTTCGCGGGGATTGAACGGCTTGGGAAGATAATCGTCAGCGCCAATCTCGAGGCCGACAATACGGTCCACATCTTCCCCGCGCGCAGTCAGCAGCAGCACCGGCAGCCGCGATGTGGCGCGAATTCGCCGCAGCACTTCAAATCCGTTGATGCCGGGGAGCATCACATCGAGCACAGCCAGCAGGTATTCTCCGGCCGTGGCCTTCTTCAGCCCGGTTTCGCCATCGTGTACGGACTCGACCGTGAAGCCCTCGGCCTGCAGATATTCGCCGACCAGGTGGCACAACTCCACGTCGTCGTCAATGACCAGGATGCGTTCCATTGCTCTCATCATTGTGCATCACTGCATAAAGCGCCAGAAGTAAAGAATTGTCAAAGGGGAGAAGGTATTTCTGGCATAATCGCGGTCCGAAAAGCGCCGGTAAAGCCCTGAAAATCCTGCACCTCGGCCTGCTAGAATTTCATCTACTTAGCTTCACGTGTTAAGACCGCATGTTTCCCAAGCGCCTGCGCCCGCTCCTGCCCTACATGAAACGCTACCGCTGGGGCTATCTGACGGGTCTGCTCTGTGTGTTCCTCCACAACGGCATCTGGATTCTATTTCCCAAGGTGCTGGGCACTGCCGCTGACAAACTTCATGAAGGCGTCACGCGGCAAAAGCTGCTGGTGTATGCGGGATTGCTGCTCGCCATCGGCCTCAGCAAGGGTATCTTCCAGTTCCTGACGCGCTGGATCGTCATCGGCATCTCCCGCGACATCGAATTCGATCTGCGCAACGACCTGTTCGCCCATCTTGAGCGCCTTTCTTATTCGTATTATCAGCGCTATCGCACGGGCGACATCATGGCGCGCGCGACCAACGATCTGAGCGCGGTGCGCAACTTGCTTGGGCCGGCGATCATGTATTCGGCCAATACGATCGTTCTGACCATAGGCGCGCTCGCCTTCATGATGTCGATCAGCCCGCGGCTCACGCTGTATACATTTCTGCCCTTTCCCATCGCTAGCGTCCTGATCCAGTATTTCGGCCGGCAGATTCACGACCGCTTCGAGCGGATTCAGGCTATGTTCTCTGACATTTCCGCCCGCGCGCAGGAGAACTTTTCGGGGGCGCGCCTGATTCGCGCGTATGTACAGGAAGAAGCCGAAATCCGCGCCTTTGAAACGGAGAACAAGGAGTACATCCGCCGCAGCCTGAAACTGGTTCGCCTGATGGGCATGCTTTGGCCCACGCTCGAGTTCATGCTAGGCTGCGCGATTGTGCTGGTGATCTGGCTCGGCGGGCGGGAGGTGTTGTGGGGTGCGTCCACGGTCACGCTAGTGACTCACCTCGGCGGCCTGATTCCCGGAGGTATCTCGAGGATAGAGGCTCCAGCGCTTGTGACTACGCTCCAGATCCCGGGGTCCATGAGCGTCGGCGCCTTCGTTTCCTTCAATACCTACATGCTGCAACTGATGTGGCCGATCATCGCACTCGGCTATGTGATCAATCTTTTTCAGCGCGGAACCGCGTCGCTCGGCCGACTGAACGAGATCATGCAGGAGCAGCCGGAGATTCAGGACTCGCCGGCAGTGCTGAATCGACAGATTGACGATCGAAGCATCGACGGCGAAATCGAATTCCGCGGACTGAATTTCAGCTACGACGGCAAGCCGGTCCTGCACGACGTAAATCTGCGCATTCCCGCGGGCAGCAGCCTGGCGATTGTCGGGCCGACCGGCTCGGGAAAGACAACATTAGTCAGCCTGATTCCGCGCATCTACGACGCCGCGCCGGGATCGATTCTCATCGATGGCCGGCCGATTCGTGACTACTCGCTCGCCTCGCTGCGCCATGGCATCGGATTCGTGCCGCAGGAAACATTTCTTTTCAGCGACCGCATCCGCGAGAACATCGCGCTCGGCGTAGATTCGGCCACTGACGCCGAGATTCACGCCGCCGCCGACGCTGCCAACATTGCCGCCGATATTGAGACCTTTCCCGAGGGATACGAAACGCTGGTCGGCGAGCGCGGCCTTACGCTCTCCGGAGGCCAGAAGCAGCGCACGGCCATCGCCCGTGCGCTGATCCGCAATCCCAAGATTCTGATCCTCGATGACGCGCTCTCGAGCGTCGATACGCACACGGAAGACAAGATTCTCAACCACCTGCGCGACGTAATGCGCGGACGCACGACCATTTTTATTTCCCACCGCGTCTCCACCGTGCGCAACGCCGACCGCATCGCCGTGCTGCACGGCGGCCGTGTCGTAGAACTCGGCACCCACGACGAATTGCTCGCCCTGAACGGCTACTACAGCGATCTGTACAACAAGCAGCTGCTGGAAGAAGAACTGGCCGAAGTGTGAGTCCGGATGGGTTTCCCAATCCCGTCGCCACCCCAAAATTTGTCATTCCGAGTGCCGTTTCTTGGCGCGAGGAACCTGCTTTTTGCGGGTGCCGGCGCACAGCAGGTTCCTCCCCCAGCTTCGCTCGGGTCGGAATGACAACATAGAGATGACCGATTTCTGACAACCTGCATTCTTAGCCTCATCTACACTTGTCACGATCATGCGCCGCGTCGTAACTCAGGAAATTCTCGACTCCCCCGATTGCCCTCCCGCCGAGGTCGATAAATCGCTGCGCGATCTGTCGCGCATCAATCGCTGGTTCGGAGGAGTCGCGACCACGCGCAAGCTGATCGAGCGCGTTGCGACGACAACTGGGAAGAAACAGTTTTCACTGCTCGAAGTTGCGGCCGGGCATGGTGAAGTGCCGATGGTCGCAGCGCGTCAACTGGCGCGGCAGGGCATCACGCTAGATATCACGCTGCTTGACCGCGCGCACTCGCATCTGCTGCCCGACAATCGCAGCGTGGTCGCCGATGCCCTCTCGCTTCCCTTCCCCGACAACTCGTTCGACCTGGTCAGCAGCAGCCTGTTCGTGCATCACCTGGAGCCCGCGGAAGTCGCGCAGTTTGTGAATGAGGCTATGCGCGTGAGCCGAGTTGCCGTCCTGATCAACGATCTCATTCGGCATCCGCTGCATTTGGCACTGGTTTACGCAGGCTGGCCGCTGATGCGAAGTCACCTTTCGCGTGTGGATGGAGTGGCATCGGTGCGCAGGGCATATACGGCACAAGAGATGCAGAATATGCTCGCGAACAACGAGCGCCACGAGATCAGCCTGTCGCGGCATTACCCGTTCCGCATGGGGATGCTCGTCTGGAAGCTGACGCAAGTGTAGCGCGCGACCCGGGAAGCCAGCACCCACGCAACTGCTGCCCATTAACCGGCCGATCAGGGTAAGGGCGATTCGTCGCCAAAGCATGGTCTCTGTGCAAATTCATGCACATTGACAGGCCTTGTCTCCTGGTGCACCATCTGTGCCCAGTTGGACGCCTCTCTTGCTCGTTTCCCTTGGGTTTTTCAAGGCTCATCCAGTTCTCGTCCGGAAAGAAATTCCGCTTGGGGAGGACAACATGAAGTTCACAAAGATCGTTTTCAATGATGCCGGAAGGCGGGTCCTTCCGGTTTTGATCACAACCTTGTTCCTGGCCGGGTTATGCTTTGGCCAACCTGCAGTCACACTCAGCGCCAAGACAGGCCCGCCCACCACCAACATCTTCGTGTCCGGCAGCGGTTTCGCAGCTTACGCCGCGATTGACATCTATTTCGATACCACCGACGAAGCTCTCGCTTCTGCCAATGGCTCCGGGGCATTTTCCAAGATTGAAATTCAGGTGCCCTCCTCAGCCTTGCCCGGCACGCACTGGGTGACGGCTGTGCAACGGTTAAACGACAATAGCGCTCAGGCGCCCTTCAAGGTCAACACCAACTGGGTGGAGGAGGGCTTCACTCCCAAGGGCGATCGTTCCAACCCCTACGAAAACGTGCTTAATAACAGTACGGTGAGCGCGATTGACCTGCAGTGGAGTTACCCCACGGGGGGGCCAGTGTATTCTTCGCCCGCTGTCGCCAATGGCGTGGTCTACGTCGGCTCTGACGACAACAACGTCTATGCCCTGAACGCCAAGACCGGCGCCAGGCTGTGGAGTTTCGCAACTGGTGGGTCAGTCGTTTCCTCGCCCGCAGTGGCCAACGGAGTGGTGTATGTCGGCTCAGATGACGACAACGTGTATGCCCTGAATGCCTCCACCGGCGCCGAGCTGTGGAGCTTCACGACTGGCAACCAGGTGCAATCTTCGCCCGCGGTGGCCAACGGCGTGGTCTATGTCGGCTCGACTGACGCCCATCTGTACGCGCTGAACGCCTTGACCGGCGAGCAGCTGTGGATGTCCGAGACCGGGTCAATTTATTCCTCGCCCGCCGTGTCTAACGGCGTCGTTTATATCGCCATCCAATTTTCCTTCCTGGAATACTATTTCTTCGTGTACGCGCTCAACGCTTCGACCGGCGCCGGGCTTTGGGTCTTCCAGGCCCCCGGTTACGACGTTCAGTATTCCTCGCCTGCCGTGTCCGATGGCGTGGTTTATATTGGCTCCGATAACTACAGCGTGTACGCTCTGAACGCCTTGACAGGCGCAGAGCTATGGAGCTACGCAACTGGCAACCAGGTACAATCCTCGCCCGCGGTGGCCAACGGCGTGGTCTATATCGGCTCCGACGACGACAACGTCTACGCGCTGAGCGCCGCGACCGGCGCGCTACTCTGGTACATCACCACGGGAAATTCTGTGATCTCCTCGCCCGCCGTCGCCAATGGCGTGGTCTATGTCGGCTCTAACGACAACAACGTCTACGGGCTGGAAGCCTACGGTGGCGGCCTGCGGTGGAGGTACACCACGGGAAATGCGGTGAACTCCTCGCCCACGGTCGTCAATGGCGCGGTGTACGTCGGCTCTCTCGATAACAACGTCTACGCCTTCGGCCTGCCCAGCAGCGAAGAGGCGGCGCAAGCGCCCCAGCGACCTGACCCGAGCACGCTTCAACCCAACTTAAACCTGAAACCGTCGCAGCCAGCCACAATTGTGCCCGGCAACGAGAACAGCTAAGAGAAGAAATAGGGACAGCCTACGGCGGCTGTCCCTACATGACCCGTGGCGATCGTGGTGTGCTCTACCTCACCACCAGCACTTCCCTCACGTTGTCCCTTGCCAGGAAGAACTTGATGGAGGCGAAGTCGCGGAAGAGCGTCTCGATGTGGCGGTTGTTGAACACGCGCTGCAATCGGAATCCGTCGCTGATGGCGGTGTGGACTGCGCCGGTCGGACCGCGGCGCGCTTCGCGTTTCAGCACGATGCGCTGCATTTCGAGCGTGTCCCGGCCCACGATGTGGAAGCGGAAGCAGGGAGAATCCGGCCCCGCGTCCTTGGTGTGAAAGAAGGCAAGCAGCATACCGCCCGGCTTCAGCATTGACCACAGGCGGCCCATCACCGGGCGCACCAGGCTTTCGTCGAGATAATCGGGCAGGTTCCAGCACAGGACGACGTCGAAGTGCGCCGCCGGATACACCAGGTTGTCGGCCAGGAATTGCCGGCTGTCGAGAATGACCTTTCCGTCTTCGTCTTTGGTGACCAGACTGGGCTCGGTCGATGCGACCAGCAGATCTTCACTGTAAATGCGGTGGCTGCGCTCGGTAAAGAAACGGATGTTCGCCGCCGAAGTCGAACCCAGATCGAGCACGCACAGCGGAGTCTCGCTCTCCCACAGGCGCGCCAGTTCGCCCAGGCCGCTGGAACGCCGCGTGAGCTTCTGCGGCACCTGCGGAAGCGCCGCCTCTGGCCCCGATGAACCGCGAAAGAGCTTCATGAAATTATGCGTAACTGACGCCATCACTCTAAACCCGACTGGCCGGGAACCGCGAGTTACTTTCCTGCGGCCTTTTCCACCCTGCCCTGAATGTCGACCTTCCCCTTCAGGTAAGCGCCTTCCTCAATGGCAATGCGCGCCGTGCTGATGTCGCCGCTCACCACCGCCGACTTGCGCAACTCCACGCGATCGCTGGCCTGCACGTTGCCCTCAAGCTTGCCCTGGACGATGATTGCCTTGGCCTCAACACTCGCCTTCACCTGCCCGTTGGGACCAATGGTCAGCCCGTTCCCTTTCAGCGCGATGCTGCCTTCGACTTGGCCATCCACGTAAAGATCTTCGCTACCCGACAGTTCACCCTTGATGACTACCGATTTGCCAATCTGCGCCAGATCGCCCGACAACGGAGCACTCATGCCTCTTCTCCTTCAAGGAAAGCGGGATATTTCACCACCACGATCTTCAGGACCACGATCCGAGGTAGGCCAGGTACCAATGAGACGGATACCGAAAGGTCCGCTTGCAACGACTATACCCAACGTGCGGGCGAGCGGCAAGCGGCAGACTACAACCGCGGAAGAAACCAACGTAATCAGAAAATCTGGCGGGCTGCATTGTTAAACTAAAGTTTGGGATGATCAGCTTGGAACCACGGGCACGACTGGCTTCGCTGCGGGCCGCATTGCCGCACGTTGTGTGCGTCGCGATGTGGACGAGTTGCGTGGCTGCTCAGGAACCGAGCCGGCCCGCCATCTCCGCCGCCGAATTGGTGGGGCTGGCCGTGAGCAACGAAGTGGCCGATGCCGAGCACCCCGCGGCTAAGCACTTTTTCCGCTCTCGCAAGCAGACCCCGAAAGGATCGCAGACCCGGCTCTACGTCGAAACGAAAGACGCCATGGCGGGCATGCTCATCGCCGTGAATGATCGGCCGCTCACTTCGGATCAGCAGCGCAGCGAAGTGAATCGCCTCAACTGGTTGATGGGCAATCCCGACCAGCTGCGCAGGAAGCGGGCGCATGAAAAAGAAGACGAGGACCGCACGCTGCAGATCGTGAAAGCCCTGCCGGACGCCTTCGTGTATGAATACGCAGGCACCGAGGCGCCCTACGCCGGTGCCGCGCCCCAGACTGGCGCATCCCAGACAGGGACACCGCAAACCAGCGCACCGATCAGCCCATCGCTCGTGCGGCTGAATTTCCGGCCGAACCCAAGGTATTCGCCCCCGTCGCGCGTAGAGCAGGCGCTACAGGGCATGCAGGGATATCTCGTGGTGGATCTTAACCAGCGCCGCATTGCCCGAATCGACGGCACTCTCTTCAAGGACGTGAATTTCGGCTGGGGAATCCTCGGGCGCCTTGATAAAGGCGGTCACTTCTACGTAGGGCAGGCTGACCTTGGTGATGGCACCTGGGAAATTACCGACATGAAGCTGAACATCACGGGAAAGATTCTACTGTTCAAAACTCTGACCATGTTGTCGGATGAGGTTTTCAGCGATTTCCGTCGCGTGCCGGATACGCTTACCTTCGCACAGGGCGCGGAAATGCTGGAGGCAGAACAGCAAAAACTGGCAGCCGCGCCCACCACCGCGAAAACGATCCCGCAGTAAGGCTATTTCGCCCGCAGCGTTTCTTTGCGGACCGTCAGCTTCTCGATTAAATCTGTTTTGACCCGGTAGCCCGTGCCCGGCTGATCGCTCACCGCAATCATGCCTTGCGGCGACACCTCCACTTCCGGATCGATGATGTCCTCTTTCCAGTAGCGCTTCGAGGCGGAGACGTCTCCGGGCAGGCTGAAGTTCGCGAGCGTTGAGAGCGCGATGTTGTGGGCACGGCCAATGCCGGTTTCAAGCATGCCGCCGCACCAGACCGGAATCTTCTGGGAGTGGGCCACATCGTGAACGCTGATGGCTTCGCTGAAGCCGCCCACGCGGCCGACTTTCACGTTAATAATGCGGCAGGCGCCAATCTCCATCGCAAACGCGGCGCTGCGCGCACTGACAATCGATTCGTCCAGGCAAATCGCGGTGCGCAGTTCCTTTTGCAGGCGCGCGTGATAGTAAATTTCGTCGTCCCACAGCGGCTGCTCGATCATCAGCAGGTTGAACTGATCGAACTTCCGCAGATGCTCAACCTGGTCGAGTGTGTACGCCGAGTTGGCGTCGCAGCTTAATGTAATATCGGCCCAGCGCGAACGGATGCGCTCCAGCACATTCACATCCCATCCCGGCTTGACCTTGACTTTGATGCGACGATAGCCGGCGGCGAGTTCGGTCTGGATTTTCTCGAGCAACTGCTCAACCGAATCCTGAATGCCGATCGAAACCCCGCAGGGAATCTCGCGGCGCGATCCGCCCAGCAGCTTCCACAACGGCTGCTGCTTTTGCGTTGCCTCGGCGTCCCACAGCGCGTTTTCGAGCGCCGCCTTGGCCATGCGGTGCCCGCGCACCTTGGCAAAGAGCGCGGGACACTCCCGCGCCGATTCGATGCACCGGCCGAGAAGCGGTGGGATCAGGTGCTCGACGAGCGTCGGCCACGCGCTCTCGATCCACTCACTGCTGTAAAACGGATTCTCGCCTGCAACGCATTCTCCCCAGCCGTCCACGCCCTCGCAGTGGACGGTCGCCAGCAGGATGGTGCGGCTGTAGGTTCGGCCGAAGCTCGTCTCGAAAAAATGGACGAGCGGCATCCGGATTTCGCGCAATGTGATCGCTTCAATTTTCATCGTTACGACGTCCAAAGAGCCGTAGTTTGTCACCCCGAGCAAGCGCTTTTTGCGCCGCGAAGGATCTGGGCGAGCCGCGCGATCTGTCGCGTTCTTCGGCGCGCTTGGCTCGCTTCCTTATCAAATTCTGCCTCTGCGTCTCAGCAATGATCAACCTTCCGACGCGTACGACCATCTCTCATCCCACTTGCCCAGTACAAACTTGCCGTTGCCTTCGGCGTCGCGCTCATAGCCCAACACCGCGAGTCCGTGGGAAAAGGCACGCAGAAATTGCTCGCGATTGCGCTCCTGCACCTGCTGCGCCTGGGCGCGAGTCGCCGCCGTGGCCTTCCAGTCATAAATCTGCGCCGGAACCGAAACGCTCGTCTCGCTCTGGAACGGTGGATTCTTCCCCGTCGCCAGCAATGTTTCGACGCGCTTCGACTTCAGCCACCACTCCGCAATCAGCCGGTCGCTGGGCAGTCCGCCTTGCAGCGGCGACGACGTGATGCCGTACTGATTGATGTTGTAGCGGCGCGCAATCGCGCTGAGTTTCTCGATGTTGAGGTACGCGTTCTTGATTTCCAGCGGATCGAACGTCCACTCGATCAGTTCTATGCCGCGGGCCAGCGCGTCCTCTCGCTGTAATAGCTTCAGCCGCCGTCCCAGGCCGCCGTTGCGATGGTCTTTGCGCACAGCCAGCATGTGCGAGTGCAGGTAGACATGGCCGGAACGTGTGCCCGGAACCGAGAGCGCAAAGCCCACCATGTCCTTGCCTTCGAACGCGCCCATCACCTGGCCGCCAACTTTCTCCGCCACCACAAACATGCGCAACGGCACCAGTTCAGCGTCGGTGAAGTTCCAAACTTCTTTCTGCAGCGCCACGCAGGCGCGCAGCTCTTCCAGGCCGTGACAGTTGCGGATCACAATGGAATCGGCGCTCACGCCAGCTTCTCCGTCGGTTCTGCGGTTTCCTTGCCTTCCCTCTCGCGAGCCTTCGCCTGCTGCCACAACGATTCCAGTTCGTCCATGGACGCCTGATCGGCCGTGCGGCCGCTCTCGTGCAAACGATCTTCCATCCACTGAAAGCGGCGCTTGAATTTGCGGTTGGTCTTGCGCAGCGCCGACTCCGGATCGACCGACAGATACCGTGCCAGATTCACCAGTACGAAGAACAAATCGCCGACTTCTTCCTCCAACCGCTCCTGCAATTCCTCCGGGACCACCGTTCGTCCCGAGCCGGCAACCCCACGGCCCTGCGGTCGCGGCCCGGGCGCCGGAAATTGTTTCAGGTGTTCGCGCAGTTCGCGCGTCTCTTCCTCCAGCTTGTCGAACAAGCCCTGCACGTCAGGCCAGTCAAATCCCGCCTGCGCCGCGCGCGAGCTCAGTTTCTGCGCCTCCAGCAACGACGGCATCGACGACGAAACGCCGGCCAGGATCGAACTGGCGACGATCGACTTTTTCGCTGATTCTTTCTCGCCGTTCTGCTTCTTTCTTTCTTCGACCTTCAACGCCTCCCAGTTCTTCTTCACCTCGTCCGCAGTATCGGCTTTCACATCACCGAAGACATGCGGATGCCGGTTAACCAGCTTCGCCGACAGCCGGTCCAGCACGTCGTCAATTGAAAACGAATTCTGCTCCTTCGCCATCTCCGCGTAGAACAGAATCTGCAGGAGCAAGTCTCCCAGCTCGCCGGCGAGTTCCGGCCAGTCGCGGTTGTCAATCGCCTCGAGTACTTCGTACGTCTCTTCCAGCGTGTAGGGCTTGATGGTGTCGAAGGTCTGCTCGCGGTCCCAGGGACAGCCGCCGGGCGCGCGCAGGCGCTCCATGATGCCGACCGCCCGTTCGAATCGTTCGCCTGTGGTGGACATTCGGCAACCAATGTAAATGACGGCGGACGGAGGATTCAAACGATAGAAGATGAAGATTCGGTAGTGGCTGAGTTTGAAATGATTCTCCCACTTACGAGGTGTCATCCCCAACCGCGGCGCTTTTCAGCCGCGGGAGGGATCTTGCGTGCAGGGCACCGTGAGTCGGCAATTCCGCGCGAGATCCTTCGCTCCGCGTGAGGAACGGCTGCGCTCAGGATGACGCCCTGGCGAACCAAAATGCGGCTCTGAATTCAAAGCAAGGCAGGTTACTTTCGGCACATATGGATTAGGCCGATTTCAGGAATGCGGCCATTGTCCGGATGGACCTATTGTCACCTTCATGCCCCACCCCGGCGGGCGCACAATGAATGCGAGCGAACGCTTCTGGAGCTCGGGACAGAACTTTCAGGTTAGAACCTGCCTCTGGCGGCGCTTTCGCATCTATTAGAAATACATGACGTTAGCGGTTAAACCCCGGCCATCGCTGGAAAACCAGCATTTCCACGTGGTGGTCATCGGCGGCGGCATCAACGGCGTGGCCGTGGCGCGCGAGTGCGCCCGCGCCGGCAAGAGGACCCTGCTGGTCGAGCAGAATGATTTTGCCTCGGGCGTGACCAGCCGCTCCACGCGCATCATTCACGGCGGCCTGCGCTATCTGGAGCACGGCGAACTCGATCTTGTCCGCGAGTCCGCCCGAGAGCGCGAACGCCTGCTGTGCGACCGCCCACACCTGGTGCATCCCACTCGCTTCCTTTTTCTCCTGAATGAGAAGAGCCAGCGCAGCGCCATGAAGGTGCGCGCAGGGCTGTGGCTCTACCAGCGCATCTCGGGCAAGAAGACCGCCCAACTCAGCGAGATGGAACTGATGCGTGTCGAGCGCTCGCTCGACGCCGGCCATCAGTGGTCGATCTTCAACTACGAAGACGCGCAGTGCGAATTTCCCGAGCGCCTGGTGGCGGAGTGGGTCACCGAGGCAGCCGACGCGGGAGCCGTGGTGCGGAATCACTGCGAAGTGCTGGCCGTGAATGTCGCCGGTGGTCGCGCCAGCGGTGTCCTGCTGCGCGATCGTATCTCCGGCAAAGACGCGCGCGTCGACGCCAGCTGGATCATTAACTGCGCCGGTCCATGGGTGGATCGCGTGTGTGCGCGCTCAGCGGTTCGCACCCCCAAGCCTCTCGTGGGCGGCGTGCGCGGTTCGCACATTGTGCTGCCGCGCTTTTCCGGTGCGCCCAGCGCGGCGCTCTATACCGAGGCCGCGGATGGACGTCCCTTTTTCGTCCTGCCCTGGAACGAGCAGATTCTGGTTGGCACCACGGAAGTCCCGGATACGAGCGACCCTGGCAAGACCGCGCCCTCGAATGAAGAGATTGAATACCTGCTGCGCGCGCTGTCGCAACTATTTCCCAAGGCCAGGATTTCCGCTCGCGACATCAAGTATGCGTTTGCCGGCGTTCGTCCTCTGCCCCATTCGCCCGGAAGCGAGCCGTCAGCGGTGACCCGCAGTCATCTCCTGCACGACCACACCGCGGAAGGCGCGGCCCGCCTGATTTCAGTCATCGGCGGCAAGCTCACGACCGCTGCATCGCTGGCCCGCGAGTGTGCCCGCAAGATTGGCATATCGGTGCCCGAACCCAAGGCCATAGCTATGGGCCCCAGCGCCTCGCTCGATCCCACGATGGACGACGAAGTGCGTGAAATTGCCCAGGCCGGCTCCATCAGTCTGGAGTCGGCGCGCGGCATGGTCGAGTGGCATGGCAAGCGGTCCACGGATATCGCCCGTATGGCCCTTGTCAGTGCTGAACTTCGCGCTCCCGTCTGCCCGCATACGTCGCACATCGTCGCTGAAGTTGTGGAAGCCTACCGCAAGGAATTCGCCGTGACCATGGGAGACGTGCTCCTGCGGCGCGTCCCGGTCGCGCTGGGACCCTGCTGGTCGGAGTCGTGCAGCCGCGAAGCCGCGCTCCGCATTGGCGCCGTGCTCGGCTGGGACGATCAGGCCATCGGCTCCAACCTCGAATCGTTCGAAATGGAGCGCACCTCGTTCCTGCGACGGCCGTCGTCGAATACGGCCGTACTCGAAGCCGCCGCAGACTGACGTCCATCTCGCAGTGCTACTTACGCCCCTTTCATCTAGAACAACAGCGACTCGCAAACCCTACCGTTACATTATCCTAACAATTACCATCGTTACCTTTCCCGCCTGCTCTCGCCAAATTCTAATGCTGACGTCCAGGGCACTCCATGCACCGCATCCGGGCTTTCTATCTCGTGCTGTTACTGCTTGCTGCCCCGCTTTGCCCGGCTCGCGATCTGGCCATCGTTGTCAACAAGAGCAACGCCACTTCCAGTGTGACCGCGGCCGAGTTGGAGAAGCTTCTCAAGGCCGCAGTCCAGAACTGGCCCGACGGCAAGAGAGTCAAAGTTTTCCTCACTGATCCAGCCAGCAAACAAGGACCGGCGGATATCAGGATGATCCTCCAGCGCGCCTACAAAATGAAGCCTGAGGAAATTAAAAACCTGGCCGATGCTCACAAGGCAGACATGCAAGTCGTTGGCTCTGATGAAATCGTCCTGACCATGGTGGACAACAACCCCGGAGCCATCGGAATCGTCAACGTTTATTCCATCAACAGTCACATCAAGGTTCTCAAAGTAGACGAAAAACTCCCCATGGAGCAGGGCTACCTTCTCCACGGCAATTGACAAAGGTAAGGACATGAAACCGCTACGTGTTTCACTCGTGTTATCACTGGCGACTGGCATTGCCATCGCCGCCTCCGCATTGTCTGACCGTACCGACGAAGGCAGCACTGCAAAGCTGCCGGTTACCACCTCGTCGCAGGCAGCCGCCCGCTACTTCGAGACTGCAATGGTTAACTACGAAAACCACCGATGGAATTTTGCTCTGCGCGATTGGAACGAAGCTATTCGCCTCGACCCCAACTTCGCCCAGGCCTATGTCTGGATCTGTTTCACCACGGCGAATCCTGCCGAAGAAGCTCGCGACCGGGCCAAGGCCAAAGCTCTCATGAACGGCGTCACTCCCGGCGAGCAATTACTCATTCGCTGGTTGGCAGGCGTTCATGAGAACCGCTACGTCGAAGGCATCATGGCCATGAACGACATGCTGGCCATGTTTCCTCACGACAAGCGTCTGAACTTCATGGTCGGCTATTGGCTGTTCCGCTGGCAGGACGAGTACGAGGTCTCCAAAAAACTCACCTTGCGCGCGCTCGCCGACGATCCCAACTACGCCACCTGCTATAACCAGCTGGGCTATCTCTACTCACGCCTCGGCGACATCGATAAAGCGCTGGAGTACACCTCGAAGTACATGGAGCTTCTTCCCAACCAGCCCAATCCGCACGATTCCTACGCAGAAATGCTGCGCTTCGCCGGGCGTTATCCCGAAGCTCTGGAGCAATACCGCACCGCGCTGAAGGTTGATCCTACGTTCTACATCTCGCAGAAAGAGCTGGGCGAGACTTACTCGCTCATGGGCGACGAAGAGCAGGCTCGCACCGAATACGAGAAAGCCATTCAGGAAGCTCCCAGCGAAGGAGTCAAAGCCGAATACCTGCAAAAGCTCGCGCTCACCTATGTCCGCCAGAAGAAATATGCCGAAGCCGATGTGGCCTATCTCGATGCCGCAGCCCAAGCCCACGCCATGAAGCAGTGGATTTGGGAAGCGCGCGCGCGTCGCACCATGGCCATGTATGAGCCCAATGCGGCCGCCGCCCTGAAGAACCTCGACGAGGCGGACGCGGTCCTCGCACAGGCAAGCGACAGCGTCTCCCAGCTTGATCTCAACGAAGAGAAGGCTCACATCCTGCGGGTGCGCGTCGAGCGCGCGCTGGCTGCCGGCGATCCCCACACGGCCAAAGCGTGCCTCGCGGAGCTTGAAAAGATGGCGTCCTCAGGTTCAAGCGTCAACACACAGCGTACTTATCACGGCGCTTCCGGAACCTTCTTGTTTGATCAGGGAGATTATTCCAACGCCATTTCGCAGTTGCAGGAAGACGTAGCCAATCCGCTCTCCATGAAACTTCTCATCGCGGCTTACCGCAAGGCCGGCGCTTCCGACGATGCCGCCAGCTTGAGCAAGAAGCTGGTGGACTGGAAAGTACCCAGCACAGAAGAAGCTCTCGCAACGTCTTCCTCCTCAGGGAGCGCCGTCGCCGCCAAAAAATAATAGGCGCTTCGGGAACGACTGTGGCGAAATCCTTTTCGCTAAATCAGGCAAATGTCCGCCGCAACACTCCCGACTTATCCGAAATAATCCCATCTACTCCCCACTCCGCGAAGCGCCCCATGTCGCGCGGCGAGTTGACCGTCCAGACCAGCACTTTCTTTCCTGCATCGTGCATCCGGCCAAGGAGCGCCGCATTGAGCAATTTGTAATGCGGAATTACGTATTGGCAAGGAATCCCAGTCCAGCGGCGCAGTTGCGCTCTGCTGTCGCAAATCAACCCCAGCGGAATCTTCTCGTTTTGCTCATTTAGCGATTCGAGAACTTCAGGAAGAAATGACGAAACCACAAATCCACACTGCGGCGGGTGTTTCCGAAGCAGATCGACCACGGTTTTTTCCAGCCCTGCAACCTTCAATTCGATGTCGAGAAAAGCTCGATTCTGGTAACGCTCCAGAACATCTTTCAGCCGCAGCAAGCCCGGCAACTGCTCGCCCTTCGCCCTTGCAATTTCAACCTTCCCCGATTTCGGGTCATGACAGATCACGGCCTCGCCATCACCCGTGAGCCGCACATCAAATTCGAATCCATCGCAGCCGTCGGCCAAAGCTCGGTCGAACGCGGCGATCGTGTTTTCCCGGATGGATTTCACCGCGCGCGTCCCGCGGTGACCGAGCAGAAGTGGGTTATGGGTTGAACGCAACATGCTAGCGCGTGGCCGGCTGGAGCGGGTCGTCTGCTGGCGAATCGTTACAGGCATCAGTCGAGATCGAAATCCCGAATGGGCTTGCCCGTGTCCGGA
Organism: Candidatus Sulfotelmatobacter sp.; assembly: GCA_030041475.1. Classification (GTDB taxonomy): domain Bacteria; phylum Acidobacteriota; class Terriglobia; order Terriglobales; family Acidobacteriaceae; genus Sulfotelmatobacter. The sequence goes on from JASHNU010000014.1 coordinate 54,795, forward strand.
GTTTCTTTCGCCTTCTTCAGCGCTTCCTGGAACTTCTTTTCCAGCAGGTCAGCCGCGTGTTTCTGCGCCTCGACCGACTGCTGGAAGATCGACTCGCGCCGGCTGTCCTGCTCGCGCATGGCCTTGGCCGCGGCCTCCATGTCGCTGAACGTCTTGGGCTTCACGGCAGGCGTGTGCGCGATTACAGCGCGCGTCTCGGTGTCGATTTTCAGCACCGCGCTGCAGCACGGACACGTCACTTCGAAATTGGGTGGACTCTGCGCCATTTATGCGAATCATACCGCAAAACGCGGGGAACTATGAAGGCGGCGAAGAGGTGAAAGAAAAAGCGAATATCTATACGTATCGCCATGTCCATACAATGTTCCTTCAGGAACACTTTACCGATTTTCTACTCTTAGAGAAACCCGCTCGGAATTAGAGACTTACCGCCGCAGCCGGATGGGGAACACGTGGAACAGCGTCAGCATTTCCCAACCCAGCAGGATGATGGCGATCACCACGACGACCACGGCCAGCAGTTCACCAAAAGTGAGGCCGCGCCGCTGCGGCTCGAACCGACGCGCCGCCAGGCTCAGGATGTTCAGAGTTGCAAAGCCAAACACCACAGCCCAGAGAATGTTGTACACATCCTCCCGGGTTCCGCGATAGATCAGCGCGGCGGCTATGCTGACGAAGGTAGCGGCGCAGGTACGCGCCATCGTGTAGAGGGACACAACCGCCCGCGTAGTGCGGGTGAAACTCGACATCAGTGCTGCCGTCCCGGAGAGTGCCATTGACGATGAGTGTGCGCGCCCCTGCCTGGATCGACCCGAACTGGATCGGCCCGAACTGAATCGCGCCAAACCATCGGCCGAAATGAAATCCAGCCAGACCGCGCAGGCCGAACCGCCCAGGCCGAAGATGGGATATTACATCTTTCTTCTTCCGCGGTCACCACGCTCAAACCCGCGCTCGTTGCATCTCGACTTGCTAAATCGGGAACAGACGGTGGTGCTACCGTTCAAGCCGCACACGGGATTCCTCCGGCTTGATTAATATGGATGAATGGCCAAACGGCGTTTCATTTTTTTTGACGTGGGCAATACTCTGCTCTTTCCCAACCGCGCCCGGATGCTGGCCCCACTGCCGGCAGCGCAGCATCCGCCGCTCGAACGCTGGCAGGCACTGGAGCGCCGGACCAAGCAGGAATTCGACGCCGGCATGCTGCGCGGCAGGATTGATCACGGCTTCTGGTGGACGTTTCACACTTATCTGCTCAACGAACTCGGCACGCCCGACTCCGCCGTGCGTGACGCGCTGGTCGAGAACACGCAGAACTCGGCCAACTGGGACCAGATTCTGCCCGGAACGCGCGACGTGCTGGACTCAATCGCGCAGGATTATGCGATCGCCGTGATCTCCAACGCTGACGGCAGGATCGACGCCGTGCTGCGGCGTTGCGGGATTGCCGACTGCTTCGCCAGCATCACGGATTCAGGAGTCGTAGGTCACGAGAAACCGCACTGGGAGATTTTCGCCGCCGCTCTGCGTGCCATGAAGGCTGAGGCCGCTGAGAGTCTTTATGTAGGCGACGTATACTCGGTCGACTACGTGGGCGCGCAGAACGCCGGCATGGAGGCCGTTCTGTTCGATGTGGCCGGCGCATACCGCGAGCGCGAGGTGCCGCGCGTGGAATCGCTCACTGAGTTGAGGAATTGGCTTCGACAGTAGCGCTCGCTGGCATGGAGTGATCTAACCATGGAGTCATCTAACCTCGAGAACCAATGTTGAATTCAACCCGTCTCCTTCTTTTCTTAACGGCGGCCGTGCTGTTGGCGATTGCGCCCGGACCAGGCATGCTCTACGTTCTGGCGCGTAGTCTCGCCGGCGGAAAACGCGAAGGCGTGCTCTCGGCATTGGGGACATTCCTCGGCGGCATGGCACATGTGCTGGCGGCAGCGTTAGGGATCTCTATTATCCTGGCGAGATCCGCGGCGGCGTTCGCCATGGTGAAGTACACGGGCGCGGCGTATCTCTGCTTTCTTGGGGTGCGCATGATTCTTGATGCACGCCGAGAGTCAGGAGCGGCGGAGATATCCCTGGACTCTGTCCGTCCGGTGCGCAACCCGCTGTGGCAGGGCGTGGCGACTGAGGTGCTCAATCCGAAGACGGCTTTGTTTTTCCTCTCGTTCATTCCGCAATTCGTTGATCGTGGTCACGGACACGTCTTTTTGCAATTCGTAGCGCTGGGAACGATCTCCGTTGTCCTGAACACGACTGCCGACTTGATTGTGATCGCTCTGGCGGGGCCTCTTGGTGAGTGCATTCGCTCGTCGGCGACGTTCCGCAGGCGGCAGCGAACTGTCACCGGCGCGATCATGATCGGGCTCGGAACGTATTTGGCGTCGAGCGAGAGCAAGTAAGCGAAGCTATCCGTTCCCGGCTCACGGCGAGAGGGCAGGCTTGGCGATAGGCAAGTTTGAGGAATCCCTTCGGCAAGTATTGCCTATCCGCTGTTGCAACAGGATGACTCCCTGCGCTCCGTATCGGAAAGAAGCTAGCGAATACCGCAAAAGTACCATTACGACGCATTAACAGAATCGTTCAGAAATGGCGAACAACGTGCTCCGGCCTGATCAGCGGGTGAACGCGCGGCACAGCGTGACCGTGTTGCCGACCGCGTGAGGAGCCGACATGCACGTCCACGGGACCCAAATGAATCCGTATGCGGCGCTCGACGCGCTTCGATCTGCGCAGAAAACCGCGGCGAAACGCCAGGCGGAACTGGTCCGCAAGGAACTGCTCGAATCCGCCTCGGAGCTGGCCGGCAAATCCGACCTCAGCGATGCCTGCGTGGTCAAGCTCGAATCGCGGCAAGAACCCCAGAGGCAGCCGCGGCGTCGCAATCACCTGAAGGAACAAAGTCTGCCGCAGCGAGAAGAAGAGTCAGCCGATCCCGAAACGGCTGACAACCATCTCTCGGACTGGGCATGAACGAGAAAGTCTACAGTTCCAGAATCTGGTGGTCGTGGCAGTCGGTGCGAATCGTGTCGTAGAGCTGGTGCAGGAACTCGCGTCCGTAGCGCGCCACATAGTAGATGCCGCCAATGGCGCGCTCCTGCAGGCCTTTGTCGGGATAAAGCGCCTGGCTAAGAACGTCGGCATGGCGCGCCACCAGCGCTCCTTTTTGCGTCTCCGCACGCGCTGCCTGCGCATACAATTTTTCGAGCTGGTGTTGCATTTTCGAGATGGAAGTCTCGGCCGCGTCCACCAGAGTGCGATCCAGCGTGGCCAGCTTCTCTTTGATCGTGAACAAGTGGGAATCGAACGATTTCCTTGCCGAGTCAAACGCAGCCTGCAGGTCCGCAGGCAGACTGTGCGAGGCAAGCAGCTGCCGCAAGGGTTCAAAGCCGTTGAACGTATTGGTCACGCCGATTCCATAGCGCTCGAGCAGGCGCTGCGTTTTCGGTTCCACAATGGTCGCCGAAAAGCGCGGGATGACGGGCGTGGCGCGCCCGAGCAACAGCTCGTACACGGCGCCGGCCTGGCCAAAGTACGCAGTTTCCGCTGCGCCGCCTGTGTAAGCGAGCGTGGGCAGCAGGTAGTCTTCAACGATCGGGCGCAGAAGAACGTTGGGGCTGAATTGTTCGGGAACGGACTGGATGCGGTCCAGCAATTCCGCGCGGGAAATCTTCTCGGCTGATTCCTCACTTCCAATCACGAATTCATCCTTATCCTTACCGTTCTCGTAGCGATGATGGATCGCGGCGCGCGCCCCATGGTGCAAGGTGAACAGCAAGACCGACGACGGAGTCACCTTCACTTGCTGGTGATAGCCGGCCGACTCCAAAGCAGCCCCGCGGGCGATGAGCGCCCTGGACAGCTCCGCGACACGCTCGATCGTCGCGCGGTAAATCGGGGCTGCCACGCGGTGCAGTTCGGCGTCGGAGGCGTCGAGCACGATGACGCCCCAGTCGGCGAACAAGCGCGCGAACAAGCGAGCGAAAGCCGTCCCCAGCGTTTCCCTGGGACGATACGTTTCGCGTAGCAGCGTTGTCGCTTCCGTATCGCCGAGCAGCGCGGCAGCCTCCTCGACGACCGGCAGAATCTCTTCGCCCAGCTGCACGGCGCTGACGGGCGCACCCGGAATGCTATGACTCGGCGTGGTCAGCGTCTGCAAAGCGCCTTCCGCGCCGGGTAAAGCAACATGGTTCACTTCGGCGAGATCGTGATCGTAAGTGGCCAGCCAGAAAATTGGGACCGAATCGACGCCAGCGGCTGTGGCCTCCTCGGCGAGTTTGACGGCTGTAAGCGCCTTGTAGATGGCGAACATCGGTCCGCCGAACAGTCCGACCTGCTGGCCGGTTACGATGGCCGACGCGCCGTTACGGAGCCGGTCAAGATTGGCCAGCGTCTTGGGCGAGGCGGGCCCGTCTCCGTTCCACACCTTGTTCTGCCGCTCCAGAATCGCGCTGACCCGACGGCCCCGCGAGGCATCGTAGGAAATGCGCGAAGCTTCCTCTTTCACCCAATCGCGGATACGAGGCGGCCTGGGATAGAACGGCTGAACCTGGGGAGTGTACGCCAGAAAATCGGTGAAAAGGCGGGCGGCGTGCGGGATTTCGGAGAACGGCAGGCAGTTGGCCTTCACTGACAACACTCCTCAACGGTTTGTGCAAACGAGTGTTGGACGTGAGACGGCATGCTTGGTTAGATAGCCTTCGCCAGATGCGCCCGCTTCGGATGACGCCTTACTAGAGATGCCTGAAATACCAGCAAGATGCAAGATTAAAGCTGGGCGGGATGACCTCTGCGACGGAAGTCGCCCTCGCATCGGTTAAGATCGATCTGCCTAACATCGATCTGCCTAAAATGACGACTGCTCCGTTGCACATCACTCTGCCCCTCACGCTCGAGGGATCGGTGGTGCGGCTCGAACCGATCCGCCGCGAGCACGCGGAAATCTTCTGGGAAATTGCCAGGAATGACCTGGAGGACATTTTCCGCTGGATTCCCTACCGCATGCAGACGCAGGATGACTTCCGAAAACTGGTCGACAAAATCTTTGTCGAGCAGGAGCGCGGTGAATCCGTGGCCTTCGCCACGGTCGAAAGGAAATCCGGCCGGACGATCGGCAGCACACGATTCATGAATATTCACCGCCTGAATCGCCGGGTTGAGATCGGGTCGACCTGGATCGTACCGGCGTGGCAACGCACCACGGTGAACACCGAAGCCAAATACCTGATGCTGCGCCACGCGTTTGAAGTCTGGGGATGCGTGCGGGTGGAGCTGAAGACCGATGCCTTGAATGAAAAGTCGCGGCGGGCGATTCTACGCCTTGGGGCAAAGGAAGAAGGCACGCTGCGGCGGCACGTGATCACGTGGAGCGGCCGCATCCGGGACAGCGTCTATTTCAGCATTCTGGACTCAGAGTGGCCGGAGGTGAAGGGAAGGCTGGAGGAAAACCTCACCGGAAAAATAGCGGCCCGATGAGCACGACTCGGCACAACGCCGACTCTATTCGCAGAATACTCTCACCTTTACCTTGGCGCGCTGGTCCTTCTGGTCGACATCGACGGTCAAGTCGCTGAGTTGTTCGACCAGTTCCTCCAGGTTCTCCGGCTTGATCTGCGTGAGATCGACGGGAATCCCCTTTTCATGCATCGCCAGATTCGCCTTTTGCAGGGCCGCGGTGGGAATCAGGTAAGCAAGCTTGACCCCTGCGCGGAGCAACTGCATGGGCACACGGACGTTGACTTTGGTCGGTCCGTCGTGACCTCCGTCGTCTTCAGAATCGACCTGCACGCGAAGATATTTCGGGCGTGTCTTCTCTGCCGACGCTGTATCTGAATCCGCGGAGCGCGCGGCCGGCTGTTCGACAGCCGAGATCAGGCGCTCGGCCTCGTCGGCGCTGATTTTTCCCTGCGACAGCATTTCGAGAATCTGACGGCGATGTTCATTCATGATGCGTCTCCCCCAGCGGCTAAAGCCGCGGTTGCCTTGCTTCGTAACGGCGCGGTCGCTGCGCGAGCCATGGCTAAAAGCCATGGCCTACCAAGCCGCGCCCTTTCAAACAGCTCGCTCACAAAATGTGGAACGACATGCCCGCGCTCCGATGCTCGACTTCAAGCTCGGTGTCGTTCAAAGCCCACAAGATCTGCCAGATCACGGCTACGCCGCGAAATGGATTCACGCCGCACACCAGGCAGGCGATGAAAATAAACGGCGTCGCGAGCACAGCGAGGGGCAGCAGCAGCAGCCACACCAGCACGAGCGGGATCCAAAGCCGGAAGGTGCGGCTTTCCTGGTTGCGCAGGCTAACGACGGCGACAAAGGGGATCATGACAATTCCTCCAGCTCCTTGATGGCGATTTGGGCAGTGATCTCTCCGCGCTGCAGCCGATCGAGAATCTCGGCCTTTGAGGGCGCGGGATTGGTCTCGACAAATTCCGTCTCTACGAACTCGAGGCTGTCGGCGATGCGAGTGAGCCGCGACTTGATGGTGGGGTAGCTGACGCCGAAAACGCGTTCCATCTCCTTGATCGAGCCGTGGGAGCGAACGAAGGCAGTGATGAAGACTTGGTCGTCCAGTGCAAGGCGGGCCAGTTGAGGCAGCTCGAAGCTGCCTTCGATGGCGATGCTTTTGTCGGCCAGCCGGACGCGCTCGACGACGATGGGGCGACCTTGAGTCAGCTGGGTCAAGTCCTGCCAGTCCTTTGAAGTTTTGATATCATCTGCCATAGAATATTAATATAATGAATATATATATTAAATAATTTAATTTGTCAAGCGAATTCTATTGAGAAAATCGACCGGACGAAACGGCGGAACCGTAGTCGCAGACGGGGTCATCTAACAATTGGCTTCCGGCAATTGACTTCCGGCGCGGTGAAACCTAGTCTGGAGGTGGATCTTTCCAAGGCCAATCCCACCAGTGGGGGCGTCACGGTTTCGACGGAGATGCTTGCGGCCAAGAGGCATGCCGGGGTGCACACACCCGCAATCGCGTGCAAAATGATAATTGCCAATCAACAGATGGCATACGCTGCTTAATTAATTAAGTAGCCGTCCTCCGCGGCTTTGCCCGTGGGCTGCGGTCAGGACGTCGCACAGCGGGCTGCTCTTTCCGGCTACGTCTGGGCTGGGAGGCTAAGACCTCAGACTAGCGACTGCGGTTTCTTGTCCGTTCTGAGCCGCAGGCGCGAACGTCTTCGGGTAATGCCGAGGGCAGGAACGCGACTACGCATGTAGGCTCTTGGCAAGTGACGTTTTCGGACGCGGGTTCGACTCCCGCCGCCTCCACCAAATCTACCCTCAACAATCAAAAGACGTCAGTTTTGCGTGGAAACAGCTGTTCCTCGCAGATGACTCAAGATGGACTCGAGCATAGCTTCATTTCTTC
>JASHNU010000104.1 GCA_030041475.1 Candidatus Sulfotelmatobacter sp.
TTCTGGCCGGACGGTTCTTCGACGCCGAGGATACCTCCAGCCGCAACAAGGTCGGAATCATCACGGAGAAGCTGGCCGAGAAGCTTTACGGCTCACCTTCCGGCGCCATCGGCCAGATCATCAAGCTGAGCGCGGGTCTGCCGTTCACGGTAATCGGGGTGTTCAAGGAAAGCGTCGACACGTTCGGGCAATCGGAAATTCAGGACCACACCATGCTGATCCCGTACACCGTGAGTCGCTTCTTTACACCCGGGCCGTGGGTCTATGAAATCTACTTTTCCGTGGCGACGCCTCAGGACGTGATGCCGGCGACCGCGGCCATCAAACGCGTGCTGCAGTCGCGGCATCGACCCGAATCCGTGTATAACGTGCAGAACCTGACCCAGCTACTGACGGTCGCGGGCCACATTGCCGACGCGCTCACCCTGATACTGATGCTGGTCGCGTTCGTCACGTTGCTGGTGAGCGGCATCGGCATCATGAACATCATGCTGGCCACGGTCACGTCGCGCATTCGCGAGATCGGCATCCGCAAGGCCGTCGGCGCCACGAACCGCGAAATCCGTTTTCAGTTTCTTGCAGAAGCAATTCTGATCGCGCTGGTGGGCGGGGTGGTCGGCATCGTGACGGGTCTTGCCATCCCTTACTCGGCGCGATTCCTGACCGACTATCGCGTTCCTATCTCAGGGCTGTCGGCCATCATCGCAATTATTGTGTCATCGATTGTGGGGATTCTCTTCGGCACTGTGCCGGCAACGCGGGCCTCGCAGCTTGATCCGGTGGAAAGCCTGCGGTACGAATAGGTTGGACGGGCAGTGGGGACGATTTGGACAGTGTTCCTGAAGGAACATTCTTCTTCAAAGTTTCCGAGCGCCCTTAGGCCCTCGGTGTAATCCAATGACTTCATCTCCTCTTTACCTTTGGCTCTTCCGCGCCGGGCATATATGGAACTGCATCTTGCTGGAAATTAGCAGTCCAAATTACTTGGGCAGAAATAGGATTTCCATATACATCCACAGCTGAGAGATGGTAGATCGTTCCAGGAATGTCCGCTTCCTCCTGCGTGATGGGACGAAGATCAAATAATAGGTAACCGGAAACTTTCGCCCCCGTAGCTATAGGGCTAGAAGCCGTCTTCCTATATAACAGATCATTCGGGTTGTAAGTTACAGAAGCTCCCTTTGTGTCCAGAATCGGCACAATTCCTGACACTAAGATAACGGGCTGATACGTTTTACGCTGTCCCGAAGAATAGGTGACTTCCAATTTCCACTGATCCACAATGCTCGGTGGGCCAAGATTCGAAATCGACGCGAAAATCATTACAAAACCGGTTTTACTTCTTACGTCCCTTCCAGTCGCCATATTCCCAATCAACAGGTTTAAACCAGACTTCTTGCATTCTGAGAGCCTCTGTCTCAATTCCCGATTGTTTTCGACAAACTGTCGATGGTCATCGTAAACAGTAGTAACAATTCTCCAGCAGAAAACGCAGAAAATCATCGTTATCGGTACAGCTAGTCCAATAATCGTCGGGATGATCGTTTTTCTTGCGCTTTCCACGAAACCCGCTTGTCCGTTGTTCTTCCAAATAACGAGCAGGGTCACCACAAAAGTCACCACTGGAACAGCAAGACAAAACAGAGCAATGCTTAGAGTGGTTGTGCCCAGCGAACTGAGAACATTGGCCCAAGCACGAACCATGAGGCTAAGAAGGTTAGGCCACATGCGGCTATTGTGCAAGAAAGCGCAAACGCGCGGCAAGTATGTACTTGCCAACATTCTGATGCACAGAAATGCACGTACAATTTTATGTGGAAACTGGCAAAGTGTTGAGGAGGGAGGAGGTTAGCGGGGGTGCGCAACTTGATTGGCAGGGACTCAATCCGCAGAGGGTTAGCTAGTAGGCGGGGACCGACCCGTAAGGAGGGAGTACACCTCATCAATTCAGCACCAATAGCCCTACTTGCACTGCCAAAAGTACTTGCCGTCTCTTTCATCCATCGTTGCTGTGCAGTTTTTCGTGATGTCCAGTTTGCTCAACAGTCCGGCAGATTTCCGCATTGTCGCGTAGCCGGTCATGTGCCTGTCAGAGTCAATGACCATACTGACTTGCTCAACGACAAATCCCTTTTGCTCAAACTGATTCCTGATGTCTGATTCGGTTTTTTGGACATCGGCTTCCGTGAACTTCCTACTGCACGCCGTTGTCAGAAGGGAGAGCAAGACAAGCAGCAGTCCGAACTTCTTCATACGCAACCTCCAAAGAAGTAGTGGACTATCGCGGTTCCTGGCTCACAAGATTACTGAAGTGTGTTTCAGGGGGCGAAGGCTATCGGGCGGACATTTTGAGGCCGGCGGGCGCCTGTTGTCGGCAAGCCACGGCACCAGAAAACCACAAAGCCGGGCTGGTTGGCCCGGCTTTTCCCTCAGTGGAACTGGTTCGGTCAATTCTGTTTCAATCGCCGACCAGCAATCTTGTTAATTTCCCGAAAACCAACTCACTCTCAACTCGCCGCGACTTCTAGCGCAGCGCCACGCGTCTTCTCACGCATGGGTTAAAGCTTGTTTCCCCTTTTGCAACTTATCGTCTACGCGCCGCCAGGCTCACCGGACTGTCAGGCGCACCGTCTTACATCACCATCGCCAGGTTTTCGAGCTCATGCTGCAGGACGGGCAGGGCGCATCCTGCCATCTCGACCCGGCCAGCCGCATCGAGCGCTGCCTTGGCCGAAACCCCATACCCACGGCCCATCAGGAAGACCTGGAGCAACTGCGCCGCCTCGTAGGAGTCCAGCATGCCTCCCTGAAGCAGATCGCTGCGCAGAGCCGCCAGTTCTGTCATCGTGAATCTGTCTTTATCGTTCGTTGCCTTCTCGTAAGTCATGGCCGTCATCACCTCCGACTCCGACCTGAACCCCTTTGTACCGTTTAGACTCATGAGCCGCTGTGAAAGTTGCGTGCAATTCAGCTGCCGTAATTGCCCACTTTCCACAGTACGAGCCCACAACCTCTCTGGTTTCATTAACCCGTGGATTTATCGGAAGTTGCGGGGAACGACTTGAGCGGTTCGAGGCGCACAGGACGCGTCGGTAACCGGGCAGTAATCGCCAGAGTGACACAATGTGTCAATTTCAGACGATTACGGCCCAGTGATGCTGGAAATGAACCACCATGGCTGGGCGCAAGAGCGGAAGCGGAGCCGACTGGATCCGCTAGGCGCTACGAGCCGCGCCCTGTACAGCATCCACGGTGTCGTAGAAGCAAAAGAACTGCTCGACGTGAGTGATCTGCATGGTGTTGCGAACGCGATCGTTGACGCCGATCAGCGCCAGGTTCCGACCCGCCTTTTGATGGGTGACATAGGCGCCGACCAGCGCTCCGATGCCAGCCGAGTCGATGTAGGGGACTCCGGCCATGTCGAGAATGAGCGACGGAGATATGCTCGAACGCACCAGCGACTGAAACTGGAAGAAGTTGGAGATGAGGATGGGGCCGGTCAGGCGCAGGATACGCGCGCCCGACGGACCGGTGATATCTGCGATCTGTAAGGGTTCTTGAGGCATTCGCCGATCGTATCATTCCATCGGCGGTGCCGTGTTAACGAACTTCAGAGAGTGGTGGCTGAAATAGGCCAGTGTTGCTGACTTTCGACCATGAGGGCAAGCTGCTTTGGAAACTTGGAGGGGACACCGCTACAGATGCGAGGAGGAGGTCGGGAATCCCTCAGGGGCTAAAGCCCCATCTTCCTGTGGATTTCTAGCGGCATGGCTGAAAGCCATGCCCCTCCCAAGACCGTTGGCGCAACGCTTCTAAGGCTCGATCGTCGCCTGGTCCACGAGCATGATGGGAATGTTGTCTTTCACGGCGTAGACTCGGTGGCACTGCGTACATTTCAGGCTTTCGGGGTTTTGCCGGTATTCGAGCGGCTGCTTGCAAGCCGGACAAACCAGGATTTCCAGCAGGTCTTTGGCGAGCATGGTGGGTATTGTACGTCAAGCGTAAGTCGAGCGGAGCCTTGCGATAGAATCAAGAACACATGCCCGCAACCCTCCTTGACGGAACCAGGATCGCCCAGCAGATTCGCAGTGAAGTTGCCGAGGAAGTGAAAGCCCTGGCCGCGGCCAGCGCCCCTTCTGGCAATCTGCGTCCGGGCGAGCTCGGTTCCAGCAACCTGCGTCCTGGACTGGCGGTTCTATTGGTGGGGCACAACCCGGCGTCGGAGATTTATGTGCGGGGCAAAATCAAGGCGTGTGAAGAAGTTGGCATCTATAGTGAAACCCTGACCCCGCCCGAATCGGCCACGACTTCGGAGCTGCTGGCTCACGTCGACGAGCTGAACCGCCGCGACGACATTGACGGCATCCTGGTGCAGTTGCCGCTGCCGCCGCAAGTGGATGCCAAGAAGGTGCTGCTGGCGGTGGATCCCGCCAAGGACGTTGACGGGTTTCATCCCATGAATGTGGGCTTCCTCTCGACGCAGCGTCGGGGACTGGTACCCTGCACGCCGGCTGGGGTGATGGAAATTCTGGGACGCAGCGGTATCGCGGCCAGCGGGCGCGAAGCCGTGGTGGTGGGACGCAGCGATATCGTAGGCAAGCCGGTGGCGATGCTGCTGACCAACGCGAACGCCACGGTCACAATCTGCCATTCGAAAACGCGTGATTTGGCGGGCGTCTGCCGGCGGGCCGACATTCTGGTGGCTGCGATCGGTCGGGCTGGAATGATCACCCGCGATTTCGTCAAACCGGGCGCGACGGTCATTGATGTGGGTATGAATACTGTGACCGATCCCGCGGAGTTCCGCCGGTTTTTCGCGGGCAACGCCAAGCGGGAAGAGGCGTTCCGCAAGAAGGGATCCACGCTCGTCGGGGACGTGCATCCCGAAGTGGCTGAGGTTGCGGGAGCAATTACTCCCGTGCCCGGCGGCGTCGGCCCGCTGACGATCGCCATGCTGATGTTTAATACCGTGAAGGCAGCGAAGATGCGGCGCGGAAGCCGCATGCCGGAAATGTCGCGGGCGTAAATCTACCACGGAGACACGGGTTCACGGAGAAACCAAAGCAAGACTCCTCCATGCCGCTGGGGTAATTCGCCTGGTCTGGGAGACTGAATGCTGAAAGTTGGTCTGACCGGAGGCATTGCCTCGGGCAAGACGGCCGTAGGGGAGATGCTGGTCGGTATGGGCGCGCATTTGGTCCAGGCGGACCGTATTGCGTATGCGCTGATGCAGCCCGGAGAGGCCGTCTACAACGAAGTGGTGCGCCACTTCGGCGGCGAGATTCTGAATCCGGACATGAGCATCAACCGCGCCAAACTGGCCGAGGCCGCCTTTGGCCCGGGGGGCAATGGCGGCAATCGCGCGTCGCGCATCGAAGAGCTCAATCGCATCGTGCATCCAGCCGTGATTCGCGCGCAGAACGAATGGATGCAGCAGATGGTTATTCAGGACCGGCATGCTGTGGCCATCGTGGAAGCGGCGTTGATTCTTGAGGCGAAGGTGGGGGACCAATTCGACCGGCTGATCGTCGTGACCTGTAATGCCGACCAGCGGGCTGCCCGCTTTGCAGCACGTCAGAAGATCGACCTTGAAACCGCGCGGAAAGAAGTCGTGCGCCGCATGGCGGCACAACTTCCCGACGAGGAAAAAATTAAGGCTGCCGACTACGTGATCGACAATTCCGGTGCACTCAGCCGCACCCGTGAGCAGGCGGAAAAAGTGTGGCGCGAACTGCGCGCCGCTGCCGAGAAATCCTAGACACACTCCTCGGCCGCCCTGGCCGGGGTAGAATCTAAATAAGGGAAAAGTTCCAAACCACAACCGTAGGTTTATCCGGTGTCTTAGGATCAGGTGGACTAATCATGAAAGCATTGCGGCCGTTCATCTTCGCGCTGGCGATTGCCGGCGCATTCTTCTATTTCACGACCTGGCGCTCAAACTCGCAGAACCCGCTGCATGCCTCGAACTGGCTAAGCCGGCCGGAGCACGTCGAAATCACGGAAGCGGCGCCGGGAGAAACTCTCGACAGTGAAGAACAGAACAATATTTCCGTCTACCGCAAGAATATTCCCTCGGTGGTGAATATCACGTCGCGCGCCATGACGTTTGACTTCTTCTATGGGCTGGTGCCGCAGGAAGGGCAGGGTTCGGGCTTTGTCATCGACAAAGAGGGCCATATTCTGACCAACTACCACGTCATCGCTGACGCGCGGCAGGTGAAGGTCACACTGCACAACCGCAAGAGCTACAGCGCGACGGTTGTCGGCACCGACCCGGCGCACGATCTGGCGGTGATCCAGATCAAGGCGCCAGACCTGGTTTCCGCTGTGCTCGGCGACTCGCGCAATCTGCAGGTGGGGCAGAAAGTCTATGCCATCGGCAATCCGTTCGGCTTGTCGGGAACGATGACGCGCGGAATTGTCAGCTCCATTCGCCCGGTGCGCGAGCCGAACGGCGCGATGATCGACGAAGCCATCCAGACTGACGCGGCCATCAATCCCGGCAATTCCGGCGGACCACTGATGAACTGGCATGGCGAGGTCATCGGCATTAACACGATGATTCTTTCCAACGCCAACCAGAGCGCGGGCATTGGCTTCGCCATCCCCATCAACACAGCCAAGGCCGTGCTCGGCGATCTAATGACTCTCGGCCGCGTGCGCCGGCCGGCGCTGGGCGTGCGCACCATCCCCATCGGTCCTGAGTTGGCGGACGAACTCGGGTTGCCGGTCGACTATGGATTGCTGATCGTGCAGGTGACGCCGGGTGGCTCAGCTGATCTGGCGGGCTTGCATGCCGGCTCCGAGCGCGCCTACCTGGGCAGCACTCCCATTACGCTGGGCGGCGATCTGATTGTGGCCATTGACGATCAGAAAGTTGAGGACGAGCAGGACCTGGCGCAGATGATGAATAACCATCGCGCCGGCGACACGGTGAAGATCACGATCTACCGCGACAAGAAGAAGATGGACGTGAATGTGGCCCTGGGCGAGGCGCGGCAGCAGGTGTGAGGACAGCTATCAGTCGCAACCCTGCGCGATCCCATTGCATAGTGGAGAGCATGAGCACGAACAGCCCTACGCTGCAGGGCGAACACATTCGACTTGAGCCTCTGGAGCACCGTCACGCCGATGGGCTGGCGGCGGCTTCAGCGGGAGACCCTGTTCTTTACCAGTGGAGCCCGGTGCCGCGTGGAAAGGCCGAGGCGGTTACCTACGTCGAAACCGCCCTGGCGTGGCGAGATGCAGGCACGGCGATGTCGTTTGCGATTGTTCGTGTCGCCAGCGAAGTGGTGATCGGTTCGACGCGGTTCTTTAACCTGGAGCGATGGGCGTGGCCGCAAGGGCATGCGCGGCACGGGCGCGGAGTTCCAGATGCATGCGAGATCGGCTACACGTGGCTTGCACACGCGGCCATTCGGAGCGGAGCGAATACTGAAGCCAAGCTGCTGATGCTAACCCATGCCTTCGAAACGTGGCAGGTGCTTCGCGTTTGCCTGCATACTGATGTGCGCAATGTGCGCTCGCGCGCGGCCATTGAGAGGATCGGAGGACAGTTTGAGGGCATCCTCCGCGCTCACCGCATGGCGGCCGACTTGATCCCGCGCGATTCGGCGCGATATTCCATCGTTGCTGCCGAGTGGCCGGCGGTGAAGCAGCGGCTGCTTCAACGCATGAATCGGGAGGGATAGAATTGCCATCGTCTGCGGCTGTCTTGAAGCACGAAATCGCGGGAAATGCGATGAACGTAGAGGAAATTCGCGCCTACGGCCTGTCTTTCCCCGAGGCGACAGAGAATCTGCAGTGGGGCGGACGCCGGTAACTCGCTTCGTCCATTCTCGCTCTATACCCGTGATACCTTTTCCCATCGCGGCGGGACGACTGAATGGAATCCTTCCGAAGTGCGGCTTTGATTTGACTCAATTCCGCTTACTCGGCTAGCCTCAAGAGTCTGACTAAAAGCCTCAAATCCTTCGATCGCATGGGATCCCTGCGCAGACCAATCTTCTTTCTGCTGACGACAGTCCTTGCGGTGGTTGCACCGTCGTCGGCCAATACCCGTCCCGTCCCTGCCCAGCACGGCATGGCGGTGAGTTCGCACGAGCTGGCTTCGAAAGTCGGCGTGGAGATAATGCAAGCGGGCGGCAATGCCGTGGATGCGGCCGTGGCTATGGGTTTTGCGCTCGCAGTGGTGCACCCCGCAGCGGGCAACATTGGCGGCGGCGGATTCATGCTGGTTCGTATGGCGGATGGGACGGCTCACTTTCTCGACTATCGCGAGAAGGCTCCGGCAGCCGCCACGCGCGACATGTATCTCGATGCGCAAGGCAAGGTGATCGAGGGGGCCAGTTATTTCGGCTACAAGGCAGTCGCGGTGCCGGGATCGGTGGCCGGTCTGGTCTACGCCGAGCGCAAATGGGGCAAGCTGTCGCTGAAGCAAGTCATGGCTCCGGCGATCCGGCTGGCTCGGGAAGGATATGAGCTGAGCTGGGTCGATGCGCGCGACATGCACGACAGGCATTTGACGGACTATGCGGAATCCCGGCGCATCTTCCAGCGCAATGGCGACTACTACAAAGCCGGAGAAATTTTTCGCCAGCCGGACCTGGCCCGGACATTGGAGCGCATCGCCGAGAACCCGGACGATTTCTATCACGGGTCGCTGGCGAGGGACCTTGCTGCGGCGATCCAGAAGGGCGGCGGCCTGATCACTGCCGATGACTTGGCGCATTACGAAGCCAAAGAGCGCGAGCCCGTGCGGGGCACCTATCGCGGATATGAGGTGATCAGTTCGCCTCCGCCTTCCTCGGGCGGGACGGTGCTAATCGAGTCGCTGAATATTCTCGAAGGCTTCGATCTTGCAAAAATGGGTGAGCGGTCGGCGGAGTCGATCCATTTCACTCTGGAGGCATTCCGGCGGGCATTCTTCGATCGCGCCGAGTTTCTGGGCGACCCCGACTTCGCGAAGATTCCTGTGGCGCAGTTGATTGACAAGAAATATGCGGCCGCGTGGCGGGAGACGATTGATCCGGTGCACGCAACGCCGAGCAAAGACTTGAAGCGGCCGGCCGTGTTCAGCCAGCTCGAGCAGTATGCCGCCGCGCACTCAGCCGCAATGGCTTCGCACGAGTCGGCCCAGACAACGCACTATTCCGTCGTGGATGCCGAGGGCAACGCCGTGGCGGTGACAACCACGCTTAACGGTTGGTTCGGGTCACGGGTTACGGCCGACGGACTCGGCTTCCTGCTCAACGATGAGATGGATGACTTTTCAGCGAAAGCGGGCGCCCCCAACGGGGACAATCTTATTCAGGGCACGGCCAACGCGATTGGCCCGGGAAAGAGGCCTCTGTCCTCGATGACGCCAACGATCTTGGTGCACGACGGACAAACGGTGATGGTGCTGGGTTCGCCGGGGAGTTCGAAGATCATTTCTACAGTCGCGAATGTGTTGATGGGCGTGGTCGATTACGGGATGAATATTCAGGAAGCGGTGAACGCGCCGCGCTTTCACCATCAATGGATGCCCGACGTAGTGAATGTGGAGCAATGGTTTTCTCCTGACACGATGAGTGGGCTGCAGCGCATGGGATACACGCTGGAGATCGGACTGTATTTTGGGGGCGTGCTAGTCGAACCCTACTGGAGTGACGCAGAATGCATTGCGATTGACGAGAAGACAGGCGTGCGGATGGGGGCAGCAGACTTCCGCCACGACGGGAAAGCGGTAGGATACTGAGAATGCTGAAAGCGGTCTCCACATACCTTTTCGTTAAAGAGCGCCTGCATCCAGGGATTCTCGACGCCCTGGCCCGCAGCGGGGTGCAGGCAATCGAAATTTTTGCGGCGCGGCAGCATCTGGACTATGCCAATCGCAAAGCGCACGTGAAAGAGATTGCCGACTGGTTCCGCGGCAGTGGCATCCCGCTGAACTCCGTGCACTCGCCGCTTTACGCCGACTATGAATGGGGGCGCGCCGGCGCTCCGCCTGTCAATGTGGCCTCGATCGATCGCGCGCATCGGGTCGAGGCCATGGATGAGATCAAGCGAGCGCTCGAAATCGCCGAGCAGATTCCGTTTCGTTTTCTGGTGCAGCATGTGGGAACGTCGAACGAAACCTTCAGCGAGAAAAAGTTCGAAGCGGCGATGACCTCGATTGAGCATCTGCGGGCGTTCGCCAAGCCGCTGGGCGTGCGCATTCTGCTCGAAAACCTGCCCAACGAGCTTTCCACTCCGGACAAACTCGTGGAGTTGATTCATGCTGGGCATTTCGACGACGTGGGCGTCTGCTTCGACTTCGGACACGCACACATCATGAGTTCCGTGCGCGAAGGATTTGAGATTTTGCGCAATTACATTCGCTCCACACATGTTCACGACAATGCGAAGGATAAAGATTCACATCTGTGGCCGGGGCAGGGAACGATCGATTGGAAGGAAGCGATGGAACTCTTGCGATCTGTCCCCGAGCGTCCGCCGCTCATGCTGGAACTGGCAGAGGACGAGAAGGTGAATCCGCTGGAAAAGCTGGGGCCGGCATTCGACAAGCTGGAGTCAGCCTGACGCTGAACCGCCGAGATAGCAGAACGCTGAGAAGAAGAAGCAAAAAGTAAATCTGGCGACCGGACGAGTTTCAAGCATTTGTTTTCCTCGGCCTACTCGGCGGTAAGTCACGAATCTATGGCACCTGTAAGTACCATTGCTGAAATCGGCAAGCACGAAGGGCAGGCTGTCACCATCCGCGGCTGGCTTTATAACCTGCGGGAGAGCGGGAAGCTTTTGTTTCCACAGTTTCGCGACGGCTCAGGCATCATTCAAGGGGTGGTGCCGAAGAATGCCGTCACGCCTGAAGTTTTTGAAGCCGTCAAAACACTCACGCAAGAGTCGAGCGTGATCGTCGAGGGCAAGGTCCGCGCCGACAAACGTGCGCCTGGCGGCTATGAATTGGATGTCGCCAACGTGCAGGTCCTGCAGCGAGTGCCTGAGTCCGATCCGTATCCCATCACGCCGAAAGAGCACGGCACCGACTTTCTGATGGAGCACCGCCATCTGTGGGTGCGCTCGCAGCGCCAGGCGGCGATTCTGCGGGCACGCGCGGAAATCATCAAGGCGGCGCGCGATTTCTTTGATGAGCGTGGCTTCACCCTGACCGATCCGCCCATCATTACTCCGGCGGCGTGCGAAGGCACCACCACACTGTTTCCGGTCGATTATTTTGAGGAGCAGGCGTTTCTCACGCAGTCGGGTCAGCTTTACGTCGAAGCAACGGCTATGGCGCTGGGCAAGGTGTACTCGTTCGGCCCTACATTTCGTGCAGAAAAATCGAAGACGCGCCGGCACCTAACCGAGTTCTGGATGGTCGAGCCCGAAGTTGCTTATGCGCAACTTGACGACATCATGGAATTGGCGGAGGGGCTGATCACGTTCATTGTGAAGCGGTGTCTGGAACGCCGCCACGCAGATCTGAAGACCATCGGCCGCGACATCTCCAAGCTCGAGAAAATCGAACCGCCTTTTCCTCGCATCAGCTATGACGACGCGGTGAAGAATCTGCAGGAGGGCCACGCGAAAGGCGCGCTGGAAACGAAATTCGAATGGGGCGGCGACCTGGGCTCGCCCGACGAAACCTATCTCTCGGCGCAATTCGACAAGCCGGTGATGGTGCATCGCTATCCCGCCAAAGTGAAGGCGTTTTACATGGAACCCGATCCGCAGCGGCCCGAGTTGGCCCTGTGTGTCGACGTGCTCGCGCCCGAAGGCTACGGCGAAATCATCGGCGGATCGCAGCGTATGGCGTCGCATGAGTTGCTGCTGCAGCGCATCCACGAGCACGGCTTGCCGGAGGAGGCGTTCAAGTGGTACCTGGATCTGCGTAAGTTCGGCAGCGTACCGCATGGCGGCTTCGGCATGGGCATTGAGCGCGCCGTGGCCTGGATCTGTGGACTCGAGCACGTGCGCGAGACGATCCCGTTTCCGAGGATGTTGTACCGGTTGTACCCGTAGAAGCAATTTGTAATCGGGTAAGTTTGTGATTTGTAATTTACAAATTATCCGATTGCCAAATTGCAAATTCATCATTCGCTATGACCACTACGTCATCTGCCGTTTCTGGCCGCAAGATTCGCGTCATTGGCGTGCCGCTCGATCTGGGCCAATCGCGGCGCGGCGTGGACATGGGGCCGTCTGCTGTTCGCGTGGCCGGACTCGAAGCGCGTCTCGAGGCGCTTGGCCACCAGGTGGAAGACGGCGGCAATGTTGCCGTGGCGATTCCCGAGCAGAAAAAAGAAGGCGCCGCGAACGCGAAATACCTCAAAGAAATCACGGCCACGTGCACCAAGCACGCCGAACTGGTTCTGAAGACGCTCGAGGCGGGCAAAGTTCCGTTGGCGCTTGGCGGAGATCATTCCATGGCCGCGGGCACGGTCTCCGGCGTGGCCGAGTTCTACCGCCGGCAGAATCAGCGGATCGGGTTGATTTGGATCGACGCTCACACCGACATCAACACACCCGACTCCTCGCCTAGCGGGAACGTGCACGGCATGCCGCTGGCGGCGCTGATGGGCTTGTGGCCGGGCGAACTGGCGAACATTTACGACTTTACGCCCAAGGTGAAGCCGGAAAACTGCGTGCTCGTGGGCGTGCGAGACATTGATGCGGTGGAAAAGGAAAACGTGCGGCGCGCCGGCATCGGCGTCTTCACAATGCGCGACATTGACGAGCGCGGCATGCGCACAGTGATGGAGGAAGCCCTTCGCATGGCCGGACGCGGCACGGCCGGCTATCACATTTCCCTCGATATGGACTGGGTCGATCCCGAGGACGCGCCCGGCGTCGGGACTCCGGTGCGCGGCGGCGCGACTTATCGTGAAGCGCACCTAGCGATGGAAATCATTGCCGACCACGGCCGCATGTTGAGCTTTGAAATCGTGGAAGTGAATCCGGTGATTGACGAGCACAACCAGACGGCGGATCTGGCGGTGGAACTGGCCGTGTCGGCGTTCGGCAAGAAGATTCTGTAACGCGTTCACCGCCGAGCCCGCGGGGAACGCTGAGGGCTATTTGTAAATCCTTAACAACGGTCTTTCCCTCGGTGTGCTCGGCGATCTCGGCGGTAAACAAATTCTCCCGAACCATTCCTGCGATTGACGGCGAAGCCGCCTGCGTCCAAACTGGTTCGTCATGAAAAAGCTTCGCGTCGGCATTCTGTTTGGTGGGCGCAGCGGAGAGCACGAAGTCTCGCTGCTCTCGGCTGCGTCGGTGCTCAATGCCATCGATAAAGAGAAATACGAGGTCGTTCCCATCGGCATCACCAAAGACGGCCGCTGGCTGACAGCCGAGCATGCCGAGAATCTGCTCGAAGGCAAGCCCATCCACGAGCCACGCCACTTGCGCGCGGGCGATCCTGAAACCACGCCCGGAGCGGCGGTGCTGGCCCAGGGCGAATCGGTTGTCGTCCCGCCGGAGCCCGTGCACCGCGAAACCGGCATGGTGCCGTTCCAGAGCGACGCTTCCCTGACCCGCCGTGCCAGCGATCGCGCCATCAACGTCGACGTCATTTTTCCCGTGCTGCATGGCACGTTTGGCGAAGACGGCACCATCCAAGGACTGCTTGAATTGGCGGACATTCCTTACGTCGGCGCGGGCGTTCTGGGCTCGGCCGCGGGCATGGACAAAGACATTATGAAGTCGCTGTTCATGGCCGCCGGACTGCCGATCGTGAAGCACGTGACCATCCTGCGCAGCGCGTGGGAAAACGATCTGAAAGCAACCGAGAAGCTGATTGAGAAGAAACTCAAATATCCCGTCTTCGTGAAGCCGGCAAACCTCGGCTCGTCGGTCGGTATCAGTAAGGCGCACGACCGCAAAGAACTCGGTCCGGCGATTGAGGAAGCGGCGAAGTTCGACCGCAAGATTGTGATCGAACAAGGCGTGGGCGGGAAAAAAGGGAAGGCCCGCGAAATCGAGTGCTCGGTGCTCGGCAACGATGAGCCGGTGGCGTCAGTGCCAGGAGAAATTATTCCCGGCAAAGAATTCTACGACTACACCGCAAAGTATCTCGACGAAGGCTCGCAGCTGATCATTCCTGCGAAACTCACGAAGGCGGAAACGAAGAAAGTTCAGGACTTGGCGGTGAAAGCATTCCAGGCCGTGGATTGCTCCGGCCTGGCGCGCGTAGATTTTCTGATGGATCCTGGTCCTCCGAGTAAAACTCGGAAAATTTATCTGAACGAAATCAACAGCATGCCGGGATTTACTTCCATCAGCATGTATCCCAAGCTGTGGGCGGCGACCGGCTTGGCTTATCCTGACCTGATCGACCGCCTCATCCAGCTGGGCATTGAGCGCCACCAGGACAAAAAGAAAAATCAGTACTCGCGGTAGCTGCTGTCATTCACCTTACTGCGCCCCGTTTTTCTCGATGAACGCCGCCTCGTCGGCCTTCATCTTCTTTAGTCCGTCCTTCGGCAAATACACCATGTGACCGGCGTCATAGGTCGCGAACGAAATGTTGTCGCGATATTTCTGCGGCAGGTTCAGATGATCCATGGTGTAATTTGCGGCATAGTACGGCGTTGCGAGATCGTAATAGCCTTCCATCACCAGAATTTTCAGGTAGGGATTCTTCACGATGGCCTGCCGCATGGCCGTGGCCGTGTCGGGAAATCCCTGGCCCGCCGAGCCCCAATCCCATGTGTCGCCGCCCGGGCCGCCGCGCGGTGCGCGTACGTTGTAAGGCATGTCGACCTTGTAGTTAAGCTCGGTGCGCAAGTAGTTGTTGAACGCGGAAGTGAACGGCGGCTGCGTCGCGGAGCCCGTGGGATCGTAGAAGGGCGTGTCGAGCAGGCCGTTGGGATCGGGACCGGTGTAGCGTCCGTCGAGGCGGCCGACCCGCACTTTCTGGTCGATCAGCAGATAGTGTGTGAACTTCTGCACGTTGATGCGCAAGTTGGCCTCGTCGATCACTTCTTTACTGAGGCCAGTGAAGCGCGCGAGCTGGTCAATTACGGTCTGCCGCTCCTGGGGCGTGAGTGAGTCGCCTTTGTCGAGCGCGCGGCGATAATCGGTGGAAGCCCACTGTTCCGCTTCGTTGCGGGCGCGATTCATGTCCTGCGCCAGATCGGGCGCGAGCTTGTGGTGATAGCCGGCGATCGACGTGAACGAGGGGATCAGAAAAACATAGGGCTCATCGTTCGTGAAGTTATCTTCGAGCGTCTCAAAATTCAGCACGGTCGAAAGCAGCGTGATACCGTTGAACGAAATTCCCCGGTCCGCGAGATACCCGGCGATCCCCGCAGCGCGCGTGGTGCCGTAGCTTTCGCCGAGAATGAAGAGCGGCGACGACCAGCGCTCGTTGCGGCTGATGTAGAGGCGAATGAATTCGCTGAAAGCTTCTATGTCGCCCTTCACTCCCCAGAATTTTTTGAACGTCTCGGCATTTTCGGCGCGGCTGAAGCCTGTTCCGATCGCATCAATACAGACCACGTCACTGCGGTCGAGCAATGTGTAGGGGTTGTCCTCCAGCCGATAGGGTGACGGGGGCATGAAGCCATCAGGTTGCAACACCACGTGGCGCGGACCGAGTGCGCCCATGTGCAGCCAGATGGTAGCCGATCCCGGCCCGCCGTTAAAGGCAAAGGTGACCGGCCGCTTGGCCGCGTCCTGGCCGTCGAGCGTGTAGGCGACGTAAAACATTTCGGCTTCGATTTTGCCGTCGCCGCGCTTGATGGGCAGACGCCCGACGGTCGCGGTGTACTTCAATTGCTTTCCCTCGACCGTGATCTGGTGATGGGTCACGACCGGCGGCTGCTCGGTCATGTCGTAGTGCTCTTCTTTGTCGTCCTTCCGGTCACCGGTGGGTTCGTGGGCTGCGGGCTTGGGCTCGGCAGTCGCCTCGGGTTTGGTGGCCTCGGCCGGCTTCTCCGCAGACTGCGCGGCCTGTTGTTTTCTGGACGTTGGTGGTGGGCTGCTGGTTTGTTGCGAGAAACTGACGACGCTGATAGAAACAAAAGTTAGCAGGACAGCACAAAACAGCAGAAAGGCTGATTTCCTCATTGTGGTTCGTCCCCGGGAAGGATTTTTCGCGAAGCAGAATTCATGATTCCGCGAGTGCAAGGAATTGTACACGCCGATGCCCTTCGGCGAAGTGTAAAGAAATGTCTAGCTGACCGCTTTCTTGCGGAATTGCCGCAGGCCAACAACCAGGAACAGGCAATCGAACACGGCCAGAGCCACGAGGATCAACGGCAGGGACAAATGCGGAAACTGGGGCACAAGCGTGGCCCGCAGGCCTTCGCTCGCGTACGCGAGGGGATTGATCAGGACGATTTTCTGCAGGATCGGGAATTTGCTTAGGGCGCTCCACGGGTAGTAGGTGCAGCCGAAAAAAATCATCGGCGTCATGACCATGCTGAACATCAGGCCGATGTGCTGCTGATCGACGCTGCAGCCCAGGGCAAGACCTCCGCAAGCGGAGAAGCCGGCGACGAGCAATGTCAGACAAAGGAACAGGACGGGACTGGTCACGTGCAATTCCAGGCCGGGGCGCAAAATGAGCCAGGCCAGCGGAATTACGGTCAATCCGGAGACCGTAGCCTGAATCAGGCCAGAGACAACTTTTTCTACGGCGACCCAGGAAATATCGATCGGCGCCAGCAGCCGGTCTTCAATTTCGCGCGTGAACTGGAACTCGCCGATCAGCGGCATGGCAACTGCCCAGACTCCGGTGAAGCACATGGAGATGGCCATGATGCCGGGAAGCAAAAGGCTCTTGTAAGCGGGGGGCATGTAGCCGCTGCCGACCATCACCCGCCCGAAAACAAAAACAAACAAGAGCGGTTGCAGGAATGTTTGCAGCATCAGCGGAATCATATTGCGCCTCGCGACGCGGGCGTCGCGTGCCAGAAGCGCCAGGAAAGTGCTGTTCATTCGCGCAAACTCCTGCCCGTGTGATGAAGGAAAAGATTTTCCAGGCTTGGTTCAGAGATGTGAACGTCCGATAGTTCCATGCCCGCCGCAGCCGCAGCGCTGACGATCTCGGGAATCAGCGAGCCGCCGCGGCCCGCATAGAGATCGACGGCGCCATCCCCGGATGGACGCACCTCGGTTACGCCCGAGAGCGCGGCCAGGCGTTCCAACAACGGCGCTGCATGGCTTCCAAAGCGCAGGCGTAAAAGGAATCCGCCGGGAATAGAAGCCTTCAGCTCGCGCGGTGTGCCCGACGCAATAATTTTCCCGTGATCGATGATGGCCAGGTGCTGGCACAGCGCATCGGCTTCCTCCATGTTGTGTGTGGTCAGCAAAATGGTGCGGCCTTTCTGGTTGTACTCACGGATGATTTCCCACAGCAGGAGCCGAGTTTGTGGATCGAGGCCGACGCTCGGCTCATCAAGGAACAGCACTTGAGGGTCATGCATCATGGCGCGCGCAATCGACATGCGCTGCATCATTCCACCGGAAAATCCGCGCACCAGCTGGTCGGCGCGATCGGTCAGCTTGAAGCGGTCGAGCAATGCTTTGGCGCGCTCGTTCCGTTCATGCGCGTTGAGCCCGAAGTACGCTCCATGGAAGAGGAGAATCTCGCGCGCAGTGAGCGAGAAGTCGAGATTCGGGCGCTGGGCCACGACTCCGATCAGACGCTTGGCCGCGGTCTGCTCGTGCCACACGTCGTGCGGACCAATCCACGCCGTGCCGCTGGTGGGCCGAACGCGCGTGGTCAGGATTCCGACGGTTGTTGATTTCCCCGCACCGTTCGGGCCAAGCAGGCCGAAGATCTGTCCGGCGGAGACGTCGAGGTCGATTCCGTCGAGAGCCACGATCTGCGGCTTTGGCTCTTTGCTGCGCTTGGCTCTGCCGGACGAGCCGTTACCCCGTCCTGCTCCGGGGGGCGGAGCAGAGGTATAGACCTTGCGCAGTTCCCGAGTGCGGATGGCGGAATCCATGGCGTCTTTCGATGCGAGCGCCCCACGCGCTCGTCCGAAGCAGGGAGAAACTTCCTCGCGGCAGTGTACTACAGCTGTGTGCGCCGGCGGGCTCGGCCGGACGCAGAAGCGAGTTCCTTCTGCCTCTCAAACGAGTAACCCAGAATGGCGGGGCGAAGTTATGGTGCGTGGAAGGATCGTGTGCCCGCTCGGAGCACTTCAGGGGACCACAAAGTGCTAGCCGGCCTGCGTGACTCCGGTCACAGACACCTGTAGCCGCCGTTACAAGGTTCTGCTTGACGCCTGGTTGCGCGTTTTGTAATATTGGTGGAACAAGTTCGCCCAACGGTCATCCGGAGGGTGGACCTGAATTTCATGCAGAGTGGCTGAGGGACGAGCCCTGAGACGCCACGGCAACCGCACCGCGATCATATATCGCG
>JASHNU010000105.1 GCA_030041475.1 Candidatus Sulfotelmatobacter sp.
ACTACAATCTCGCCCTCGCCTATGAGAAGCTCAAATACCCGCGCAAGGCCTTGGCACACTGGCGCGCTTATGTCCGGCTGGATACCTCCGGCCCCTGGTCGATCCACGCCAAGAACCAGATTCGCAAGACCCTCGCCGAGGAAGCTCTGAAGCTGGTCTACCGGCGCAGGAAGCAGTAGCCCGGAATCCAGCGACTCAGAGCTGTCCGTAGCCGCCGTCAACATTGATCTCTACGCCGGTGATGTAGGACGCATCCTGCGAGGCCAGAAAAGCCACAGCGCCCGCAACTTCCTCAGGCTTCCCGAAGCGCTTCATCGGAATTCGATTGACCACGTCCTTGGCGAATTCATCGATGGCTTCCTGCGGCAGCCCGGTCCTGCCGAAAATCGGCGTTTCAATTGGCCCTGGCGCAACCGTGTTCACGCGAATGTTGCGTTCCACCAGTTCGGCGGCTGCCGTCCGCGCCAGGGAGCGCATCGCGGCTTTGGTTGCCGCATAGGCGCTGGCTCCGGCACTGCCTTTGCTGTCCACCACGCTGGTATTGAGGATGATCGATGCGCCGTCATTCAGCAGGGGTAGCGCTTTCTGAATGGTGAAGTACGCTCCCTTGACGTTGATATCGAAGTTCTCGTCGTACGTGCTTTCGGAGGTCTCGGCAAGAGGCGCGAATTTGGCGACTCCCGCGTTCACGAATAGCACGTCAATTTTGCCCAGCTTCTTGGAAACCTCCGCATACATCTTGTCGATGTCGGCAAGCTTGGAGACGTCCGCCTGCACCGCAACCACGCCGTTGCCGATCGTTTGCACGGCTTCATCCAGCGTTTGCTTGCTACGGCCTGATATGGCGACTCTGGCTCCTTCTTCCTGCAGGCGTTTGGCCGTCGCCAGCCCGATGCCGCTGTTTCCGCCTGTGACTACTGCTACTTTTCCTTCGAGTCTCTTCACTTCGACCTCCTGCTATTCGTCCTTTTTTTCACTTTCCATGCCCCACGTGGTAGCTTTCACATTTTTGATGACCGTCTAATGATTTGGTCGCAACTTCCGAGTAGCCTGTCGCCCGCCGATGAAACCAAGAAATTGGAGTTGGACTGCGATGAGGCGCGGTTACGTGGTGAAGACGCGGGCTGAGAAGGGATTCAGGGAAAGATTGAGCGCGCCGGTCATTCCGTTATAAGCGGGAGCGGTGGAGGAATAGCCGATCTCGGTCAGCGCGGACGCGCCCCATCTCCACCCTGGGATATCGTAGCTGGGAAACGAATCCGGTCCCATGTTGGCGAGTACGATTACCTGGTTGGAATTGCCCAGCGGCAAGCCCGCCGTGCGGCAATAGGCGAACACTCGAGGCGCGACATTGTCGTCGAACTGCGGGTGAAAATAGAAACATTCGACTTCGTTGCGCTGCAATGCGGGATGCGAAACGCGGAGCTGGATCAGCTTGGCGACGTTGGCATACAACGCTGCATTTGCCGCGAAATTGCGCGCGGTTCCACTGCACGGGGTCCTGCTGCTTTTCGTTCACGTCGGTGTAGCTGGTGTCGTGGACATCGCCGAATTCCTCGCCGGCAAGAAACATCAGTATTCCCACCGAGGTCATCAATACGGCGAATGCGCCAAATACGCGGAGGAGCGCAGCCTGCACCGTATTCTGCAGGACAGCGTTTGGGGACGAATCCGCCCCATCGACAGCGTTTCTCACATTGTCGACTTCGTCGATGAGGCTATTCCACAGGCCCGCAGCTTGGAGCATCGGAGCGAGAAGTACGTTCATCAAACGCGGCGCGTCGGCCTCGCGGAAGTGACCCATTTGGCCCCCGGCTCTGGACTTCCGGTGCTAGAATCTTGGGTTCAATCTCAGCCTATAAAGGAACTCATATGCCAGACGTGATCGCACCTGAGAAACCGCAGCCGCTGGTGGCGCTGACGGAAGATGAAACCCTGTTTCGCGACAACGTTCGTCAGTTCGCGGAGGAAAAAATCCGCCCGCTCTCCAAGGAAATGGACGAGAAGGGCGTGTTCGACAAAGAACTCGTCCACGAATTTTTCCAACTGGGCCTGATGGGCATCGAAATCCCGGAGCAGTACGGCGGCGGCGCGGGCTCGTTCTTTGAGGCCATTCTGGCCGTCGAGGAACTCTCGCGCGTGGACGCCTCCGCCGGCGTCGTGGTGGACGTGCAGAACACGCTGGTCAACAACGCCCTGCTCCGCTGGTCGACTGACGAGCAGAAGAAGCGCTACCTGCCGCGCATGGCATCGGAGTGGGTCGGCGCCTACGCGCTGAGCGAGGCGGGCTCAGGCTCGGACGCCTTCGCGCTCGCCACCAAAGCGGAACCGAAAGGCAACGAGTACGTCCTGAACGGGCGCAAGCTATGGATCACCAACGGCAAGGAAGCCGGGATTTTCATTATCTTTGCCACGCTTGATCCCTCGGCCGGTTACAAGGGAATCACCGCGTTTCTGGTGGAGAAGGATTTCCCCGGTTTCACCGTCGGAAAGAAGGAGGACAAGCTGGGCATCCGCGCCTCCTCCACCTGCGAGCTGATCCTGGAGGACTGCCACGTGCCCAAGAACAACGTGCTAGGCGAAGCCGGCAAGGGCTATAAGATCGCCATCGAAACCCTAAACGAAGGACGCATCGGCATTGGCGCGCAGATGATCGGTGTGGCGCGCGGCGCTTTAGAGTCCGCCATTAAGTACGCGCAGGAGCGCAAGCAGTTCGGCAAGTCCATCGCGGAGTTCCAGGGCATCCAGTTCCAACTGGCGCAGGCGGCGACCGATCTCGAGGCCGCACGCCTGATGGTCTATAACGCCGCCCGCATGAAGGACGCCGGCATGAACTTCGTCAAGGAAGCGGCCATGACCAAGCTGTACGCCTCCCAGGTGGCGGAGCGCGTCACCTCCCTGGCCATCGAGATCTATGGCGGCTACGGCTTCACCAAGGACTATCCGGTCGAGAAGTACTGGCGCGACTCGAAGATTGGGGCCATCTACGAGGGTACGTCCAACATGCAGTTGCAGACGATCGCCAAGCTCGTAGTCAA
>JASHNU010000106.1 GCA_030041475.1 Candidatus Sulfotelmatobacter sp.
GAAAGCCCGGCACGGCAGTGCCGGGTCGATGTCGTAAGAACACATAAGTCCCGTAGGGACGTTACATCCCTCAAGGAAGATAAATGACCAAACCACTCGTTTCCATCGTGATGGGCAGCGATTCCGATCTCGAAATCATGCGCGAAGCTGGCAAAGCCCTCGACGACTTCGGCATCGCCTACGAAATCGACGTGACCTCGGCCCACCGCTCGCCAGACCGCACCGCCGACTTCGCGCGCAAGGCCGCCAGTCGGGGCATTCGCATCATCATCGCCGGTGCCGGCGGAGCCGCGCATCTGGCCGGCGTCATCGCCGCGCACACCACCCTGCCCGTCATCGGCGTTCCCATTCCTTCAACGTCTTTGAACGGCCTGGACTCCCTGCTCGCCACCGTTCAGATGCCGGCCGGAATTCCCGTCGCGACCGTCGCCATCGGCAAGCCTGGGGCAACGAACGCCGGCATCCTCGCGGCGCAGATGATCGCGCTGGCGGATGCCTCGGTCGCGAAGAAATTGGAGGGCCACAAGGAAAAGCTCGCCCGCGGCGTGGAAGAAAAGTCGAAAAAACTAAAGGGAGAGTAGCATTCAGCGGCGGTTCAGTTTGGTTGTCATCCTGAACAAGCGTTCTTTGCGCAGTGAAGGATCTGGGCGAGCCGCGCGAAACGCCGCGGCTTTAGCGGCGTAATTATCGCGCGTTTGGCTCGCTTCCCTAACTGACTCACTACCAGATTTGTTTCCCATCACAGTTTCAGCCCCTTCAAATACTCCCGAAACGCCCCGCCCAGATCGTCGCGCTTCAGCGCGAATTCCACCGTCGCCTTCAGGAATCCGAGCTTGTCGCCGGTATCGTAGCGCCGGCCCTCATAGACATAGGCGTACATTTTTTCCTGCTTCAGCAGCGTCCGCATTCCATCCGTCAGCTGTAACTCCCCACCCGCGCCGGTCCCGGTCTTGGCCAGGCAATCGAAAATAGCCGGCGTCAGAATGTAGCGCCCGATGATCGCCAGGTTCGAAGGCGCTTCCTCCGGTTTCGGCTTCTCCACCATGTTGCGAATCTCGAACAGCCGCCCGTTAAACCCATCCGCCGGATGGGCGTCGAACACGCCATATGACGAAATCATTCTGCCTTCGATCACCTGCGCCGCAATCACCGAGCACTGCTTCTGATTGAACACGTCCACCATCTGTTTCAGCGCCGGCACCGGATTGTCGATGACGTCGTCCGCCAGGAGCACGGCAAACGGCTCGTTGCCGACGAGTTCGCGCGCCATCAAAACGGCATGTCCCAGGCCCAGCGCCTCTTTTTGCCGCACGTAGGCCACATGCATCATGTCGGAGATGGAGCGCACAATTTTCAGCAGATCGGTTTTGCGCCTTTCCTCGAGCATTTTCTCGAGCTCATAGCTCACGTCGAAGTGGTCTTCGATGGCCTGCTTGCCCCGCCCCGTGATGATGATGATCTGGTCGCAGCCCGAGTTGATCGCCTCCTCCACGCCATATTGAATGATCGGCTTGTCCACCAGCGGGAGCATTTCTTTGGGCTGAGCTTTGGTGGCGGGCAGGAAGCGCGTGCCCAGTCCGGCGGCGGGAAATACGGCTTTGCGAAGTTTCATCATGCGGTTGTTGGTCGTTCGTCGTTAGTCGTTAGCTCTCTGGTCGTTAGTCGTTGGTCCTTAATCGTTAGTGGCCATGGGATGCCCCATAGCCTGCCCTGAGCTTGCCGAAGGGTCTCGCTGGTTTTGCGAGACATGGGAAAACACACGGGAAGGGCATGGCTTAAGCCGTGCCGTATAGCTCCTGTATTTGATTCTGGGCTTCGGCCCCTGAGGCCTTCGATTCATACGTTAATCTCATCGCGCCGCCCAATTGTAACTGGTCGGGTCAGCGGCTAGCGAACCCGACGATACGGCGCTAGAATGTCTCAACGCACTCTTAGGGACAACGGAGTCGCACATGAAGGAAATCGCATATCGATCAGTGCGCGGGGGATATTTTGGGGCGGTGACGCTCATGGGGATCCTGGCATTTCTGAGGGTCGCGATCATGATCAAGCATGCTGCAACGTGGCTCGATTGGCTTGACATCGCGACCATGGCCTTGGCCGTCATCCTTATCTACGTCTCGTTTTTTCGTCACTCAAGAGCACTGGATCGGCTAAGCACCAATTTTGAAAATAAAGCTCTGCTAAACCTCTCGGCGTACGCCTACTTTATGGCATTCTTTGCGTACCTGCTGCTCTTCGTAGCTGCACACGCCCTTCACTGAGGTTCGCCCGCACTCGCGCCCGATCCCACTTCTGATGCCGCGCCCTCACTGGCCAGTTGCTCCAAAACCGTGCGCAGCGCCCGCAGCACCTCATCTGCCGACGTTGCTTTCAAAGCAAATTTCAGCATTCCATCCGGCGTGAACTGCGCTCCGCGCTGCGCCGAGACGAACCGCGCCAGCTGCTCGGGATCGACCGCCGCATTCTGCCGGAACTTCAGCGTCACCGCGTCGCGCTTGCGCTCGATGGCATTCACACCTACGCGCATGCACAACAACTTCAGCGATGCATAATCCAGCAGATTCTTCACCGCCTGCGGCGGCGCCCCATACCGGTCTTTTATCTCAACCTCGACATCCTCCAGCGCGGATTCTCTTTCTACCCCCGCCACGCGCTTGTACATGCGCAGCCGCTGATTTTCTTCCGGAATGTATTCCGCCGGAATTCGTATGTTCAGTCCCAGGTTCAGCTGCGTCTCGGCTTCTTCCGGCGCGGCCTCGCCATTCATCTCTCGCACGGCCCGATCAAGCATCTGCGTGTACAACTCGAATCCGACCGCTTCGATGTGCCCGCTCTGCTCGCCACCCAGCAGATTGCCCGCGCCGCGCAACTCCAGGTCGAGCGCGGCAATCTTGAATCCCGCGCCCAGATCGGAAAATTCCTTCAACGCGGCGAGCCGCCGTCGCGCAAGCGGCGTCAACTCCACTTCCCTCGGCACCAGGAGATACGCATACGCCCGCCGATTCGACCGCCCCACTCGCCCGCGCAACTGATATAGCTCCGACAATCCCAGCCGGTCGGCGCGGTTGATCAGGATCGTGTTGCACAGCGGAATGTCGAGGCCGTTTTCAATGATCGTGGTCGCGACCAGAATGTCAGCCTCGTGATGCATGAATTGCAGCATCACTTTTTCCAGTTCGGTTTCCGACATCTGCCCGTGGCCCACAATAATCCGCGCCTTCGGCGCCAGTTCCTGCAGCTTGGCCGCAATCTCCCAGATGCTCTCCACGCGGTTGTGCACGAAATAGACCTGTCCGCCGCGCTCCAATTCCTGCTCGATCGCTGACTGAATGAGCTTGTCGTCCCAGCTCGCAACGAGTGTCTGAATAGCCATGCGATCTTTCGGCGGCGTCTCGATCACGCTCATGTCGCGCAGTCCGACCAGCGACATGTGCAGCGTCCGCGGAATCGGTGTCGCCGACATGGTCAGCACATCGACCTGCTTGCGCATCTGCTTGATGCGCTCTTTGTGGCGCACGCCGAAGCGCTGCTCTTCGTCGACGATCAGCAGCCCCAGATCGGCAAACTTCAAGTCCTTCGACAGCAGCCGGTGCGTTCCGATCAGAACATCGATCTTCCCCGCATCCAGCTTCTCAAGAATTTCCTTCTGCTGCCTGGGATTCCGGAACCGGCTGATCATTTCAATCGTCACTGGGAACGGCCCGAAGCGCTGCTTGAACGTCTCATAGTGCTGAAACGCCAGAACCGTGGTCGGCGCCAGCACCGCCACCTGCTTGTTGTCGCTTACCGCCTTGAACGCCGCCCGCATCGCCACTTCCGTCTTGCCGTAGCCCACGTCGCCGCACAGCAGGCGATCCATCGGCTGCGACGATTCCATGTCGCGCATCACGTCCGTGATCGCCTGCGCCTGATCTTCCGTCTCGCTGAACTCAAACGCGTCCTCGAACTCGCGGATAAATTCATTCCCCGGAAGAAACGCATGCCCCTCGGCCATTTTGCGCGCGGCATAAAGTTTCAACAGTTCATCGGCCATGTCTTTCATGGCCTTGCGCACGCGTGCCTTCGTCTTCGCCCAGGCTTGCGTGCCCAGATGGCTGAGCGCCGGCTTCGCCCCTTCCGACGACCGGTATTTCTGGATCAGATCCAGCCGCGTCAGCGGCACATACAGCCGCGCCGCCTCGGCATACTCCAGCAACATAAACTCCGCATTGCCGTCGCCCTGATTGATCTCCTTCAGCCCCTGATACTGCCCAATGCCGTGCTCCACGTGCACCACGTAGTCGCCCACTTGCAGATCGCGAAAGTCCGAGAGAAACGCCGACACTTTCGACTTCTGCCGCTGCGGCCGCGAACTCACCGTGTCCGATTCATCAAACAGATCGCGCGCCCCGAAAATCGCCAGGTGCGCATCGGGCAGCATCACGCCGTCCGGCAGGTAGGCTTTGGCGAGAGTCGTGGTCAGCACTTCGCCGGCAAAATAGCTCGTTTCGTCCGCATAGCTTTCCCCGCCGCGCGTGCGGCTTCCCAGCCGGAAGCTCACGTTGTATTCCGTGAAAATATCCGCCAGCCGCTCCACTTCGCCCGTGTTCGGCACGGCAAACATCACTTGATTCCCCTCGCGCGTCAGTTTCTGGACCTCTTCCAGCATCGACGGAACCGCGCCATGGAAGCGCGGAGTCGGCTGCGTCAGAAACGTCACCACCGCATCGCCATCTTCGGCCCGCGTGATGCCCAGATGCTCCACATCCGCTCCGGTCAGCGACATCACTTTCTTCCACCACGCCTCCGGCGGCGAATACAAATCCTCCGGCCGCACCAGATTACCCACGCCGCTGCGCTCGTGCGCCTCCGCCACGCGCGTCCAGAAGCGGTCAAACTCCTGCCGCAACATTTCTGGCTCATCCAGCAGCACCGCCGCCCGCGGCATCAGATCAAACACCAGCCGGTCTGCTCCCGCCACAGGCGCGTAAAACTCCCACCCTGGAAACACCGTCACTCCGCCCGCGCGCACCGCCGCCTCAACAATCTCCTCGGAAGACCCGGCAATCCGCTTTCCCGACAGCCGCGTGTGAATCGCCCCCAGCAGATGATCGCTGACCGGCGTCTCCGTCAAGGGCAGCAGCAGCGCCTCGTCCATCGGGTTCGACGACCGCTGCGACTCCGGATCGAATCGCCGGATCGAATCGACCTCGTCGCCAAAAAACTCCATGCGCACCGGCCGCTCCGCCTCGGGCGAGTACACATCCAGGATTCCTCCCCGCAGCGCGTACTGCCCCGGCATTTCCACCACGTCAGCCGGCGCGTAGCCCACCGTGTTCAAATGCCCGAGCAGCGCCTCCACGTCAAACGACTCGCCCCGCCGCACCACCCGCGCCAAATCTGTGTAATACTCCGCCGAGCGCTGCAGAATCGCCGTCGCTGCAATCGGAGACACCACAATCTCCGCCTTCCCCGTGGCAATCTTCCACAAGGCGGTAGCCCGTTCTTCCTGCAGCTCAGGATGTGGCGACAAATTCTGGAAAGGGAGTACGTCGCGCGCCGGCAACGCGACCACCCCTTCGGGATCGCACGCCGCCGTCAGCTCTGCAAACCCGCGCAGCACCGGCACGAACTCTTCCACCGCGCGGTTGTCGTTGACCACCACCACCAGCGGCCGCTCCGCCGCCCGCCGCAACAGCACCAGCAGCAAGGCCTTCGCCGTCGGCGTCACTCCGGAGACACGAATCCGCCCCGTGCCCTCTTTCAGGTGGGAGGCAACACGCGTAAAGCCAGGAAGCATTTCCACGTCCGCGAAGAGTTCGCGGACGAAGGGAAGAAGCATGCCCTTCGATTCTAGCAGGATTGCTGAATGGCAGATTCTAGGATTCTGAGGGCAATTGCGGTCTTGTACCAACCATGGTGAACCGCAGGTCTAGCGCGGCGACTCGGCAAGTATCAGGTACTCACGCCCGTGGGACTGGATCAGGCGGTATTTTATGAACGCCACGTCGATCATCCGCAAAATATTCCTTTCCAGCTCTTGATCTATTCTGTCGTTGTAACTGAGAAGACGGATAATACGCCCGTAGAAGAAGGCAACCGCCTTCCCAACTCGGCCGGATGGGATCGAAAGTACCCCGCCGAGTTTTGGAGGAAAGTAGCCAACCAAGAAGACGCCGCCCGGGCGAAGCACTCGGCGGACCTCGTCCAGAACCCGCTGAGGTTCGGGGAAGTGACGCCACGCGCCCATGCAGGTAACCACATCGAAGCAACAGGGGCTGAATGGAAGTGCAGCCGCATCAGATTGGATGAGTCGAATGGTTCTAGTGGTCGGGTTCAGACGGCGGAGTGATTCAAAAGAAAAATCCAACCCTATAACGCAGAACCCTTCCTCGTCCAGCCGACGGCTGAGAGCGCCCGTCCCGCAAGCCATGTCGAGAACCTTGATGCCGCACTCAGCGCCAAAGTGTTCTCTGACGGCAGCTGCCATCTTTCGAATGTGTGGCAAATGATCTGTGAACACTAATTCATAGAAGGGAGAAACCCGATCATAGAAAACTTGCGTGGAGCGCGAAGTTGCGGTAATAACGGCCAATTTCAGCAGCAGGCGTAGGCTACGCATGACGTTTCCCGACGTAGTAGATGCGAACCGGGAAGAGAGATACGTGGCTCACCTTTGTGTACTCGATGCTCAATGACGGCGCGAGTTTCAGATACTTGCTCAGGGCAATCGGTCGGCAGTGAGGTGCGTAGCCCGCAAACAGAAATTTCCAGATACCGTTCCATCTGCCTCGGTGGTATCCCAGGCAGTAGAGTTCGTTTGTGACACGGCACAGAAACCGCGCCGGCCAAGGCATGTCGCCCAGTTCCGTAGTCATGGTTATCAAAATGGCATGGCCATCCGGAGCCAGGACGCGCTCCATCTCCTTCACGGTCGAGTCAATCTCCTCGTCATTCAACAGATCGAACAAATAACTTGAGACGTAGAGGTCGAAAGTCCCATCGGAGTAAGGAAGACGCCTGCAATCGCTTCTCACGAAGAGAAGGGCGGAGGAGAGAAGATCCTTCTTCGTTAAATAGTTCTTGGCCGAGAAAATCATTTGGGGCGAAAGATCAACCGCGCTGATTGTTCTTGCATTCTTGGCCCCCTTTACCAACTGGGCTAGGAAATACCCGGTCCCAACGCCCGCTTCCAGGACGTTTGTTGTTCTCTCCAGCACGGGACCGCGTAGTGCGGCCCTGTTCGACCAGCGTTCGTGAAAACCCATGATCCAGTCGTAGAAGGGATACGGATTGGGAATAACCTTCAAGAATTTAAGCGGCCGGCTGATCGTCTCGAATTGATTAGCGACCGCGACGGATGAGCCATACCAGACAGGGACTTGGCGGTATCCGAAGCCGCGGAAATAGTGTCGAATCGCTTGCCACATTTAGGTTCCAGGAAATTACTCACTCCGTCACCAGCGGACGCGTCAGGCACGTCGGGCCGCCACTGCCGTTGATGCAAATCTCGCTCCCCGCAAACGTTCTCACATCGAACCCGGCCCGCCGCAGCCGCTCATTCGTCCTCTGATTCTCTTCGATCGCCAGCAATCGCCCGCCGCCGAGAGCGAGCACATTGCAGGCCAGCGTCTGCCGCTCCGCCGCGTCAATCTCGATAAACCCATACCCGCGCGCCTTTAGCAGCTCGATCGTCTCGACTGCCAGCCACGCCGAGTCCACCAGCGCCGTCTGCGCATCGAGCAGGCTTATGAGCGACATCAGATGCAAACACTCCCCCGGCCCCGCGCCATGCGGCAGCGGCGCCGCAATCACCTCCACGCCCTTCGGCGCGAGCAGCGCCCGCATCTGCTCAATCCCCGCCGCATTCGTACGATACCCGCGCCCGACGAGCAGCGTCTTCGCGTCTACCCACAACATATCTCCGGCCTCCGTCGTCCCCGGCGCCATAATCGCGCCCAGAATCGGAGTGCCCATCCGCCGGAACAACAATTCCTGGCTTCTGCTCTCCACAACGCGATTCGCCTTCCCCGGCCGCATCACGATCACACCAAAGTCCGTCGCCAGCGACGCATCGTGCGCGTACACCGCATCCAGCGTGAGCTCGCCCAGCGTAAGTTCGTCCAGAGGAAGCTCATCTCCCGCGAGATCAGCGCCAGATTCCGCACGAAGCCCCGCACGTAGCCCCGCCACAAGCTCCACTACCTCAGCTCCCGCCGCCCTCAGTTCGCGACATAGCGCCTCATGTTCCGCCTGCGCCTTCGCCGCATCCGGAGCATGCCGGAACCCGAGCTCCCGCCAGCGCGCCGCGCGCTCCGCCCGATCCCACCCCGCGCCTCGCGGAGAACACACCAGCACCCGCCGCAGCACGCCCACCATGCTGTGCCCATTCAACGCAGATTGATTCTTTGGAAACCTCGCCTCGGAAACCGCCGACACGCCGCGCTCCCCGGCCGTTCCGGCCGCGGAACGATTCTAGCAGCGACCCTGCACAACACGGCGCTCTGTGTTCCGTGGAAGAGCGGCGCTTCAGCGCCGCGTACGCGATCGAAAAGGTGGAGGGCTTTAGCCCCTGTGGACACTCCAAAACACCTTGTCATTCCGAGCGCAGCCTTACCGCGCGAGGAACCTGCTTTTGATCGTCATCCTGAGGAGGGGGCTTTTGCCCGACGAAGGACCTGGGCGAGCCGCGCGATGCGCGAGTTCGTTGCGCGCAACAACCGCGCCCTTGGCTCGCTTCCCTACTCCGCGTATTCCACCGCCGCATCTTCCTGAGGCAGCAGACTCCGCGCCCCATGCCCAGCCCGATGATGATGCGCCCGGTTCTCCGCGCTCCTTCGCCCCAGCCACTGCTTCAGACTCTTGCGCGCCGCCGGCGACATCTGCGAAAAAAACATTCCCGCCCGCCCCCGGTCGCTCGCCCAGATCACCTCCGCATGCCCTTGTATGCTCGCCGTCGACCCCGGCAACACGCAGCGGAACACCATCTCACCGCTCATCGGCACCGGCTCGGTCGCCTGCACCGCCAGCCCATGTTCGCTGATGTCCAGGCTGATCGCCGTCAGCTCGCGCTTCTCGCACTCCAGGTGCACCAGCGTCTTCATCTCGTAGCGCGCCGCCTTCCGCGGATGCCGTTTTCCCTGCGCCTTCAGCGCCTCCTTCACCTGCTCCTCCGCAATCGGACGATACAGGATCCGGCTCGCCCCCGAATGGAATGCCTCGCCCGTGCCCGGCCACGCCCGGCTCGCCACTGCCAGCAGCGTCGGCTTCTGTGCCGGAGGCAGCAGCGCCGCCATGCGCACCACCTCCTCCGCACCCGGCAAGTCAAAGTCCACGATGAGCGTGGAGCACCTCCCCGCCACCACCATCTCCAGCGCCTCCTCGCCGCTCACGCACGGCAGCAACCGCATTCCAAAATCCGCCAGCGTGGTTCGTAACGTTGCCAGCGACCGATTATCCCGGCACAACACCGCAGCTGATTGACGCATAAGCCCAACTTACGGTGCAGCCCCGCTCCGGTAAAGTCACACGCGTAATCGCCTCCCCGGTTACCAAAGCCCCCTTTACCGCACGAAGAAATCTGCCCGCTGGGACGAAGCATTGTCATCCCGAGCAACGCGGAGCGACTGCGACGCCGCCTCGAGGGATCCCTATGGCTGCCCGAGAAGCATGTGGGACGGCCCTCAGACCCGTCGATGCGTCCCGGCCCGCTTCGTATCGGACCCGCTCGGGTTTCCGTGGAAGAGCGGCCCTTTAGGGCCGCGTAAGCGGCCGAAATCCTGACGGGCTTTAGCCCCGGTGCGCACAGAGGCGGCTTCAACCGACCTCAACCCTTGTCAATATGCAAAAATTACCCGATCCCACCTAACGCACTGATTCCATTCCCAAAAAATACCCTCCCTCCCTTTCCGGTTTACTCTTCCCAATTTGGTATTCTAAAAATATAGACACAAATCAAGGCGCGGCCTCCGGGTCGCGCCTTTTCTTTTGCGCTTTTTGGCGTTCAGAGGGCTCTGGGGTCCAAGATCTGGGGTTCAGGAAATGACGCGATGTAAGGGGTTCCCGACGTTTAAGCAACGCGGCGAGTGGGTCGAGCTGAAATTCATGGCCAAGGCGGCCGAGCACGGCCTGCAGGTCCTCAAGCCCTGGGGCGACTCCCTCGCCTACGACGTCGGCCTCGACCCCGGCCGCGGGCTCCTCCGCGTCCAGGTCAAATCCACTTCCGTCCGTACTCAGTACGGATACCTCTGCCAGTTCAAGCCCGGCGCCCTCAGCCACCGCCAGTACACCGCCAAGCAAGTCGACTTCTTCGCCGCCTATGTCATCCCCCAGGACGTCTGGTACGTCATCCCCTCCGCCGAGCTTTTCAAGCGCCGCCAGCAAGCCATCACCCTTTGCCCCATCGAACCGCTCCATCCCGAGCGTTACCGCTTCGAGCAGTTCCGCGAAGCCTGGCAACTGATGCGGCGCGGCCGCTGCGTCAACTGCCGTCTGATGATCGAGACGAAGCGAGCAGAAGGCGAATGAGCGACCTCGTCGGAATTTTTCATTCCGAACCCGAGCGAAGTCGAGGGCAGAAATCTGGGTTGCCCCACCCTTGTCGTGCTCTTTGCGACTGGGTAACCAAACAGACTTTGTCATTCCGAGCGCAGCTTCATCGCGCGAGGAATCTGCTTTTCCCGCCGATCGAAGATGCGCGAACGGGAAGGACACGGCTTCAGTTCTTAAGCCTGCCCTGAGCGACCCGAGGAACGAGGGGAGCCGAAAGGATCCGCCCTGCGGAGCGAAGCTTCCGCATGGTGCGTGCCCGCGTCGTCCGCAAATCTGTCATCCCGAGCGGAGCGGGATCGTTTGCAAAAGGATCCTGTAGTCCCGTGGAAGAGCGGCCCTTTAGAGCCTGCCCTGAGCAAGCGCAGCGCGTCGGGGCCGCGTCAAGCGAGGGAAAAAAGAGAACAACTCCACTCTGCCGAAGGCTACTGCCGAGTGCGTGCCCGCGTCGTCCGCAAATCCGTCATCCCGAGCGGAGCGGGATCGTTTGCAAAACGATCCTGCACAGTCGAGGGACCCTGTGCTGCACCGGGCGGTGGCGAAGCCTTGCCATCGCCGAACGCCAGCCCCGGAGGGGCGGCAGATGATAGCCCCGGACGGAAGTCCGGGGTAGTCGAGAGAAAAGAAAAACAACTCCACTCTGCCGAAGGCCGTTGCCGGAGAGCGAAGCTCGCAGGCAACACAAACATTCCGCGCGTTCGTCGAAGCCGGCCGCCGCGCCGAACGGGAAGGGCGCGGCTTCAGCTCTTAAGCCTGCCCTGAGGCGTCTGGCCCACCCTTTCGGTGGCGTTGTTTCTCGCGGACACAATCCGCGCCGAGGGCGCCCCATCCTTCGCACCTTTGGCGAAGGGTGGGAGGCACGGGCTACAATTATCAATGCTTGGACTTCCAGCAGGATAGCAACGAGAAACCCCAATCCTCCGATAGGGACGCGCTCGCCCTCGGAAAGCCCCCTGCCTCGCAACAGCCGCAGTCTATGTTCGAACCACCCGCCAAGTCTCCGGTACTCCAGCAGAATGTCACAGTCCCACCACCCGACAATCCCACAGGCACCGAGGAAAATCAGGAACCAACCATAACGCCAGTAAGAATCGTGAATAGCCCGTTGCTCACAAGGATCATAGAAGATGGCGGGATGAAGGAATTTGAGTGCCTGTCCCTTCGCTGGTCGCGGCTCAACGTCATATTCGTAGCTGCTACCCTCATCGCAATCCTCGTAACGGCAGCTGTCTTTTGGGGTCAATGGCAGGAAATGGCTAACCAAACCGACCTTCTCAATATCTCTGCTCGACAGGCTAGAAGAGATTCGGCGGAGGCCAGCATTACTACCCAAAGGCAAATTGCCATCGCCCAACAGCAAGCGAAAGCGGCTCAAGATAGCGTGAAAGCCACCCAGCGACAGGTGAGCATTAGCCAAAGACCGTGGGTAAACGCTGAAAGGTTCGAGGCCGAAAGAGTTGTTTTGCCTCCAAGCGGCGCTTTTAACATCTATGGCCATCTGTGGATGAAGAATACTGGAGTATCTACTGCAAAAGATGGATGGACTATGATGACCGCGTTCCCAAACAATACCGCTCTGCTCAACCAGCACTGGGATGAAGCGTGTAAACTGCTCGATAAGAACAAGCGCGGTTCCAAACTTGCGGCACGAAGAAGGGCAGGGGATGTGTGGCCGATTGGTTTTGTATTGGCTCCCAACCAAGACGCTCCATCTGGATTTTCTATAGGCATGGCTATTGGGACAGAGGTTAGGCCGCAAGACTTGTCCAATGGGTTCTATCTGCTGGGGTGCACTAGATACAGAGATCAATTTGAGCAACTGCACACCACTCGTTTCTGTTTCACTCCTAATAAACTGCCATAATAAACTGCCATATCGTGAGAATTGGCTGGTCGAATCCTTTACTTTTGAAACCTGCAACGCTTTTGCTACTGCTGACTGACAAGCCAAACGCTAGAAAGGCGAGGGCCGAGGCCCAAATTAGGACACCACCTGCCCCGGCGCTTAGGCCCCTCCAGCCCCGACACATTGCTATAATCAAAAATTGCCCTTATGAGCGCCAAGCGACTGATTCGTTCCACGACCGTTCTGTCTGTGCGCCGCGGCGGAAGTGTCGTTCTCGCCGGCGACGGACAGGTCACGCTGGGTGAGTCCGTCATCAAGCACACGGCTAAAAAGATCCGCCGCCTCTACAACGACAAGATTCTGTCCGGCTTCGCCGGATCGACCGCCGACGCTTTCACTCTGTTCAGCCGCTTCGAAGGCAAACTCGAGCAGTATCACGGCAACCTGGGCCGCGCCGCCGTGGAACTCGCCAAGGACTGGCGCACCGACAAGTATCTGCGCCACCTCGAGGCCCTGCTGCTGGTCTGCGACAAAGAGCAGACGTATCTGCTCAGCGGCCAGGGAGACGTGATTGAACCCGACTCGGGCATCGCCGCCATTGGCAGCGGCGGGCCCTACGCCCAGGCCGCGGCCACAGCCCTGGCCGAGCAGACGCAGCTCTCCGCCCGTCAGATCGCCGAAGAAGCAATGAAGATTGCCGGCAAAATGTGCATCTATACGAATGATCAGGTAACGATCGAGGAGCTTTGATCTTGGGATAACCGCCAGCCGCTTAGGTTCATGTAGGGACAGCCGCCCTCGGCTGTCCCGGCCGGGTCGAAGACCAGGCAATATGAAAGTCAGGACATGAGTCGAGCTTTATTCGACCGGACGGCCGAGGGCGGCCATCCCTACATGAACATTTATGGCCATCTATCTACCCTCCGCCGCCGAAGAAGAACAGCTCGCGCTGGATGAGCTCACGCCGCGCGAGATCGTCGCCGAGCTCGACAAACACGTGATCGGCCAGAAGGACGCCAAGCGCGCCGTCGCCATCGCGCTGCGCAACCGCATGCGCCGCCAGAAACTCGCGCCCGACCTCGCCGAAGAAATCCTCCCCAAAAATATTTTGATGATAGGGCCGACGGGAGTGGGGAAGACGGAGATTGCGCGGCGGCTGGCGAAGCTGGCGAACTCGCCCTTCCTGAAAGTGGAGGCGTCGAAGTTTACCGAAGTGGGGTACGTGGGGCGCGACGTGGAGTCGATGGTACGCGATCTGGTGGAGATCGCGAT
Source organism: Candidatus Sulfotelmatobacter sp. (assembly GCA_030041475.1). GTDB lineage: Bacteria > Acidobacteriota > Terriglobia > Terriglobales > Acidobacteriaceae > Sulfotelmatobacter. Next base: position 13,649 of record JASHNU010000106.1, read on the forward strand.
TGACGGAGTGCGCGAAGAAAAGCTGGGCGACGTGGCGGACAAGGCGGAGCTGAACGCGGAAGAGCGGCTGCTGGATATTCTGCTGCCGCCGACACCGGCGCCGCGTCCGGAGCCGGGCGCGACTGCCGGCGGGGTGGTGATTGATGGCAGCACGGCGCTGGCGGAGCCGTCGTCTTCTTCTTCGGCCAGCCGCACGCGGGAAAAATTGCGTCAGCAATTGCGCGAAGGAAAGCTCGACGAGCGGATGGTCGAGATCGACGTGCGCGAGCGCAACTTCCCAAGTTTCGAAATCATCAGCAACCAGGGTGTGGAGGAGATGGACGTCAACATCAAGGACATGTTGCCGAACATCTTCGGGCAGCGGACGAAGAAGCGGAAGATGAAGGTAAACGAGGCCTTCGAATATCTGATCCAGGAAGAAGAGCAGCGGCTGATTGATATGGATCACGTGACGCGGATTGCAATCGACCGCGTGGAGAATTCGGGGATCGTGTTTCTGGATGAGATCGACAAGATCGCCGGGCGCGAAGGCGGGCACGGGCCGGACGTTTCGCGCGAGGGCGTGCAGCGCGACATTCTGCCGATTGTCGAGGGCACGACGGTGAACACGCGGTACGGCATGGTGCGCACGGATCATATTTTGTTCATTGCGGCGGGGGCGTTTCATGTGTCGAAGCCGAGCGATCTGATTCCCGAGCTGCAGGGGCGGTTTCCGATCCGGGTGGAGCTGCGGTCGCTGACCATGGAAGATTTTGTGCGGATTCTGACGGAGCCGAAATCGTCGCTGGTGAAGCAGTACACGGCGTTGCTCGATACCGAAGGCGTGAAACTGGACTTCACGCCGGAGGCGCTGGAGGAAGTGGCGCGGTTTGCGTTTCGCGTGAATGAGAATACGGAGAACATTGGGGCGCGGCGGCTGCATACGATCATGGAGCGGGTGCTCGATGAATTGAGTTTTGACGCGCCGGAGAAGAAAGGTCAGCAATACACGGTGGACGCGGATTATGTGCGGAAGATGCTGACCGATATTGTGAAGGATCAGGATTTGAGCCGGTATATTCTGTAGATGATGCCCTCTTCTATTTCTCCCGCTGAGGCGATGTTGTTTCGGGCAACGTTGGTGGAATCGGGCCGGACATGGCTGGCTGCCTCCACGCGGGCGTTGTAGCCTTTGCGCACGTGCACGTGCAGATGCTCACCCTTCTTCTCGGCAGCGACGCGGACGGGGCGAAATTTCCCGTTGGGGACGAAATCGGCCGGGCGGTAGACGACCAGGTAACGACTGCGGATCAGTTCTTTGAGGTGATCAAGGGACTTGTCCAGCGTTTGCATATCACCGGGGAAGATGCTCTCGCCGCCGCTGCGCTCCGCCAGTACCTGGAGGATGTTGTCGGCGTCGGTTTCAGGGCGATAATGCTCGGTTGTGCTGACAGTGTAAATGGTGACGCCTGCCCGTTCCGCTTCCGCGATGGCCTGCTTGAGACTGCGGTGGCTGGAATTGTCTTCGCCATCGGTGAGGACGACCAAAACCCGCGCCACGCGGTCGTTCTCGGGATACGCAGCCAGCTTCCAGCAGGCGAAGGAAACGGCGTCAAACAGCGCAGTTCCTCCGCCGTTGGTGAGTTTCCGAATCCCCTGCCCAAGCTTTCCCGGCTCGGCGGTGAAATCCTGGGTCACATTGTTGTCACCGCTGAAACCGATGACGAAAGCGAGGTCGAGGTCCTGATTGAGCACTTTCTCGAGGAACCTTTGGGCCGCGCGCTTCTCAAACGAGAACCGGTCGACTACCGAGCCGCTGGTGTCAATCAACAGACCCAGTCGCAACGGAAGCTTCGATTGCGGGATGAATTGCATGACCCTCTCCGGAGCCTTGTTGTCGTCATGAATTTGAATGTTGGAAAGTTCCAGATCATTCACCATGCGCCCGTGACTGCTGACGGCGAAGAATAAAGCAGTCTCGTCCACCGCCTTGTGAATCGTATACAGCCCCCCGGAAATGGCTGGAGCAGACAGAGTGGTGACGGTTGAGTTGGTGGCGCTGGCTAAGTTGGCGGTTTTCTCGGAGGGAGCGTTGGGCTCGGTCTCGCCGGCGGGCTCACGGGTCACCGCGTTCAGTTCTGCCCGCAGCCGATCACTGTTGGGGAAGGTCTGAACGGGCCCGGAATTACCTGCGGTGGTGGCGGGTGAACCGACGGCAGCTGAGGGTTGAGCCGCAGCAGCCAGCTGCCGGGCGAGTTGATCCAGGTATTTGTGCGCGGCGGGAGCCAGAGGGTTGGTGGGATCTTCCGCCAGAAAAGTGGTCAGCTGCTGCTGCGCGACGTCGTAATTTTTGAGATTGATGGCAGCACTGGCAGCGATGTAATGCACGTTCGCCATCCCGCGATGATCGATGGCATGGACTCGCTGCACGGTCTCGAGCGTCTCCTCGTACTGATGGTTTCCGTTCTGGGCAAATGCCAACGCGACCAGGATCTTCGGGTCTTTCGCGTTCAAAGAAGCGGCTTTTTCCAGATAGGGAGTCGCGGCCGCAAAATCGTTGGCCTGAAGTTCGAGCATGCCGAGATTCAGGAAGGAGCCGGGAAATTTGTCGTCCAGCTTGGCTGCTGTCTCGAATTCGTCCTTGGCGCGTGCATCCTGCTGGTCGCAGTAGGCAAGACCGAGAGTGTTGTGAGCAAGAACGAACTTGGGGTAGGCAGCGATCGCTTTCTGGAGGTGTACGATCGCCTCTTTGGCTTTCTGCTCTTTCATCAGAGTGGCGGCGGTGTTGTATTCCTGTAGCGCCTTGTCGGACGCGTTAAGGTCCAGGGCTGACACGACCCCGGTGTCGACCAAACGCTTTCTTTGCTCTCTTTGCTCAACGTATTTCTCCTGCTCCTTGTTCGCCGTGTCCAAATATATCTGTGCAAAGTCTATTTGACTGGCACCCAGTCCGCCGTTCATGAAGGGGATCGAGCCATAGCTCTGCGCGTGGGCGGGCAGGCCGCAGCAGAAGCAAACAGCAAGCGCGGATGCCAGCAGGCGCAGCGCGGAGGGGAACGAACAGAGAGACCAGCAGGAACGAAATGGCGTTGTAGTCATAGGCGTGCTCCAACGACTTCATTTAGGACGGCACGCGAGCCCGCCCGGTAAGCGGGAAGTATTGTGGACCAGTTCCGGCAGGGAGTCAATGGTCACAAACGGCGGTCCGCTTCACGTATTTATCGCAAATGCAGGTCGAGGATTTCCTGGCTGGCGCGGGCTTCTTCGGGACAATTGTTTTCGATGCTGGATATGGCGGACTGGGGGCCGAGGCGATTGAGGACGGCGGCGGCGAACTGCTCTCCCCAGGCGTGCTCGACGTCGAGGGCGAGGGCCCAGGCCCAATATTTCTCTGCTGCGGGCGAAGGCGCGTTGGGGGCGTTGACGCGATTCACCCGGTCGGACTCGACCGCGGCGAAAAACATACGAAAATCGGCTAACTGGTGCAGCAAGGCGTGACCGGCGAAGGTGGGAGCGCGGAAGGCCGTGGAGCCGACGAGGTTCACGCTGACGAACGAGCCGAATAGCGCGGCAAGCTGCCAGGAACTGGCCCAGCCGATTACGGCGAGCGAGGCGAGGGAGACGAGGAACATGAGGGGCGCGGTGCGATCGCTCTTGACGAAGCGCAAGGGGTGCGGAGTTCCGCCGGGGAAACGGCTTTTGATCTTGTAGAACGTTGCAGGGAGCGTGCGGGTGATCGCCAGCAAGGACCAGACGGCGATTAATGCCGGCAGTACCAGTAACGCAATGGGGGCGTTGGAGTTTAGCAAGCCTTGAATTTCGGGATAGAGCGCGCCCAGAAAACACCAGAAGGAGACAGTGAGAGCGGGGACGAGAAATGGGAAATGGGGAGAGAGCAGGTCCGGTTCGACGACGGATTCGAGCGCATCGTGGACGTTGCGCGCGATTTTTTCGAGTAGGAACAGTCTAGAAAGGAGTGCGGAGGACGAGTCCGCGCGAAAAAGTGCGTTGGCGATGATTTCTTCTTCGGCTTCGAGAGGGACCGAAGGATTGACGCGGGAGATCAAGTAGTCCGAGGGGCCTTGCTCGATCTTCAAATATCCTTTGGCGGCCATGTTGACGATGGCGACTATGAAGGGCTTGTCGCTGACTCCGCGGTTGAGCAGGTATGAGGCGACGGCGGGAGAGATGCCCTTGGGTGGTTCGTAGCTGGCCACGCGCGTGCCGGTACGGGGGCGCCAGCGCAGAGCGATGCTGGCGAGAACGAAGTATAGGCCGACGGCGCCCACGCCGTACCAGGCCAACATCTGCTCGGCGGAAAGTGCGGCCGGGGTCATCGTTTTCATTTTGATTGGGAAAAGGAGGTGGGCCAAGTTACGTCGGTGCGGCGCAGCGGTTGGCTCCTTCCAGGGCTGAAGCCCCCTGTTCTTTCCGGTGGTTTACGCGGCGCTGAAGCGCCGCTCTTGCACGGAGTGGCGGATGGCGGTGGTGCAGGTCTGTTAGTCTGTTTTCTTCTCGTTGTTTCATCCGCATGAGACTTTCAGCCAGCAGGGTAATTGCGCTCGCGGCGCCGCTTTTTTTGGCGGGGTGCGCGTCGATGGGGCCGCCGCGGCCTCCGTCGCTGGAACTGCCGAAGGCGCCGACGGATCTGCGGGCGACGCGCAAGGGCGATCGAGTGACGCTGACGTGGACGGTACCGACGATGACGACGGACCGTCAAAGGATGCGCAGCGTGGGGCCGACGCGCATCTGCCGCGGAGTGGGCGCGGTGCTCAAGGAGTGCGGCACGCCCGTGGGTGAGGCGGCAGCAGCTCGCGGCGGGACGGCGGGCGAAGCGCCTTCGCCGCGGATTAAGGCGGCCGCGACAAAATCGGAAAAGAAGAATGCTGTCGAGGAGACATATACGGACACGCTTCCGGAGGAGTTGCAGAGGTCGAATGCTTCGGGCTGGGTGACGTATGCCATTGAAGTGCTGGGACCGGATGGGCGAGGAGGGGGGCTTTCGAACGCGGTGCGTGTGCCGTCGGTGCCGTCGGCTCTGCGGATCGAAAATTTTGATGCGCAGATTACGGCGCAGGGTGTGCAGGTTACGTGGAAGCTCGGGGCGGGCGGGAGCGTCGGACCGTCGTCGTCTGCCCATTGTCTGTTGCGAATCTACCGTGAGCTGTACGCCACGTCGCCGGCAGGCGCGGCGACGGAGGAAGCTTCCACGGCAAGAATTCCGACGCAAGAGAAGGTTGCTGATCTTGATCTGAAGCGCTGCGTGAGTGTAGTTCAGCAATCGCCACCGGCTGGTGAGGCAGCCGCGAATCCGACGAGCTATCTGGATCAGCATTTCGAGTGGGAGAAGACGTATCTTTACCATGCGACCATGGTGACGCTCATGGCGGAGGCGGGCAAACCGGAGTTTGCGTTTGAGGGCGGGGACACGCCGTTGGTCACGGTGTTTGCGCATGACGTGTTTCCGCCGGCGGTGCCAACGGGGTTGCAGGCGGTGTTTTCGGGGCCGGGGCAGCAGACGTTTATTGATTTGATCTGGGCGCCGGTGATGGATATGGATCTGGACGGGTACAACGTGTATCGGCGCGAGGAGGGAGCGGCGCCGGTGAAGGTGAATGGGGAACTGGTGAAGACGCCGTCGTATCGGGACACGAGCGTGGCGACGGGGAAGACGTATTTTTATTCGGTGTCGGCGGTGGATGTTCGTGGGAACGAGAGTGCGCGATCGGAAGAGACGAGCGAGAGAGTGCCGTGAACCCACGGCAAAATCCCCACCCTGTCGCGGCCTTTTTATTAAAACCACGCGACGAGGGTGGGGCAACCACATGCTGAATGTGGTTAGATAGAAACCTATGAGATATTGCCGGTTTCAATTCAATGGGCAGGCGCAATATGGGCTGGTCGAGTCGGTGGGCGGGCGGGATGCAATTGTGCGGATTCTGCTGACGCCGCCGGAAGAGGCCGACGGGGACATGGAGAGTTTGCGGACGCGGCGGATTGAGGCGATTCCGCTGGAAGAGGCGACGCTGCTGGTGCCGGTGCGTCCGTCGAAGATCGTGTGCATGGGGCGGAATTATCGCGAGCACGCGGCGGAATTGGGGAATGAAGTGCCGAAGGAGCCGCTGATTTTTTTCAAGCCGACTTCGTCGCTATTGGCGCCGGGGGGTACGGTGCGGCGTCCGAAGCTTTCCGAGCGCGTGGACTATGAGGGCGAACTGGCGGTGGTGATTGGAAGGACGTGCTACCAACCTGCGGCGGATGCGGACATCCGGCAATACATTCTGGGATACACGGCGGTCAATGACGTGACGGCGCGCGATCTGCAGAAACAGGATGGGCAGTGGACGCGGGCCAAGGGATTCGACACGTTCTGCCCGGCGGGGCCGCTGGTGACCGATGAGATAGATCCATGGGCAGGGGTAGGAGTGGAGACACGCGTGAATGGCGGGGTGCGGCAGCATGGGAACACACGCGATTTTATTTTTCCGCTGGAAGTGGTGATCCGGTACATCGCGCAGGCGATGACGTTGTATGCGGGCGACCTGGTGCCGACGGGAACGCCGGCGGGCGTGGGGCCGGTGGTGGCTGGAGATGTGATGGAAGTCAGCGTGGAGGGAGTGGGGACGCTGAGGAATCCGGTGGTGGATGAGTAGCTGGCAGCGATCGGCACTCAGTAGCCAGCCAGGGCGCATGTCTGCTGAGTGCTTAGTTGTAACAGGCAAGACTTGGCCGCCCGTCATCCGCTCATACGCAGGGAATCATGCAAACGGCCGGTTGGCCTCGACAGCATGCCAGCTTGTTGGGGTGGGAGCACCTTTTCAACCATAGAATCTGCTACCATCACCGTTTGGTGAGGTTGCCATGCCGCAATACGTGATCGAGCGGGAGATCCCCGGCGCCGGTAGTTTAACGGATGCGGAATTGCAGGCTGTCGCCAGAAAATCGGTCGGTGTGTTGAAGGAATTGGGACCGGAAATCAAGTGGCTCCACTCCTACGTGACGGGCGACAAAGTGTATTGTGTGTACCTGGCACCAGACGAGGAAACGATTCGCGAACATGCACGCCGCGGAGGTTTTCCGGCGAATCGCATTTCAGCCGTCCGCCGCATGATCGATCCCGATACCGCAAATTAATTCCCGGGCAGATCTTTGGTCCGAACGTCTGAGGTCCGAACGCCTGATTCGGAGTGAAGCACTTCCTGGATGGCTTGATCGACCGGCATAGCCCATCCCTCCATCCACGCCGCCAGGCCCGCCTCGCTGCCGAGAGTTCTGCGGGCAAATTCCAGGGCTTTCTCCAGCCTGCGTTGCTCGCTGGGCAGTAGCGGAACGCCCAATTGTTGGCGCAGGGCAGCGGCCGTTCCTGCCAGGTGCAGCGATTGCTCAGCATGGGATTGCGCTGCGGCACTCACGGCGAGACATTCGAGCGCCCTCGCGATACCGCGTTTGTAGCCCAGTTCCTTGAACAGCCTGATGCCTTCACCGTACAGACGGCGCGCCTCGGCGTTGTCTCCCTGATCGCAGCTTAAACTCGCCAGATCGCACAGCGTGCTCGCAATTCCCCAGTTATCAGACAGTCGGCGAAACTCCGACAGGCTCTGTTCACAATAGGAACGCGCCGCCGCCAAGTCCGCTTTCTCCCGGGCGACGTCGCCCAGGTAGTTCAACGTCCAGGCCACACCTGTGCCGTCTCCGGCCTGACGGAACGTGCTCAGACACTCATCATAGAGTGAGAACGCGCGCTCGTATTCACGCTGCCGCTTCATCACGCTGGCGAGATTGCTCAGAGCTCGCGCGATGTCAGTGGAATCGCCGAGTTCCCTCCATATGCCAAGGCATTGCTCGAAGTGAAGAGACGCAGCAGCGAGTTCGCCACGATCGCGTTCGTTGACAGCCAATGCGTTCAGCGCTACGGCGATGCCGCGCTTATCGTTCAGCTTTACACAGGTCTCCAGGCTCTCTTCGAAAAGCAGCCTCCCAGAGGCATAGTCCCCCTGCGCCGCCGCCAAGACTGCGGCAGAGAACAGCAGGCGGGCGCGAAGCTTCGGACGCGCCGCGGTTCCTTCCATCGCCAGGACCTTGCTGAGCGCGTCGCGGCCCTCGGTAAGATGCTCCCGCGTCTCCCAGAAACGGAACAGGGCGGTGCCGAGGCGCATTGCCCATTCCGCATCCCGCGTCTTCGTTAGAGAATCAATCGCCAAGCGAAAGTTTTCGTGCTCGACCTCAAAACGGTCGAGCCATTCCGGTTGAGCGGTAATGTCCTGGGCGCCGTCTTCAGCGAGCACGAGGTAATAAGCGGCATGTGCCCGCCGGGTCGCAGAGTCGTCGTCGCTTTCAGCCAAGCGTTCGAGAGCGTATTCGCGGATGGCGGAGAGCATGGTGAACCTCGTTTCTTTAGCGACCTGCTCCACCTGCTGGGCCAGACTTTTGTCCACCAGCGAAGCCATGCCGTCGAGGACGTCCACTCCCAGATCGCCTTTGGTGTCGCACACCGCCTCCACGGCTTCCAGAGTGCAGCCGCCGGTAAATACAGAAAGGCGCCGAAACAGAGTTTGTTCAGCGCTATTAAGGAGGCCGTAACTCCACTCGACAGTGTTGCGGAGAGTTTGCTGCCGTGCCGGCAAATCGCGCGCGCCGCCGGTCAACAGGTTCAAACGGCTCTCGAGGCGGGCCAGGAGGGCTGAGGGCGAAAGCAGCTTGATCCGCGCCGCTGCCAGCTCAATAGCCAGAGGAAGCCCGTCAAGCCGAGCGCAGATGGTCGCAACCGCCTGCGCATTCTCTTTGGTCAGGACGAATTGGTGCTTCACCGCCTGCGCGCGTTCCACAAAGAGTGCGATTGCTGGAATACAGGAAAGCACTTCCAGGGCCGGGATGGACTTGAGATCGGGAAGGTCGAGGGGTAGCACGGGAAATTCGTGTTCGCCGTAGATATGCAGCGGCGCCTGGCTCGTAACCACAGCCTTGAGTTTTGGGCCGGCGGTAAGCATTTGCGCCACGATCGGCGCGGCAGGAACGAGGTGCTCGAAGTTGTCGAGAACGATAAGCATTGGTTGGCTTAGGCCACCGAGGTACTCCACTAAGTTTTCCTCTGGAGACTTATTTCCAGTCTCGCGCAAGCCAATTACCTGCGCGATCGCGGAAGCGATCAAGCCGCGCTCGCCGATGGCTGACAGGCCGACAAAGCAAACACCGCCCGCAAACTGGTCGGCGATTTTGCCCGCCACCTGCAAGGCGAGCCGCGTCTTGCCGATGCCGCCCGGACCGGTGAGCGTCACGAGGTGAACGTCCGCGCGGCTCAGGAGCTGACGGAGGTCATCCTCTTCGCGTTCCCGGCCAATGAATGCGGTGCGCTGCACCGGCAGATTGTGGGGGTGCGGTTTGGATTCCCGGGGAAGCGCATCGGCCACGCGGTCGCGCACCGCGGCGAGGTCACGAGCCAAATCCCGAGTAGAGGCGTAACGCTGGTGCGGATCCTTGGCAAGGCAGCGCTCTACGATCCAGACAAAAGGAGCAGGCGCCTGCAGCGTCTTGGCGGCCAGGCGCTCGGGCTCATCGCGAAGGATTGCCGCCATCGTTTCCGCATGCGTCTTCTTTCTGAAAGCGGGAGTTCCAGTGGCCATTTCGTAAAGAACCGACCCGAATGAAAATTGGTCAGAACGAAAATCCAGCTCCTCGCCGGTCGCTTGCTCCGGAGACATGTAGCCGACAGTACCCAATATCGTTCCATGCTCGGTGATGGTGGTGCTCGAATCCGAACTGCCGCGGTCGGGTTTAAGAAGTTTCGCCAGGCCGAAATCCAGGACCTTGGCCGTACCGTCCCGAGAAACCATCAGGTTCTCCGGCTTCAGGTCGCGATGAACAAGGCCCACCTCATGTGCTTTAGCGAGTCCGTCGGCAATCTGCGCCGCGATTGCAACCGATTTGCGAAATGGAATCGCGCCAGAGGTGAGCAGCGAACGCAGTGTTAGGCCATCCACCAGTTCCATTGCGATATAGCGCGTGCCGTTTTCGTGCCCGAGTTCATAAATGGTCACGATGTTCGGGTGATTCAGTGCGCTGGCGGCACGAGCCTCCTGCTCGAAACGCGATAAGGATTCCGGATGCGAACCGCGGTCAAGCGAAAGTGTCTTGATTGCAACCTCACGATCGAGGCGTGTGTCTTTGGCGCGATACACCTCCCCCATCCCGCCGGCGCCCAGTCGTTGAAGGATCTCATAGCTGCCAAAGCGCGCACCCGGCGACAGAGTGGATTGCTCCGAACCTGACATCGAATGTGGATTCATGGAATTTGCAGGTGCCGCTTCCGGGATCCCCAGAGGAGTTTCCCACCCGCGCAGTTATAGATAAATGCTTCGGTCGCGGCGGCGGCTGGCCCCAACGTACCCCACTTCTGCGCTTATAATATCCCAGATTTTGGAGGGGATTTGATGGATATTCGATCGCTGCAGCGGCCTCTTAAAGACATGTACCGGCAAGACCCGGCGAGTTCACGAATCACGCTGACCGCGCACGGCACTCAGGCCGACGCCCCAATAGCTTGTTCAGTGGACTTGGGACGTGCCATCTACGCGGCGCAAGCGCACAAAGGAGTTGGCGGAGCGGGTACCGGAGCCTGCTCGGGAGACCTGCTGTTAGGCGCGTTAGCCGCCTGCGCCCAGATTACCTGCCAAATGGTCGCCGCTGCTATGGGAGTACCCACAGAGGCGATCGATGTCACAGTCGAGGGCGACCTGGATCTGCAGGGAACGCTCGGGATATCGAAAGAAGCCCCGGTCGGATTTGAGTCCATCCGAGTCACTTTCGACATCCGGGCACCGCAGGCAACTGCAGAACAGTTAGAAGCTCTGCAAGCCAAAACGGAACAATATTGCGTGGTGATGCAAACCCTGCAGCATCCGCCGCGCATTGAGAACAAATGGAAGCAGTAGTGAATCAGGATTTGATCTCAGTTTCCTGGTTCAGTTCGGCTTGATGTTCTGATTTACGCGGAACAAGTTCCGCGGATCGTAGCGCCGTTTGATCTTTGCCAGACGATCGTAATTCTTGCCGTAGGTCGCCCGGATGCGATCCTCGCCCTCGTCCATCATAAAGTTGACGTATGCTCCGCCGGCGGAGTAGGGATGAAGGGCACTCCAATACTCTTTCGCCCAGGTAGAGATTTTTTCCTTGTTCGCCGGGTCCGGGTCGACCCCAACGATCACCGAGCTCCACGTAGCGTCGCGGTAACTCCAGGGCGTGGCGTTGTTCTTCACCCGCCCGGCGGCGCCGTTGATCGGGTAGAGGTGCATGGTCGACTGCATGGACGGCAGGTTGGCCGCGTATTTTAAATGCACGGCGATGGCATCGTCCGGCAGCGTGCGCACGAAATCGGCCTTCCAGTACCACTGGTGGCCCGGCGGATAGAGACCGTCGTGCATACTTTGCAGTACGGGATGCGGAATCGGCCCGACCATGTCGAGCGCCGGAGCCTTGAGACTCCGGATCGGCTTGAAGGCTTTTTCTCCCTTCTTGATCGGTCCGGTGCAGCACCACACGATCCCGCACATTTTCTTGCTATGCAGGTGCTCGGGGAACGGAGCGACTGGAGGCACGGTGAGGAAAGCAAAAAAACCATAGAGGTCATCAGGCGCTTTCACAATGAAATCACGGTACCAGCGCATGATCTCGGCCGCGTCTGCTATCGGCCACAGCATGGGACCGCCGTAAACGGTGTGCACAGGTTGCCCCTTGAACAGAAATGATGTTACGACGCCGAAGTTGCCACCCCCACCGCGCACCGCCCAGAACAGGTCGGGATTTTCCCTGGCGCTGGCGGTAACGAAACGGCCGTCGGACAACACCATTTCGACGGCCAGCAGATTGTCGATGGTGAGGCCATACTTCCGCGACAAGTAACCGATCCCGCCGCCCAAGGTCAGTCCGGCCACGCCTGTCGTCGAAATGATGCCCGCGGGAACCGCGAGACCGAAGGAATGGGTCGCATGGTCTACGTCGCGCCAGAGCGCTCCGCCTCCGACCTGCACCATCCTTTTCTTCGGGTCAACGCGAACATAGTTCATTGGCGAGAGATCGATCACCAACCCGTCATCGCATACTCCCAACCCGCCAGCGTTGTGCCCGCCTCCGCGAATGGACACCAGCATTTTGTGTTCGCGGGCGAAGTTCACCGACGCCATGACATCGGCCACGTCAGCGCAGCGCGCAATCAGCCGTGGCCGCCGGTCGATCATCGCGTTGTACACCTTGCGAGCCGCGTCGTAATTCGGGTCGCCCGGCTCGATTAACCCGCCGTGCAAGCAGGCTCTGAAATTTGCAATTGTCGCTTCGTTGAGCATCGTTGACACAACCTCCTGAGATTTGAAGTGTTCTACCGCCGCAGTTGGCTGTGTAAGGCGGTGGCGTCGCTTGGCGAAAACTGCGTCATCCTTAGAATTCAGCCAGAATTTACCATTTGAACGCAAACATAGTACGCCTCTTCTTCGGGCCAGGGAAACCGGAGAAGCAATTCACTATCCGCTACAGGTTTTCCCGCCGTGATACAGCGATATCGCTGAGACCGCCAACTCCCGAGTGGCCGGCAAACAAGAAACTGACAATGGATGGGGCTGAGTTCCGGTTTGCCCGTGATCCGACCGGAGTTTCAGGCCGGACGAGATCAGCGGACCTAGGCGACCAGTAGCGTCAGATCGTCGCTTTGTTCGCCGGCGCTGAACTGCTGCACCGCGGTGGTGACGGCTGTCAAGAGGCCACCAGCGTCGAGGTGGCGATTCTCCTGGAGGATCCGCAAAAGGGCAGCCTCGCCGAATTCCTCCTGATTTGCGTTCATGGCCTCGACGATGCCATCGGTGTAGATAACGAGGAGGTCGCTCGGCAGGAGCTGCGCTTCAGCGACTTGACAGTCCCACTCCTCAAACAACCCAAGGACTGTTACCGTCGCGCGCAGGTGCTCCACGTTCTGGCTGCGCAGCAGCGGATAGGCATGTTTTCCCATAGCGGGACACCTACCGGGTGTTAAGGCGCGTAACGGGTGAAGACAAAGTCCAGGTTAGTGCAACCGGAAGCGCTCGCGCATGAGGCGCTGCAGGCGGGGCTTATAGAGAAGGTCGTAGGCGAGTTCCTTGTCGGGGAACATGGCGAGGGCGGCGCGCTTGGCGCCAGCGGCGAGCTCGGAGGCTTCGTCCAGAGTGAGGTTTGCGTCCTGGCTTATGACCGACATAACCATGCTAATCATGAGCTGCAGGCGGCGGATTTTGCGGGCTTCCTCTTCGCGTTCGAACGGGGTTTGTTGACTCCCTAGCGGAAGATTCGACTCCTGACCGGCTGACTGCGGAATGTTCATGCGGTCCCCTTGCTTGCCCCAGACCTTGCCCTCATACCTTGCACCCCGTGCACACCATTGGATGAGCCAACGCGCACGGGCGGTGCGCCCAAGCGTAGAGGCATTGTGCCTGAGCCGTGGAAGAAAGCAACTACCCGAAGGTGCTGTTTGAGGATCATCCCCTGTGGGGCGGCGGGGAGGCTCAGCGGCTAAAGCCGTGAACGATTTTGCGGCTGTTACGGCGCGGCTTTAAGCCGCGCCCTTTCAAAGCCAGCTTTCAAAGGGCAGAGAAGGAGCCTCAGGTGGCGGCGCGGCTCGGAGCCGCGCCCTGTCAAGGCCGCCCTTTCAAAGCAGACAAGAGTAGAATCGATGCACTGTGCAGTGCGGAGCTGAGCGAACTATGATGGAGACGATCCGGCTCCGACATTGGAGGTTCCTATGGCAGAGCCAGTAAAGCAAGCTGCGGAGGCGCAGCCACGCCGTGAGCCGCGGCCCGATCCGAATGAAAAGCTGGTGAAGGTGTTCGATTCCGAGGACGAATCCGAGGCGCTGGTGGTGAAAGGACTGCTCGACTCGGCGGGGATTGACAGCGATCTGGCTTCAGCCTCGCTGCTGCAGGATGCGTTTCCCGGGATGGGCGGCGCGATCATTCTGGTGAGGGCGGAGGATGAGCCAACGGCGCGGGCGCTGCTTGCCGACTACCAGCACTCGCCGGCGGATGACGAGACCGCCGAAATTGCGATCATTCAAGACCCGCCACCGAAGCTTTAACTGAATGGCCGTCGAGGTAGAAGGTAACGGCACCGTCGAGATCCGTGCGGTAGACACGCGCGTTGGCGCTGGCCAGACGGGATAGCGTTTCGAAGCGCGGCAGGCCGAAGGAATTGCCGGATCCCACCGAAATGACGGCAAGCTCGGGTTGAACGGAAGTCACGAGTTCCGGCGTGGTTGCGTTGTCGCTGCCGTGGTGGCCAACCTTGAGCAGATCCGCACGCGGGTGGTGGGCAAAGGCGATGTGGCGCTCGACCTGCTTTTCGGCGTCGCCTTCGAGCAACACAGACGACTCTCCATAGCTTACCTGCAGCACCATTGAATCATTATTTTCCGGCCTTGATCCGACCGGCGAATCGCGGGGCGGAAAGAGAACGCTGACGCGAGCACCGCCGAAATCAAATTCGTCGCCCTCCCAATGACGCACAATGTTCACGCCGAGAGATTGGGCAGTCGCGATCAAGTTTTCGAGCGCGCGACTCGGCGGTAGAAGGCCGACCCATAGCTCTTTCGGCTGGAAGTTCCTGAGAACCGCCGTCATCCCGCCGATGTGGTCGGAGTGGCCGTGGGTGATGGCGACGGCGTCGAGGCGCGAGAGACCGCGCGTCCAAAGATAAGGAGAGACGACGTCTTCCCCGAAGTCGAGTTGCGAGCCGCCGGGGCCGATGGGACCGCCGGCGTCAACGAGCAGCGTGCGCCCCTGCGGGGAGACGAGAAGTTCGGAGTCGCCCTCGCCGACATCGATGGAAGTGACTTCCAGAACGCCGGCGTGGACGCGCGGCTGGGCCGGGATGAGGGCGAGAGCGACCGCAGCGGCAAAAGTGGCTGCGATTCCGCAGGCGGAAAGCCGGACACGGCGGCGCGCGGCCCACATGGCGAGCAGCAATGCAGCGGAGGCGAGCAGGATCATCAAGAGTGACGGCATGGGGACGCGGAGGTCTGCGATGCGTAAGGCACCGAGGCCGCGTACGGTTCCCGTGATGCCGTGAAGCGCAAACGATACGACGAGTACCGGACCTTTGGCGAGCCACGGCGCGAGCGAGCCCAAAAGCAGGGCGGCGACGGCGGCTGGCATCAGGAGCTGCATGAAGGGAACGACGACGAGATTGGCGGGCATCCCGATGGTCGTGGCGCGGTGGAAGTAGTACGCCATGGGCAGAGCCAGTCCCATCTGCATGACGGCGGAAACGAAGACCAGCTCCCAGACAGCGAACACGATGGTCACGGTCGAGTGGACCAGCCGCCGCGACCAGGTTTCGCCAATGAACTGGGCGATGCGCGCAACGATCATTTGCAAATCCAGACGAAATTGCGCCACGCGGGGCGGCAGAGCCGCGGCGTACGTCGGTGAATCCCAGTTCGCGAGTGCCTGTCGGTAGAGCTGCGACGTGCGCTGCAGAATGGGGATGCCGATGGCGGCCACGATCAGGACGCAGAGAAAAGTCATCTGAAAACTGGCGGTGAAAAGCTGACGGGGATCAAAGACCAGCAATGCCAGCGCGGCCGCGCCGAGAGCGTTGACCATGGCGCGTTGGCGATAGAGCAGGCGCGTGGCGAGATAGACCGCACACATGAGAGTGGCTCGCCAGACGGGCGCGCCGACTTCGGTCACGAAGGCGTAGGCCACGCAGAAGGCGATCGTGGCCAGGGTGGCGGGAATGTCGGCCAGGCGCAGCGAGCGGAGCGTCCAGAAGATGACGAAGGCGAGAATGGTGACGTTCATTCCGGAGACGACTAATACGTGGTACGTGCCGGAGCGCTGAAAATCGGCGCGCGAGTCGCGGTCGATGAAAGCCTCTTCGCCGATGACCATGGCGTCGAGCAGGGCGGCGTCGCGGGCCGGCCAGAGTTGGTGCACTTTGCGGACGATGGCGCCGTGCCAGCGGCTGCGCCAGAGAGCGATGCGGCTGCCAGCAAATCCGGGCAGGCGTTCGACGGTATCGAGTTTGGCGGAGCCGAGCGCCGAGATGCCGTGATCGGCGAGGTATCCCTGATAGTCGAAGGCCCCGGGATTGCGAAAGTTGCGCGGCAGCTTGAGCCGTGCGACGAAACGAAGGCGGTCGCCATAATGAAAGGACGGTAACTCGTGCGTCGGGTTGTCTTCTGCCCGGCTGTAGAGGCTGAGGCGGATGCCGGAATGGACGGGGAGAGTTTGGCCGTCGGCCGTTGCAATCTGTTCGGATTCGACGTCGAGGGTCTGGCGGATTTCGCCGAATCCGCCAGGCTGAGTGCGACTGTCGCGCGTGACGTGGGCGGTGATCTGGAGCGGTTCGCGGTCGGCGTAGGTTTGGATGGTCGTGGCGAGACGTGGCTGGCCGCTTCGGAGTTGGATGTGAAGTGCTCCTGCGAGAAATAGTGCGCCGAGAGCGAGGAGCCATCCCAGGCCGGCGCGGCGATGAGCGAAGTAGGCAGCAGCAGCGCCGAAGGTGGCAGCGCCGACGATCCACCAGAGTGTGGGTCGCCAGAGATAGACACCCGCAACAATTCCAAGGGAATACGCCACCGCTGCCCCCAACATCGGCTGGCGAGGCGCCTTGAAGTGGAAGGCCGATGGCGAGGCGGAAACTTGGGGAGGGGTCACGGCGCCGCCTTAGCAGACCTAATCGCGGCGCAGGTGCACCACGCTTTCGAGGTGGTAAGTCTGTGGGAAGAGGTCGACGAGGTGCAACTCGTCCACGCGATACCGGGCGGCGAGCAGGTACACAAGGTCGCGGGCCAGCGTTGCCGGGTCGCAAGAGACATAGGTTATGCGCGCCGCGCGCAGGTTCACGAGCAGGCGCGCTACGCGCTCTCCCAGGCCGCTCCGGGGCGGGTCGACCACGACTAAATCAGGCGTCTCAGCAGGAATTGGGAGGACTGCGCCCTTTCCGACCCGCCCCGGGCCACCGGCGCGAACGTTACCCGTACGAGCCAGGTATTGCTCGGCCGTCGCCTGCACCGCCGTTGCGTTCGAGGACAGATTGTAGGAAAGATCGGATGAGGAAGTCTGTGACGACTCGACAGAAATAATGTGATTGAAGCGCAGGGCTGTGGAAAACAGTCCCACTCCGGAATAGAGCTCGAGGGCCAGGTTGCCGGAGCGGCCGCCGGCCACGATTTTCACCAGTTCGTCGGTGAGATGGCGGTTGGTCTGGAAGAATGAACCGGCGCTTACGCGGTAGCTGGCGGCTTGCGTGTGGTAGGTCAGGTACGACTCGCCGAGGGTGAGCAGTTTTTCCGGCGTGCCGGCTGTGTTGGTAGCACGATTCTGGCTGTGTTGGCCGGCGCGAAAAGCGACGATGCCGGTAATCTGGGGCATGGCGGCGCGGAGATCTTCGGCCAATGAGCGAACGGCGGCGCGGCGGGCATCGCCGGAGCAGGAGAGCTCGATCAGCAGACGGGTGTCGTCGGCGTTGGCGAAGAACTCGATTTCGAGCAAGCCCTCGGGGACCTTGCCGGCTCGGCCGCTATGCCAGAGCGCGGCGATGGCGAGGTTGATGAGCGGGGAACTGATCGGACACTGTTCGACCGGGAGCAGGTCGTGCGAGGCGAGCTTGAGATATCCGGTGGCGAATGAGGGCTGAGTGCGGACTTGCAGGCGCGAGCGATTGCGATAATTCCATGGTGGTGAGGGATGGGTCTGAATTTCGTGGCCCTGGACGCCCTGGGAGAGTTCGAGCTTCGCGGTGCGGCGCAGAGTTTCGCGCAGAATTTCTTTCTTGATTTCGAGTTGATGGTTGTAGCTGGCGTGCTGGTAGTGGCAACCTCCGCAGCGGCCGAAGTGGGGGCAGGCGGGTGGGATGCGATGCGGCGAAGGCTCGATGACGGCGTCGACGGCTGCGCGGACGAAGCCGGGCTTCTGCTCGGTGAGCGTGGCGTCGACTTTTTCGCCGGCGAGAACGAAGGGCAGGAAGACGGCTTTGCCGCGCGTGTGAGGCTGATCGACGTGAGGTTGCTCAGCGTTGGGGTCGACAGGAAGGCGGGCCAGGCCGTCACCGCCGTAAATCATCTTTTCGATCGTGATGAGCAAGTGGGGATTCTAAACCAGAGGATCCTGGGGCAACCGTGGGTTAGTAGGTAAGGAAGCGAGCCAAGCGCGCAGTTAGTGCGGCGCGGAGAACACGCCGCATTGCGCGGCTCGCCCAGATCCTTCGCGGCGTTGAGGTCCTTCGCTACGCTCGGGATTTCGTTGCGCGGCTCATCGCCGCGCAACGCCTCAACTTGCTCAGGATGACATGGAATCTCTGGCATCTCAGATGGCCCGGCCGGCCGCGGCGCCCGAGGCCCAGGCCCACTGGAAGTTGAAGCCGCCGAGATGGCCGGTGACGTCGACAACTTCGCCGATGAAGAAAAGGCCGGGAACTTTGCGGCTTTCCATGGTCTTGGCGGAAAGTTCACCGGTGTCGACGCCGCCGGCGGTGACTTCAGCTTTCTCGTAGCCTTCGGTGCCGGAGGGAGTGATCGTCCAGGTGTGGAGCGCGCGCTCGCAGTCGGCTAGCGCCTGGTTGGTGAGCGAGGCGGGCGCGTGCAGATCGAGCCAGCGATCGGCGAGGCGGCTGGGCAGGATTTTGCGCAGTTCAGTGCGCAGTGCAGTCGGCGTGCGTGGAGTTTTCGGATCGCGAAAGGTGGATGTGAATTCGCGTCCGGGTGCGAGATCGATGCGGATCGAATTTCCCGGCTTCCAGTAAGACGAGATTTGCAGAATCGCGGGCCCGCTCAATCCGTGGTGTGTGACCAGCATTTTTTCGCGGAAGCGATAATCGGCGGCAGACAATGATGCGATTACTTCGGCGGAAACGCCGGCGAGATCGGAGTAGCGGGAGCGGTCGCCGGCGTCGAAGACGAGCGGCACCAGCGCGGGCCAGGGATCGAGAACCTTCAAGCCGAACTGCCGAGCGAGATTGTATCCAAAGGCGGTCGCGCCGATTTTCGGAATCGAAAGGCCGCCGGTGGCGACGACGAGGGCGGGCGCGCAAAATTCCGCGGCCTCTGTCTGAATCGTGAAATGTGTGGTGCGCGTGACCTGAAGAATGCGGGTGTTGAGGAAAATGCTGACGCCCGCGGCACGGCACTCTACCTCGAGCATATTCAGAATGTCGCGGGCGGAGCGGTCACAGAACAACTGTCCGAGCGTTTTTTCGTGATAGGGAATCTTGTGCTTCTCGACCAGCGCGATGAAATCGGGGGGCGTGTAGCGGGCGAGCGCGGATTTGGCAAAGTGCGGATTGGAAGAAAGAAAATTTTCCGGCTGGCAGCGGAGGTTGGTGAAATTGCACCGGCCGCCGCCGGAAATGAGGATTTTCTTGCCGAGGCGGTCCGCGCGTTCGAGGACGGCGACGCGGCGTCCGCGCTTGCCGGCTTCGATGGCGCACATGAGACCGGCGCCGCCGCCGCCGAGGATAAGGGCATCAAAATGGTGGACGGATTCCAGATGAGGTTCCTCAGGGGCTAAAGCCCCGTAAAGTTTTCGGTAGCTGACGCGGCGCTAAAGCGCCGCTCTTCCACGACGGGGGACGCTTCCGTTTAGTGGACCAAACGTGCCTCAGCTTTTTTCGAGCTCCAAGCTTACATGTAGAACAGACTCAGCCGGGGCAGGCCGTGCTTTTCGAGCAGGCGCTTGTGCACGTACTGCTTTTGCAGTTGCTCGATCTGCGGGCCGGACATTTTGCGGCGATAGGGAGCGAGGTCGTGATCGGCTTCGGCGCGGATGGCGACGATCTGTTCGTCGGGCGTGGCGGCCAAGAGAGCAGCGAATAGTTTTTCCTCCAGCACGGTAAGGTGGCGCTCGAGTTCTTCCATGCGCGGGCTGGATTTCCTGCCGGTTTCTTTTTCGGTTGCTTGGGCGAGTCGGCGGAGGGTTTTGGCTGCGTCCACGGCGACGTTGCGGGATGCGCTTACCGTTGCTTGCGGCAATGCGGACTCGAGCAGATCGGCGTTGCGACGTAGAAATGTGGCGATGGCTTCCGGCTCGAAGCCTTGCGTGGGGCGGGGTTTCGCCGGCGCGTCCGGCGACTCGGAGGCACCGACTGCGGCTTCCTTCATGTCTTCGGCTGCGGTGAGCACGGCCTGCGAGCAATAGGCCAGGCTGTTGATTTTCTGCGTGCGCGAGGGGCGCTGGTCGTAGCGGTCGAACGCCGTGTCGATGCCGCGCAGGACAGCTTCCAGGGGAATGCCGGCAACCTTCCAGGTTTCAATCAGGGCCCAGTCGAGAGTCGAGAGCAGCAGGCCTCCGCCGCGGCGGCGCAGAAAGTGCTCTTCGATTTCGGTGAAGTAGTTGAAGTACGACGTCTGCCGAGCGGGATCGTCCATTTTGTTCAATCTTGACGGATGATCCCGAGCGGCAAAGAGCACCTCGCCATGAATCCCCTATTCGTCTTCATGAGTCCTGATTTTGTCGCCAGTCACTTGGTTGCCTCGGGTGTGGGTGCGACTACCCATACGTACTCAAGAAGCTGCGTTCCGTTGTTGGTGACGTTGTGCCGTGTCGCGGGCGGGATATAAGCGAGCATCTTTTCCCTAAGCAGCAGGTCGGAATGCCCCTCCATGTTGACAACGCCACTTCCGTGCAGGATGACCAGAGCCTCTTCGTTTTTCGAAGTCGAGTGCCACCCAACGCTTTCACCTGGCTGGAGCTTCACGGAACCACCTCTCATCCCACTGGTCTGCGGTGCTCCCTTGAGCAGTGGGCAGTCGCCCCCTGCGCAGTCCAAGGCAAACGTCGCTGGCTCACGCCTTGCCCGATCTTGTCCCGCGATGACGCCGAATGTCACGACCACAAGGGTCAAGACCGGTACGAGCTTGACTCTCATCATGCTTCCTGGGTCCTCAGTGAGTGTGGGGATGGTCGTGCGTCTTCATCTGGTGCTGAAGGTCGCGCACTGTCTTCTCAAGCTTCTTGACCTTCTGTTCAACTGCTTTCACGCGCTGTTCGACTTCGGGATGTTTGTGACTGTGTTTTTTGACGGGCATGCACCCTCCTTCAAGAATGTTGAAATACCAGCGTTTCGAGAAAACGATCTGGCCTGCGTGCACAAAGCGCCACGGCCGGTTCAGCGCGATCGCGAGAGCGATGCGGGACGGACGGTGCCGCCGTTTTTCGATTTTGCCGCAGGTTTCTCTTTCGCCGTGGACGAATCGCGCCGCGCCGCCGCGTTGCGCTCATAAATGATGCGCAGGCCGTCGAGCGTGAGGAGTTCGTCCACGTGCTTGATGTGTTTCGAACCGGTTCCGATCATCGGCCCTAAGCCCCCGGTGGCGACGACGCGGGTTTCCGCGCCCAGTTCGGCGAGCAGAAGTTCGAGAATGCCATCGACCAGGCCGAGATATCCGTGATACAGGCCCGACTGCAGGCTGCCCACGGTGTTGGTGCCGATGACGCGCGCGGGCTTGCGGATCTCGACGCGGGGCAGGCGGGCTGTGCGCTCGAACAGGGCGTCGGCGGAGATGCCGATGCCGGGGCAAATGACGCCGCCGAGATATTCGCCCTTGGCCGAGACGCAGTCGAAGGTAGTGGCCGTGCCGAAGTCGACGATCACGCACGGGCCGCCGTATTTCTCGAAAGCAGCCACGCCATTGACGATGCGGTCGGCGCCCACTTCGGCGGGATTGTCATAGTGAACCGGCATGCCGGTCTTGACGCCGGGCTCAATGAACAGCGGCCGCAGGTTGAAATAGCGCTCACAAACCTGGCGCAGCACGGGATCGAGCGGCGGAACAACAGACGAAATGACGATGCCGTGGATGCCGCCAGCTTCGAGACCGGCCATGGAGAAAAGATTGCGGAAGAGGACTCCGTATTCGTCGACCGTGCTGGTGCGCGAAGTAGCGACGCGCCAGTGTGCCAGAAGACGCTCGTAGCGCGGAATTTCGTCCGTATCGCCGCCGGGATGGACTTTTGCCACCCGCGCGAAAACGCCGAGCACCGTGTTCGTGTTGCCGACATCGAGAACGAGAAGCATGAAAGGCTATTAGCTCTTAGCTATTCGTAATCAGCGCGCTTCGCGCACCGTTCCGCTCAAGACCGTTTGCACACCCGCCGCCGTGCGCAGGCACAGGAAGCCCCTTTCGTCGAGGCCTTCTGTGGTACCCTGCATCGGCGAACTGGTCTCTTCGATGCGCACAGCCTTACCGCGCACCCACGTAGAGTGCTCGGCAAAACGGCGCAGAATCGACTGGCGGGCGTTCGGCTGTTCGACCAGCTGACGGTACTCGCGGTCGAGAGATTTTAACAAAGCCGCGGCCATCTCCACGCGCGACCACTCACTGCCGCTTTCCAGGCGCAAGGAAGTGGCGATGAAGTCGCCGGGGAAACTGGTCTGGTTCACATTGATGCCGACGCCGACGACGATGTAGCGCACATTGGTGGCTTCGGCATTCATCTCGGTGAGAATACCGCAAACTTTCTTGCCACTCAGGAGCAGGTCGTTCGGCCACTTCAGGTCGGCCGTGATGCGAGGGTTCACTTGCTGGATGGCGGCCTGGACGGCAAGGCCCGCGGCCAGAGTGAGCACCAGAACTTCCGATGGCGGCAACGCGGGCCGCAGCACAACCGAGCAATAGATACCGGTCGAGCGCTGCGAGTCCCAGGTATTCGATCCGCGTCCGCGGCCGGCGGTTTGTTCTTCGGCCAGAAAGACGGTGCCTTCCGGCGCGCCTTCGGCGGCGGCGGCCATCGCCGCGCTGTTGGTCGAGCCAATTTTGTAGAAGTGGCGAAGGTTGGCGTCGAAGATGGTGCCGCGAAGCATGGGGCGCAGAATCTCAGGCAGGAGCAGATCGGGAACGGCACGAAGTTGGTAGCCGGTGGCGGGATGCCCAGCGACGTCGACGCCGAGCTGGCGCAGTTGCTGAATCAGCCGCCAGACTTCCGACCGGCTGGATGCGATTTCTTGCGCAATCTTGGTGCCGCTGACCACGACCATGGCGTGGTCCATGAGCAGGCGGACGATGCGGCCCAGCCGCAGATCGGTGGGTGCGTGCTCGTCGGGCGCGACGGCCCGGACCCGGGAAGGCTTGCGGCTGCGGGTTGTTGCATTGGCTTTAATGCCAGTGATTATGCGGCAAGCGGAAGGAAACGACAAATCCGCGGGTAGGTTGATGACGCCAGAATCCGTTTTAATTATGCGGGAGAGACGCGCAGGCTCATGTCGATGGCCTGCGTTGAATGCGTGAGCAGGCCGACGGAGATGAAATCGACGCCAGTTTCGGCGTAGGCGCGGACGTTCTCGAGACGAATGCCGCCGGAACATTCGATGGGGAGACGGCGGCCGTTGCGCTGGGCATCGGGCTGCGAGCAGCGTTCGATGGCGCGGCGGACATCTTCAGGCGACATGTTGTCAAGGAGAACGGCTTCGGCACCGCCCGACAATGCTTCTTCCAATTCCTGCAAGCTGCGGACTTCGACTTCAATGGGCTGCGACCCGCGCCGGTTGCGGTGCGCGCGCTCGAGCGCTGGCGCGATGCCGCCGGCGAGCGCGATGTGGTTGTTCTTGATCAGGACGCCGTCGGAAAGATCGAGGCGGTGATTCTGCCCACCGCCGCAGCGGACGGCATATTTGTCAATCACGCGGAGTCCGGGCGCGGTCTTGCGCGTGTCGAGAATGCGGGCGCCAGTGCCATGCACGGCGTCGACAAACTTGCGCGTGAGCGTGGCGATGCCGCTCATGC
>JASHNU010000107.1 GCA_030041475.1 Candidatus Sulfotelmatobacter sp.
CACGTGCCCGGCTGCAGGGGAGTTCACCTGGATCTTGAATAGCGTGCCGTCCTGGCCGAGAATCGGCAGCCCGCGGTGAAAGTCCTTAAAGTCCTTCTGGCTCGTCATGAAAGTCAGGTAGTGCACCATAAAGTCCGCGGTGAAAAATGCGTTTCCTCCGGCACCGTCGCTCTGGCTGGCTCCCGTCAGATCGAGGCCGGCTTTCTTGAGAAATTCCTGCTCCTGATCAAATCCAGCCTGGCCGATGTCTTTATCCTTGTGCGCGACGAGTGCGCCCAAGAGAAATGGCCCCATGCTGGCGTGAAGATTCTGGCTGACTTTCAAAGTGATTTTCACTTCCTCCCTCAGAGGAGGCGAGACGTGCTCGGCGACCATGTTGTTTGGAGTGTATTTGGTGGCAAGCTCTTTGAAATTCACGGCTGCATCTGCCCGGCGCGGCGAGACGTCAATTCCTTTTGCCCGGAGCGCTTCGGTCAGCAAGGTGACGGCAAACTGGCTGGGCTCAGGCACTGCGTACGACATGATGCCGGAGTTGGCGCTGGCGGCCAGCGTGCCGGTGAGGGTCACGTTGCGCACTCCCGCTCCGGCGACTTTCTCGTCGGTGAAGTTAAGATTCGGCTTGGATCCGGACTCCGCGGTCGTGGCCTGATTGATGATCTGGAGATACGAAGTTTTCGGCGAGACCTGCAGAGTGACGGGATCGCCCTTTTTCGCTCCACCTGTCGCGATGACGTCGATGACATTGTCGTTCACGACGACCGGAGAAATAACAACGTTCGTTCCGAGTTCGCGCTCGCCCTCGGGGAACAAACTAGCGTCGATCAGCACCCTGCCGTGGATGCTCTTGATGCCTTTGGCTGCAATCATGTCGGCGATTTCGCGAATGACAAAAAGAGGATCGCCGATGCCTTTGCTGTCGTGCCCGCCGTAGGAGTGATCTTCGTTCTCGTAGGCCAATGTGCCGTCGGGTTGAATGCGGCCGGAAAGATTCGGATCTCCGCTGGCCACCAGCACAAGATCGCCCTCAAGCTTGCCATGTTTGTTGATCGAGCCGGTGCGATAGACGCGAGTGTGGAAGCGGTAGTCGCCTCCCAGCAATTCGAGGATGGTTCCTTCCGTCAGGAGCTTGGTGGTTGAGCCAGGCACCATCAGCTTGTCGGCATTGAGGGCATAGAGAACTTTTCCGCTATCGAGAGAACAGAACTCAATTCCGAAATGCGCGTGGGCGAATTCCGGCCGGCTGGTGATTTTCTGAATACGTTCAGCCAGATTGTCAGCCGGCTGAGCGGCTACTGGAAACGAGCAGAGCAGGAAAACGATTACGATGAGATTCGAGCATCTGACAATCAATGAATGATTCAGATGGGCCATTCTGAGCTCCGGAACGCAAAAGCGGTTTATCATCTCACGGCGCTCGGCCGGCGTCAGCACACGAAGAGTATGAAAAACTGCTTCGCAACGCTACTTCTGCAGACTAACGTAGAACTGCCGCGCCTGATCCAGAGTCCCCAAAGTGCTGGTCCTCTCGGCGTCAGTGTTCCAGTTTTGGTTCGCTTTCGCCGCATCGGTGAGCCGGTCAATCCACGCGATGAAGAACGCGGCATCTTCAGCTGATTGTAGTTTCGATCCCGCCACGCTGATATAGATCGGACTTGTCGTGGCGTAAACGTAGTCGTCGAAGATCGGATGCTCTGGCTTGTCGCTGGAAGCGCGCAGCAGGCACCATCCGGTTTGCGAAATCTCGATCGTGTCTTCGGCGTCGGCGGATTGGCGGTCAGGGCCCAACTTAAAATCACGGACGACACGCCCGTTGCAAACTACCTCAAGATGATCAAGTGGAACAATCGAACGCAGCCACGCTTTGAATTTTATTTGATTCTCGCCGGCGGCAAGTCTCAGCTCGTCGCCGAGCGCCTTGCCGGCAAGCGTGAACCCCAACAATGGACCATTGGTGGCGAAGGTGCGTCCGCGCTTGAGCGAGTCGAACCATTTGTCGACGGACTGGTTTTCGACGGACTGGCTCTTGACGAGCGATGAGTCCCGAAATGGCGCGGCGGGTCGGCCTTTGGGAATGCCGGCGTAAACGCGCACCAGACCCACAGGTCCGTGCAGCGATGCGTAGTTGGCCATCGTGTCGGAACCGGCGCCGGTCGGCAGACGGAAGCCACAATTGAGCAGCCGATACCAAACCGAAGCAGTCATGCGGTGATCGCTGAAACCCAGGACCTCAATGTAGTCGACTTTATGCAGGGCAACATCCACTGGCAGTTCGAGGGCCTCGTCGAGTGGCTGGCCTTGGGTGAGGGTTGGGTCGTGGATCGGATCGATATCAATGTCGAAAGGATGAACGTAGCCCACAAGACCCTGCTGCCGGTGCGCGAGGTCGGCGACATCTGCATTGGTAGGGAAAAGACTAGCGGCGGAAGTGTTGCCGTACGAGGCGTAATCAGGCAGGAGAAAGTTCTGGGTCAGGTGCAGTAAGCCGAGGTGGCCCCAGTAGGGCGTGTGAAACTCCTGCCCCTGAAGCAGCCAGTGGCTTGCAGTTGAAGCCGGCTCGGGCGTCGTGCGGAAATTAGCGATGTCGGGGATGCGTTGCTCTTTATTCACCACGAGATTCTCGACGAGAAAGAGATTTTCCGCACTCTGCTGCGCAACGAGCTTCGTTGGCACGTTGCGATATGCGCCGCCATAATTCATGTGAACGTGCAGGTCGGCGCTGAGCCACTGCGAGTTCGGGTCTGGGGGAATCTGCAGGGGCTTGAGGTGAACGACGAGTTGCGTGTGCAAGCCCGAGAGTAGAGTCTCGCGGGCAATCTGATACTCGAACCCCTTCATCACTTCGACTTCGACGCGGCCCAAGGGAACAGTTAACTCTGCGTTTCCGGCGCTGTGGAAATAGTGGGACTCGAATACGCGCTCCGCGCGGACGAAGTTATCTTCTGCATGCATCCAGGCATCGTCGGGCGCATAGGCCCGGCTGTCGTCGCCGGTCACGGAGATCCGCGCCGGCGTAGGCTTTCCGGACGGATCGAGAACCGTGATGCTCAGATGGCCCATCGGCTTCAAGTAATGTTTTTCTTTTGCGATGATTTGGCGTTGGGCTCCGCCGAGAACTTCCTGCGTCCAAAGGGAAGTATTGCCGCCGCGGTTCGAAATGAATACGATCTGTTTACCGTCTGGAGACCAGCGCGGGTTCGTGTTGTCGTAATCGCCATACGACAGCGGAAAGGGATCGCCGCCGCCAGAGGGCATGGTCCAGAGCTGATGCCATTGCTCTCCAAGATAGGAGGCGTAGACGATACGTTTGCCGTCGGGCGAGAAATCGGGTCGGGTTTTCCACGCAGTTTCTTCATAGCGGATTTCGCGCGCCTCAGCCCCGGGCTCGGCCTTCATCCGCCAAAGTCCGCCGGTGCCGTAAATGTGGCCGCGATTGGAAACGAAAATCAAATCGGCGCCGTCGGGGGACCAGGCAGGACTGATCTCGTGGTCGAACTCGCTGTAGTAAAAACGCGGGAGGTTGCTGCGGGTTTCACCCGTCAGCCGCCGCACGTTGGTCAGTTCACCTTCGCTGAAATCGCCCACAAAGATGTGGAACCGTCCGTTATACGAAGTCGAAACGAAAGCGAGACGCTTGCCGTCAGGCGAAAAACGCGGCTCAACGTTCACGTTGCCGCCCGAGGTGAGCTGGTGCGACTGCCTGGTCTTGAGATCGAAGGCCCACAGCTCGACAGCGTCTTTGAGATAAGTCACATAGGCGATCCAGCGTCCGTCGGGCGAGCAATCAGGTTGGTAGTCGTAGCCCGGACCGGAGGTGAGCTGCTCGGCTGTGGTGGAGTCCAGATTTTGCCGCCACAGCCTCCCCGCCATCGAGTAGACAAGCGAACGCGAGTCGGGATACCAGGCTGCTGACCCGGGTCCGGTCGTCAGCTGCGGAAGATACATCTCGCGATAGTAATAACGATGAGGCAGGTCAATCTGCTTGAGAACGGGGTCGCGCTGCGCGGCGAGCGGCAGAGCGGCGAAGAAGGGAACCAAGACCGGAACGAAGATCGGGGCTAAGATCGGGACCCGGGGGAAACGGAAATGGGATTTGTGAAACATCTGCTTGCGCAGCAACCTTGCGAGCAATGGCTTCATAGCTGACCAGTACTTGCGGGAGTAAGTCTACCTCGACGAGGAGTGACCCGGGATCGTGGATCGCGGAGCCTCGGATATAATCGCTCAAAGTGCCCAAGCATCAAAGCCTGTGGATGGCGAGCGTCTTGGTGGCGATCCTGCTCGTTGCATTTGCGACCGCCCAAACCGCGCCAGCCAAGCCTGAAACCGCATTCCCTCCTGTTCCACGCTTTGAGGACATTGCACAGCAAGCGGGCCTGACTGTGCCGCACATTTCCTCGGTGGACAAGAAGTACGTGATCGAATCCATGAGTGGCGGCGTTGGCCTGATCGACTGCGACAACGACGGCAAACTCGACATCATCACCGTGAACGGGTCCTCCGTCGAGCGTTATCGCAAGGGCGGCGACCCGATGATCACGCTCTACCATCAAGACACCGATCCCAGCGACCCGAATCCCAACGACCCGAAGAATATCAAGTTCAGCGACATCACCAAGGAAGCAGGCCTCACGCACAAGGGTTGGGGCATGGGTGTTGCGGTGGCCGACTACGACAACGACGGCCTGCAGGATATCTACGTCACGGGTTTTGGCGGCAACGTGCTTTATCACAACCTGGGCAACTGCAAATTCGAAGACGTGACGGAGAAGGCCGGCGTTGCCGGCGGAGGTTTCAGCACCGGCGCGGCCTGGGCCGACTACGATCGCGATGGCCGCGTCGACCTGTTCGTCTCGCGCTACGTTCACGTCGACATTGACCATCTGCCCGAGTTCGGCAACGATCCGCGCTTTTGTCGCTTCAAAGGAATTCTTGTGCAGTGCGGACCGTGGGGAATGCCGGGCGAATCGGACCTGCTCTACCACAATAAAGGCGACGGCACGTTTGAAGAGGTCTCGAAGAAAGCGGGCGTGGACGATCCGAATCATTACTACGGCTTGGGCGCGACCTGGGGCGACTATGACAACGATGGCTGGCCCGATCTTTACGTGGCGAACGATGCCGGGCCGAATTTTCTTTACCACAACAATCATGACGGCACGTTCGAAGACGTTGGCTTACTCTCAGGCGTGGCGCTCACCGGAGACGGTCAGGAGGATGGATCGATGGGCGTGGCCTGGGGAGACTATTTGCACGAAGGCCGCCTTTCGATGCTGGTGACTGAATTTACGGAGCAGGGTTCGACGCTTTACCACAATCTGGGAAAAGACAGCTTCGCGGACGTGAGTGTGCAGTCGAAAATTCTGAAGCCCACGTATCCGCTGGTGAGTTGGGGCACGTCGTTTTTCGACATGGATAACGATGGCTGGCTCGATATTTTCATAGCGAGCGGCCATGTCTATCCGCAGGTAGATACGATTTCGGGAAGCGCGAATTACCGTCAGCCGCTCGTGCTTTTGCGCAATCATCGCGATGGAACGTTTGACGATGTTTCGGCAACGTTGGCCGACTTGCCGCTCAAATCGCGGCGGGGCGTGGCCTTTGGCGACATCAACAACGACGGCAACGTTGATATGGTGATTCTGAATGTCGGCGAGCCGCCTTCACTCTTGCTCAATCACAATGACAGCCGCAATCACCGCGTCTTGTTCAAACTGGTGGGCACGAAGAGCAACAAAGCGGCAATCGGGACCCGGATTACAGTCAAAGCCGGCACTCTGGTGCAACTTGATGAAGTGCGCGGAGGCGCGAGTTACATTTCGCAAAACGATCTGCGCCTGCACTTCGGCCTGGGCTCGAACGAAACGATGAGCGAAGTGATTATCCGTTGGCCAAACGGCGGGAGCGAGGTTCTGCGCAACGTGCCTGCCGATTTCATCTACACCATCGTCGAAGGGCAGGGAATTACGCAGAAGACGGCGCTGCCCGCGCTGCCGCAACACTGAAGGGTCAGGCTGCTCCCCCCCGCGGCTGCTCCCCAACTCTAACCGTGCAACGCTGACCTGCAACGCCGACCCTACGAAATGCCGAGTTGTTGCTGAATCTGCTCCAACGGCACGCCCTTCGTTTCCGGAACCAGCGTCTTCACCCAAATGAGCTGAAGGACCATCATGCCGGCGAAGAACGAGAAGATGTAACCGGGAGGGAAAGCGGCGACCATTTTTGGGAAGAATGTTGTGAGCATCGCGGCGAAAGCCCAATGCGTGAAGCTACCGAGGGTCTGACCCTCGGCGCGATGACGGTTGGGGAAGATTTCTGAGATGAAGACCCAGATCACCGCACCCTGGCCGATCGCATGGGCGGCGATGAAAGCGAACACGAAGACTGGCACGAACGAGAAATGTTCAGTGAAGAAAGCCCACGCCGTGAGACCGAGCGAGCCGATATAGCCGAAAGAACCGATATAGAGAAGCGTGCGGCGGCCGAGCTGGTCGATCAGCCAGAGTCCGACAAAGGTGAAAACCAGATTCGTGATGCCGATGCCGATCGATTGCAGCAGCGCGGCTTTGGTGGCCAGTCCGGCCAGTTCAAAAATTCGCGGGGCGAAGTAGAGGATCGCATTGATGCCTGAGAGTTGGTTGAAAAAGGCAATCAAAATGGCCAGGAAGATAGGCTTACGGAGACGGTGAGTCCAGAAATGTCCGGATGATGCCTGTTCCGACGATGCAGCGGCGATCGCGTCGGCCTGGGCTGCGATGTCTGCTGCCGAGGCGTCAGGCTCGACTCGCCTTAGCACTTCTAGTGCGGCTTCGCGGTCGCCTTTTCGCGTCAGTAGCCAGCGCGGGCTTTCGGGCAGGCCGAAGCAGAATGCGGTATAGAGCAATGACGGGAAGGCAGCCACACCCAGCATCCAGCGCCAAGCGTTTTCGCCGATGCCGGCCAGCAGCGCGTTGGAAACGAATGCGATCAGAATCCCGAAGACAATGTTGAACTGGAACATTCCGGCCAACCGGCCGCGCTGGCGGGGAGGCGCGATCTCAGAGATATACATGGGTGCGACGACGGTTGAGATCCCAATGCCAAGGCCGCCGATAACGCGCGAAGCGATGAAGATGGCAACATCGGCCGCCAGAGCCGAGCCCACTGCGCCGACAAAGTAGAGGACGCCGATGCAGAGCAGCGTGGCTTTGCGTCCGAAGCGGTCGGCGGGCCAGCCGCCGATGAGTGAGCCGACCACTGTTCCGTAAAGGGCGGAGGCCATGGCGACCCCATGAACGCCGGGACTCAGACCCCATAGCGCCTGAATTGTCTTCTCCGCTCCGGAGATGACCACGGTGTCGAAGCCAAAGAGAAACCCGGCGAGCGCCGAGGTCAGAGACCAGAAGAAGATGCGGCCGTTCATAGTTCTTTGGTAAGCGGATAGCCCTTCTCACGCCAGCCGCGGATTCCACCGTCCATGGAAATCACGTTGGTGTAGCCCATCTTCTGCAGGTTGTCGGCGGCAAGCGCGGAGCGAAAGCCGCCACCACAATAGAGAATCATCTCGGTGTGAAGATCGGGCACGCGCGACTC
>JASHNU010000108.1 GCA_030041475.1 Candidatus Sulfotelmatobacter sp.
GAGGCTAGGGCGGTGCTCGAAGACGGGATCAAGCACGATCCGAAAAATCCGAATGCGTGGTACAACCTAGGCTTGCTCGCCAGGAATACCGGCGATGCACAAAGGGCGATCAACGCGTTCCAGCGCGTGACCGAGATTGACTCGAACGATGCCGATACCTGGTATTTTCTCGGATCTTCCTATGTGCAGGCGCGGCAATTTCCGCAAGCGATTGACGCTTTTCAGCATGCGTTGCAGATCAATCCGCTGCATGCCTCGGCGGAGTTCGGCTTATCGCGGGCCTACCAGCAGTCGGCAGATCTCGACCACGCTAATTTGGATCACGCCCGCGAGCATCTCAAGAAATTCCAATACATCACAGAGCGCAAACTAGGCGCGCCCATCAGCCTGGCTTACGGCGAGCAGGGCCAGTACTCGCGCGCCGTCGAATCGCCCCTAGCTCCGCTCAAGCCCCCACCGCAGATCAAGGTGCAGTTTGTGGATGTGACGAAAGAAGCGGGGATTACCGGCAAGGCTACCCCGTTTGAGGCTAGTAAGCATTATTCGTGGTCCGCTTGGCTTGGTCCAGGAGCTTGCTTTCTCGACTATGACGGAGACGGGCGGTTGGATATTTTCTTGGCCAACAACGGTCCTGAGGGCGGGCTTGCCCTATTCCGCAACCTTGGGCACGGGAAATTTGAGGACATTACGAAGAAGGCAGGCTTGGACTCAAGCCTTCACGCGGTCGCCTGCACCGCTGGCGACTATGACAACGACGGCGCGACTGATCTGGCCGTGAGTTTTGATGGTGGTGTGGCCTTGCTCCATAACGAGAAGAACGGAACATTTAAAGATGTTACTGAACGAGCTGACATAAAAAGCGCTGGTCCCAACGCGGGCCTCACGTTCGTCGACTACGACCATGATGGTGACCTCGACCTCTACGTAACAGAGGCGACGCCGCCTCGAATCGTGGACACCGAGACAATCGATGTTCCTTTGATAAGCAAGCTCGAGCCACAGGCGCCTTCGCCACCACCGGACTTTGTTCGCCACGACGACGGGCTTCCGGGAAACAAAATGTGGCGTAACAATGGAGATGGAACGTTTATCGATGTAACAGCAAGCACCGCGCTCTCGTCCCCCGCCTCAAGCACTTCGGCAATCGGCACGGATTACAACAACGACCGCGCCATCGATATCGTGGCTACCGGCTGGCACGGATCGGCTGCGCTATTTGAGAATCCCCGTGAAGGCAAATTTTCCCTGCGTCGGCCCGCGGTTGATTTTGATTCTCTTAACACTGCCGGTGTCGCCGTTCTCGACTTCGATCACGACGGCTGGATGGACCTTGCCTTTACGCAGATGGGCGCTCCTGGTCTTACCCTCTGGCGCAATAATCAGGGCAAGGCTTTCGAGCGAGTCAAACTTCCCGAGACTAATTGGGTTCGTGCCTACGGCGTCGCTGCTTTCGATTACGACAACGACGGCTGGGTCGACCTGGTTGCGGTTGGCGAGACAAAGGAAGGCAAAGCCGAAATCAAACTCTTCCGCAATCTCGGACCCGACGGATTCAAAGACGTTACTGCCGACGTAGGCCTCGACAAGATTCAGCTGCAAGAGCCGCGAGCCATCATCACCGGCGACTATAACAACGACGGCGCCGTCGATCTGCTCATTACGCAGAACCACGGCCCCGCGGTGCTCCTGAAAAATGAAGGCGGCAATCAGAATCACTGGCTGCGGCTCGCGCTCAAAGGGCTCGCCGACAACAAGTCGGCGATTGGCACGAAAGTTGAAGTGTTCTCGGGCGGCAATCGGCAGAAGTTCGAGATCTATGGCTCGAACGGCTATCTCGGGCAGAATTCGCCATACCTGACAGTTGGTCTCGGCGATGCAAAAGAGGCGGACATCGTGCGCATGCTATGGCCGACGGGCGTGCTGCAGGACGAAATTCAAGTTGCGGGCGACAGGCAGCAGGATTTTCTGGAGATCGACCGTCGCGGGAGTTCATGCCCGACGCTTTTTGTCTGGAATGGCGAGCGCTACGAATTTGTCGCCGACATGTTGGGAGCCGGCGTAGTCGGGCATTGGATTGGACCTGGACAGCGCGACATTCCGCGGCCGGTAGAGTGGGTGAAGATTGATCGCAGCATGATTCAGGAGAAAGAATCTTCCCATGTCTCGCAAAACCAGCGAGACATGGGGCATCCCACCGACGAGTTTTCCAATCAAGAAGAGAATGGGGATGCCCCACTTCTCGCCGATGTTGCGAGAAGTGGGAATCCGACTCTCAGCTTCCGCTTCATGGAACCGCTCGAGGAGGCCGTTTATCTTGATCAGGTGCGGCTTCTGGCCGTCGACCATCCGGCGGACATTGACGTGTATCCCAACGAATATTTCGCCTCAAATCCGCCTTATCCTGAATTCAAAGTCGTGCTGAGCCGCGATGCGCGTCCTCCGGCGGGCGCGTGGGATGATCACGGTCACGATGTGCTGCCCGATTTGCTAGCCCATCGCTACGTCGGCGATTTTGATCTGACGCAGTTTCAGGGATTCGCCAAGCCACACAGCCTCACTCTCGACCTCGGTGAGCCTTACCGCGGAGGTCCACTGTGGCTCCTGCTCCATGGCCAGGTCGAGTATTTTTCGGCGAACAGCATGTATGCCGCGTCGCAGGCGGGAATTGAAGCCATCGCTCCTTATCTGGAAGCTCAGAATGCAGAAGGCAACTGGAGGCGCGCTGTTGACGACATGGGTTTTCCGGCCGGCGGGCCGCGCACGATGACCGCCGATCTTACGGGAAAGATTCCTCAGGGGACACGGAAGATTCGCATCACGACGAATCTGCAGATTTATTGGGACAACATTTTGATTGACCGTACGCCGCAGCCGTCAGGTGGCTGTGAAACAGCAGGTTCCTCGTCTCGCGCACAGAACTCGCTCGCTCGGAACGACAACGGACCGTGTGACGATCAGGTGCGTCTTGCGCCAGTTCGGCTTGCTCGTGCAGACCTCGAATTTCATGGATATCCGTTGAAGATCGAAGGCGCGCCGCCGGGAAATGTGGACTATATCTACGAGAAGACAAGTGCGACCGGCCCCTATACGCGTCCTGCGGGAACCTACACCCGTTACGGCGACGTGCTGCCGCTGCTGACTAAAGCGGATGACAAGCTCGCCGTTTTCGGATCGGGTGATGAAGTCCGCCTCGATTTCGATCCGTCGAATCTCCCGGTGCTTCCTCATGGTTGGGTGCGCGATTATTTCTTTGCGGCGAACGGATACGAGAAAGACATGGATTTCTATGCTGCGGAAGGGAACTACGTGGCGCCGCTGCCATTCCTGAGCATGGGCGAGTACCCATACACGCCGGAAAAATCCTTCCCGCTTGACGATGCGCACGTAAACTACCTGCTCGAGTACAATACGCGTCACATGTCGGGCAACGAGCAGCGGGGATACTGGTTCGATTACGGACCCGCGGCGCAGGAGACGAGCCCGCGTTGAAAGCCAGTTATAGAAGCGGTTCAAGTAAAGAATCGGGCGACGCTTGAAACGTTTCAATATTGACATGTTCGCCCCATCCATAATCCAATAACCGGACGCATGGACATTTCAACCGCCGCCCCGACTGTAGCCGCTCCGCGCCTCCGGCGTACGCTCACGTTGTGGGATCTGATCCTCTACGGCGTCATCGTCATTCAGCCGGTTGCCCCCATGTCGGTGTTTGGGGTGCTCAGCAACCGCGGCCGAGGGCACGTGGTGACCGCAATTCTCATTGCCATGGTGGCCATGCTGTTCACCGGCATCAGCTACGGGCGGATGGCGCGGGCCTATCCCAGTGCCGGTTCCGCCTTCACCTACGTTGCCCAGGAAGTTAACCCGGGCGTGGGCTATGTAACCGGATGGAGCATGGTGATGGACTACATGCTCAATCCGCTGATCTGTACGGTCTGGTGCGCCGGACAGGCGCATCAATTCGCCCCCGGAGTTCCGGCCTGGATCTGGAAGATTTTTTTTGGAGTTGTGTTCACCTTGCTGAATATCCGCGGCATCAAGACTTCCGCCAGGATCAATGCTGGGATGGCGGTCCTGATGGGAATGGTTGTCGTTGCAGTCTTTGTGGCCGCAGCCCGCTACATCTTTGGCGCCCAAGGTACTGTCTCCTACCTCAGACCCTTCTACGATTCGAGCACATTTACCTGGGGCAATCTTTTTGGTTGTACCTCGATTGCTGTTCTGACCTACATTGGGTTCGATGGAATCTCCACGCTTTCGGAAGAGGCGGAGAATCCAAGGCGGAACATTCTCCTGGCAACGGTGCTCACCTGCCTGGTGATTGGGGTTCTTTCGGCGCTAGAGGTGTATGCTGCCCAACTGATCTGGCCGGCGAGTCAACCATTTCCAGACGTTAACACGGCCTACTCCTACGTGGCCGGCCGTGCCTGGGCTCCGCTTTTTACGGTCGTCGGCTTTACTTTGCTCTTGGCGAACTTCGGTTCCGGCCTGGGAGCGCAGATTGGCGCTGGGCGGTTGCTCTACGGGATGGGCCGCAGCAATGCCTTGCCGAAATCCTTCTTTGGAGCGGTAGATCCCAAGAACCACGTGCCGCGGAACAGCGTTGTTTTCGTAGGTGCAGCAGCCGTTCTCGGAGCTTTTCTGCTCGAGATCGTCGCCGGCTACAAAACGTACTCTCTCGGTACAAGCAGCCTCACCTGGGATACTTTCATGAAGATCCTGAACGGTGGGGAAGCCTACGGTCTGGGCGCGGAAATGTTAAATTTCGGAGCGCTCATAGCGTTCATGGGAGTCAACATAGCCGCGCTGCTGCGCTATTTCGTACGGGCGCAACAGAAAAAACTCGGCTATTTGATACCACCTGTTCTGGGCTTTCTGATTTGCCTGGGTTTGTGGCTCAATCTCAGCCGGCCGGCCAAGATTGTAGGCACCATCTGGATGACTGCGGGCATTCTGTATGGCGCGATTAGGACAAAAGGATTCCAGAGCAACCTGATCGACTTCGAGTTGCCGCCGGAAGAATAGCAGTCGTGCCTTCACTCCACATTCCAGCCGCTGACTTCGACGGCTGGATTTGCTCCTCCTAACTCGCTGGCGCGATACGTGGCCATGACTTCGCGCTTCTCGCCCGGCAGCAGCGAAATATAGTTGTCCTCCCAAATGACGGGAAGAATTTCGTCACTCTTCACGCCCTTGTCAACTTTCAGCCGCACGAAGAAGGCAAGGCTCTTGGTCGGGTTCTCGAGCGTTACATGAGTTATGGCTTCATCGCCCTTCCGTTCGGTGCGCTCGCTAACCCTCAGCTTCACTTTCGGCAACTGTGACAGCGCACTGAAGTCGGCATAGGAGGAAGTAGGAGTCATCCACCAGTTAGACTTCGCCCAATCAAGAGTTTCGGGTTTGGTCGAAAGCCAGTAGAAATTCGAGCCCACCAGTTTGCCGACCGAGTCTTCGAGTCGCAGCTCAAGGAAATACGTGGGGCTGAGACCGGACACGTCGGGCAGAGTGAACACTTTTGCCGTGCTGTCGGCGGGTGCATCAACCGTGCTCTGCTGGTTGAATTTTTCGCTCATGTCGAGGTTGTAGATTTTCGCCGTAAGCTTGAGACCCTTAGCGTCGTCATACTGGCTGCTAACCAACCAGATGGAATGGTCGTCGTAGCCGTACACGGGATGCAGCGCCTCCATGGCGCGTTTGGCGCCGAAATATCCGCCGCCCGGCCGCAGATAGTAGTCGTACAGGTGCCAGATCATAGAGGGCCACGCATTGTTCAGCATCCATTGAATGACGCCCGTGGCCTGATACTTGTTGCGGCTGTAGGCTTCATACATCGCGCGCACGCCCTCGTACGTCTGCATCTGCGACTTCATCGCAAAATCTTCCACACCGTCGGACTTGCCGTAGCGGTTGGCGAGCGCTTCTCTGAATACGCGGATGGTCTTGAATTCTCCCCCTCCGGCGTGGTAGTTCCACACGTCGTCGATCGGCCACAGGTGATCTTTCCCGACCATGGCGAGAATGCTCTCGACCGGCGGAACCGCCGGTCCCATGCTGGTTTCCGTGTTGAATCCGTAGGCGCCGCCGCACCCTCCGGGGTTGCACTGTTTGCGCCCACGCTGGCCCTTAGGCGTGTCTACCTCCCAATAGCTCGGAGCTATATACTCGTACGGCCCCGTCATTTTGACGCCGCTCTGGCCGCTGACGGATGTTTTCTGTCCCGTGGCCGAGGAGACCACCGGGTTCGGCCATAGCAATTCCTTTTCCACATCGAGATACATCTGCTCGACGTCCGGGGGCGGAGGATTGTCGCTGCCATTCAGCCACATCACCAGGCTGGGATGGCTGCGCAGGCGGTAGATCTGGTCGCGCAGCGACTGCTTGGCGATTTCGAAATCCTCCGGTTTCCAGCGCGGCCAGCGCTCCCAGAAATCGCAGCAGCACCAACCCGCCATGACGAGAATTCCCTCGCGGTCGGCAAGATCGAAAAATTCCTGCGTTTCCAGTTTGCCCTCGAGTCGAATCGTGTTGAGTCCCATATCGCGGACGTACTGCAATTCGTCGCGCAGGCGCTGCGCATTCTCCCGCAACATCATGTCGGGCGTCCAGCCACCGCCGCGGAGCAGAATGTTCTTTCCATTGATGTGGAAGGCGCGCCCGCCAATGGAGTTAAAGTCCGAGGTAATTTCGCGGATGCCGAACTCAGTGCTGGAGCGGTCGCTCATCGCTCCGTTCGTCTCGAATTCCATACTAAGTGAGTACAGGTTCGGGTTTCCCATTTGCGCCGGCCACCACAAACGCGGATTCAAAAAGACGAGTTGTGGGAATTGAGTGGGAGTGAAGGTGACGTCTTTCATCTCGTTGGCAGCCAATTCTACTTCCTGCTCGAACGTGATGTCTTCGATCTGCCCCTTCAGTTTGCCCGCGACCGTCTGATTGGTGCCGTTTTTCAGTTGCGCGGTCACCGTGAGTTGGGCGCGATCATTTGCAGGCGGGTTCAGCCGCGACACGACTGTGGGATAGCGCAACGCGACCGGGCCGCTCGCGGTTAGATATACCTCGCGCCAAAGCCCCATATTCTTGTCCGGCGGGGCTGGATTCCAGTCAACAAAGGTGATGGCGAGATCGTGCTCCGTGGGCGCGAAGACCTGAACGGCGAGAACATTCTCAGCGCCGGGCCTGACCGCTTCGGTTACATTGAATTCGTAAGTGCGCCAGGCGCCGGCGACGTCTTCCGATTTGGCAATCTGCTTACCGTTGAGCCAAATGCTCGCACGGTAGTTGATGCCTTCGAACTTCAACCAGATCGTCTTGTCCTTGTAGGAAACGGGCGCAGTAAACTCCTTTCGATACCACCACGGCGGCGCGTAGGGACTATCAGGCGCCATGGCAATGTTCGAAAAGTTGGCGCCGATCCTATAGTTCATCCCAGCGAAGTCGCGCAAGTTCATCGCGAAGAACGGGTCGGGCAACGTATTGTCTTTCACGAGTGCGGCCACAACCGTCGCGGGCACTGCGACCGTATGCCATCCCGACGGGGCAAAGCGAGGAGTGGAAATCGTTTCCCCCGTGGCTTCTACTTTGGCGGAGGTCTGCAAACTCCAGCCGTCGCGCAGAGCGAACCTGGTTTCCGTTGAAGAATTCGAGTTCGCTGCACCCTGGGCGAAAGCAGAGCTAGAAATGATCAGCAGAGCTGGAATGAGTCGAGTCCGAATGCGATCAATGACTGGCGGCCATGTTTCCGAGTTCATGTTTCTCCCGTGTAATACGTTTCGTTTTCCAATGAAATGGGAATCGCAGCAACGTGGCTGCAACTGATAACACTGTATATTAATTCGTTTCAATAGGCCATTTTCCGCGGTATGGCGAATTACGCGCACGCTTGAGCGGCGACTTGACTGGTCGAGTCTACAATCGCGTGGCAGCGGCGGTCCGCGCACTCCGATATCCTAGGCGCCCGAGGCCCGTAGTTTATAATTAATGATCCGTCTCACACATCTGGAGTGATTAAGAACCATGATTCGATTTCTGCAAACTCCCGGTCCCATCAAGAAATATCTGCTCGGCGGGATTCTCCTGCTGATGACCGTTTCCATGGTGTGGTATCTGGTGCCCAGTTCCGGCAGTTACGACTTCGGCGCTCCCGCAAGGGGTGTGGTCGCCAAGGTCGAGGGAACAGATATTATGGCCGACGAAGTGCGTCAACAGGCTCGCGAAATGCTGCAGCAGCAGATGCCGCAGGGCGGGCCCAACATGGGGATGCTGCTGCCCTTCTTCGCGCAGCGCGCCGCCGAGCAGCTCATTAATCAGCAGGTGCTGCTCGCGGAAGCTTCGCGCATGGGCCTGCGCGCGACTCCAGAAGAGGTCATGGACGAATTGCAGCATGGACACTACGCCGCGTATTTCTTTCCCGGCGGCAACTTCATCGGGACGCAGGAATACACAGAAATGCTGCAACGCGCAAATCTGACGCCCGCCAAGTTCGAAGCCTCCGTGGGTGATGAGATTCGCATATCCAAATTGCGGGCTCTGATTTCACAGAGCGCCAGCGTCAGCGAAACTGAAGTTCATAATCAGTTCATCAAGCAGAACACGAAGGTCAAATTCGACTACGCGGTTCTAAAGCAGGACGACCTGCGCAAGGGCTTGCATCCAACCGAAGAAGAGCTGAAGGCTTTCTACGAAAGTCACAAGGCGACTTACGCAAATTCGATTCCCGAGAAGCGCAAGGTCAAGTACGCGGTCGTTGATACGGCCAAGGCCGAAGCCGGGGTTCAAGTCACGCAGGACAACCTGCGCACCTACTACGACCAGCACCGCGACGAATACCGCGGAGCCGAACAGGTGAAAGTGAGTCACATCTGGATCAAGATGCCTCTGCTTGGCGCCGACGGCAAGGTCGACGAGAACAAAGTGGCCGAGGCGCAGCATCGCGCCGACGATTTGTTGAAACAGTTGAAGAATGGCGACAAGTTCGACGAACTGGCGAAGAAATATTCCGAAGACCCGGGTAGCGCCAACGTGGGGGGGGCACTCGGCTGGATTGGACGAGCGCAAATGACGCCTGAATTCGAGAAGGCTGCATTCTCATTGTCCAAGGGGCAGATCAGCGATGTGGTGAAAGGCAGTGACGGTTTTCACATCATTCGCCTGGACGACAAACAGGATGCGCACGTGAAACCGCTTGATGAGGTCAAGAGCCAGATCGAACCAATCCTGAG
Organism: Candidatus Sulfotelmatobacter sp.; assembly: GCA_030041475.1. Classification (GTDB taxonomy): domain Bacteria; phylum Acidobacteriota; class Terriglobia; order Terriglobales; family Acidobacteriaceae; genus Sulfotelmatobacter. The sequence continues at coordinate 9,219 of JASHNU010000108.1, forward strand.
GCGGCAAAAGGGGCAGATTGCGGCGCAGGCGAAAGCCGAGGACCTCCTGAAACAGGCTCGAGCCCAGGGCCTGGATGCGGCCGGCGCAACGCTGGGAATTCCGGTGATTACCTCTGACTTTTTTGCCCGCAAGGACATGCTGCCGGGGCTCGGACCGGCGCCGCAGTTCATGGATGCCGTATTCACCGCGACGGAAAAGTCGCCGCCTGATGTGGCCTCCGCATCTCAGGGACCGGTCGTCTTCCAACTGCTGGCCGTCAAGCCGGCCGCCACGCCGACTCTGGAAGAGATTCACAGCCGCGTAGAAGAAGAATTCAAGAACGATCGGGCGAGAACTCTGCTGGCGCAGAAGGCTCAGGAATTGTCAGACCGTGCCAAGGCCGAGCACGACCTCAAGCGCGCGGCTAAAGAGCTGGGCGCCACGCTGAAGACCAGCGATTTTGTTCTGCCCGACGGGCAGGTGCCTGATATCGGCTCCATGACTGGCCAGGCTTCAGTAGCCTTCACCATGAAGCCGGGAGACATCAGCGGTCCAATCAACAGCGGCTCCAGCGCGGCCGTGATCGAGCTCATCGACAACCAGAAGCCAACCGACGCAGACTTTGCCGCCAAACGCGACCAGATCCGCGAACAACTACTGCAAGGTAAGCAGCAGGAGCTTTTCGGTCTTTTCGTTTCCAACCTGCGCGATCAGATGGAGAAGACAGGCAAGATCAAGATCAATCAGGAAGAATTGAAAGCCTTGACCCGCACGGGAAGCGAGCAGGGAATGTAGCGGCGGTGACATGTCCTTCTCGCGCGCCGCAGGCATTCTGTTGCATCCCACGTCGCTGCCTTCGAGCAGCGGCATTGGCGACTTCGGTCCGGAAGCCTACCGCTTTGTAGATTTTCTTGCGGCGGCCCGCCAGGGGCTGTGGCAGGTTCTGCCTCTCGGGCCTATCGGGTATGGCAATTCGCCTTACTCTTCCACATCGGCGTTCGCAGGCAATCCGCTGCTGATCAGTCTCGACCGCCTGGCGGAGCGTGGCTGGTTCGATCAAGCAAAGTTTGATCAGACAAAGCTTGATCAGGCAAAGTCTGGCCCGGCAAAGTCTGGCCCGGCAGAGTTTGGCGCAGCAAAGATCGAAACAACCGGAGCCGACTCTCTTTCCGATTCCCGCGCTGTTGAATACGATCAGGTTTTCGCACAGAAGATGCCCCGGTTGTTTGAAGCGGCTCGGAGTTTCCTGCGTTCCGGTCCTGCCGAATCTCTGCGCCGCCTGCAAGCCTTTCGCTCAGAGAATGCGTGGTGGCTCGATGATTTTGTCCTGTTCGATGCCTTACGCGCCCGGCATAAGCTGGAGAGCTGGAGCCAGTGGCCGCAGCAACTCGCCCGGCGCGATCCAGCGGCTCTCGAGCAGGCGCGCAAGGAACTGGACAGCGACATTCAGGTTCGAGCCGCCCTGCAGTTCGCTTTCTATGAGCAGTGGCGGGCGTTGCGCCGATGCTGTGCCGAACGCGCCATTCGCGTGGTGGGGGATGTGGCTATTTTTGTGAATCATGACAGCGCCGATGTGTGGACTCGGCCCGAACTCTTCCGCCTCAACGACAAGCTGGAGCCGGAAGTGGTCGCGGGTGTGCCCCCGGATTTCTTCAGCAAGACAGGCCAGCGCTGGGGCAATCCGCTTTACCGCTGGGACGTGATGAAGGAACGCGGCTATCAGTGGTGGATTCGGCGCATGCGCTGGGCTACCGAGCATTGCGACTACATCCGGCTCGACCACTTCCGCGGATTCGATCAATTCTGGGAGATTCCAGCCGCGGAGACCACGGCGGTAAATGGCCGCTGGGTAGACGGCCCGGGAGACGATTTGTTCGTCAAGCTGAGGGAGGCTCTCGGCGGGTTGCCTTTCTTCGCGGAAGATCTCGGCTACATCACTCCGTCTGTGCACGCGCTGCGGGATCGTCTCCAGATCCCGGGGATGGCAGTTCTCCAGTTTGGTTTTGGAGACGAGGGAGCGCACATCTATCTGCCTCATCGGGCGGCGGGGAAGGTCATGTATACCGGCACTCATGACAACGACACCGTGGTGGGTTGGTGGCGCTCAGGAGCCTCAGAGCACGAACGCCGCAATGCCGAAGCCTACCTCGGCCGCGCGGACAATGGCATTCATTGGGCATTTATTCGGGCGGCGCATGGCTCGCCTGCCAGTCTGAGCATTATTCCCCTGCAGGACGTGCTGGGCCTGGGCAGCGAGGCCCGCATGAACACGCCCAGCCTGTACGGCGGCAACTGGCGCTGGCGGTTCGAATCGCATCAACTCACGGGCGAATTGGCGGCGAAGCTGGCGCTTCTGACCGAGGTCAGCGACCGCTTACCACAGCCGTTCGCTTCTCTAGCCGGCGATTCCTTTGCGGCCTAGGCCAGCCTCACGACTCATAGTGAATGGTGTGTGACTGCAAGGCGCGCTTTGCGCTTCTGCTCAGATCGTGTATAGAAGGTACGGGAGCCTTTGTGGTGAGCTCGACGCAAAACGACGCGATTATTGAAGCGGTGGAGATTGAAAAGTCGTATCCTCAGCCCGATGGCACGCGGATACAGGTTGTCAGCCAAACCAACCTGTCAATCGAGCCCGGTAAAATCATAGCGCTGCTGGGCCCCTCGGGCTGCGGCAAGTCGACCCTGCTGCGCATACTGAGCGGGCTGTCGAAGCCGACCGCAGGAATGCTTGCCTGGCACGGCAAGCCGCTGGATGGCCAGACGCCGAACGTCGCCATCGTGTTTCAGAGTTTCGCCCTGTTTCCCTGGCTCACCGTTTTGGAAAATGTCGAAGCGCCGCTCGAAGCGCGCGCTGTTGGGGCAGTCGAGCGCCGCAAGCGTGCACTGCGCACGCTCGACACAGTTGGTCTCGACGGATTCGAGACGGCGTATCCGAAGGAACTCTCCGGCGGCATGAAGCAGCGAGTCGGCTTTGCCCGCGCGCTCGTCGTTGAACCGGAAGTTTTGTTCATGGACGAACCGTTCTCCGCGCTCGATGTTCTTACCGCCGAAAACCTGCGGGGTGAACTGCTGGAACTCTGGCTGAACAAGAAAATGCCCACGAAGGCCATTTTCATCGTTACGCACAACATTGAAGAAGCGGTCATGCTGGCCGACCGCGTCATCGTGCTCGGCAGAAATCCGGCGCGTATTCGCTCGGACTTGAACCTCCGCCTGCAACATCCGCGAGACCGCAAGTCGCCGCGCTTTCTTGAATTGGTCGACTACATTTACAAGGTCATGACCGAACCCGACGCCGAACACGCGCCGCCTGACGCTGAGACAACAGCCGAAATTGTCTTGCCGGCGGGCGGCCTGACGAAGGACACGCGGCGAAAGCAGCCGACGGTCGTCCGCACGACGAAATATCAGATGCTGCCCCACGCCCGCGTGGGCGGCATCGCCGGCCTGATCGAGTTTTTGCATGATCGTGGCGGACACGAGGATCTGTTTCGCCTGGCGGAAGAACTGGTGATGGATGTGGAAGACTTGCTGCCGATTATCGAAGCCTGCGTCCTGCTGGGCTTCGCCTGGCTGAAGGAAGGCGACGTGCAAATTTCTCCGCAAGGCTCGGCCTTTGCAGAGGCCGACATTCAGCAACGCAAGGTCCTCTTTCGGCAGGCGGCCCTGGAGCATGTGACGATTCTCAAGCAGATTGACAGCATCCTGAAGCGCAAGTCCGATCACTCGATTAACGATGAGTTCTTCCACGACATCCTCGACGAGCATTTTGCCGAAGACGAGGTGCAGCGCCAGTTCGAGACCGCGATGAACTGGGGCCGCCACGCCGAGATATTCGACTATGATCGCGAGAGTGGCCGACTGGTGCAGGCCGAGCCGCCGGCGCCGCAAGACACTGCTGCCGAAAGTCAGAATTCCGCGACCACCCCGAAAGCCTGAGAGACGAACAGCAGAATGACGCATGAGAAGAAATCAGCCGGTCTGCGGGGCTTCTCGCCTTATCGTTTTTGGGGCGTGTTGCCCTCGATCGAGATTTCGTATCTCCCCGACCTTCTGATGGGCGCGGCGGGAATGGCACTGTTTTACGGATTGCTGGTTGTCGGACGCACATGGCTCGGCCCGTTCACGCCGGAGGTTGAGATCCGGCGCAGCCCGCTGGCACTCCCAGCCTACGCTGGTTATTCTCTGCTGCGCATCACGATCGCATATGTCCTGAGTCTGGCTTTCACGTTCGTCTACGGTTACATCGCGGCATACAACGCCCGCGCCGAGCGCTTCATGATCCCTCTTCTCGACGTGCTGCAATCGATTCCCGTGCTCAGCTTTCTTCCTGGCGTCATGCTTGCGATGGTGGCGCTGTTTCCGGGCAGGCAACTCGGCGTGGAGGCGGGCGCAATCCTGCTGATTTTTACGGGCCAGGTGTGGAATATGGCATTCAGCTTCTACGCTTCGCTGAAGAGCATTCCGACCGAGATGCGCGAGGCCGCGAAGGTTTATGGATTCAGCTGGTGGCAACGTTTCCTCCAGATGGAGCTACCGTTTTCGGCCATCGGCTTGGTGTGGAACTCGATGATGTCGGTCGCGGGCGGCTGGTTTTTTCTGATGGCCTGCGAAATGTTCGTGCTTGGTTCGCGCGATTTCCGTCTACCAGGCCTTGGCTCATATCTGCAGACGGCGGCCAGCGCTGGCGACACTCCGTCGATTCTCTGGGGCGTCGCAACCATGATCGCGGTCATCGTGCTGCTCGATCAGTTTGTGTGGCGACCAGTGATCGCCTGGGCCGAGAAATTCAAGGTGGAGCAGGTGGAAAGCACCGAGACTTCGCGCTCCTGGGTGCTGGATTTGATCCGCCATTCGCGTGCTCTGGCGCAGATTCGCAAGAAGACGGTCGCACCGCTGGGCGAACGGCTGATGCTGCACTTCGCGCACACGCATTCCGGTGAGGAGCGACAGAAGGCCAGCCCGTGGAAAGTTTGGCTTTTGCGCCTGCTGCTGGTGGCGGTGCTGGCCGCAATCGGTTACGGCGTTGTTCGTGTAGCCATGATTCTTTCGGGGATCCAGAAAGCTGAGCTGCAGGAGGCCGGCATCGGCCTGGGGGCAACGTTTCTGCGGGTGAACGTTGCACTGTTGATCGGAGCCTTGTGGACCATTCCCGCTGGAGTAGCGATCGGGTTTCAGCCCCGCCTGGCGAGGATCGCGCAGCCTCTTGCTCAGATTGCTGCTTCTGTTCCGGCAACCGCGCTCTTCCCGGTTGTATTGCTATTGCTCATTCGCGTCGGTGGCGGGCTTGGTGTCGGCTCAATCGTGTTGCTTCTGCTCGGAACGCAGTGGTACATCCTGTTCAACGTAATCGCCGGGGCAATCGCAATCCCAACTGACCTGAAGGAGTGTTGTTCAGTCTTTCGGCTGGAAGGGCTGCAGCGCTGGCGCAAACTAATTCTGCCTGGCATTTTTCCGTATCTGGTCACTGGTCTGGTGACTGCGTCCGGCGGCGCATGGAACGCCAGCATCATCGCCGAGTATTTTCATTTCAAAGGCCAGATTTACACGACCGTCGGGCTCGGAGCGACTATCTCGCAGGCCACCGACCAGGGCAACTTCAATCTCCTGCTCGCTGCCACCATGATGATGGCGGCCACTGTAGTGACGATCAATCGGCTGGTGTGGCGCAGGCTCTACCGGCTGGCTGAGACGCGTTTCCGGCTCGAAACGTGAGTAGCGACTCCGGCCTGTTGCCACCACTCTGCCCTGGTTACTTCCGGTTACTCTTCTGCTTCCTCGCCGTACATTTCATCAGTTTTTAACGTGACCTTCATTTTGCTGCAAAGTGAGCGAAATAATCTCATAACATGCCATCAAGCGAGCTCTGCGACGATCAGACTCCACCAGAAGTGTTGTCGCGAGTCGCTGATTTTCCTGGTCTCGCGGCAAAATTCGCCCCGGTCGGCAAAGTTCGCGATCTCTACCGGCGCGTGCGGCAATCGCCCGACGGATTCCGGCTGCAGGCTTTGCTCGATGAAATGCGAGTGAGTCTCCGTCTGGATGCCGCGGATCAGGCCCGCATTCCCGCGACAGGCCCAGTGGTTGTTGTCGCCAATCATCCCTATGGCATGCTCGGTGGCGCGGTCCTGACCGTTCTGTTGACCCGCGTTCGGCCCGATGTGAAGGTCCTTACAAATTGGTTGCTCGCCGACGTGCCAGAACTGCAGCAACACTGCATCTTTGTCGATCCTTTCCAGACCGATCGCTCTGTTGACTCGAATCGGCGCGCGTTGCGGCAGGCCCTTTCCTGGCTGCTGCAAGGTGGAATGCTCGCGATCTTCCCTGCGGGAGAAGTCTCGCACTGGCAAATGCCTGCCGCGCAGATTGCCGACCCCGAGTGGAGCGACACCGCAGCGCGGCTGATTCGTAGGAGCGGGGCGTCGGCACTGCCGGTCTATTTCTGCGGCCACAACAGCGTCGGATTCCAGCTCCTGAGTGTGATTCACCCCAAGTTGCGTACGGGTTTCCTGTTGCAGGAGTTTCTAAGCCAGGAAGGAAAGAAGATCGAAGTCCGCGTGGGCAGCGAGATTTCGGACGAGGCTCTGGCGGCGGTCGGCGGCGATCGCGAAGCGACAGAGTATCTCCGCTGGCGCACGTATCTGCTCGCGCGTCGGCAAAAAGCGGAGCCCTCGTGGCCCGCGGCCTTGCGCTCAAAGATTGCGGTCAAAATGCAGGAGCCATTGGCCGTTGCGGTGAATCCCGCGATCCTGCACCATGAGATCGAGCAGCTTCCTCCCGACCGCTGCCTAGCTCGAAACGGCGATCTCGCGGTCTATCTCGGTACTGCCCAGGAGATGCCGCACATGCTCCACGAAGTGGGGCGCCTGCGCGAGGTCACGTTCCGCCAGGTCGGCGAAGGAACGAACAAGAGCCTCGACCTGGACCGTTTCGACGACTACTACTGGCATCTGATCCTTTGGCACCGCAGCGGGCGCGAATTGGTCGGTGCGTACCGCGCCGGCAATAGCGTGGAGATTCTGGCCCAGCACGGTGTGCCTGGCTTGTATACCAGCACTATTTTCCGCTACGACGAAAGCATCTTTCAAAAGCTCGGCCCTGCGTTTGAACTCGGCCGTTCCTTCGTGCGCCCGGAATATCAGCGGCAATATGCGCCACTGCTTTTGTTGTGGAAGGGCATCGCTGGCCTGGTTGCGATGCGGCCCGAGATTCCGGTGCTGTTCGGCGCGGTCAGCGTCAGCAATGACTACAACAAGGCGTCGCGCGAAATGATTTATCGCTTCTTCCAGGAGCGTTTCCAGAAGGACGAACTGGCGGGATTGGTCGAGCCGTTGCATCCGTTTCGCGTCGGCCCCACGATATTGCGCCGTTGGGACTGCCGCGGCATGAGCCGTGCCCTGCGCGATCTGGACGAGCTTTCGCAGCCGATCACCGACATTGAAGCCGACGGTAAAGGTCTGCCCATTCTGCTACGGCAGTATGCCAAAGTCGGCGGAAAATTCCTGGGATTCAGCGTGGACCGCAGCTTCTCGAACACTCTCGACGGACTGGTCGTAGTCGATCTGCGGCAAACCGATCCACTGGTGCTCGACCGCTACATGGGGCGCGAGGCCGCTGCACGCTTCCGGCAGATACACGCGGGTGCAGCCGGACGATAACACCGGCACAGTAGAATTATTTCGCTGCCCGTAACCTGGTCGCTGAATCCGGCAACGTACAAGCTTGTGTTGCATTTTTGAGTGCTGCTTCGAGTTGCGCCCCTAGAGTGGCGAGTTGTTCAGGGTTCATCAATTCCTGCATGCGCTCGAAAAGCTGGCGTTCTTCCTTGCGGATGTGAGCCGAGAGTTGTTTGGCCAATGCCGTCAAGCCAGCCGCATTCATGATTCCGCGTTGCGCCCGTGTGAAACTCTCCCGCAGGCTTGCATGATCACGAAGCAGATCTTCTACCAGGGAAACCAGCGTTTCGAATTTGCGTGCGGCAGGAAAAATCAACCTTTCCTCCGCGTCAAAATGAATCGCAATCTCAGCCTGGAAGATCTGCGCAATCTCCAGTTGCCAAATCTTCAGGTCGGCGTCCGGAATCGGCGATGCGCGCTCAATCCGGACGCACAGTGCCAAGGCATGTTGGTGCTGGTGCGACAGCGGGATGAGGTTCTTGTCGCGCAGCATGTCGCTACGCCGCTCCCTTCGCCACCGGCTCCGGCGCGGCGGGACGCACCGTCAACCAGTCGGTTCGCACGCGCTCCCACTCCTGAATCAGCATCCCATTGGCCTCAAAAAAACCTCTGATGCGGTAGCGCTCCCATCCCGCGACTTCCTCAAGAATCGGCGCCAGCACGGCCAGTGCGCTCGCGCTGAGTACCGTTCGCCTGGCGATTTGCGATACGTTGGGCGATTCCGAAACCGCGATCGTCAATCCGTCGCGCGCATTGATGTGCAGCATGACGTGAATGTCCGAACTGCCATCGCCCGTGTAAATCACGTGATCGGGGCCGGCGACGTGCTGCTGAAGGAGTTGATCGAGCACCGCGACCTTCCCATAACCGGCCGTGGCGCGCACAATCGTGTCAATCTCGCCCGATGGCAGGTAGCGAAACTCAGTGCCGAAAATGTGTTCGGGCGGGACGATATCCTCGAGCGCTGACTGAATAACTTCGACCGGCGCGGCCGACAGCACGTAGAAATCGAACTCAAATCCGTCGATGCCGTTCTTGAGAATCTGGTAAAGGAGCTTGATCTCTCCCTTCAGCCGGATCCGTTTGCCCACCTCGCGCAGGTGTTCCTTGCGCACCTTGCTTCTGAACTCCGGATCGTGCAGGAGCAGATAAGCCAACTCGGCTCCCTGTTGCACGAGATTGATGTTGGCCATGCCCTTGGCCTTGCGCTCAAATTCCTCGATCGGTATGCCGACCAGCTCCGAGAGCACGTATCCCGTATCGTTAAATGTCAACGTCTTGTCGAAGTCGCTCGCAAAAAGGTATCGCCGCAAAGGTCTATCTGCCATGGTGATTGGATTCGTCGCGCTCTCCATCGTCCCATAAAAAGAATCGATTGCGATTATATGCTTCGCGGATGAATCGATCGTAACAGTCGTGCCCGCGGCCTTTACTAAATCTCCGCGCGCGTCCAAAATAGACAGTTCGGCACAGCCTGCGGGCGATGCAAGGAAGCCGACCCCGATCCAGCACTCGCATCTCAAACGAAGACAGGAGCACTCATGGTAGCGACCGGTGAATTAATCCGCGCGATGAATTACGTGGACGACATGAACGCCACTTTGCGCCGGATATGTGTTGCCATCCCCAGCATGACGGCCGAAGAAAGGCAGCGTCTGGCCGAATATTTGCGCGCGGCACAGAACTCTATCGCCGCTGCTCTCACTGATCTCGAAAAGGCGGGGCAATAGTGCCCCCTGTCAACGCGATTGCCGTCATCGGCGCTGGGATCATGGGCCGAGGTATCGCCCATGCCGCCGCCCTCGGCGGCTACCGCACGATCCTTGAAGACCTATTGCCCGCGGCTCTGCGCAAAGCGGAGAGCGAAATCCGCATTAATCTCGACAAAGCTGTCGAACTCGGCAAGGTCAGTGCGCCCGACGCCGATTCCGCGTTTCGCCGCATCGAGTTCGCCGGCTCGGTCGGCGACGCCGCTCGCGAAGCCGATCTAGTCATCGAAGCCGTTCCCGAGGAGATGGAGTCGAAGATCGAAATCTTCACTCTGCTCGACAAAATTTGCCGTCCCACGACGATTCTCGCTTCGAATACTTCCTCGCTCAGCGTCACTGAGATCGCCAGTGTGACGTATCGAGCCCGCAAATGTGTGGGCATGCACTTTTTCAATCCCGTGCACAAAATGAAGTTGCTCGAAATTGTGCGCGCGCTCGAGACTGACGACGATACCCTCGCCACCGCCGTCGAAGTCGGCCAGCGCATGGGCAAGGAAGTGGTTGTGATCCGGGAATCGCCGGGCTTCATCACCAGCCGCATCAACGCCATGATCGGCAATGAAGCCTTCTACATGCTGCAAGAGGGAATCGCCTCGGCCGCTGACATCGACAAAGCGCTGAAGCTGGGATTGAACCACCCGATGGGCCCGTTTGAACTGGTCGATCTGGTCGGCCTCGATACGCGCCTCAGCATCCTCGAATACCTGCACAAATCGCTGGGAGAAAAGTATCGCCCCGCACCGTTGCTGGTGCAGTACGTGAAAGCGGGACGGCTGGGCCGGAAGTCCGGGCGGGGAGTGTACGAATATCCGGAGCCTGCCACGACAGACAAGCCTGCTCCGGTGTAATGCTCACGTGGCGCGCCGCCCAAAACTCAGTCCGGACAGCGCTGAGACGTTGTCTTGTTCGACGCCTTTGCTTGCCACCAGCACATGAAAGCTTTCGCCCATGCCTGCGGGCGTGACCAGATGCTTCAACTGCAGCGCGACTTTGGCGCGCTCCTGGGGCAAACGGCATTCTTCGAACGCGTCGGCGAACTGATTGGCTTCGCCAATGCCCATCAGAAACTGCGATTGCGTAACAAGTCTTTGCACGCGCCAGCCAAGTTTTTCCAGCTGTGCGGCGAGTGCGGTGAAATTCACGTCGGCGGTGATGTCCTGTTCGCCAGGAGCTTCATACGGATTGGCGCTGATTGAGTGCTGGCGAATTGCTTTCAACGTTCCACGATGTCTTCTCGCCAGCTGCTCCTCGCGCGTGAAGCCGTAGTCAATGGCGATGAAGAAGCCGTGATCAATGTCGCGCACGGCGCTCTCGGCGAGTTGTTGAGCAGCAAGGGAAACTTCGATGCGCTCTCCTTCTTCGGGATGAACGGAATAGCGGTCAAGAAATTCGAGTTCTTCGGCGGAGACGGGAACCCAGGTTTCGAGGAAGCGTCCGACGTGGGGGTCTTTTTCTTGTAGACGTATTTCCTGGAAACCAAGGCGAAGCGATCCGCGCGAACTGACGATTTCGACGGGAAGAGCATCGAAGAACTCGTTGGCGAAAATGATGGTCGGTGTTGTGCCCGGATCGTCGTCTGGGAAAAAAACCGCTTTGTTAGATTCAAAGTGACGCTTCAGCGTGTGCTCGATCCGCAGGCGCAACGCGGCTGAACTTTCGACCAAGACGTAACGCAATGCGCGAAAGAAATCCGGGAATTTTCTCTCCGACCAATCCAGGACGTCCTGTGCGAAAAGCCCTCGACCCGGCCCCAATTCCTTCACCGTGACGCTTTGCGGACAGCCCAGCGCGCGCCACATCTCGTCGAACTGGCGTGCCATCAGGCGCCCAAAAACTGCGTGCACGTCACTCGACGTATAGAAATCACCTGCCTTGCCGAACTGGTCGGCATGGCACGAGTAGTACCCGAGTTCGGGATCGTACAGACAGAGCTCCATGTAGCGCGAGAATGGAATGGGGCCGCGCCCGCGAATCTCCCGCTCGATTTTCTGGCGGAGTTTCACAGTTCCTTCGTCACAGGCCCTTCTTCTGGCGGTCTTCTCTTTGCCGAAGTTCGCGGTCTTCGTCTTGTCGTAGCCTTCGATCTTGAGGTGTGCGGATGAACATCTCCACAAAATAATCGTGCAGCGCATCATAGAGCTGGCGCTGAAAGCTCCACTCGAACTGCGGATCGTCCAGATCGCGGGGATGAAGATCGAAGTAGTATGTATGAACCGGAATCTTCGGGTCCTTGAACTGGATGATGACCTGGACGCCGTCGCCCTTGGCGCGCGCCGAGAAATTCAGCAGGGGATGCTCGTAAAGCTGCAGTTGAGCGAGGACACGGTCGAGGCGAGGATTGGGTTCGGCGGGCACAGAGTATTGTACAAACGAGGAAGGTATCTGTGCCCGCCGGAAATCACCAGACTCGACAGATCTTTTGCGGCCTCATCGGCTGGCCTACCTTGCAGCCGAATGCCTCGCCAAACTCGGGCATGTTCTGAACTACGCCGTTGACGCGAAATTCGCGTGGCGAATGCGGATCGGTCTGCACCTGGAGCCGTAGCTGCTCGGGCCGAGTGCTTCCGCACCAACCCTGGCTGTGGCCGAGAAAGAATTGCTGGATGGTTGTGTATCCATTCTGTTTTTGATGAAGGTCGACATTTTTTTTCTTCGCATCCGCCAGAAAAGCAATGAAGGCAAGACGCAGACCGCCGTTGTCGGCTGTATTTTCCCCAAGCGTCAGCTTACCGTTGACGTGAACGTCATCGATCGCGACAAAACTGTCGTATTCCTTCACCGTGCAATCGGCTTTTTCCTCAAACTTCTTCGCATCTTCCGCTGTCCACCAATCCGAAAGATTGCCGTTTCCGTCGAATTGCCGGCCTTCATCATCGAAGCCGTGGGTTAATTCATGGCCGACAACTCCGCCGATATCCCCATAATTGGTAGCATCGCTGGCTTTCGGATCGTAAAAAGGAGACTGCAGAATGCCAGCGGGAAAGTTGATGTCGTTCATGCTGGGGTTGTAGTAGGCATTGACGGTCGGCGGCGTCATGCCCCACTCCCCGCGGTCAACCGGCTTGCCAATTTTTTCAATCTGGCGTTTGTTTTCAAAAACTACGCCGCGCTCGGCGTTGCCGTAGGCATCGTCGCGTTTGACGATAAGCAGGGAATAGTCACGCCAACGGTCGGGATAGCCGATCTTGTCGGCCACAGCGTGCAGTTTGGCCTTGGCGCGGGCCTTGGTTTCCGCGCTCATCCAATCGAGCCTTTCGAGGTCCTGATCCATAGCACTTTCGATGTCACGCACCATCTGCAGCGTGGCCGCTTTGCTCGAGGGCGGGAACTCCTTTTCCACGTAGACCTGACCGAGCGCCTCTCCCAGAGCGCGGTCGGTGGCCTGCACGCAGCGCTTCCAGCGAGCCTGCTGTTCGGGCTGGCCGCGCAGCTTACGTCCGTTGAAATCGAACATTTCATCGTCGAAAGCTTTGGGCAGCACGGTGTTCTCCGCGGATGCGATCAGCTGCCAGCGCAGGTACGCCTTGATCGTGGCCAGATCGGTGGAGTCGAGCACTGCGTTCATCCCCTTGAAGAAATCGGGATTCGTAACATTGATTTCGGTGACGGACGGAAAATCGGATTCCGAAAGAAGCTCCGTCCAGTCGAGAGCCGGATTCAGTTTGTCGAGTTCGGCGAGCGGCATCATATGATAAACGTTCTTGGGTTCGCGCCGCGAAGTAATGTCCATGGAAACTTTGGCCAGGGCTGTCTCGAGCTGCATGATGTTGTGCGCATCCTTCGTCGCATCCTGGTCGGAGTCTCCCAGCAGCTTCATTGTGTTGGTGATGTGCTGCACATATTGCTGGCGGGTTTTCTCGGGGGCCTCACCGGTGCGGAAATAATAGTCGCGTTCCGGCAGGCCAAGACCGGCCTGATCGGCCGCTGCAATTTGTTTGCTGGCGTCGTGAAAGTCCTGCTGTTCGCCCACTCCGAAAAATGCGTTCACGTTGGTGAGCTGATAATGAGCCAAAAGCGAAGTCAACTCGCTTTTGCTCTTGAGCGCGGCAATGCGGTCCAGGTCAGGCTGGAAAGGCTGAAGGCCTTTGTGTTCGATGGCAGCCGTATCCATGCAGGCGCCGTAGTAGTCGCCAGTTTTCTGCTGATTCGGTGTACGGTCCGCGCCGCCAGCGGCGGCTTGTTCAAGCAATTCGTGCAAAACGTATTGGTTGTGCTCGACGAGCAGTGTGCCTGCACCGAAGCTCGAGCGATCGTTGGGGATCGGGTAATACTTGGGGAAGTTTCCACAAGAGTATTGGAAGAAATTCACGCAGGGGTCAGCGGAAGTATCGAGGAATCGTTCGTCCAGGCCGGGAACGAGCGCCGGTTCCTTCGATGGAGCGGACTGGCCGCTGGCGGATTGAGCGGACGCGACCGCGCATAGAAACAGGCACGCTGCGGCAAGAAGGGCTGAGGAGAAGATCGAGAGGCGTATTTTCATGGGTTTTTGTCGAAGCCACCAGCGGGAGCAATTGTATCTGAAGCAAAGTATGTCAAGTTGCCAAACTGGGCAAGAGGCGCATGATTCATTCGTACCGGAGGGCCTCAATCGGGTCGAGCCGTGCGGCTTTGATCGCCGGGAGCATGCCGCTAACCACGCCGACAAAGCTCAGAATTGCGGTCGACCAGATCAGCGTAGCCGAGTTGATATAGAGATGGATGTCGCCCTCGCTGGCATTGTCCTCAAACGCACTCCACAGAGTCAGCGATCCCACCGACCACGAAACCACATACGCCAGCACCACCCCCAGAAGTCCGCCCAGAGCGGTGATGACCAGGGCTTCGGCCAGGAACTGCAACAGAATGTGCCAGCGATGCGCCCCCAGCGCCTTTTCCACGCCAATTTCGCGGGTGCGCTGGGTGACCGACACCAGCATGATGTTCATCAGACCCACGCCGCCGATTCCCAGCGTAAGCAGGCCGATAAAGCCGAGAAGAATCTTGATGCCAGTCGTGATCACCTGCAAATCGAGCAGGTCGGCGACGACGTCAAACACGAAAATGGCGCGGTGATCCTTGGGGTCAAAGCTGTGATGGAACCCCATCGATGAGCGCACCGCGTTCACTACCTTGGCATGATCGCCTTCGTACTCCATCACGATCGCAGTCAGGTAGTACGTGTTCGTCAGATCGCTCATGGCGCTGTAGGGGACGTAGACATGCTCGTTGATGTTGTCGTCCCCGTTCTGCACCTGGTGTTTGAGAATGCCCACGATCTGGTAGGAAATGCCGTCGATACGAATGCTTTCGCCAAGAGCGTTCAGGCCAGAAAAGAGTTTCTTCTTGGCATCCTCGCCGATTACCGCGACACGCGTATGGGTGAAATCATCGGCCTCACTGAAGAAGCTGCCTTCGATCAGATCCATCTTCCGCATGCGGCCATAGGAGGCGTACACGCCGCTGACCCCATACGTCGCACTCCGCGTGCCGTATGCGACCACGCAGTTCTTGGCAGACTCGGGCGAAAGCCGCTTCAGCAATGGGACCTCGGCGCGGATGTAGTCGAGATCGTTAACGTCAAGACGTATCTGCGTTCCAGCTTTCGTCCCGCCGGCCTGGAGTTCGGTGCGGCCGGGAAAGATGAAAACCAGATCCGTGCCAAAGGAGCGGAACGCAGACCAGAGGCCACGCTCGAAGCCGGAGCCGTAGGCGAGCAGAAGCACCACAGTCGCGATACCCCACGCCATGCCCAGCATGGTGAGCATGCTTCGCCGGCGGTTATGTCGCAGCGCGTTATAGGCCTGGATGGCGATGTCGACGATCATGAGCTTCCTATTCCTGCCGTAACGCCTCGACCGGCGGCAACAGCGCAGCCTTGCGCGCCGGATACAGCCCCGCCGCGATGCCAGCAATTGCGAGCGAGCCAATCGCCGCCAGGGCTGACGCCGGAATGATACGCGGCGTGTCGAAACCTTCGGGCGACGGCAGCATGGCCAGCAAAGTCACGAAGCCGGTCGCGACCGCCAAACCGATTCCGCCGCTGAACGCGGTAAGGAACGCACCTTCGATGAAAAACTGCGTCAGAATGGCGCGGTACGTCGCGCCCAGCGCCTTGCGCAGGCCGATTTCCCTGGTTCGCTCCGTAACCGACACCAGCATGATGTTAATAATTCCGATGGCGCCCAGACCCAGCGTGACTACGCCCACCACTCCCAGGAACCAGTCCATGGCGTCGAAAATCTTTCCCACGCGCTTCATGTTTTCGATTGTGTCCCAGTCGTCGAAGGCGTCCTGCAGCTTGGGATTAAAGCCATGCCGGCGGGCGATGATGCGGTGAATCTCGTCTTTAGCCTGAGCGTGCAGTTCTTTAGAGATGGGCTGGTAATTCAGGAACGAGATCGCGTCCTCGGAATTCGCCTTGGTGAGCGGGAAAAGATTGCGCATCGTGTCGATCGGAATAAAGATGCGCGAGTTGGTGCCGTTATTGCCGTCCTTGCCGACCTTGGCCACGACGCCGACAACCTGGAAATCAATACCATTCAGCAAGATTGTCGCGCCCACCGCCGGCCTGCCGGGGAACGTATTCTTCAACATTTCCCAGCCCACCACGGCCACGCGCCGTCGTTCCGTGTTGTCCTGGTCGTTAAACCAGCGGCCCGGCTGCACGGGGACGTTGCGAATCTGGTTGTAATCGGGCGCTACCCCGAACACCTGGCCGTTGGTAGAGCCGTAGTCGCTGACGGCACGAATGTCCTCGCGGTTCAGCACCGGCGACAATGCTCCGACTAACTGCGCCTCGCTGCGGACGGCCAAGTAGTCCTTGTAAGTGAAGTAGTAAACCTGCCCCGATTGTGTACTTCCCTCGACCGCGGGAATTCGCCCTGGAAACATGAACATGATGTTCTGGCCGAGCTCGGCGAGTTCTTTTTCCTGGCCGCTGCGGAATCCTTCGCCAAGGCCGACCAGGAGCAGCAACGATCCGACGCCCCAGGCGATGCCGAACATGGTCAGGAACGAGCGCAGCTTATGCGCCCACAGCGTGGAGAGGGACTGCCGCACGATATCCAGAAGCATGCGCATACGCTGATCGACGGAAGCATGCCCCCACGCCTCCGGGGAGGAGCGTGGGGGCACCCGGGTAACGTTCAGGCGAGGGGTCTCAAGTCCCGCCTAACCATCTGATCAGAGATACGCAGCCGGGCGATTAGAAGTTCCCTGCTGGCATATATACCCTTAGACCCGGAAAGCCTAGAAAAGGTTAGCCAGGAAGGAGGGCGACCGGCGGATTCCGGTCAGTTACAACGCGTGAAGTTCAGGCTCAGATTGCCGATAGCTATCAGAGAGTAGTAAATGAGCTGGAGGCACGGAGTTGCGCATGGAAAAAGCTAACGGGCAGGGGACATCCACGCGCGCAGACGGCGCCCAGCGCGGCACACCGGCTGAGCATGTCATTGATCGTGAAAGAAGACGTGTCGTGGTGAAGTTCGGCAAGAGGTTGACGGCCGGAGACATCCAGAAATATGCCTTCTGGCTGGTTGCCAATCCATCGTTTGCTCCGGATTTCTCCGAAATTGTTGATCTCAGCGGGGTGGAGGACCTGGATTTGCAAGCCGATGACTTTATTAAGCTGGCGGACCAGATTGATCCTTTTTCCCCTGGAGCGAAGCGTGCGTTCGTGGCTCACAACTCAGTGCAGAACCATGCAGCCCGCATGCACAAGGTCCTGCGGCCGGAGGCGAACATCCGGATTTTTCGCTCCTACGAAGAAGCAGAACGCTGGGTTCGAGACTAGCTGCTGATCTACAACGACTGCTGTCATCCTGAGCAAGCGTTCTTTGCGCAGTGAAGGATCTGGGCGAGCCGCGCGAAACGCCGCGGCTTTTTGCGGCGCAATAGTCGCGCGTTAGTCTTTACGACCTTTCTTTCGGCCGTTCGTACGCCTTCTGTAGGTATTTGCGTGCTTCTTCGAGAGCGCCGAAGGTATTGTCGTTGGTCTGCAGCGCCTGCCGATATTCGTTGACCGCGCGTTCGCGCTGTCCGGTAATGTCGAAAATCTTGCCCAGCTGAATGCGACTCCAGACTTCGGTCCAGCGCGGATCGCCGTCGCCATTGAGCGATTCCCGGTAGGCGTTGGCCGACGACTGATAGTTCCGCTGCTGGAAGAAGACCTCCGCGATCCGGTAGTGGGCAAACGAACTGTTCTTGTTCAGATCGAGCGCTTTGTTGAACTCCGTGAGCGCACCCGAAAGATCTCCCTGCTGCTGCAGCGCCTGCCCGCGCAGGATGGACGCCCGCAGCCGTACATCGCTGGAGTTGGTGAGCACATGATGGTCGGGATCGACCGAAATGCGTCGCGGGCGGCCGAAGGTCTCGATCGTGAACGGCGAATCGGTACCGACCACGTCGATCCGTTTGTTTTCCGTCTGCCCGTCGGTGTCGATGCGAATGTCTACGGGCATGCGGAACAAGTCGAGATCCTGAGAAATCTCGCCGGTAACGCGGAATCCCGGAATCTTTTCTTCTTTGGGATTTTGCGCGGCAGCAGCGCCTCCCAACCGGTACGTGGTGTATTTCACCTTAAACTCTGGGGCTCCCGTGGAATCAAGCCATTGCGAAAAGAACCAGGTAAGCTGACTGCCGTAATTCTTCTCCGCGATGGAGCGGAAGTCATCCATACTCGCGGATTTTCCGGCATACTGCTCGGCAAAGTCGCGCATGGTCTTGTTGTATTTGTCTTCGCCCAACACGTACCGCAGCATGTGCAGAATCATCGCACCCTTGTCGGTGGCCAGCGACTGAAACTCGGTGGAGTAAATGTCGAGCTTGCTGGCGCTCGAAAGCGGCACGGTGTCATATGCCAGCGCGCCGACCGACATGTCCTTCACCACTTCCTCCAGACCCGCCTGTCCGGCGGCGTTTTCGACATACATTGCCTGCGAGTAGCGGGAGAAGCCGTCGCTCAGCCACCAGTCGTCCTTGGTCTCGGGACTCACGGAGACTCCCCACCACTGGTGCGCGATCGCGTTGGCCAGGAGCTGATAGTTGGTCTTTTCCGTGATCGACGGTCCGGCCAGTCCGGCGATTTCCGGAGCCCAGCAGTAAGGGAGCGTGTCGTCGGGCAATTCCACCACGTTCAGCTTCTGCGAAGGCGGCGGGCCGTACAGCGTGATGAAGTACGTAAACTCCTGCACCGCCGTCGTGGTGTAGGTCGGGGCGAGACTCTGGTGCGTGGGCTTGAAGTATACGTGCAGGTCCATGCCTGCCTCGTCGCTCTTGTATTCCTGCGCGAAGACACCGGCGATGATCGTTCCCGGGAAGCTGGGTTTGTCGGAGACGAAAGTGAAAGTCTTCGTCGGTAATACGCTCGCATCGGGTTTGTTCGCGGCTGCATGTTCGGTGACAGTCTGTTTGCCGCTGCCAATCGCCACCATGTGGGCGGGGATGGTTACTGAAATCGTCGACGTGAAGCGATTCAGCCCGAAGCCGCTGACCGGGAACCAGCGCCCGGCATAAAACAGGTAGCTGGTGTCGTCGCCGATGTAAGCCAGCTTAAGGCCGGGCACGGGGCCGTTGTCGGAGCTTTCCAGACTTCCTTCGTATTCGAATGTCAGCGTGGTCGAGGCGTCTTTCGCGAGGCCGGCGGGCAATGGCACTCGGACCGTGGAATCTTGCGTGACGCGCTCAGCCGAAAGCGGCTGACCCTTTTCGTCGAGAACTTTGGTGACGCGCAGGTCATTGTGCAATTCGAAGACGGCAACGCTGAGGTCCTGCAACGCGGTGAACTTGACCTTGGCGCGGGCGGTGATGGCGTGCAAATGCGGGGTGAGTTCGGCCTGAATCTGGTAGTCATCCACGCGCAGGCGGGTTTT
>JASHNU010000109.1 GCA_030041475.1 Candidatus Sulfotelmatobacter sp.
ATCGCCGACTCGATTCCACCACGAATGCGGAAGAATCCTTCCGAGGTACGCTCGCCCGTGCAGAACACACGGTCGCGCGGATCGATGTCACTGGTCAGCAAGTGGGCGCTGTCGGCATCGGTGCGGGCCATCACCAGCGTGGGCACGCCCATCACGTCAGCGGCGAGCCGTGCTGCCACCAGCTTCTGGATCGCCTCGCTCGTCGGCACGAGTACCTTGCCGCCGAGGTGACCACACTTCTTGGCCGACGACAACTGGTCTTCGAAGTGAACGCACGCCGCGCCTGCCTCGATCATTCCTTTCATCAGCTCGAACGCGTTCAAGGTGCCGCCGAATCCTGCTTCGGCGTCGGCCACAAGCGGAGCAAACCAACTCTCACTCGGCGCGACCTTGCCCTCGGCATGATGCAGCTGGTCGGCGCGCTGCAGCGCATTGTTGATGCGTCGGCAAAGATTCGGAACGCTGTCCGCCGGATACAAGCTCTGGTCCGGATACATGGAGCACGCGTTATTGGCGTCGGCCGCCACCTGCCACCCGCTGACGTAAATCGCCTTTAGCCCGGCCTGCACCTGCTGCACCGCCTGGTTGCCGGTTACAGCGCCCAGGGCGTTGACGTAAGGATCGGTCTGCAGCAGTTCCCACAGGCGCTCGGCGCCCATGCGCGCCAGCGTGTGCTCGATGTGGATCGAGCCGCGCAGCCGCAGCACATCTTCGGCAGTGTAGGGCCGCTCGATGCCCTTCCAGCGCGGATTTGTGGCCCAGTCGTTGGCCAGGCATTGCTGGGCCAGCGCATACTGCGTGGCTCGTTCTTTTTCGTTGCGCAGACGTTCAGTGCTTCCAGGGTGAGTTGAAGGCTGGTGGCTATGCTCGTTTCCGTTGGACGACATGTACTCTCTTCTCCTGAACAAATTTTGTGGTGCTGATCTCGTGGTGCTAGCTTTGCGGTTCTGAACTCGCTCGCTTTTTGAGCGCGTTCGTTTCCTTTAAGAGGGATTGAATTCTCCCTGAACGATCATGGCTTCGCTGATCTCACGCGCCCTGCGGAAGCGGTCGGCCTCTTCCGCAGGAGTCCCGGCTGGCAGCTCTTTGAGCAGGCGTTCGAGTTCTTCGTCGAAGAGCCGCGTAATCAATTCCGGCGTGTGCTTCACGGGCCGCCCATCGTTGCCGTAGATCGTCACCAAGTCGCGATGAACGACGCGCTGCGCGATCATGAGGCGATAGATGCGGTCGGTGGCCAAATCTTCCATGTAGCCATCGAGCAGGCTGGCGCCGTTGCCGCTAAGCACGCCGTGCCGGTAGCGAATCACCGTGCGCACCGCTGCCCGCGTGCCTTTCAGCTTCTTGGTGCCCACCCCGGTCGGAACCGGCCGCAGGTCGGGGTAACGGCTCGCATTCTTCGGGCGCTTCTGCAACTGGTTCGGGCAAGGGAACTGTGCCACGGCGATCGCGTTCTGATCGGGATGACCGGTCCACGCTCCATCCATCAGGCAGTTCGCTTCGTTCTTCTTATCTTGCTCGAGAACGGCGAGAGCGCGCGCATTGAGTTCGGCATCTTCGCGGCTCGGATACAGCGCCGTCATGCCGCCAATGGCAAGGATTCCGCGACGATGGCAAATCTCCACCAGCAGTTCCCGCAGGTTCTGGAAGAAAGCGACGTCATGTGGAATCGTGTTGCGGTCGGGCAGAACCCAGTTCGGGTCGTCAAGATTGAAATGGATCAGGCTCGCCATGTAGTCCCAGCGGCCAAGATCGAGCCCGACCAGGTGATCGCGCAGGTTATAGGCGAACTCTTCCATCTGAAATGCCAGTGGGTGCGCCTCCACCAGCGCCATGCACTTGATGTAGTCGTGCGGCAATCCGCGGCTTGTGGCGAGAGTCTGGAACAGATCGCGCCACCACAGTGCTTCTTCGGCCGACTCTGATTTTGGGATGTAGATGCACAGCGGATGCTTCAGCTCTGCCGGGTTCATTCCATAGAAAACGCGCGCCACGTCGTACAGCGCAGCGGAAACCAGTTCGCCCGGAACCAGGCCGGCCTGGTTCAAATGAAGTCCGCGCGGCCGCGTGAAAATCACGGTGCTGCTCGGCTGAATCTCAACGGTGCGCTTGCGCTTCTGGTCGTAGTAGCTAAGCTGACCGCGCAGGCACGCCAGAATATTCGCAACGGCCGTCTGCTGATGCGACCACTCGTTCACGCAGGAGTCTTCCAGATCGACCATGACGCCCGGCGCCCCTGAATTGAGCATTTTCACGCAGAGTTCGGCGTCGTCCGCAGGCCCGGTCATTTGATTCCGCTGGTCCTGGCACCACTCCGGCAGCGTGATCCGCCAGCCGTTGCGCACTGTGTCGGAAGGGAAGTGATGGGTGGGCTTATCGCCTTCCAAGGAACGCTGCAACTGCTCTGCCCGCTTCACAACCAGTTCCTGCTGGCGCGGTGTGAAGGCCCGGTGCAGCGGCAGGAAGAAGTCCATAAAGCCGGCGGGGAGATCGCGGCCGGGATCGAAATCAGCGGGCGTGGAGTTGACCGGATTCAGCAACGTGGCTTTCTCCGGGTCGGCAATGGCGGTCGGTGTCATGATGGCGGCTCCCTGATACGTTCTATACTGTTCAATATGTTGAACTACAATTCACAATGTCGGCTGATCCTACGGTGGCAGGCGTTCATGGTCAATATGGTTGTTCAATATGTAGAACATATATTCACTTTATTGTCCGATTCGGGTTTGTTACGATGACCGAATCGGGTATGTCCTCGAATCACGAGTCCCCTTCCGTAGCAGTGGAGCGTGCCCTAGCCATGCTGGAGGCGGTGGCGCAGGAACCGGAGGGCCTGTCAAATGCGGAAATCAGCCGTAAGCTGCAGATTCCAAAGAGTTCCGCCAGCTATATTCTGCGCACGCTCGAGACTCAGGGCTACCTCAATCGGGACGGCGATTCCGGCAAATACCGCGTGGGACTGAAAATTCTCAGCCTCAGCCGCGGCGCCCTCAGCGGGATCGATGTGCGGGAGGTTGCGTTGCCCATCATGCGCCACCTGATGGAGAAGACGAACCTCACGTGCCACCTGGCGATCCTCGACGGCCCTGATGCCGTCTACATCGAAAAAGTCGAGCCGCAAGGATTCATTCGAATGGACACCTGGGTGGGCCGGCGCATGCGTGTGCATGCCACGAGCGTCGGCAAGGCTCTGGCGGCACACATTCCACAGGATCGACTGGAAAAAATTCTCTCGGAGCGCGGCATGGAGAAGCGCACGCCCAAAACGATCACCACCGCGTCCCGCCTGCTGAAAGAACTCGAGAAGGTTCGCGCGCAGGGCTACGCCGTGGACGATGAAGAAAACAACATCGGGGCGCGCTGCCTGGGCGCACCCGTCTTCAACCAGCAGGGAGAGATCGAGGCCAGCTTGGGCTTGAGCGGCACCATCAACCAGGTCAACGCGCAGACCATGCCGCGCATTCTGGAAGCGCTGAAGGACGCGGCCCGGCACATCTCCATGCAACTCGGCTATCGCGCCCCGCGTCGCGTGGGTGTGTAATTCCTCAGGAGTTGCGAGTCGAAATGAACAGCGACGATTCCTTGCCCGAGATTGTCCGCTACTACTGCGACGCCGATGAAGCCAAGCGCCTGTGTACCGGATGGTTTCGCCTGGAACATGCCCGCACACAGGAATTAATCCTCCGCTATTTGCCTCCGGCTCCGGCAACGATCATCGACGCGGGTGGTGGCGCCGGCATTTATGCTTGCTGGCTGGCCACGCGCGGATATCAAGTGCACCTGATTGATCCTGTGCCGAAACATGTAGAACAGGCGCGGGCAGCGTCGGCGCAACAGGCCGAGCATCCACTGGCATCGGTACAAATGGGCGACGCTCGCCATCTGCTGCACGGCGACAACAGCGTGGATGCCGTCCTGCTACTGGGTCCTCTATACCACCTCGTCGACCGAGGCGATCGCCTGGCCTGCCTGCGCGAGGCTCGCCGCGTGGCCCGTCCCGGAGGCCTGGTTTGGGGTGCGGGCATCAGCCACTTCGCATCGTTGTTCGATTCGTTAGCGCACGGATTCTTTGCCGATGCGTCATTCGTGCCGATACTCGACCGCGACCTGGAAGAAGGCCAGCATCGCAATCCCACCAGCAATCCTGTCTATTTCACTGACGCGTTTCTGCATCGGCCGGGAGAGTTGTACCGCGATTTTGTGGCCGCGGGAATTGACGTCTTGGAGTTGGTTGTGATCGAAGGCCCTGGCTGGCTGGCCGCCGACTTCGACCGGCTTTGGAACGATCCGGTACAACGTGAGCGCCTGCTGGCTGTCATCCGCAAAGTCGAGCGCGAACCCTCTGTGCTCGGGGCTAGTTCGCACATCATGGCCATCGGGCGCAAGAAAGCCCAGTAACCAGCTACTCCCTTGCCTTTGAGAAAACACCAACCGCTAGGCTGCGGCTGCTGCCCGATGCGTCAGGTTGACCATCTTCGGATTGACCAATCGCACCAGGTCAGTCCAGTTCATCCGCATCAGTTCGCGATGCGTCCCTGCGTTGAAGGTGATCTCCTCATATTCGCCCAGGCTGGGATCGGCATATACATCCATGTCGTACAGATTCCCAAACGGCGGCATGGCACCGGTTTCACAGTCTGGAAACTTGTCTTTGAACTCTTGCTCGGTGGCAACCTCCACGGCACGGGCGCCGGCCGCGGCCCGCAACAAATCGAGGTCCACGTGCAACGACGCGGGAATCACAGCCATGGCCAGCGCACCATCAATCCGCACAATTACGGTTTTGGCCAGCTTCTTGCCCGACAGGTGCACGAGAGCGGCGATTCCCTGCGCGGTGTAAGCGACCGAGTGAGAAATCACGAGGTATTTGATGTTGTGGGAGTCCAGATACTCGCGAAGCATATTGAGCGGCATAAGACCTCCTCGCCGGATGGAACTAAAACGACGGAACGAAGCCGTTCCGAGGGGTCCGCTTGCGCGGCTTTTTCTCTCGCCTATTCTATTCCTGCCACTCAACTTTTCGGTGACTGGGGTCACGGAATTCCTGGAACGGGAAGGCTCTCCCTTTTTTCGGCTTGATTTCGGTGATTCAAATCACGGAATATCCGGGTTATCGGACGGAGAATTATCTTGGCAGCGAGAGCGCCGATCTGGCTTCGTTCACCAGGTTTCGTCTGAGCCCGCCTGCCCGAGCCGAGCGAACCTCTTTCACCGCTCCCGCGAAGGAGGAAGCTATGAAATCAATCAAAACTCCCCGCCCACGAACCGAGCCGGCTAAACTCCTGCGGCCTAGCGACCCGGAAGCCTTGAAATGGGAAATGCAGCAGATTCAACTTGCCATCACCCGCCGCGCGTATGAGTTGTTCGAAGCGCGCAATCGCGAACACGGGCACGACTGGGAAGATTGGTTCCAGTCAGAATCGGAGTTGCTCCGGCCGGTATCTACAGCGATTTCCGAGTTTGCCGACCATCTCAGCATCCGAGCCAACGTCCTCGGCCTGTCGGACACGGAACTCAAAGTCAGCATCGAACCCCGGCGTCTTGTGATTCTGGGCGCGAAAGAAATAATTCCTGGTGGTGCGGCTGAGGAAAAACAGCCTGCGGATTTCTACCCTGACCGAGTTTTCAAGGTCATTGAGTTGCCAGCAGAGATTGATCCCGATGTCTCAGTAATTGAACTGCAGTCCGGCGTTCTGAAGTTCGAACTGCCCAAGGTTGCAAAGTCCGAAACGAAGGCAGTGGGGGCATGATTTCGGTGGGGCTGCGGATGGCGGCGCCAGTGCAGTAATTCCGCTGAGTGGACCGGATCACGAACGCTAGCGAGTCTCAGTATTTCACGATCGCCGCAAACGACTTCGGGTCGAGCGAAGCTCCGCCAACGAGAGCGCCATCGATTTCTTCCTGCGCCATGAGGGCGGAGGAGTTCTCGGGTTTGACGGAGCCTCCATACAGAATCCGCAGTTGCGCGGCGAACCCTTCGCCAAATAGTTCTTTGGCTTCGCGGCGGATGACGGCGTGCGCATCGGCGGCCAATTCTGGAGTCGCGGTTTTCCCAGTGCCGATGGCCCAGACCGGCTC
>JASHNU010000015.1 GCA_030041475.1 Candidatus Sulfotelmatobacter sp.
AATCGGCTTGCGACGGACGTCGAGCCCGCCCATCGGCGCCGCGTCATTCGCGCGATCGAAAAACCCACCACCATCGGGATCGCCAAAGCGCTCGACTGCGAGGCGCATCGCTCGCTCAGCGATATCGAAGTATCGGCGCTCCAGTGTCGATTCGTACGCGTCGAGCAGCGCCGCCGCCGCGAAAACCTGATCGTCGAGCGACCCTTCGAGCCTCGGCCCTCCCACGCGATGCAAGAATCCCTTCGACTCGTCCCACGCCTCCGCGAGGATGCGATCGAGCGTCTTGAACGCGAATTTCCTGCAATCCGCGGCCATCCACGATACGAGCACGCGCGAAGCTTCCAGATAAGCCGAAATGAACATCGCATTCCACGCCACATACATCGTCGTATCCACAAACGGCGTGGGGCGCAGTCGCCGCGCGGCTAGCATTTTCGATTCAGCAGCGCCCAAAGCCTGCTGCACTTGGTCGAGGCTTTGATTCGTGGTCTGGGCGATTTCTTCCATCGATTGAGCGCGCCACAAAACATTCTTCGCCGGATTGTGATGCATCTCCCCGATCTCGTTGATGTCATAGCGCAGCGCGGCCACTTGCGCCTCCTCCTCGGTCAGGACCGCCCGCGCCTCATCCAGCGTCCACGTGAAGTAATCGCCGTCATCGTCCATATTGATGTCGGCATCCTGCGATGCATAGAATCCGCCGCGCTCCCGATCGCTCAGCCACTCATCCATCCAGCGAATGATGTCGCGCGCCACTTCCGCAAAAAATTCTTCGCCCGTGGCCTGATACGCATGCACGTAGTTCTGCAGCAACTCCGAATTGTCGTAGCACATCTTCTCAAAGTGCGGCACCACCCAACGCTCATCCACTGAATAACGACGAAACCCGCCCGCGAGCTGGTCATACACTCCACCATTCGCCATGTGCGTAAGCGTAGTAAGAATCACGTGGCGCAGTCGGTCGTTATTTGGTTGCCCCACCCTGGTCTCAGCGTTTTCTGCGGAGACAGGGTGGGATGTCGCATACCTTTCAATCAGCAAATCCAGCGCCGAAGGATGCGGAAACTTCGGCGCCCGCCCGAATCCTCCGTGCTCCGGATCAAACATCTTGAACGCCGACTTTTCGATCGCCTCAATCACCTTCCGCGAAACCCGCCCGCTGCGCCCGGCAAACGACTCCGACTGCGCGATCGCATTCGCGACCATCGCCGCCTGCTCGACGACATCACCATGCTTTTCCTTATAAGCATTGGCAATGCTGAGCAGCACACGTCGAAAACTCGGTCGCCCATAGTGATCGTCCGGCGGAAAATAAGTCCCGCCATAAAATGGCTTGCCATCCGGCGTAAGAAACGCCGTCAGCGGCCACCCGCCCTGCCCGCTCACCGCCTGTACCGCCGCCTGATACCGGCTGTCAATATCCGGCCGCTCGTCGCGATCAACTTTCACCGCAATGAAATACTCGTTCACGATCGCCGCGATGGCAGGATCGTCATACGACTCCCGATCCATCACGTGGCACCAGTGACACCACACCGCGCCTATGTCGAGCAGCATCGGCTTGTTCTCGCGCTGCGCCGTGGCAAACGCCTCCTCGCCCCACTCATGCCACCGGATCGGCTGATGCATCGCCGACCGCAGGTAAGCGGACGAAGCGCGGGCAAGGGAATTGAGAGTCGTAGTCGTCATGTAGCCAGTCTAAACCGGTTTTGTGGTTGCAAAGCAGCTATGCGTATAGCACCGTGCAAGAGCGGCCCTTTAGGGCCTGCCCTGAGCGAGCGCAGCGCGTCGAAGGGGCCGCGCAGGTCGGTCTTCAATTTAAACCGAATTTGTGATCGCAAAGCAGCTATGCGTATAGCACCGTGGAAGAGCGGCCCTTTAGGGCCGGCGTCTGTTGCATTGCATCAATGTGGGCTTTAGCCCCTGAGGTTTAGTCTGCTACAAATCTTCACGAGCCCAGCCTTGCCCCAGCCTCCGCCAACGCTGCTTCGATTCCATCAGCCTTCCCCACACCGCCCTGCGCCATATCTTTACTGCCACCGCCGCGCCCGCCGAGCTTTGCCATTGTTTCTTTCATCAGTCCGCCCATGTCGAAGGGCTGTCCCTCGGACTGCGCAAATACCAGCGACGCCTGCGGCGACGTCGTAGCCAGCAACGCCACCACATTGGACGAAAGCCGCGTCAGCCTCTGCGCGAGCAGCTTCAAAGAGTTCAAATCGCGCTCGGCAAAGGTCCGCACGACCACTTTGCGGCTA
Source organism: Candidatus Sulfotelmatobacter sp. (assembly GCA_030041475.1). Classification (GTDB taxonomy): domain Bacteria; phylum Acidobacteriota; class Terriglobia; order Terriglobales; family Acidobacteriaceae; genus Sulfotelmatobacter. Next base: position 2,256 of record JASHNU010000015.1, read on the forward strand.
TTTTTCTCAGGTACTTCGGCGAGCAGCGCCGCAGCTTGCGCCGAAGCCAGTTCTTCCTGCGCCTGCTCCCACTGCTTGCGCAGCGACCGAATCTCATCCAGCGCCTTGCGTGCCTGCTGCGGCACATCGTAAATATTCGCCGAAAAAAGTCCAGCCGTTTCCGTCAGCGTCGTAAAGTCGCGCCGCGCCGTCGCCACCGCCCTCTGCCCGGCCACAAATTCCACCCGCCACCCCTGGCGAACCTTTTCCATCTTGCGCAGCAGAATCGCGCCGATCTGCCCCGTCCGTCTCACGTGCGTCCCGCCACATGCCGTCAAATCAAAGTCGCGGATATCGATCAGCCGCAGCTGATCGCGCTCAGCCGGAGGAACCTTCTGCAATCCCAGCTTCTCCGCCTCCTCCCGCGTCACAAACCGAACCTGCACCTCGCGATTCTCGATCGCAATGTCATTCGCCAGCCGCTCTGCCGACGCCAGTTGTTCCTTCGTCAGATTCGGCGTGTCCAGATCAATCGAGCAGTAATCTTCGCCCATGTGAAACGACACCGTCGGCATCTTGTACAGCCGCACAAACGCCGCCGACAGCACATGCTGTCCGGAGTGCTGTTGCATGTGGTCGCGGCGCCTCATCTCGTCCACGTGGCCGTAAACGCGCGCCCCGTGCTGAATCGCTCCTTTCGGCAGCGCGTGCTCCAACGCGTCGAGATAATGCACAACCCTGCCGTCCTCTAGCTCAGCGACTTCGGCCACGCGGAGTTTCGTCTCGCCCGCGTCAATCCATCCCGTATCGAAGACCTGCCCACCGCTGGTGGGATAGAACGCCGTCCGGTCCAAAACCAACCCCGGACGCGGGCTTTCGACCGCATCGACAACCTCGGCGTCGAAGTCGTGGAGAAAGGAGTCGTGATAGTAGAGCCGCTCAGTCATGGGAGGGTCTATTGTAGCGGTGCCTACCTTGGGAATGAAACCGCGGCGAGGTTCCGAGCAAAATCGCCTAGTTTCGACAGTCATCGATAGTGGTTTATATTCTCAACATTCGGAAATGAGCAACGAAGCCCCATCATCGAAGTTGGGAGCAGCGATCTATCTTAGAAATGGTGGTCCACTGCATCTGGCTGCTTTTGTATCCGATTTTGAGAAGCGATGGCCTGAAGAGTCACTGATTCGCGAAGGCGAAGACCGAAACTGTGCTTACTTCGCCGTCGGCGATGCTCAGCTTGCAATCGAATTGCGCTACGAACGCATTCCTCAGGACGTGACGGCCGCGGTCTTACCAGGCTCGATGCGACATTGGCCAACAGCTGAGACAGAATTAGCACCGCATCTGGCACACCTGAAGATTGCTACCACCGCACGACGCGGGAGAGAGCTTAGCGCGGCGAGTGCCCTTACAAAAACCGTGGTGGCCCTGCTCTCCATTACTGACTCGATCGGAGTGTGTTGGCTTAATGGGCCCGCCTTACATTCTGCAAGGGAATTCATAGCGATCGCGAGCGAGATGTTTGGAGCAGGTGTACCACCGTTGATGCTCTGGGTTGGGGTTCATTGGAAACCGCAGGAGCGCCTTATCCACACCAAGGGTATGGCACAGTTTGATGCTCCAGAAATCTTCATAAATCTGCAGTCGGAACCATCGCCGGAGTGGGTTGAATATATTCTTGAGGTCGCTTATTACTCTATGAGTTCTGGGAAGGAAATCCTTGATGGAGAGACAATGGACGGGCCCAAAGGCGTCCTCAAAATTAGCAAGATTCGCGGCGGTGATAACCACCCCGAGCGAACAGGGCTAATCCTGGTGCCTGTTCGGCCCAATTAATGCGCTCTCTTCGCTTGATTGGCGGTAACATCGCCACCACACTCAAATCGCTCTGAACTGCTCCGACTAAGCCACCTGCCTCCGCGCGCTTTCCTCAATACGGCCCAATAATTCCACCAATCTGCCGCGCTGCCGGTTTTACCGCCTCAGCCGTCCGTGCCGAACAAACTGGCCGCGCCACACGAGCATCCAGCACATCCAGATACTTCAATCCGCAGCCGGTATTGAACAGCACGACCGTATCTTCCGGCTTGAAGAATCCGCTCTCTCGCAGCTTGCGATACGCGACCAGACACGCCGCGCCCTCCGGCGCTGCGAAAATTCCCTCCACCTTCGCCCAATGCCGCGCCGCCTCGACGATTTCTTCGTCCGTCGCGCTCACCGCCGCGCCCTTGCTCTTCTTTAATATGTCGAGAATCAGATAATCGCCATAGGGCTTGGGCACGCGCAGCCCCGCGGCCAGCGTCGCGGCATTCGCCCACATCTCCACGCCGGACTTACCTTCATCCCACGCCTTAACGATCGGCGCGCAACCCGCCGCCTGCACACAGATCATTCTAGGTCGTTCCTGCCCAATCCAGCCCAGCGCTTCCATTTCCTCAAACGCCTTCCACATTCCAAGCAAGCCCACTCCCCCGCCCGTGGGATAAATGATCCCCTGCGGCAGTCGCCATCCCAGTTGCTCGGCGACTTCATACCCCATCGTCTTCTTGCCCTCGACGCGATAGGGCTCCTTCGTGGTGGACACATCAAACCATCCTTCTTTTTTCCAGGACTCGGAATCCTTTAACTCCGCAACTTTCTTCGCGCAATCGCTGATCAGACCATCTACCAGCGTGACGTGCGCGCCGTAGTAGTCGCACTCGATGCGGTTGGCTGCCGGCACGTCCTTTGGCATGAAGATGTGAGCCTCAACCTTCGCCGCAGCCGAGTAAGCCGCTAGCGCACCCGCGGCATTTCCCGCCGAAGGGATCGCAAGCCTCTTCAATCCGAAGTGCCGCGCCATTGTGACGCATGCCGAGAGCCCCCGCGCCTTGAACGACCCGGTCGGATTCAAGCCCTCATCTTTTATGAAAACGTTGGGATACTCGCGGCTGGGCAACATCGGCGTGAAGCCTTCGCCCAGTGATACCGGTTCAGCCTCCGGCATCACCGCGTCGTAGCGCCACATAGTTGGCGCGCGTCCAGCCAGCCGAGCCGAAGAAAAATTCTTCTTAATCGCCGCCAGATCGTAGCGCGCGTAAAGCACGCCCGCATCCTTCGGGCAGACAGTTTGCGGCCGGTCCGCAGGATAATGTTCGCCGCAGCGCGTGCATTCCAGGTGAGTCAGCATGCGACTGGGAGTTTATCAGAGCAGCGGACGCAGGCGCCCGTGTCAATTCGAGGCGCGCGGCGGCCAATATTCACTGGAACGCCTTAGCTCGCTTTTCGCTCGTCGCCCTCCGTCGCGCTCGCCGTCCGCTCCGGCTTTTGTGGAGCTGCAATTTCTTCTTTGGCTGCCATCGCGGACTTGAATCCGCGGATGCTCTCGCCAAGTCCTTTGCCGAGTTCAGGAAGCTTCTTCGGTCCGAAGATGAGCAGCGCGATGCCGGCGATCAGAATGAGGTGCGTGGGTTGAAACAAACCTTCAAACATAGTCTCCCCGTGTATGGCGAAGTACGGCGAAGTGTGGTCGATCCGATGATGAAATGAAGAAATTTATGGAAAAGGGCGCCGTGATCACCGCAGCGGCACAGCGCCCGTTTTTCATGCTTTGCCGAAGAGTCATGCCTCCCGAAAGAAACATTCCCGACGCGAACGCTCTAACCACGCTGCGCGTTATCTGCAGCTTCAGCCAGAACACTTAGAGTGTCGAAGAACTGCGTTGACTGTCCGATGAAGAGTCCACTGGCGGTGAGGGCCGTGACCGCAGCCTGAGCGCCCGCAAACTCATCTACCACCGGACGAATCATCGCCACATTAGGCAGGTTGGGTTTGAATTCGAAAGGAACGGGGAAGATCAGGCTGGGTTGAATCAACGGATCGAGCGGGCTGAAAAAGTTGGGGAAGGTCAGACCCGATATCGCATCGGTAAAAGGCGCGATCGGGGCCTGCACTCCATTGCCCGAAAAATCGACCCACTCCAGAAAGTGCACGATCTCGTCTCCGCCGATGCCCAAGGTGACCTGGAGCACTTCGGGGTCTGTCACTTTTTGACTCAAGGCTGCATAGAGACTCGTGCCGCCTTGCTCAATTTGTCCAAAGTGAAAGGCCGCCACATTCGCGATCGCCTGAATATGATCGTTGCCCGCGAAGTTGGGGTTGGATGCACCCTTGTAATCGGCGTCGCTTCTGGGAATGGCGGTGACGCCATTCAGAGTGATGGCCTGGGGAAACGTGGCGCCGGCGTTTGGATTGGCTACGCTGCGGTAACGAACGTACCAACTCGTATCGACATTGAGCTGCATAAGGTTCGTGATGCGCAGCTGACCGGTCGACCCCTTCGCGGTGCTGCCGGGCAGAGTTGCGAACTGGGAGAGGTCGACTGGCGCGGCTCCTCTGGACTGGAGATAGACGTTGAGGAAGGTAGCATGGCTTACTTCGTCCAGCGTGTTGCTGGCGATGTATTGCGGCCCGTCGGGATCAAGGTTCGACAAGGCGATCTGGTAGGGGTTTAACTTTTCGTTCGGATCCACTTCGATGGGCGGTAGATCGCCGATGCCACCGAGTTCCGCGTACTGTGTCCAAAGGTCAGACTCGATCAGTTCGGCCGCCGCGAGGAACTGAAGAATCGCGACGTCTCCGGGAGAAAGCGATTTGCTGCTTGCGGTTTGAGCGAAGGCGGGAACGCCGCGGCTCAGGATACCGGTGCCGACGCCGGCTGCCACGCCCGCGATCACGCTGCGCTTCAGAAATGAACGCCGGTTGGAAACTTTCTTGACAGGGTTCGGTTCGGTTGAGGTTGAAGGCTGACCCGCATCTGGTGTCAGAACCGTGGAAGGAACTTTTTCACCACTCATAAGTCTACGCTCCAGATTGTTCGTGGAATGACGTTAGCAATCGAGGCAGGGACTTCGACATCAACGTGAGTGGAAGATAAAACAGGGCGAAAGGCCAAGTGTCACCGCGGCGTCAGGGAGGTGTAAAAGATTCGTCGCAGCATGTCGTCCATCACTTCGATTCTGCGAGGTGTAGTTTCCCGCTCAGCCCACCGATGATCGCGCCGACAATCACCATCGCCACGAAGGTGTAGCCGGCTTCGATTAATAGCAACTCGCGGGAGAGGCCGAACATCGAGGGCAGCGTCGCAAACAGAATCGCGCACCACAGCAGCGTCGACGACAGGATGCCCTGCCACACTCCCTTGTGCGCGAGCCACGTCTGCAGCCATGCCACGCCATAGGCGAACAGCAGGCAGGCCGCGATGCTCAGCAGGTGCGGCGAATACCAGAAAACCAGCTGCCGCCATTCCGTCTGGCTCAAGCCGAGCGCGTTCATCCACTGTTCGCGGAACAAGTAGCGCGAATGCCAAAGCATGCCCACATACCAGGCCGCACACGCGGCCAGCAGCACGGGCAGGTGGTAGATGTGCCCGCGTGGCCTGGCGAGATGCACTTCGCCTTCTGTGTAAGGCTCATTGTGCACGGCTTGCGGAAGACATTCCTGCCCGCAGTGAACGCGCGCCGGCCAGCGCGTGCAATCCGAGAGCCGAAACTCCGGCTTGCCGCTCAGTGCGGTCGCTGCCGCATGCGCGGCATCAATGGTCACTCCTGCCTCCCGCTGCGTCTCCGGGCAGATGACAGCTCGAGGACCAGAATATTGATGATGTGTTTCCCGCACCCACAACGCGGGCATTAAAAGCACGAGGGCGACACCGAAGACGACCAGCAGCAACCCCAAGATCAGCAGCATGACGCACCTCCTGTGCGCTAGCACAGTCAGAGAGCGGCTTGCCTTTCTACTGGCATGGTAGGGCCCGTCGCAGCCACAGTCTGTGCGCAGGATCACGAAAGCGTCTGGTCTGCGTTAGTATCAAAGACTGGACTCTATTCCCAGGGGAGAAAGTGCATGCGAAAGTTCCTGATCGGCCTGATCCTCGGATTCCTCGCGGTTCCGGTTGCAGTCTATTTCTATTTCTCTTCCGGGAGCGCACCGGTCGCGACTTCTGCTCCGCCGATGCCGTTTGAAAGAACTCTGGCGCGTGCGGCCCTCCATGCCCGCCTCGACAAGGAGATGCCCAAATCCATTCCCCTCGCCGCTGACGAAGCGGCTTACACGGCGGGAGCGCTGATCTACAAGGACCACTGTGCCGTTTGCCATGGCATAGCCGGCCAGCCCCAAACCGCGATCGCCAAGGGCATGTTCCCCAAACCGCCCAAGCTGATGGAAGGCACCGGAGTCACCGACGATCCCGCCGGCGAAACCTACTGGAAGGTTGCCGGTGGCATCCGCATGACCGGCATGCCCGGCTTCGACAAATCGCTCACGACGACTCAAATGTGGCAAGTGAGCCTGCTCCTGGCCAACGCCGACAAACTTCCGCAATCGGTGAAGGCGAGCCTGAGCACGCCCTCAGTGCCGCAGCCGGTTCTGCTGACCAAGTAAGAACGAGCCTCAGATGCCGGCATACCAGGCGTAGCCGCCGTCCGAGTTGGCGCCGCCTGTGCCTTTGCCGAACGGTTTGAGGTTGTCGGTAAGAGTTAGGTGATTGATGTACTTCACGCTCTTGTACCCCAGTTGGCGCGGGACGCGCAGACGTAGTGGTCCTCCGAACGGGACAGGAAGCTCAGCGTCATTCATGCGGTGCGCGATGAGAGTCTGCGGATGCAGAGCATCGGCCATGTCGATGCTTTCCCACCAGTCGGGCTGGATCGAGCGGTACACCACGTAGCGGACCTGCCGCAGCGCACCCACACGGTCGAGAATGTAAGACAACGGCACGCCTGTCCATTCTGCGATGTACGTCCAGCCCTCTTCGCATCCGATCATGGTGATCTGCGAGCTCACAGGGAAACTCTTGATCTCTGCCAACGAGAACGTTGTCGGCCGCGCCGCCATGCCGTCCACAGTCAGTCTCCAGTCGACAAAACCCGCTGCCTGCAGGCGATTGAACTCGTCTCCCAGCGGATCGACTTCGTTGGCGAAGGGATTCGTCGAAATCTGGCTGCGGGAAAATTCCCGCGCCATAGAATGGCTCCCAACCAGCCGCTGGGCGGCATAGGTCAGCGTCTCGCCGGGCCCGTAAACTCCGCCCGCGTCCGGCGGGATGAGCCCGTACCGCTTTGCCAGCTTGGCGCTCACCACAAGACCGGATGCACCTGCGGCGACTGCAAGCCCTGACGCGATCAGTGTGCGCCGGGAAATTTCGCTCATAATTTCACTCCGTCGGCGAGTCAACGCTGCCGCTAATCATTGTTCCGGCGATCATCTTTCCAGTAATCATGGCCCGCATCCGGCTTCGAAATCCCGCGACAACGACCATCACAACATGAACGAAGAGAAACAGCACCAGCAATATCGTCACCAAAAAGTGCAACGAGCGTGCCGTCTGATGGCCTCCTAAAAGTCTGACCGCCAACGGGAACGCCGCATCGAACCCGAACGACATCGCGAGCCCCGTCCAGATCATCAACGGAAATAGCACGAAGATCACAACCAGATACGACACACGCTGCAGCACGTTGTACGACCACGCCTCTTCCGCACCCGGTCGCTCGAAGCGCAGATGCTTCATCGCCGAGTCGGCGAGCTGCCTGGCGGAAAGATCAGACGCAGCAGGGAACACGTTGCGCCGGAAATGCCCGTTGAAGAGGCCCCAAAGCACATAAAGCAATCCTGTCGCGACCGCAATCCAGGCTGCCTCAAAATGCAGATAGCGGCTCCAGCCGTTCTGGTCGGGCAGCACGTATCCGTAGCCGGTGGGCACGGTGTCGCGCGAAGAGGGAAGATGCAGATTGAGCCACGGCCGCATGTTCACATTGCCGGTTTCGCCCCAATAGAATCGCGGGTGAGACAGGACAATCTCTCCGCCCGTCAGCAGCAGGGCAAGGAACGCAACGGTAGTGAGCCAGTGCGTCACCCGCACCAGGGCGGAATGGCGCTTGGGCTCTGTAGCGGGCACAACAGAGGCGGGCTTGGCAGCAACGACCGGACCCGCGCCGCGATCGGCCATGGGCAAACTTGCATTCATTTTGCGAACCCCAGTGTTGAACCTACCGCGATACCCAATCCAATTCTGCGGATTCTACATCGGTACGGCGATCTCTCCAATATCATGCAAAACTGCCGACAGCTTGCTCTCCATCGGAAGATCCACGTGCCGAATCTCCCGCACTAACACCTCCATGGTGTTCTGTAATGCCCGCTTCAAATCCGAAGGCTCAAGCGACTGCGGAATGCACTTCGCCGCCGCCTCCCGCTCCGACGCTGGCATATCATCGAGCCCCCGTCCCTGCTTTGCCACCACGCCACAGCGCACGCAGGCAAGTTCAAATACGTGATTACGCATGCCGGCCAGCATGTATTCGGTCTGCAGAACGCGCCCGCGAGCCAGGCTCGATCTCACATGCAGGGCATAGAGCCACGCCATCCCAATTGATTCCTGAGGATTTCCAGGTGGCGCAGCCCGTGCCGGCTTCGCCTCCCCAAATATCAGCCGAAAATGCGGCCCGATCGCGCCAAAGTCCTCCGCCCGCCAGAACGCGACATCCACTTGCAGCGTGTTCCTGAGCAAAAACACGCGGAACAGAGTCGCCCCGCGCATAACATCAACATGCGCCACCGCATCGTGACGCTGATACAGCCGCGCGGTCCACTCGGCGACGACTTGCTCGTAAGAGGCCGTCGCCTTCAGGCAGAGCGCCAAGTCGATATCGGACCAGCGATCTAGCTGCCCCGATGCCCCCGATCCCGTGTGTGCCGCGCCACACAGGTTAGGATCGCTCTGCGCGGCAGCCACCAGTTCATTGCGCAACTGCTCTCGTTCCTCAGGAGTGAATATCCCCACGTCGGAGATGTTACCGGATCGCCCGAGCTTCGGCGCAGAGGAAGAGAGTTTGTGGCCGTGTCGGGCCGCCCGCCAACAAGAATTTGCAACTTTTCTGCTACTCTTGCATACCATTCAAAAAGGAGATCCCATGCGAAAACTTTTGCCCATACTTCTGCTGTGCGTCCTGGCTCTGCCCGCCTTTGCCCAAGAGAAGCAGTCCACCGATAATCCGTTCAGCGCGATGAACAAGCGCGGCTACGA
>JASHNU010000110.1 GCA_030041475.1 Candidatus Sulfotelmatobacter sp.
GCGTCGATCACGCCGCACACGAAGTTCAAGGCGGAGGTGTACATCCTGACGAAGGAAGAAGGCGGGCGGCACACGCCGTTCTTCAAGGGCTACCGGCCGCAGTTTTATCTGCGGACGACGGACGTGACGGGCGTGGCGGAGTTGCCGTCGGGCACGGAGATGGTGATGCCTGGGGACAACGTGAGCCTGGTGATCGAGCTGATCACGCCGGTGGCGATGGAGAAGGGGTTGCGGTTCGCGATTCGCGAAGGCGGTCACACGGTGGGCGCGGGCACGATCGCGGAGATTATTCAGTAAGGCAGCGTTCGGAGTGCCAGATGACTTGGCATGAAGCGAAGTGGATTCTCTTGATCTTGCTGGTCTTCCTGCTCGGCGTGGTGCCGTGGAACAGTTTGATCGACCTGGCTAGAGAAGAAATACGGGAATCGCGGAAGAAAGACGTCCTCTAGCTAAGTGCCGGTGCAGCCGCGAAGCGGCGAAAGAATAAAGCCCGGGGCGTAAGCCCCGGGTACGACATCAAATTAAGAGCAGTCCTGTAGGGACGACAGAATAGAGTTGGGAGTAGAGCAATGCCCCGAGAGATTGTGACGTTACAGTGTGGCGAGTGCAAAGAACGGAATTACTCGACCACGAAGAACAAGAAGACGACGACCGACCGGCTGGAATTCAAGAAATTCTGCCGGCGTTGCCGCAAGCACACGCCACACAAGGAAGTGAAATGACGCCGTTTTGCGGGCGTGCGCGCATCGGGAGCCCGCAGGCGTCATCCCGAGCGTTCTTTGCGAGGGATCTCGCGAGCAGCGCTCGGATGTGGTTTTAACAGGGGCGTAAGCTCAACGGTTAAACTGTCGGTCTCCAAAACCGAACTTGGGGGTTCGAATCCCTCCGCCCCTGCCAGAGTTTGCAGGTTGGGATCAGGTTGTTGGAACAACGTTAGGAGCTGGAATGGCAGTCGAGACAAAGAAAATGGCGAATTCATTGGCAGCAGCGGGCGGCAACTTCGGCGAACAGATCAAGTCCTGGCCGGAGCGCATCAAGTCTTTCTACACCGACGTGCGCACGGAAATGCGCAAGGTGACCGCGCCCACGTGGAAGGAAGTTCGCGCCACGACCACCGTCGTCATCATCACCGTCGCCATTTTCGCGCTGTACTTCTGGGTGATTGACTTCTTCATCCAGCGCGGCGTCTCGCAGCTGTTCAACTATTTCAAAGGCCGCTAATAAAAAACGAGGAACGAGTTTGCAGGAAACGATCGACAACCAGACACCGCATATGCAGGACGAAGAAAAGAACGCAGCCGAAGCCAGCGCCCCAAGCGCAGCCAGCGAGTCGGTCACGCCGTCGTCGGATGCAGCCCCGGCCACACCCGCAGCACCCGCCGAAACTCCGCGCAACCCGAACATGAAGTGGTACATCATCCACTCCTACTCGGGATTTGAGCGCAAGGTCAAAGAATCGCTCGAGTCGCGCGTGGCCGCCTTCGGGCTGCAGGACAAGATCGGCAAAGTGCTCATCCCGACCGAGTCGGTCACGGAGGTGCGCGGCGGCAAGAAGTACACCTCCGAGCGCATGTTCTATCCCGGCTACGTGCTGGTCGAAATGGACATGGACGATCACGTCTGGCACGTCGTGAAATCCACGCCGCGCGTCACCGGATTCGTTGGCACCGGCCAGCAGCCCACGCCTCTGTCGGATGAAGAAGTGCAGCACATCGTCTACAAAGTCGCCGACAGCCGCGAGAAGCCGAAGCTTAAGGTCAAGTTCGAAAAGAACGAGTCGGTGCGGATTATCGAAGGCGCCTTCGCTAGCTTTACCGGTGTAGTGGACGAGGTAAACGAAGATCGCGAAACGCTGAAAGTCATGGTCACGATTTTCGGCCGCTCGACCCCTGTGGAACTCGAGTTCAATCAGGTGGAGAAGGTCGCCTAGAAGCTGGACGCGGCGCAAGCCGCACGCAATTTGGGAAGGGCCCGACTTTCAGTCGGGCGAAAGTGGAAGAGCGCTTTAGCGCCGCGTTGAGGGTCTACACAAAATGGGGCTTTAGCCCCTGAGGTTTTGGAGTTAGCAAGTCAGCAGAACGCTGAGCCGAAAATCCTGGACTCACGCTGCCGACGGAAGAGAGAGTATGGCAAAAAAAGTTACAGGTTACGTGAAACTCCAGATCGCGGCGGGCAAGGCCACGCCGGCGCCTCCGGTTGGCCCCGCGCTCGGCCAGGCGCAGATCAACATCATGGAGTTCTGCAAGCAGTTCAACGCCCGCACCAGCCAGAAAGAGATGGAAGGGCTCATCATCCCGGTGGTGGTCTCGGTCTACAACGACCGCTCATTCACCTTCATCACCAAGACGCCGCCGGCGTCGGTGCTGCTGAAGCGCGCGGCAGGCATCGCCAAGGGATCGGGTACGCCGAACAAAGACAAAGTCGGCAAGGTCACGGCCAAGCAGGTCGAGGACATCGCCAAGCAGAAGATGCCCGACCTGAACGCGGCCTCCATCGATACGGCCATCAAGAGCATTCGCGGCACCGCAAGATCGATGGGCATTGAGGTAGTTGGGTAGATTTGTGGAAGAACGGCGCTTTAGCGCCGCGTCGAGCGTCACAGATGTTCGGGGCTTTAGCCCCTGAGATTCGAATTAAACAACACCACGGCTCTTCGAATCACCGTCGAGCGGTGGGAGACAAGGAAAAGCAAATGTCGAAAAAAGAAGGAAAGAACATCGCCAAGGCGCACGCCGCAGTCGAAAAGCGGCCGTACGTCCTGCAGGACGCCGTTCCGCTCCTGCAGAAAGTGAAATACGCCAAGTTCGACGAGACCGTCGAAGTCACGCTGCGCCTGGGAGTCGATCCCAAGCACGCTGACCAGATGGTGCGCGGCACGGTCGTTCTGCCGCATGGGCTGGGCAAGTCGAAAAAAGTTCTGGTCATCGCGACCGGCGAAAAAGTGAAGGAAGCCGAAGCGGCCGGAGCCGATTTCGCCGGCGGCGAAGAGATGGTCGAAAAGATCACCAAAGAAAACTGGACCGACTTTGACGCGCTCATCGCCACGCCCGACGTGATGAAGTCCGTGGGACGCCTGGGCAAAATTCTCGGCCCCAAGGGACTGATGCCCAACCCGAAGACGGGCACGGTCACCTTCGACGTGGGTAAAGCGGTTCAGGAAGTGAAGGCCGGCAAGGTCGAATTCCGCACCGACAAGACCGCGCTCGTGCACTGCCCGGTGGGCAAGATTTCGTTTACGCCCGACAAGTTGATCGAGAACGCCACGGTGCTGATCACCAGCGTCATTAAGGCCAAGCCCTCGGTTGCCAAGGGCAAGTACATCAAGGGCTGCTATCTGAGTTCGACCATGGGGCCCGGCATCGCGCTTGATGTCGCGCCTATCGAGGCGGCAGCTAAGGCTTAGGAGTTCATGTAGGGACAGCCGCCCTCGGCTGTCCGCGCCGCGAAGCGGCGTGCTCAACATCGAAAAGATTCGAGGAATTGACCAATGGCGGTTACCAGAGCAAAGAAAACACAGCAGGTCGAGAAGCTGACGAAAGACCTGAAGAGCGTTTCCAACGTGGTGGTTGCCACCTACACCAAGATGACCGTCGCCCAGGATTACGAACTGCGCAAGGCGTTGCGCGGCGCGGGCGCGAAGTATCAGGTCGTCAAGAACACATTGGCCGAGAAAGCGGCGAAAGGCACCAAGGTTGAGGGCGCGCTGAAAGACCTTGCTGGCGTTACTTCGATCGCCTACACCACCGGCGATCCCGTGGCGATGGCCAAGGCTCTGACCAAGTACGCCAAAGACACGCCGGAGTTCACGTTCAAAGTTGGCGTCGTCGAAGGCCGCGTCATCAACATTAAAGAGATCGAAGCGCTGGCCACGATGCCGTCGAAGGAAGAGCTGATGTCGAAGCTCCTGTTCCTGATCAACGCTCCGGCGCAGCGTCTGGCGACCGTCATGAACCAGGTCGGCCGAAACCTGGCCGTCGTGGTCGATCAGGGCTTGCAGGGAAAGAAGTTCAAGGAAGCGTAGACGCTGATGTAGGGACAGCCGCCTCGGCTGTCCGGTCGAGCGAAGCTCGACAGCAGTTTGCGCCGGTGACGAAGAGATGCACTGGTTTGAGTTCGATGTCCCGCTGCGCTGGTTCGTCGCGCTGGTGGCGATTCTGATCGGTGTCTATGCCGTAGCGCATCGAAGAAGTAAGAGAAGTAAGTTGTAGCTTCGCGGGCAAGAGTGCCCGCGCCACAAAGAGTTTGGTCGTCCGTATTTCAGGGGTTGCGCGGTCCTTTCCGGACGTTGTCTGGCGCGAGGAATGGAACCTGGTCGCACTGGAAACCTGGCTTGCGGATGGCGAATGAACGAAGAGACTAACTAACTGGAGAAACCATATGGCGGATCTGCAACAAATTGAAGATTCAATCGTTAACCTGTCGCTGCTCGAAGCGGCAGAGCTGGTCAAGAAGCTGGAATCGCGTCTGGGCGTGTCGGCGGCGGCCGCAGCTCCCGTGATGGTAGCGGGCGGCGGTGCGGCGGCGGCAGCCGGTGCGGCTCCGGCTGAGGAAAAGACTGAATTCACCGTGGTGTTGAAGGAAGTCGGCGCCAATAAAATCAACGTGATCAAGGCCGTCCGCGAAGTCACCAGCCTGGGCCTGAAAGAAGCCAAGGAGCTGGTCGACGGAGCGCCCAAGAACGTGAAGGAGGGCGTTTCCAAGGAGGAAGCCGAAACGATCAAGAAGAAGTTCACCGACGCAGGGGCCACGGTCGAGGTTAAATAGCCTGCTCGTGTAGGGACGGACGCATTCGTCCGTCCCGCGAGCGAAGCCAAGCGTGGCCGGGCGGGCTGGAGCACTTGCTCCATCAAACCTGCCCCTAACTTGGTGCAAGAATGGGAAATATCTCGCGTTCCTACTTGTGAAGCCTGGGCGGCGGTGTTAGCATCTATATAACGTCGCTTCCCAGGGCGTCACTCAGGGTCGAAGGGAAGATTTAGGGCGGCTGCTCCGCGGGCAGGCGGGGCGGAAACAGGCCGAAGAACTGGCGCGAAAGAGTTCAAATCAGAAATGGCGAAACGCCTTGATTGGCGTCTGCGGGAATGACTGTCCCTGCGGGCGCCCGTAGTCTTTTCTGCTGCCCGCATGTGGTTCAAGGTTGGCTAGGTGTAAGCGATTCCAGAGTTTCTGTGTTCGTAGAAGCGATTTCTGTTGCGCGACCTCAGTAGGGTCCCGCGGTGCGGTTTTCATAAAACGACAGCGCCCCACACATTCCGCAGTTTGAAGCGCGGCTCTCGGCTGCGCCTGAGATTGGGAGTTTCTTGACGATGAAAAATGCCTTCCGTAAACGCTTTGATTTCTCCAAAATTCCGGCAACCATCCAGATCCCGAACCTGATCGAGGTTCAGAAGCGCAGTTACGACCGCTTCCTGCAGATGGACAAACTGCCCAGCGAGCGCGAAGACGGCGGCTTGCAGGCGGTGTTTCAGTCCGTTTTCCCCATCACGGATTTCCGAAATGTGTCGCAACTCGAGTTCGTCGATTACGCCATCGGCAACTGGGAGTGCAAGTGCGGACACCTCAAAGGTCTGCATCATCTGCGCACCACCTGCAAGAACTGCGGATCCACGGTCATTACCGATCCGTTTCATCCCGGCGACGTGCTGTGCTCGAAGTGCGGCACCTACAACGCCAACACGCCCGACTTCTGCAACAAGTGCGGCGACCCCGTCGGCCTGCAGCTGAAGTACGACGTGGCCGAGTGCGAAGAGCGCGGCATGACCTACTCCGCGCCGCTGAAGGTCACGATGCGTCTCACCATCTTCGACAAGGATGCCGAGACCGGCAACCGCTCCATCCGCGACATCAAGGAGCAGGAAGTTTTCTTCGGCGACGTCCCCTTGATGACACAGAACGGAACGTTCATTATTAACGGCACAGAACGAGTGATCGTCAGCCAGCTGCACCGCTCGCCCGGCGTCTTCTTCGAAACCGCCAACAACCGCACATACTTCCTGGGGAAGATCATTCCGTATCGCGGCTCGTGGGTGGAATTCGAATACGACCAGAAGAACGTCCTCTATGTGCGTATCGACCGCAAACGCAAGTTCCTGGGCACGATCTTCCTCCGCGCCCTCGGCCTGCGCTCCGGCGAGGACATTCTCAAGACGTTTTATACGACCGACCGCATCGCGGTCCGCGACAAGAAGCTCTACTGGACGCTCGATCCGACCAGCGAGAAGCCGACGAACCTGCTCGGCATGAAGCTCGCGCACTCGATCAAGTCGAAGTCGGGCGAGGAAATCGCGCACTCCGGCCGCAGGATCAATCACCAGATCCTGAAGGACATTCAGAAGGCGAAGATCACTGAGATCGAAGTCGACCTGACCGATCTCGAAGGCGCATGGACCGCCGGCGACGTGGTCGACACCACCACCGGCGAAGTGATGCTCGAAGCCAACTCCGAGCTGACCGCCGACAAGCTCTCGAAGATTCTTGACTCGGGCGTGGTCGAAATGAACCTGTTCTTCCCCGAGCGCGACGATGTGGGCACGGTCATCAGCCAGACGCTGAAGCGCGATTCGATCAAGACTCCGCAGGAGGCGCTGATCGAAATCTACCGCAAGCTGCGCCCCGGCGATCCGCCGACGCTCGACACGGCGACGGCCCTGTTCCACGGCATGTTCTTCGATCCGCGCAAGTACGATTTCTCGCGCGTCGGCCGACTGAAGTTCAACATCAAGCTGTTCGAAAATCAGGAAGCGACCTCGCTCGAAAAACGCACGCTCGACCCCGAAGACTTCTACGCCACCATTTCTTACCTGCTCAAGCTGCGCAAGAACCTGGGCGCGGTCGACGACATCGATCACCTCGGCAACCGCCGCGTGCGCGCCGTCGGCGAATTGATGGAGAACCAGTTCCGCATCGGCCTGGTGCGCATGGAGCGGGCGATCAAAGAAAAGATGTCCGTGTACCAGGAAATGTCCACGGCCATGCCGCACGACCTGGTCAACGCGAAACCGGTCATGGCTGCGATCCGCGAATTTTTCGGATCGTCGCAGCTCTCGCAGTTCATGGACCAGACCAACCCGCTCTCCGAGATCACGCACAAACGCAGACTCTCAGCGCTTGGGCCGGGCGGACTGTCGCGCGAGCGCGCAGGATTTGAAGTGCGCGACGTGCATCCCACGCACTACGGCCGCATCTGCCCGATCGAGACGCCGGAAGGTCCGAACATCGGCCTCATCTCGTCTCTCAGCTGTTATGCGCGCATCAATGACTACGGCTTCATCGAGTCGCCGTATCGCAAGATCAAGAACGGCCGCGTGATTGACTACGTCAGCGTGGTCAATGCCGGCGACAGCGATCACAAAGTGGGCGACCACATCGAGAAGTCTGAGGCCGAAAAGACAAATGCCGAGCTGAAGGACCGGCGCAAGAAGCCGATGACGCTCGATCCATACTCCTTCTACCTGTCTGCGTGGGAGGAAGACCGTCACACCATCGCGCAGGCCAACGTCGAACTCGATGACAAGGGACGCATCGCCGCCGACCTGGTCAACGCCCGCAAAGCCGGCAACTTCGTGCTGGTCAACCGCGAGGAAGTCGACTACGTCGACGTCAGCCCCAAGCAGCTTGTCTCGGTGGCGGCATCGCTGGTCCCCTTCCTCGAGCACGACGACGCCAACCGCGCGCTGATGGGGGCCAACATGCAACGGCAGTCCGTGCCCTTGCTCCGTGCGCAGGCGCCGATCGTCGGCACCGGCATGGAAGGCGTCACCGCGCGCGACTCCGGTGCCGTAGTCCTGGCCCGCCGCAACGGCATCATTGACTCCGTCGACTCCGAGCGCATCATCGTGCGCGTCGAAGGCGAGCACCATCCCACGCAGTTGTCGCGTGAGGTGGGTAGCGACATTTACCAGCTCACCAAATTCAAGCGCTCAAACCAGAACACCTGCATCAACCAGAAGCCGGTGGTCAAGAAAGGCCAGCGCGTGCTCAAGGGCGAGATCATCGCCGACGGCCCGTGCACCGATCACGGCGAGCTGGCGCTCGGGCGCAACGTGCTCGTCGCCTTTATGCCGTGGCGCGGCTACAACTTCGAAGACGCGATTTTGGTCTCGGAGCGGATGGTGAAGGACGATTACTACACCTCCCTCCACATCGAGGAATTCGAGATCGAAGCCCGCGACACCAAGCTCGGTCCCGAAGAAGTCACGCGCGACATTCCCAATGTCAGCGAGACCATGCTCCGCAATCTCGATGAAGCCGGCGTCATCCGCATCGGCGCGACTGTGAAGCAGGGCGACATTCTCGTGGGCAAGGTCACGCCCAAGGGCGAGACTCAGCTCACGCCGGAAGAAAAACTGCTGCGCGCGATTTTCGGCGAAAAGGCCGGTGACGTACGCGACGCATCGCTCTACTGCCCGCCAGGTATCGAGGGCGTCATCGTCGACGTGAAGATTTTCTCGCGCAAAGGCCAGGAAAAGGACGAGCGCGCGAAAGCGATCGAAGCTACGCAGATTGCCAAGCTCGAGAAGAACCTGTCGGATGAAATCCGCATCCTCACCGACGAGCGCCTGAAGCGTCTCGAAAATATCCTCGGCGGTAAGGAAGTGCAGGCCGACCTGCACGACGAGCGCACCAACAAGCGCCTGCTGACCAAGGGCGCCATCCTGACCCGCGACGAGATCGAGCGCATCTCCACCCGCAACCTGAAGCGCATCAAGTATGCCGATAAGGATCCGCGGGTGAACGAGCAGATCGACGAGATCGAGGAAATGACCTCGCGTCAGATCGACGTGCTCAAGAAGATCGTCAACGAGAAGAAAGAAAAACTCACCAAGGGCGACGAACTGCCGCCCGGCGTGATCAAGCTGGTCAAGGTCTACATCGCCATGAAGCGCAAACTAAGCGTGGGCGACAAGATGGCCGGCCGTCACGGCAACAAGGGCGTGATCGCGCGCATTCTGCCGGAAGAGGATATGCCGTACCTCGAAGACGGAACGCCCGTCGAAATCGTCCTGAACCCGCTCGGCGTGCCCTCCCGTATGAACGTGGGCCAGATTCTGGAAACCCACCTCGGCTGGGCCGGATTCGAGTTGGGCGAGAAGATCAAGGACCTTCTCAAGGAGAACACGCGCACGGAGGCAATTCGCCGCGAGTTGAAGTCGCTGTTCAAGGATTCTCAACTCGCCGACACCATCTCGGACATGAGCGATGAAGAGCTCGAGTCTATCGCGCCGACTCTGACCAAGGGCGTGTTCATGGGTTCGCCCGTGTTCGACGGCTCGAAGGAAACCGAGATCAAGGCGCTGCTCGAACACGCGGGCCTGCCGACGTCGGGCAAGACGATCCTGCGCGACGGCATGACTGGCGAACAATTCGAACAGCCCGTCACCGTCGGCTACATCTACATGCTGAAGCTGTCGCACCTGGTCGACGACAAGATTCACGCGCGCTCTATCGGACCGTACTCGCTGATCACACAGCAACCGCTCGGTGGTAAAGCCCAGTTTGGCGGGCAGCGCTTCGGCGAGATGGAAGTCTGGGCGCTCGAAGCCTACGGTGCTGCGTTCATCCTGCAGGAGCTGCTGACGGCGAAGTCCGACGACGTTTACGGCCGCACCAAGATTTACGAGGCCATCGTCAAGGGCGAGGCCGCGATGGAGCCCGGCGTGCCCGAATCGTTTAACGTGCTGATCCGCGAGTTGCAGTCGCTCTGCCTCGATGTGGAGTTGATCAAGGCAGGAGACCGAAAGCCCGCGGCCAGCGCAGCAGCAGATTGAGAAACAGTGGTCAGGGGGGATCAGTGGCTAGTAAGACGCCGCGAGGCGAGTTCCTGACAGTTTTAGAAACCGTTTTGAAAAAAGAGTTTTGAAGAACAGTTCCGCGGGGCAACAGCTCTCAGCTGCCGCGGAACACAAAAACTGGCAACTGGCCACTGACCCCGGCCACTGCCGCTGAGAGCAGGAAATCGGAGGAACACCTTGTTTCGTTCGAGCCCGTTTGAAATGGCAAATGTGATCGCGGACTTCGACGCCATTCGCATCAGCCTGGCCTCGCCGGAAAAAATCCGGAGTTGGTCGCATGGCGAGGTGACGAAGCCCGAGACCATCAACTACCGCACCTTCAAGCCGGAGCGCGACGGCCTGTTCTGCGCCCGCATCTTCGGCCCGGTCACCGACTGGGAGTGCCTCTGCGGCAAGTACAAGCGCATGAAGCACCGCGGCGTCATCTGCGACAAGTGCGGCGTGGAAGTCACGCTCTCCAAAGTCCGCCGCGAGCGGCTCGGCCACATCGAGCTCGCCTCGCCCTGCTCGCACGTGTGGTTCTTCAAGGGATTGCCCAGCCGCATCGGGCACCTGCTCGATATTTCCCTGCGTGACCTTGAGTCCGTGCTCTACTTCGAAGCCTACGTCGTGGTCGAGCCCGGCGACGCGCCGGTGAAAGAGCGCGAAGTTATCAAGGACGAAGCCAAGTTCCGCGAACTCGATCAGCAGTACCGCCCTGCCGGCTTCAAAGCGATGATGGGCGCGGAAGCGATCAAGGAACTGCTGAAGCGCGTCGACACCGACGGCCTCTCGACCGAACTGCGCGAGAAGATGAAGAACGAGAACTCGCTGCAGAAGCGGCTCAAGTACGCCAAGCGACTGAAAGTCGTCGAGGCCTTCCGCAAGAGCGGCAACAAGCCGCACTGGATGATTCTCGACGTCATCCCGGTCATTCCGCCCGAGCTGCGTCCGCTGGTTCCACTCGATGGCGGCCGCTTCGCCACGTCCGACCTGAACGATCTCTATCGCCGCGTCATCAACCGCAACAACCGGTTGAAAAAGCTGATGGACCTGCATGCTCCCGAAGTCATCGTGCGCAACGAAAAACGCATGCTGCAGGAAGCCGTCGACGCCCTGTTCGACAACGGCCGCCGCGGCCGCGTGCTGCGCGGCGCCAACAACCGCCCGCTGAAGTCGCTGTCCGACACGCTGAAAGGCAAGCAGGGACGCTTCCGCCAGAATCTGCTGGGCAAGCGCGTCGACTACTCCGGCCGCTCCGTCATCGTGGTCGGCCCCGAACTCAAGCTGCACCAGTGCGGCCTGCCCAAGAAGATGGCGCTCGAACTGTTCAAGCCGTTCATTTATCACCGGCTCGAGCAGACCGGCAACGTCACCACCATCAAGCAGGCAAAGGAAATGGTCGAACAGCAGGAACCGATCGTTTGGGACATCCTGGAAGAGGTGATTAAGGACCACCCCGTCCTGCTCAACCGTGCTCCCACGCTGCACCGCCTTGGCATTCAGGCGTTTGAGCCCGTGCTGGTAGAAGGCAAGGCCATCAAGATTCACCCGCTCGTCTGCACCGCGTTCAACGCCGACTTCGACGGCGACCAGATGGCGGTTCATATTCCGCTGTCTCCCGAAGCCCAGGTCGAAGCCAGCGTGCTCATGCTGGCCTCGCACAACATTCTTTCGCCTGCGTCCGGCCAGCCCATCACCGTGCCCACGCAGGACATGGTGCTCGGCCTCTATTACCTGACCAAGGCCAAGCCAGGCGCCAAGGGCGAAGGCCGCGCCTTTGCCAACATCGAAGAAGTGCTGATGGCGCTCGATACCGGCGAAGTGGAGACGCTCAGTCCCATCCGCCTGCGCTACTCGGGCGAACTGATCGACCTGACCACCGCCTACGATGATCAGGACATCATTCACACCGAGCCCGTGCAGGTTGAGCGCGCGTTCATCAACACCACGGTCGGCCGCGCCATTCTCAATGATCACCTGCCCGAAGGCATGCCGTACATTAACGGCTTGCTCAAGAAGAAGGGGATCGGCGCGCTGGTCAACTGCGGCTACCTGAAGTTCGGCCTCGAGACCACGGTCAAGATGCTCGACGAAGTCAAGTCGCTCGGCTTCCGCTTTGCGACCCGCGCCGGCTTGTCCATCGGCATCGACGACATGGTCATCCCGGACAACAAGAAGATCCTTGTCCGCGATGCCGAAAAGCAGGTCGTCAACGTGCAACAGCAATATCTCGACGGCGCTATCACCAACGGCGAGCGCTACAACAAGGTCATCGAAATCTGGTCGGCCATCACCGAAAAAGTCGCGGACGAAATGTTCGGTGAAATGCAGAAGCGCGACAAGGAAGGCGAACTCAACCCGATTTACGTCATGGCCGACTCCGGCGCCCGCGGATCGAAGCAGCAGATTCGCCAGCTCTCCGGCATGCGCGGCCTGATGGCCAAACCTTCCGGCGAAATCATCGAGTCGCCCATCACGGCCAACTTCCGTGAAGGCCTGACGGTGCTCGAATATTTCGTCTCGACCCACGGCGCCCGCAAAGGACTCGCCGACACGGCGCTGAAGACCGCCGACTCCGGCTACTTGACTCGCCGCCTGGTCGACGTGGCGCAGGACGTCATCATCAGCGAATACGATTGCGGAACGGTCGACGGCATCTTCGTCTCCGGAATCGTGGAAGCCGGCGAAATCATCGAGCCGCTGCGCGACCGCATCGTCGGCCGCGTGTCGCTCGAAAAAATCAAGGATTATGACGGCAACGTCATCGTCGACATCAACCAGGAAATTACCGAAGACCTCGCGGGAGCCATTCAGGCAGCCGGCATCGAGCGCGTGAAAATCCGCTCCGTGCTCACCTGCGAATCGAAGCGCGGCGTCTGCGTCATGTGCTACGGCCGCAACCTGGCCTCCGGACGCCTCGTCGAACTTGGCGAAGCGGTCGGCGTCATCGCGGCGCAGTCCATCGGCGAGCCCGGAACACAGCTCACCATGCGTACCTTCCACATCGGCGGTACGGCGTCGCGGGTCTCCGAGCAGTCGCGCCTCGAAGCCAAGAACAATGGCAACGTGCGCTTCATCGGATTGCAAACGGTCAAAGCCAAGTCCGGCGATCTGGTGGTCATGAACCGGCAGGGCTCGATCGCGGTCGTCGACGATAAGAACCGCGAACGCGAGCGCTACTCGGTCGTGTACGGCGCCAAAGTCAAGGTCAACGAGGGTGATCCGGTCACGCTCGGCCAGGTGCTGGTCGAGTGGGATCCCTACACCTTCGCCATCCTGACCGAAATCGGCGGCACGGCGCAGTTCAAGGACCTGCAGGAAGGCATCACGCTGCACGAAGAAGTCGACGAAGTCACCGGCCTGTCGCGGCACGTGGTCGGCGACTCTCCCGACGAGAAGCGCCAGCCTGTGATCGTGGTCAAGGGCTCGAAGGGCAGCAAGCGCTACCTGATGCCCTCCCGTGCGCACCTCATGGTACAGGACGGCGATTCGGTCAACCCGGGTGACGTGCTGGCCAAGATTCCGCGCGAGACCACCAAAACGAAAGACATCACCGGCGGTCTACCGCGTGTCGTCGAATTGTTCGAAGCCCGCAAGCCGCACGAAACCGCCGTCATCAGCGAGATCGATGGCACGGTCAAGTTCGGCGAGGTTTCCAAAGGCCAGCGCAAACTCTATGTCACGGCCGACAACGGCACCGAGAAGGAATACTCGGTTCCGCGCGGTGTTCACATCAACGTGCAGGAAGGCGAGCGCGTCAAGGCTGGTGAACCGCTCATGGATGGCCCGCTCAATCCGCACGACATCCTGGCCGTGCTCGGCGAAAAAGAGCTGCAGGCTTACCTGGTCAACGAAATCCAGGAAGTCTACCGGCTCCAGGGCGTCAACATCTCCGACAAGCACATCGAAGTGATTGTCCGGCAGATGATGCGCTGGGTGAAGGTCGAAGACGTGGGCGACACGCGATTCCTGCTCGAAGAACAGCTCGACAAGTTCGCGTTCCGCGAGGAGAACGAGCGCGTGATCAAGGAAGGCGGCAAGCCGGCTACCGGACGTCCGCTGCTTCTTGGCATCACGAAAGCTTCGCTCTCCACCGACTCGTTCATCTCCGCGGCCTCGTTCCAGGAAACCACGCGCGTGCTCACCGAAGCCTCGATCAACGGCAAGGTGGATCACCTGCGCGGCCTGAAAGAGAACGTCATCGTCGGCCGCCTCATCCCTGCCGGAACCGGCATGGAGTACTACCGCAACGTGCGCCTCTCGCCTGAAATGGAAGAGGCCGCCGCCAAGGTGCAGGCCGAAGTCTCTGCCGCCTACGAGGAGGCCGAGCGCGCTCTCGAAATGATGCGCCACGAAGGCGAAAACGAAGAACTCGGCGCCGAAATCCCGGCCGAGCCCGCATAACTCGCAACCCGAGGGTGCCCCACCCAACGCGGTTTTCGTTGGGTGGGGATTTGATCAGAAACAAACTCAAGTTGCCCACACTTGTCAGGCTCTCTGCGACAGGGTGGGGAACTTCAATCCCCAACTAAACGATGGCTACCCCCCAGCAAGTGCGTATCGAGGAACCTGCTCCACTTCCCTCTTTGCGCCCGGTGCCTCCCGGCCCTAAGCTTAGTCAGCTAATGCTGCGCTTCTTCCGCCTCTTCCGGCTGTCGATCTGGCGTGCCTTCGTGCACGACGCTTTCGCCACCGCCAAGGCTTCTGCGTATTCCTCAATCCTGACCTTTTTCCCGGTGCTGCTGATTCTCGGCTCTGGCCTCGCGAACTGGCGCAAAGGCGGCCCGTATCTGCGCGAAATTTCCTACGCCCTCGGCAGCATTCTTCCGGCCGGAAGCACCACCGCGCTGAATTATCTGAAGGGCGCGGCCCAGCACCCTGTCGGCCTTCTGACAACCACCTCGCTCATCACTCTCTGGACCGCCTCCGGCGTCATGATTTCCTGGATGGACGGTTTCCGCCGCTGCTACGAACTCCCCAAGATCTGGGGACTGGTCAAAGAACGCCTGATCGCCTTCATGCTCGTGATTTTCGCCCTCATCCCCATGACCTTCGCCACGCTGCTCGTGGCCCTGGGGTCGAAGATCGAGACTCGCATTCTCCCGCTCATCCACCCCGACTTCAGCATTTACATTCTTCTCATGTGGGGCGGCATGCGCTGGCTGATCGCTACTCTCACCAGTATCGCCGTCATCGCGCTGATCTACCATCACGCCGTTCCGCGCACTCAGCCGTGGCACAGTGTCATCCCTGGCGCCACACTCGCCACGGTTCTGTGGTTCTCCGTGACCATCGGCTTCCGCTCCTACCTGCAGCACTTCGGCAGCTTCGCCACTATCTACGGATCACTCGGTGTCGCCATGGCCCTGCTGGTCTGGATGTATTTAATTTCTCTCGCTGTCCTCGTCGGCGCCGAATTCAACGCCCTGCTGTTCCCCCGCGCCATGTTGGGCAAAGAGCTGAAGGGATTAACCGCGGTCAACAACGGCAAATCTTAACCCGAAGCAAGTTTCGGCATGAACGTGTAGGGACAGCCGCCGCCCAATACCTGAGGAAATTTTGAACGACGCCACAAAGTCCAACTTTCGCCGCGCCAAAGTCATCTGCACCATCGGCCCCGCCTGCAACACCGAGGCCGTCATGCGCGACCTCCTCCGCCTCGGCATGGACGTGGCCCGCCTCAACTTCTCGCACGGCACGCACGAAGACCACGCCCACAACATCACGCGCCTGCGCCGCGCCGCCCAGCGCGAAGGCCGCACCGTTTGCATCCTGCAGGACCTGCAAGGTCCCAAGATCCGCACCGGCCTGCTCGAAGACCACCAGCCCGTTCTGCTGAAGACCGGCTCCGTCGTGACTATCACGCCCGACAATATCCTCGGCACGGCCACACGCATCTCGACCACATTCCCCGACCTCGCCCGCGAGCTTTCGGCCGGCGCCCGCATTCTGCTTTCCGACGGCCTCATCGAACTGCGCGTTCGCACCGTTCGCGGCGGCGCTCACGGAAAAGACGTGCAGTGCGATGTGGTCAATGGCGGCCTGCTCGGCGAGCACAAGGGCATCAATCTTCCCGGCATCGCTCTCTCCATCCCCGCCCTGACCCAGAAAGACCGGAAGGATCTCGAATTCGGCCTCAAGCACGGCGTCGACGCCGTCGCCTTCTCCTTTGTCCGCACCGCCGCCGACATCCAGCTCGGCAAACAAATCATCGCCGCCCACCGCAGCGACATTCCCGTCATCGCCAAGCTCGAGAAGCCGCAGGCCATCGATCATCTCGAGGAAATTCTGGAAGCCGCCGACGGCGTCATGGTCGCTCGCGGCGACCTCGGCGTGGAGATGGCGCCCGAAAAAGTTCCGGTCATTCAGAAGCACGTGATTCGCCGCGCCGCCGCCTGGCGCAAGCCCGTTATCACCGCGACGCAGATGCTCGAATCCATGATCGAGAATCCGCGCCCCACCCGGGCCGAAACCAGCGACGTAGCCAACGCGATTTTCGACGGCTCCGACGCCGTCATGCTCTCCGCCGAGACGGCCAGCGGCAAATATCCGCGCGAATCCGTCTCCATCATGGCGCGCATCGTGGTCGAAGCCGAAGGCAGCATGGGCGACCTCAGCCAGTTCCGTCGCCGCGGCGATCACCGCCGCCTCTCGGTCGCCGAAACCATCTGCGAGTCCATCGCCCATTCCGCCGAAGACCTGCCCATGGGCGCCATCGCGGTGTTCACCGAAACCGGCAACACTGCGCGCATGCTCTCGAAACACCGCCCACGCGCTCCCATCTTCGCCTTCACCCACATCGCGCCCGTCGTTCATCGCCTCAATCTCTATTGGGGAGTGCATCCCGTGCGCTGCCGCCAGGCGCGCTCCGCCGAGCAGATGGTGACCATGGCCGAGCAACACCTTCTCCGCCGCCGCCAACTGAAGCCCGGCGACGTGCTTGGCGTCGTCGCCGGCACCCGCCAGGCCTCCGGTTCCACCAACCTCATGCGCCTGCACACGGTCACGAAAGAGGAAGCAAGCAGCATCGGCCGAAGGCAGCGGCCGCGTCGCCGCAAAGCTCGCTAACCAAACCGGCGGTCACCGCGTCTGAACAGAAGCACACGGACGCCGCCTCTTATGACGCAGAAAATTCGACTTCTGATTCCTGCGACCGTCCTTGTTTTCTCGGCCCTCCTGCCCACGTCGCAGCTTGCCGCTCAAAATACTGCCAAGACCGACGACCCCGACGCCCGGCCGCCCGTCATGCAAGACGATGTAAAGATCGTGCAACGCGCGCAGCAAATCCTCGACTCGCCATCGAAGTGGGACCGCGCCGACACGCGCGTCTGCCCTGCCGACGCTAAGACTTTCAGTCTCTATTGCGCATTGGAGAAAGCGACGAACGAAGTAAGCGGCAAGTTTGAACACCGTGGCGCCGCCATGCAGGAAGCTCGCTTCGTGATCGACGAGATCGCGCCGAACCGCAAGAACTATCACCACCGCCTGATGGACTACAACAACGACCCCACGACTACGTTCGCCGACGTCCAAACCTTTTTCCACAAACTGCAAGACCGCGTCGCTGCACGACTGAAAGATCAATCTAAGGCCGGGAACAAATGAACGATCCGCACTGTGCGGGTTGCCCCAGCCTTGTCGCTCTTTTTTTTGCGACAGGGTAGGGATTTTTTTCCGCGCTATAATCACTCTCTATGGCTCAAGAGATCCTGTCAGTAGCCATCTGGAAACCCGTCCCCGAGATGGAAGCCGCATCGCTCATCACGCTTAGCGAACTCAAGTCCATCGTCTCCGCCAAGGGATACGGCCGCGATCTGCTCTACCGCGATCGCGAGTCGAACTACATTCTTCTGCGCTACTGGAAATCAGAGGATGCCCGCCGCGCTGCACTGGAAGATCCCGACATGTTCCGCTGCTGGGCCAAGCTGGGCAACGAAATCAATACCGTCAAGGTTTTCGAGACGCTCGCCGAAGTGCCCGTCACACGCTCCAGGCCGTAACCGATCTTAACCTTCGCGCCACGATTTAGAATGGCTTCTTGCCCGCCGCCTCCATTTGCGCCTTCGCCGACAACGCGGTTGACCCGCATGTCCGCGGCTTTCTGCACGCTCCCGAAACACCCAACGGCGCAGCAATTGTCTTCACGCACGGCGCTGGTTCGAACGCGCAGGCGCCGCTCCTCGTCGCGCTCGCCGAAACTTTCTCTGCCGCCGGATTCTCCGTGCTGCGCTGCGACCTGCCCTATCGCCAGGTGCGCTCCTTCGGCCCTCCCGGCCCCGCCGACGCGGCCCGCGACCGCGCCGGCCTGAAAAACGCCATCGAGTGCGTAAAGAAAATCGCGGCTGCCGAGAAGAACAAGGGTACCCCACCCAACGCGGTTTTCGTTGGGTGGGAACACAAGATTTTCCTCGGCGGACACTCCTATGGCGGACGCCAAGCCAGCATGCTCTGCGCCCAGCTTGCCGAACAGGAACCAGACCTGGTCGCCGGTCTGCTTCTGACGTCCTATCCCCTGCATCCTCCCGGCCGTCCCGAACAGCAGCGCACGCAGCATCTTCCCAGCCTGCGCACGCCCACGCTGTTCGTCCACGGCACACGCGACGCCTTCGGCTCAATCGCCGAAATGGAGCACGCCCTGAAGATGATTCCCGCAAGAACCAAGCTGCTGCCGGTCGAAGGTGCCGGTCACGATCTGGGATTCAAAGGAAAAACGAAACGAGAGGGATTATTGCAGGCACTGCTTGGGGAATTTACCAGTCTCGTATCTTGAACTCTATTTCCAGCTCTGAGATCTTGCGGGCTCCGATTAAAAATCTTAGGCCTTAGGAATGCCTCCAACGACCGGCATCTTCTCCCTAAGGCCTAAGCCTCAAGAATTAATACCGCACGCACTTCCAGTTTTTGTCGTTTGCCCTGAACTGTCCTACGGCACGACAAAATTAACTGAGGTCCCCCAGTTCGCATAACCATCCCGGGTGCCGTCGCAGGTCCCCAGGGCGAGGGTAAACGCGGCCCCCACACAGTTCTGGAACTGAATGTAGTTGGTGGCAAAAAAGATTTTGCCGCCTGACCACGGCAGGAAGATCGCATTACTGTAGTCTCCCCAGCGCGGTCGAGTTCCCCCGGGTAAGCCGCTATACTCCGTAAAACCGTCTTGCGGCGATTGGCCCGGATCGACAACGTTGACTACCGGCCCCAGCAGGCCGTTCGAAGAGCTGCTCAGCCGGCCGTAGGCGGTGCTGGGGTAAAAACCGTTACCCGACAGAGTGAAGGTCATGATGGCCCCACCGTTTCCGCCGTCTTGGTTGTAATTGCCTTCCGCTGCCATTCCCGGGAATTCCAGGTCCTGATGCTTCGGGGAAACATACCCTTGGCCGGTGAAGCTCAACACCCCGTACTTGTCGAAACTGTCGGTGCCAATCACCCAGTAAACGGCGCCCTGGTGCGGTTCCGGGTTTGCCTCCGACGCGTACATTTGGTTGATCTCCGTAGTGGTGGCGCCCCAGATTTGGTGTTGCGCCTGCGAAGCCTGCGTCATAAAGTCGCCGTTGGTGGCGATTTCCTGCTCGGGGCAGCTGGCGGGCGGAGGCGAGCCAACACTCAGGCCGGCGGCTCCGCATTCGTCGCCTAACGGTATGGGCCCACTCTTTTGCTCGCCGAGGAATCCCTCGCCGTAGTAGGCCAACACACCGGAAAACAGCTGAGCGCCGAATTGGACACTGCCGCAACCGAAGCACATGGGGCGGTTCAGGTTTTGCAGGCCGGTCCAGTCGAAAACCGCGATTCGGTTGTCACCCAGGCCATAAAAGTCCAGCGAGCTGATCATGAACCCGGAACCTCCATAGCTGTTGTCGTACTGCGTGGAGTCGGGCGGATGCGCCGGAATTACACCATACCAGCACGTGATGCCCGCCAAATGATAAACATCATCGGAAAAGCAGGTTCCGTCGGGCGTCGGCAGCAGACCCGTGTTCTCAATGGCGACGTTGAAGAAAAGGTTTGGCGCTCCATTTTCAGTAACCGGGAGGCCTAATTCGAGTGCAGCTTTGCTAAACGCGAATTCTTGTGCTCCATTGAAGAAGCCACCTCCCAAACCCGGTGCGGACCCGTTCAAGGGGAACTCGTCGTAGAAGATGAGGAAGGCGTCTCGACTGGTTGCGATCTTCGCGAAGTCATTGAGCAGGTAGGGATAGCCCGGCTCGGACGGGTTGTAATCGGCATTGAGGAAGTAAACGTTGTAAGGGCCGAATGGATCCGCGCCAACGGTCACCGCAATCCCTTCATAGCAGGTATTGGCCACGGCAGCAAAGCAACCTGCAAAAGTGCCTCCATCAGCCTCATTGCTTGCAGAAACAATCTCGGTGAAGAACCAGTGTCCGCCGTTGTCGTGATCGTAGACGCACGAGGGGTCTCCGCCGCTGCTCCATCCCAGGCCCGTGAGTCCCATAACGGTGTCCAGCGGGATCGGCGCTGATTGCCGCTGCAACGCGGTGTTGAATACCAGAATTTCTCCGAGATTGTTCGCTTCGACCACATACCCATTACCGGCACACAGGGCCTGATCTGCAGGTTCAATGTCAAACCCCAGCACGTTGGTGCTTTGCTCGGCGCTGTCGACCGCCTTCAAGCCTTTCACGCCGACGGCGCCGCCCGAAGATGTATCAATGAGGTCGCAACCCGCACCCAGCGGTTCGCAGCTCACCGTTGGCGGCACCACCAGCTTGGCAGCCTCCGCATCACCCGGGCCATGCGGCCGTTGCGGTTCCGGCATTTCGCGGCGTTCAGGAAACAAAACAGAATTGGTGGGCGCGTTGGGAACAACTGACCCGCTCGCGGAAACAGACGCCGTGGACGGAGACAAGAAGGGTCCGGTGAGCAAAGCGCAACCGGAGCTGCAACCAGTGGCGGCAGGACCAACAAAGGTTGGCGAATATTCCCCTAGAATTGATGTATGAACAGCACTGGTTGAAGCGCTAGTCGTATTTTTCACTGGGGCTGCAGCTGCCCCGGAGGCGGCCACCAGCGAGACGCCGACCAGCGCGATCGCCAGCGACAGCAGGGCAAATCTCGATTGCCGATGCATAAGGGTTTCTCCGCAAAGGACAGATTTAGAAGCCAACGGATAGAAATCGAAACTCTCTTCTGACGTCAACGATCGCGGATAGTAGCACAATTCCGCCCGCCGGAATAGAGTGAAAGGTTTTTCACACCGAGCACTTCGAATATCTTCTATCCGCACCGGAACAGGCCGCACCGGAGCAGGCAATTGTCGACCAAGCAGGGCTAAAACGAGATCCGCTACCAGGAAGAAATCAGGAAGAAAACGACCGGCCAGTTCAATTCACCCACCCCGACTTCCCGCCGCCATTGCCCTTGCGCTGGTCGTCCTCGGGAGGAATGTAGTTGCCGTGCTCGTCGAAGTGCACCTGGCGGTCGTGTTGCCGCATATATACTTCGAACTTCCTCGCCGCCCGCCGCCGTTTCCAGCGGTAATAAGAATTCTTCACACCGTAGTAGCGTTCCATCAAGCCGGCGTTCGCCATCGTCTTGCGCGGCCCGCGCCGCACATAGAGCCAGCCGAAGAACAATCCACCGAGATGGGCCACGTACGCCACGTTTCCACCGCCGCCCAAGGCCAGCGCCAGCGTCACCACAATCAGGATTCCGACGAAATACTTCGCCTTGATCAGGAACGGGAAGGGAATCATCATGATTTCCTGATCGCCGAACAACATTCCAAACGCAATCAGAATCGCGAACACGCCGCCCGAGGCGCCCACCGTCGGCTGCAGCGGATTCCCGAGAATGTGCACATACGACAATCCCACCGTCGTCAACGCCGCGCCAACCACCCCGATCAGATACAACTCCATCAGCCGTCGCGAGCCCCAGGCGCTTTCAATCGCCGAGCCGAACATCCATAGCCCCAGCATGTTGCCGAACCAATGCATCACTCCCGCATGCAACACGCTGTACGTCAGCAATTGCCAAATAAATCCATGACGAACCACCAGCGTCGGGGTCAGCGCCAGATAATCGAACACGTATCCAACGATCGGCAGCCGCGCCATTCCCAGCAGTTCCATCAATAAAAAAACGCCCGTGTTGATGCCCAGCAGCCACGTCACCGCCCGCGTGAACGGAGGCAGGCTCAACGTCATCGGTTCGCCAGTTCGCCGCACTCAGTCGCCTCTCCTTATCGTTCGGCCCAATCGCTCGGCCAATATCACTCAGCCGCCATCGCTCAACCAATTCTACTCGTTCAGGAGTCGCAACATCATTGTGCCCGCCAAACCGTGGTCTAAATGGCGATGGCAGGAGTAAAAGAGAATTCCCTGCATTGCCGGGGGAGGCGCATGCAGGCACGGGGTCCTTCGACTCCGCAAGAACTGCGCGGCGCGCACTTCTCGCTCCGCTCTGGATGACAGCATTTGGACAGCGGCAACGTCGTGCGAATTCCAGCTCCGGGGGCAACTCGCCGCATCCACTCGCATCAAATCGTAACAGCTGTATAGTGTTTCAGAACCAGCGCAGTAGGGGCCCCAGCTTCTCCATCTCCCAGAATGGAAACGGCTTTGGAAAGGGCTTGACGAAAGCCGAAGGAGCCATTGCATGCGAGCAAGATTCCTGCTGCTTCTGTCCGTCTTTCTGCTTTCGATAAACCTGACAGCCCAAACCCCTGACCGGATCGAGGTTTTCGGCGGATATTCCCGCCTCGACTATGGCATTTACGCAGACTACAGTGGCCCGTGGGGGCCCGCACCACTCAACGGATTTGAAATCTCGGGCGCATTCAATCTTGTACGCCACTTCGGAGCTGAAGTGGACTTCGCTCACAACTACAGCCCCAGCAATCACTGGAGTTCGCAGACGTTCATGGGAGGGCCGCGCTTTTCGGCGAATATCAGCCGCATCGGCCTTTTCGGTCACGTTCTCGTCGGAGGTCTTACCTTTAACGGCAACGGTAGCCAGACCACCCCCGCTCTGGCCTTCGGTGGCGGCGTCGACGCCTGGTTCATGCGTCACATCGGCGCGCGCCTGATTCAGATTGATTACCTCCACAACAACAACAAGGCAGCCCAAATCGGATCCGAACCGGTCAACAACGTGCCCTCCGGCCCAGGCAACCGCTATCGCATCGCCACTGGAATCGTCTTCCGCTTCGGCCCGTAGCCGCTAGTTGCTAAAGCTTTACCGCTCCGGCACCGGCACGACCGGCAGGCTGCGATGTCCGGCCTGATCGACGGCCCGTACCGCAAAAATCGATTCGTCCTTCGAAATCTGCAGCGTGATCTTGGTAACGTCTCCCGCCTTCAGCACGTGCTCCCAGTCCGGAGCCGAAGTCGCGCGCCACTCCACTTCATAGCCGGCCGCACCGGGCGACGTTTCCCACGTCAGCGTCGACGAATTTTCCAGCCCCTTTGTCAACAAATGCACGTTGGCCGGAGGCGCCGGCGCCGACGCCAGTGACGCCAGCGTCGCCGCATTCAGCCGCGCCACCCGCGCCACGTAATCGTAGTCCACAAACTTCGGCAGATCGCCATATTCAATGCCGCCTTCCATGCGCGCGTTCTGATGCTGATGGTGAAAGTCCTCGCGCAATTCCGTGAACCGCACCGCCGCAAACCCCTCCTTGTTGAACGCCGAATGATCTCCGCCGCGCAGGTAGCGATCCGGGCGGAAAATTATCATCGGCTTCACTCCGGTCTCATACGTGCGGCCCGCCTCGGCGATATACCGCGCCAGCTCCCGCGAACTGGAATCATTTTCTCCGCCCAGCCCGCGCATGCGCTGGATCTCCTGTTCCGTCGCCGCCGCCGGCACACCTTCCGAAAACACCCGCACCACCGAATGATCCTGATCCGGATTCTTGTCCCCACCCACGATGTCATTGTTCAGCACTGCCTCAATATCCCACCCCCGCTCCTTCGCCATCTGCGCGAAGTGTCGGCTTCCAACCAGCCCCTGCTCCTCGCCCGCCACGGTCAGAAAAATAATCGTGGCTGGAAACTTCATCTTGCTCAGCACCCGCGCGCATTCCAGGCTCACCGCCGTTCCACTCGCGTCGTCGTTCGCCCCCGGCGCGTAGCCCTTCGCATCCAGAACGTCGCCATTGCGCGAATCGTAATGGCCCGTGACCAGCACCATCCGCTTGGAGTTCGCCGCATCCGTGCCCTTCATCACCGCATAAACGTCGGTGATCTCGGTCGCCGCCGGAATCCGCTCTGCCGGCGGTTCCTCGAACCGATACGTCTCCACATCCAGGCACCCGCCGCAGTCCTTGCTGTAGCGCTCCAGCTCTGACACAATCCACAGCCGCGCCGCCGCGATTCCGTGACCGCCATTCAGCAGCGCGTCATCTCCCGACGACAGCGTCGACCGAGTATCGAAACTCACCAGCTTCTCGACCGTCGCCTCTATCCGCTTCGCCGAAACCTGTTCTAACGCCTCCACAATCTGCGGATCAGCCACAGACTTCGACTGCCCGACCACGCCTACCGCCGTCAGCAGCAACGCCGCGGACGTGAACGCCAGAAATTTGTCGATTTTCACAGGACTCCTCATGATTGAGCCAGCCATGATTGAACCACCTAAAACCGAATCACCACGGAATTGTCAAGCCAGTGCCCCAGACACGCGCAGGCCCTCCCTCTTGACCAACTGCCTTTGAGAATCTAAATATTATCAGGGGGCTCTAATCGGCTACGGAGGCTTTATGGTTGTCTGTCCCGAATGCGACACCAATCTGGACATCGAAGAAGAAGAGGTTGACGAAGGGGAAGTCATTTCCTGCCCCGAGTGCGGCACGGATTTTGAAGTCGTCACCACCAGTCCGCTCGAATTGAAAGCCGTCGAAGAAGGCTACGAGGAGGACGACGAGGAGGAAGTCGAGGAAAACGAAGACGGTGATTACTCCTAGCCATCGTCCGCGTCTTCAGTCTGCAAGGTGGTTCGCGTTCGCGCTGACTCTTCTCGTCGCCGTTCCTACCTGTATCCCACAACTCCTGCGTGCCACTCCCCAAAAAGGCGAGAAACCCTACGCGCTGATCTGCGGCACCGTCTGGAGCCCCGACGATCATCCCGTCTACGGCGTAAAGGTCAAAATCCGGCGCGCCAGCGACAAGCCCAACAAAGTCCGCTGGGAGCTCTACTCCGACCACATGGGCGAATTCGCCCAGCGCGTTCCCGCCGCCGAACAGGACTACATAATTTCCGCCGACCTCAAGGGCTTCAAAATGCCCGACGGCTCGCCCCTCCGCCTCGAAAAAGAAGTCACCGTCCACATCTACAACGACGAACGCCAGGAGACCGGCCTGCACCTCACCACAGACAAGCAGTAGCTCATCGTCCGACGGGGCTTGTGTAGGGGCGGAGGCTTTCCTCCGCCCTGCGGAGCGCAGCTCCGCATCGGGGTGTCGGTGCTTCAAAGAAGAAACTAACCTGACATCCTCCTCTCCTCCGCTCGCGTGAGACAATGACACCAATGAACCGGAAGTCACGGATCTTCGCGGCTGTCAGCGTTCTTTGCCTGCTCTGCCTGATCCTCGCCACATTCGCCCATGCCGCCTCCGACAAAAACAAGAACACCGGCCGCCTTCTCTTCGGCAAGGTTCTCGACCCGCACGACAATCCGATTCCCGACGCCGTCGTCTACCTCACCAACTCCCGCACGCGCGCCGTAAAAACGTATATCGTCGGCGCCGACGGCACCTACCGCTTCCCTGCCCTCTCCTCCGCCATCGACTACGAGGTCTATGCCCAGTGCAAGGGCCGCAAGAGCGACACCAAGTCCGTCAGCCAGTTCGACGACCGCCCCCAGGTCTACATCGACCTCCGCATTGACATCCGGTAACTCCGCCCCGCACCTTTTCAAGCAACTTTCCCCTCTCTTTCGTGTTCAATAATAGCTAGGGATACTTGTCTGGAGGTTATTGTGAAAAGAATGCAATCTTGTCAAAAGCGCAGCCGCCGGGCCTCGGCTTTCCTGGCGTGTCTGGCGCTCACGTGCGCGGCCGCCATTTCCGCTCTCGCCCAGGGCGGCGCCCAAGGCGGAGCGATGAGCCCCAACCAGGGCGAAAGTGACGGCGTCAGCGCCGGCGGCAACTGGATGGAGTTCCAATCGGAAAACAAAATGACCGGCGCCAAGCGCGTCCGCTTCGAACTGCAGGCCAACAACTATTTCAAGGAAGACCAGGACTACAAGCCGCGCGTCAACCTTATCTGCGAAGACGGCAAGTACAAGATCGCCAACTTCAACCCCGGCGTCCGCATTCGCCCCAACCGTCCGCCCGGCTGGTACGGCCAGCCCCAGATCGAAGTTGAAGTCCGCGTCGACGACGTCCACTACTTCAAGGGCTGGAACTGGATGCCCCGCCAAGCGCTCGCCATGGACAAAGGCACAGCCCGCGGCATGATCGGCGGACAGGTCTTCAACATCGCTCTGCCCACTTCAAGTGGACGTCAGATCGCCGAGTTCTCACCCGCTGGCCTGAACACCGACGAAGTCCGTAAGATGTGCGACATCACCCCCAAGAAGCCAAGCAGAGACTAAGCTAGAGGCTGGGGATTAGAATTTGAAGGGTGCCCCACCCAACGCGGTTTTCGTTGGGTGGGGATTTTGCTGGTCGAGATTCGATTGGGGTTGCCCCACTCTTGTCGCGTTCCTTGCGACAGGGTGGGGATTCTATCTGCCGCTCAAAATCTGCAGGGACGGAAAGGCCCCCACCGTCGCAACCCTTCCGATACTTGCCCACCAACCCTCCCTGCTGTCACTTTTAACCACGTATGGGTCTCAACATTATTGAAGGCCTCGCCTTCTTTCTCTTCGTCATTGGTGCATTCGTCTACACCGTCATCCTCTACAACGGCCTCGTCCGCCTGCGCAACGAGAACGACCGCGCCTGGGCCAACATCGACGTGCTGCTCAAGCAGCGCCACGACGAAATCCCCAACCTGGTCGAAACCGTCAAAGGATACATGCAGCACGAGCAGCAGACTCTGCTCGCCGTCACCCAGGCCCGCGCCGCCTCCATGAATGCCGCCAGCATCAGCCAGAAAGCCCTCGCCGATCTTCAACTGATGAGCGCCCTCCGCGGCCTGTTCGCCGTCGCCGAGAATTATCCCCAGCTCAAGGCCAACGAAAATTTCCTCAAGCTGCAGAACCGCATCTCCGAACTCGAAGAGCGCATCGCCGACCGCCGCGAATTTTTCAACGACGACGTCAACACCTACAACACCCGGATCGCCCAAATCCCCGACGTCTTCCTCGCCAACTTCATGGGCCTCAAGCCCCGCCAGATGTTCCAGGTCTCCCACAACGACCGCCGCCAGGTCGAAGTAAAATTCGCCGCCGGCCAGTCCATCAGCAGCTCGTAATAAGAAAAGCCGCGACAGGATGGGAACCCCAAACTAAAAACCATCCCCGCACCCACCCGCCGAATCAATAACAGAGCCAATTCTCTACGGGAGCGCCCGCATGCAACTCAAGCCTTTCCTGCTCGACGCGTGGCTCGACCAATACGAGCACCACATCGATTTCGACCTCGCCGCCAGCACCGGCCCTAAGTGGACCGTCAACGACATCCTCGCTCTCGCCGACGGCGAAACCCGCCATCGCTTCTTCAACCACAAACTGGCCTACAGCCGACCCGCTGGTGCCGACAGTCTGCGCCAAGCCATCGCCGAAATGCAGCAGGTCCCGGTCGAGGCCGTTCAAATCGTAACCGGCGCCTCCGAGGCGCTCGTAGTCCTGATGTGGCTGGCTGCCGAGCCCGGCGCAAACGTAATCATCCCGTTGCCCGGATATCCTCCTTTCTCCGCTCTCCCTGAGTCTCTCGGCCTCGAAACTCGCTTTTATCGCGTCAGCCGCGAGAACGACTTCCGCATCGATCCCGACGAAATAGAGCGCCTCGCCGACTCCAACACCAGACTCATCCTGGTCAACACCCCGCACAACCCCACCGGCGCGACCATCAGCGACGGCGAAATGGAGGCCCTCGACGACTTCGCCGCCGAACGCGGAATCCAGCTGGTCAGCGACGAGGTCTACCATCCCATCTACCACGGAAGGCAAACGAAATCAGCGGCGCGCTTGCCGCACGCGACCGTCATCGCCGACCTGTCGAAAGCATTTTCGATTCCCGGCGTGCGCACCGGATGGATGATCGACCACAACGCCCAGCGGCGCCTGCAATACTGGAACGCCCGCGCCACCTTCTCCATCTCCAACAACACCACCGGCGAGATTCTTTCCGAAATCGCCATCCGCAAACGCGACATCGTGCTCGGGAGGGCCCAGGAAGCCGCTACCCGAAACCTGAAGCTCCTCGCGCGCTTCATGGCCGACCACCGCGACGTACTTGGCTGGATTCCGCCCCGAGGCGGCATGACCGCCTTCCCCTGGCTCGCCAGCGGAGAGAACGCCCGCCCCTTCTGCCAGGCCGCCACCGAGCACGGCATCCTGCTGGCCCCCGGGGATTGCTTCGACGTTCCCTCCCACTTCCGCCTCGGCTTCGCCGCCAGCGCGGAGAACTTCCCGAAGGCCCTCGACCGCTTCTCCGCCTTCGTAAAGACCTGGTCGTCCAGGATGGCCACCGTGTCATAGCCGCCCGTGCGACAGAGGGTGCCCCACCCAACGTGGTTTTCGTTGGGTGGGGATTTTCGTCCGTTGGAGGTTTCCCGAGGGTGCATCCTGGCCGCGCCTGTGTAGGGACAGCCGCCGCCGAGAGCCTGCCCTGAGCGAACTCCGAGTGAAACGAGGGGGAGTCGAATGGGTCCGGTCGAGCGAAGCTCAACAGCCCTACTCGCTTCCAAAGTACTTGTCATTCCGACCGGAGCGAAGCGCAGGGAGGAATCTG
Organism: Candidatus Sulfotelmatobacter sp.; assembly: GCA_030041475.1. Classification (GTDB taxonomy): domain Bacteria; phylum Acidobacteriota; class Terriglobia; order Terriglobales; family Acidobacteriaceae; genus Sulfotelmatobacter. Next base: position 28,631 of record JASHNU010000110.1, read on the forward strand.
CTTTCCCGTCCATAGGAGAGGCACACAAAAACAACGCATCCGCTGGGCGCCTGACAATAGCCCGGCGTTTCACGCCGGGAATGAGCACCTGAAGCAGACCCGCGTCCCAGAGGGACGCCTGAGTCGGTCTCTGGAGCAGTCTGCAGCGCACGGCTTCATCCGTACCAGCGACGGTCATTATGGTGGCGGACCTTCAGCCCGAAAAGCGGCTCAACCCCGCCAAAAATCAGGCCAAACTCGAAGGTCCTAGAACGCCCAGATGTGCAAATCTCAAAACCGGAGCCTGCGCGCCTGTCTTGCCAACATCGCCATGTTACTCCCCGATGAATTGCATAACTGGTTACTATTCATCGGCTTAAAGTGCGCTGCAAGAACCTGCGCAGGCTTCCGGACCGGCCTTGCCTCTCAACTATTCTGAACACGGTTTTCAATTCCACAAGCTTTCCACAGGTTAACGGCGAATTGCGCGCCCTGAGCAAACTCAATCGACTAGGGGCTTTCCCGCAGATGTTTTCAGGTGTTTCCTCTAGCCCGCCCCATTACTCCTCCGGCCCATAATCCCCCTCCACCATCGTTTCAAACCGCGTGCAAGGCTTCAAGAACGCCAGCCGCAACTTCCCCGTCGGACCGTTCCGCTGCTTGGCAATGATGATCTCCGCCTTCCCCTGCAGCTCCGGGTCATCCTGCCGGTACACTTCCTCCCGGAAGATGAACATCACCACATCCGCGTCCTGCTCAATCGACCCCGACTCGCGCAAATCCGCCAGCTGCGGACGGTGGTCTCCGCCCCGGCTCTCCGGGGCGCGGCTCAACTGCGAGAGCGCCACCACCGGCACGGTCAGCTCCTTGGCCAGCGCCTTCAGCCCGCGCGAAATCGCCGACACTTCCTGCGTGCGGTTTTCAAACCGCCTGCCCCCGCCCGACATCAGCTGCAGATAGTCCACGATCAGCAGATCAAGTTTCCCCTCCTGCGCCTGTTTCAGCCGCCGCGCCTTGGCCCGCATCTCGCTCAACGAAATTCCCGGCGTGTCGTCGATGAAAATCTTCGCCTTCGCCAGTTGCTCCATCGCGTGCACCACTTTTCTCGTGTCGTCCTGCCACAGCGATCCCGTGCGCATCTTGTGCGCATCCACCCGCGCCTGCGAGCACAGCAGACGCAACAGCAGCGCCTCGCGCGACATTTCCAGCGAAAACACTCCCACCACCTGCCCGTCTTCAATCGCCGCATTTTCCGCGATGTTCATCGCGAAAGCCGTTTTGCCCATCGAAGGCCGCGCCGCGATGATCACCAGATCCGAGCGCTGCAATCCGCTGGTCATCTCGTCGAGATCGGTGTAGTGCGTCGCCAGCCCCGTGATGCGCTGCCCGCGTTGCAGGAGCGCGTCCACCGAGCCGAACGACTCGCGGACAATCTCCTGCACCCCCATAAACCCGCGCCCAATGCGCTTTTCCGAGAGCGCGAAAATCGCGGCCTCGGCGTCGCTCAGCACTTCTTCTGCCGCATCCGCCTGTTCGCTGGCCCGCGCAATCGCCGTGTTCGACGCCGAGATCAATCCCCGCAAAAGCGCCTTGTCGCGCACGATCTTGACGTAGTGCTCAATGCTTGGCCGGTACGGTACGCCATCTGTCAGGCTCGACACGTAGCCGACATCGCCCACAGCTTGCAGATCCTTGTGGCGCTCCAGTTCCTCGATCAGCGTGATCCGGTCAATCGGCCGCGACGACTCCGCCAGCTCCACCATGCGCGCATAAATGCGCCGGTGCGAATCGAGAGAAAAATCGTCGATCTGCAGATGCTCGGCGGCCTGGTTGTACGCAAAATTGTCTAGGAGAATGGCGCCCAGAATCGAGCGCTCCGCATCCTCATTGGTCGGAAGGCTGCTGATGGTGTAATCCGAAGTAGCCAAATTATCTCTCTCGCTTGTTAGAAAATCAGTCCCGAAAGTGTCATCCTGAGCAAGTTGAGGCGTTGCGTGGCGCTGAGCCGCGCGCCGAGATCCTGAGCGTAGCGAAGGACCTCAACGCCGCGAAGGATCTGGGCGAGCCGCGCGCTGCGGCGTGTTCTCCGCGCCGCGACAAACGCGCGTTTGGCTCGCTTCCCTATCAACTGCACCACGACCAGGAGTCGCCGGCAAATTCGCTACCCAACCCTAGCCGCGCTCACCCTGTGAATGCGAGTGCGCGCGCAAGGAAAACCCAGCGCAAACCAAAATTATTTTGGAAGCCGGAATAATTCCTCGGCAGGACTCAGTGTAGGCGAACAAAACACGAATATCAAGACCCAGCATGCATGCGCGTGAATCCGCGGCGCAAAGAACTTATAAAAAGAATGCGGCCGAGGCCAGCCACCTCAGCCGCATCGTACGTGATTCCAGCTCTGCCTTCGTCACCGCTCAGCAACGGATTCGCCGCGCATGTGATCTCTCGACCACGCACCGGCCACCGTCGCCAGCCAGCGGCTCTACCCTGCCTCAGCTCGCCAAAGCGAGCGAAGCAGCGATGGGGGAGGAGGCCGCAACGCCCGGGCTACCAGTCGCGCTCGCGCGCGCCACTGGGCTTTCCCCCGGCGATTTCACCCTCAAGAAAAACCGCCGGATGCCGCTGGCTCTGCCGCGATCATTCGGCAGATTCAGGAACTCACGTTTTTCGCTGCAACCCACTTTCCACGAGATTGTTGCGCTCGGCAACAAAAAACCTTTACTCGTTTGTGCAGAAGCTGTGGACGTCGGCGCTTCCCTGTGGAAGACCGAGGAAAACCCAAGGCGAATTGCGGTATCAGCTCGGCGGGTGCAGGTTGCCCCCAGACCCTTGTCGCGTTCTTTGCGACAGGGTGGGGATTTTGACTTTCCGAAGATCGGGCGCTCCCGTCGTCCTCGAGCCTCAGATAACGCCGGGAAGCAGCCTGTGGATCCTTGCCGGGACTGAAACCATGGTCTGGGCCCCTGATCTTTTACATACCTCTACACGTATATACCTTGACACGTATATTCTATTGGGAGTATATAAAGACTATGGAATCTGTATTCGAAATCATCGCTGAGCCGAATCGCCGCGCCATCTTGAGCCTCCTGGTCTCTTCCGAACAGTCGGTAGGCGAGATCGAGCGCCGGCTTCGCATGCCGCAGCCGGCTGTCTCCAAGCACCTGCGCGTGCTGCGCGAGGCCGGTTTCGTCGAATCCTCGGTGGACGCACAGCGCCGTCTCTACCGGCTGAAACCCGAGCCGCTCCGTGAGATCGATGCCTGGCTGGCCCAGTTCCGCCGCTTCTGGTCCGCTCACGTCGATGCTCTCGAACGCCACCTCGATCGCATGGGTCAATCCAGCATGGATCAGTCAACACCAATGAAAGGCAAGAGCAGGCAACGCAGCCCAAACCGCGAACATGCCAAAGGAGAAAGGAAATGAAGATCAAACTAACCACCGTTTACGTGGACGATCAGGAAAAGGCCCTGCGCTTCTACACCGATGTGCTGGGCTTCGTGAAGAAGGCCGACTTCAGCCAGGGCCCCTTCCGCTGGCTCACCGTGGCCTCAGCAGAGGAGCCGGATGGCACCCAGTTGCAGTTGGCGCTCAACAACAATCCCGCGGCCAAAGCCTACCAGCAAGCCTTGTTCCAGCAAAACCAGCCCGCAGCCATGTTCTTCACCGACGACGTACAGTCCGATTACGAGCGCATGAAAGCGCGCGGCGCCGAATTCACCATGCCACCGAAAGACGTGACGGCATCCAAGATCGCGATGCTGAACGACACCTGCGGCAATCTTATTCAGATCACGCAGTTGATGCGCTGGTAGGCGAGCGCTCCATATTCAGGCTAATGTAAGGAGAAGAAGATGACTCACGCGCAGTACACACCGGGTCCAGCCTACGGGGCACAGGTAAGAAAGGACGGCGTAGGAAACGATAAAGACAAGTGGACGCTGATTCTCGTCCGCGAACTGCGCCACGCACCGGAAAAAGTCTGGCAGGCCCTCACCGATCCGGCGCATCTGCGCGAGTGGGCGCCTTTCGTCGTTGATGGGAGCATGGATACGGTTGGAGCCAGGGTGAATCTCACGTGGATGGGGAACCCCGTGCCGCAGGAAACAACTGTGACGCGAGCCGACGCTCCCACGCTGCTGGAGTGCGGCGACATGCGGTGGGAACTCAAAGCCTCTGCTAGCGGCACGCGCCTGACGCTGTGGCACAAGATTGATCGCCGCTTTATCTCGTGGGGTGCCGCGGGCTGGCATATCAGCTTCGACGTCCTGGAGCGTTTCCTCGCCGGGCAGCCGATTGGACGCATCGCCGGTGGCGACGTCATGAAAGCTTACGGCTGGCAGCGATTGGTCGCCGAGTACGCAAAGCAATTCGGCACCGAAACACCTAACTGGCCGCCCAAGGCGGCTCAAGAGTCGTGAATCGACAAGATCGGCGCAGCAAGGACCGGCCTGACAGAAGATCGGCCTAACACGCGACTGGCCTGAGACGGAAACTGACTGCATTCTAGGGAACCAACTTATGACCAGCAAGAATCCCAAGGTTGACAGCGTTCTGCGTCACGAACAACACTGGCGCGACGAATTCGAAACATTGCGATCGATCGTTCTCGACTGCCAGTTAACCGAAGAACTGAAGTGGTATCAGCCTTGTTACACCTTTCAGAACAAGAACATAGTTCTGATCCATGGATTCAAAGAATACTGCGCGCTTTTGTTTTTCAAAGGCGCCCTGTTAAAGGATGCCAAGGGCATTCTCATCCAACAAACGGAGAACGTGCAGGCGGCGCGCCAGATTCGCTTCACCAATGTTCGAGAAATCGTCACGATGAAACCCACCCTGAAAGCCTATATTCAGGAAGCCATCGAAGTCGAAAAAGCCGGCCGGAAAGTGAAGCTCAAGAAGACCGCCGACTTTAAAATTCCCGATGAATTTCAAACGAAGCTGGATGAAATCCCTGCCTTGAAAACTGCTTTTCGTGCCTTGACGCCGGGGCGGCAAAAAGGATACATCCTTCATTTTTCCCAACCCAAACAATCCAAAACTCGCCAGGCAAGGATTGAAAGATGTATGCAGCAAATTTTCAAAGGCAAGGGATTAAATGATTAGAGGCCATTTCATGAACGGCCTCGTCGAGCTCGTGTACTCCGCCCCTCCTGCGTGAAAAGAGTTTTGAACTTTTCGACATTGTCATTCCGAGCCGTCCGCAGCCGAAGGCAAGAGCGTGCCCTGAGCGAAGCCGAAGGGACGCGCCGAGAAACCTGCTTTTCTTCCCCCTACCCATCCTCATCCTGTCCCTCCGGCCGCGCCAGTCCCAGCTGCCGCCGCGCGAACTCCATCGACGCCCGCACTCTCCCCAACACATTCTCCGGATACTTCGGAGCCGCTCCCGCAGCCTGCTCCGCCCCACTCTCCGCGGATTCCGCAACGGGCATCTCCTCGCCGCCGGCTCCCCCACTTCTGCCCGGCGTCGCCAGACGTGGGTCCTCTGACCTCTCCCCGCTCCCCGCCGCCTCCCGCAACAAATGCCACGCCTCCTGATACCTCCCATACTTCGCCTTCTTCGACCGCGGAAAAAATGCCAGCCGGTCTTTGCCCTGCACGATCGCCGCCGGAATGATGTACCAAAGCTCCTCCGGCACGACATACACCACCAGGAAATCGAAGGAGCCCGCCACATAGCGCACTCCGCCGCCGCGCACCGTGCAGACATACCCTCCCTTGAACCGGCACGTCGTGGACTTGACCTGCACAGACGCGAAGTGGCGCGGCATGCCCACAACGAAGTCAAAGCTGCTCGTCTCTCCCCATGGCTTGCTGATGGGCAGCCCGTGCTCGGCGGCGCGAGCCATGAACTGCATCTCCGCCCACTCCCCACGCCGCTTCTTGTCCTCGATGATCTTCGCCTTCCGCTTCCTCACATTCCAACCTCATACCTTGTCATTCCGAACCGGCGCAGAGCGCCGGGTGAGGAACCTGCTTTTGCTCTTTCCATTGGAATTTTTCTGAAATCCAGAGGCAAGGAACGCAGAAGAAAAATCGCGGCTATTCCCAAAACGGAACGATGCCAGGACCGACCGTGGAAGAGCGGCCCTTTAGGGCCGCGTCAGCACGCCAAGGTACTAAGTAAATAGGCGCTTAACAGCACGCACTACACGGGCTCCCCGTCGCCCAGTTAGCGTACCGGCGATCATCATCGAATAGCCGATGAAAAATAATAAGAAGTACCACGAATGAACAGCAGCTGTGGGGGGCAATGTCCTCAAGACACCAAAGATGCTCACGACTATGCCCGCGATTATTAATAGTATAGACAATGGGCTTTCGCGAATGCGACCAATTGATTTCACCCCCGCTATCCGCGCATCCACCTCAAGGTCCCCATCACACTCAGCCGCAATCATTTTGACAACAAAAAAATCTCTTCGATTTAGAAGGATGGGCTTGATCGAAACCAAAGCCGAGGACAGCTGAACCTCAGGGCGTACATTTTTCGGATTCGCCTCTGCAACGTCTGCGGTAAGTATGCGGCCCCCTCCTTTTAGCCTGATCCCGATCGGCTCGATGAAATCGCTAGGTAACACCGGCACATTACCTGTATTTTCCAATCTTACGGAGACTAGCCGGACCTTAGTGACGGAGGTCCCTTGAAAGAGGATTTGAAGACTACCTCCGATCTCCTCTTCCATACTAAGAAGCCTTGTGTTTGCCACAACGTCATAACTAAGCGCCTTGCGACGGCGCTGGACGTAGATGCCGATGATAGCAGCAACTAACGCCCCAAACGCAGAAAATGCCCCCAGGGACTGCCATAGTGGATCTTTCAACCAGCCCTTTAGCTGATCAATCAAAACGTGCATAAGTGCGTTAGGTTGCTATTGTAACGCCGGATGCCCCATCCTTTCGCGTTTGTTGCGAAAGGGTGGGATTCCACGGACCCATCCCCCGCGGGATTTCGCCGCGGCTCCCAACAATTTCCACCGCAGAAAAGCGAAAGCCCCGAGATCACTCGGGGCTTTCAGATACCAGACGGTGTTTGCCAAACACCATCTATCATAAACCCGCTAGGCTCATCGTCAACGAACTTTGGTATCGAGTGCCCCGAGGAGGGCAAGGGAGCCGATCGCTAGTGGCTGCAAAGCCACCCGGTACTACCCGACCAAGCTTCCTGACTTCCACTTGCGACGGCGATTCCGAAGAGGAGACTGGCAAATAGCTTTACAATATACCGATTTATAATTCCAAGGAGGGGAAGATGAAAGAGCTCGTATTGTTGAGCCTGCTTCTCACCACAAATCCTGCGCTGGCGCAGCCGTCTCAGCCTCCTTCAAGTGGCACATTTGCCGACCTTGCCTATCAGTGCTCGTATAGGGCACCTGAACACCCCGATGGACTTGCCAACATCTTGGACGCTGCGCATAGCGACGGCTACGCGAGAGGATATTGTTTCGGCGTCCTAAGCACGGCTATCGATCTCCTGAATGATTCAGGAGACATCCAAACAATGGGATCGGATTTTAGTTTCGATAAAGCTCGGCAAGTCATTAAAGACTACCTACGCAACCATCCCGAGGAATCGAACAAACAGGCGGCGATCCCGTTAAGAGCAGCTCTCCGGCAGGCGTGGCCAAGGCGTCGATAAAATCGCCCGCGTGTTCTTGTAGCGCCGTGAAAAGAAGGCACGGCTTTCGCCGTGCCCTGATTCCATCGGTTTTCTCCCTGTCTCCGTGCCTCTGTGGTGAATGGGTTGTTAATCTCTCACCCCTCAGCGGGCACGGCGCTCCTCTAAGGCGCGTTCCTGCGTTTTGTGTTCGGCCCAGTCCTTGGCTAGCGGCTTGTCTCCCCCTGCACGCTTGAGGATGCCCCGTCCGCGGCGGATGAGCGCCTCCAGGATCACAAAAGCCCCGAGGTCACTCGGGGGCGGGCTGGCCCACCCTTTCTGGAAGGGAAGGATACAAGGGGCCGGGTGGCCCATCCTTCACCGCTCAGTATAACTGGGCTGCCCCACCCTTCGCGGTTTTCGAAGGGTGGGAACCATGAGCCAGAAAAGCGAAAGCCCCGAGCATCACTCGGGGCTTTCTAATACTGAACGACGTCCGCGAAACATCTTCAGGATAGTCCGCGCCGAAGCTGAATGCAAGGGAACTTTAGTGTCGAGTGACCCGAGGAGGGCAAGGGAGTTGAACCCTAGTGGCTGCAAACCACTCGACGTTTCGCGGACGTCGTCCAGTACCCACTGGCAATACCCTCCTAGACGTCTGTCCGCCCAATCAGATTCTATGGCGCGGCGCACACCGCATGCTCTGTCCGCGTGAGATTATTCTTGGCCTTGTTCCAATTCGGGAGCGCTCACGAGAAAAAAGGCACGGCTCTCGCCGTGCCCGTATTAAATCCGTGTTGATCCGTGTAAATCCGTGGCGAAGAGGTTGAGGCGTTTTGCGGGCGTCTGAGCCCGCAGCCGAAATCCTGAGCGGAGCGAAGGATCTCTAATCCCTCACTCCATCCATAAACGCCCTTAACTTCCGCGACCTCGACGGGTGCCTCAGTTTCCGCAGCGCCTTGGCTTCGATCTGGCGGATGCGTTCGCGGGTCACGGCGAACGACTGCCCGACTTCTTCCAAAGTGTGCTCCGAGCCATCTTCCAGCCCGAAGCGCATCTTGATCACTTTCTCCTCGCGCGGCGTCAGCGTGCGCAGGACCTGTCCCGTCTGGTCCTTCAAATTCACGTTGATCACCGCTTCGGCCGGAGAAACCACGGCGCGGTCTTCGATGAAGTCGCCCAGGTGCGAATCTTCTTCTTCGCCGATCGGCGTTTCGAGCGAAATCGGCTCCTGCGCGATCTTCAGCACCTTGCGCACTTTCGCGACCGGAATGTCCATGCGCTTGGCGATTTCTTCCGACGTTGGTTCGCGCCCGAGTTCCTGCACCAGTTGGCGCGAGGTGCGAATCAGCTTGTTGATGGTTTCAATCATGTGCACCGGAATGCGGATGGTGCGGGCCTGATCGGCGATGGCGCGCGTGATCGCCTGGCGAATCCACCACGTGGCGTACGTCGAAAACTTGTAGCCGCGGCGGTATTCGAATTTATCGACGGCCTTCATCAGTCCGATGTTGCCTTCCTGAATCAGGTCGAGGAACTGCAGGCCGCGGTTGGTGTATTTTTTCGCGATCGAGACGACGAGGCGCAGGTTGGCTTCGATCAGCTCGCGCTTGGCCTGCTCGGCGTCCATGTCGCCCTGGATGATTTCGCGCTGCGTGCGCTTGAGCTCCTGGAATGAGACCCCGGTTTCAAGTTCGAGCTTTTCTACTTCACCTCGAATCGCCCGGGCCTGCCGGCGATACTCTTTTTTCTGCTCCTCGCTGCGGGTGGCGTCGGCTTTGCGCTCCAGGTTCTGCGTCTGGCGGTCGAGCGAGCGCATTCCGTCGACGGTCTTGTTCACGCGCTCGATCAGCCGCTTGCGCTCGGTGTTCGTGAATCCGAGGTTGCGCACCGCCAGCGACACGTTGATGATGGCGCGGGCCAGCTTGCGGCGCGCGCGGCGATGGTCTTTCGGCCGCTTCTTCAGCGAAACGTTCTGGAACTTCTCTTCGAGGACGCCGGCCTTTTTGTACAGCTTGGCCATGTCGTCGATTTTGTCGGTGAATTCGTTCAGGCGGTTCTGGACGATGTCGTCGGTGATCTCTTCTTCGTCGAAGGTGACTACTTCCTTGATCGACCGGACATTCTTCTTGAGGTCTTCGCCCAGAGTGAGCAGCTCGCGAATCACGATGGGGGAACGCGAGAGCGCCTTGAGCACGCGCACCTGGCCCCGCTCGATGCGCTTGGCGATCTCCACTTCGCCCTCGCGCGCGAGCAGCGGGACGGTGCCCATCTCGCGCAGATACATGCGGACGGGATCGTTGGTTTTTTCCAGGGCGCCGGGAGTCAGGTCGAGCTCAACATCCTCGCCTTCTTCCAAATCTTCAAAACCTTTTTTCTCGAGCGCGGCGGAAGGCAGCTTGGGGCCCTCCAGCACGTCGATGCCTTGCGTGCCGATCGTGGTGAGCAGATCGTCCAGGTCCTCGGGACTGTGCACATCGTGCGGGATCAGGTCGTTCACCTGGTCGTAGGTGAGGTATCCCTTTTCCTTGCCTGTATCGATCAGCTTCTTAATATCCTCAAATTTATCGTCGAGAGCCAAGAGGTGTGTCCTTCAAAAACTCAGTTCGAAAAAGCCAGTCCGAAAATCGGTCCGAAGAATCAGTTCGGCAAAATCAATTTCAGGAAAAGTCAAGTTTCACTCACGAGAGAGGCCCGCTATTGCTCACGCTCGTGCGTGTGATAAATTCCTGAAAGGTGGGAATCTGGGGTACAGCGGGATTGTGCACTCGCACAAACTTACAGAGTATAGCACGTAAGTGCTGCCCCGTCTATCGGTTGCCCGCCCCAGCCACCGCAATCCTGTCGCTATGTGCAACTTCCCTGCGTAGTTAGATGATTTTAAGGGCGTTTTTGTTTCAGGCGCTCTTGCGCTTTCCGTCTGGATTCTTGCCGTCATTTCTGTCGTTCGGGCCGTCGCCTAAGAACCGGCTCTCGGCCAAATGGCTCTCCGCCAGGCCGGGATCCCGCAGGCCGCGGCTGATTCGTTCGAGTTCAGCGAGCAATTCCCTCAGGCGATTTCTGTCGGAAGCCAGGCCGGGCTTTTTGATTTCGCGCTGGACTTCCTCCTGACGGCGGCGGAGGTGAATGCGGCGCAGGGCGTGAACGGTGGCCTCGAGAATCTCGTCGGTGAGCTCTTCTTCCTCCTTCAAGAGAATTGACGCCAGCATGCGTCGGTCGCTTTCGGTCGAGGGAACTTCAAGTACATCGGCAACTTCGTGGCTGGCGTTGAGCAGGGACTCGACCAGCGATTCGGTAGCCAGGCCGCGATGCAGGTTTTCGTTTCGGAGCACGAATGCCGCCTGCCGCGCTGGATCAAACTCCTCTTCAGCGCCGTCGCGCATGGAAACATGTTCCTGGTTGGCTTGCATTTGCCGCGCCGAGGCCAGGGCGCGGACCAGAATTTTTTCGGCGTCGGTGATTTGGGATTCGGCGGGCGCCTTGACGGCGGTGCCCGACCGGGTCGCGGCCGCGTGGCGCAACTCCTGCCTGAGAACCGCGGAGTCGATGGCGAGTTTTTGGGCGATCTCGTGGGCGAGTTCGTCGCGCACAATCCGGCTGGGCACGCGCTGAATGTGCGGCAGGAGATAATTCACCGCCTTGTGCTTGCCTTCGGCGCTGCGAACCGGAAACTGAGCGCGAGCGCGCTCGATGAGGTAATCGAAATATTTTTGCGAGTGGCGCAGGGCTTCGCCGTAAGCGTCCTTGCCCTTGCGGCGGATGAAGAGATCAGGATCGAATCCGGATTCGAGGGTCAGGACCTTGATCTGAAATTCGTCTTCAACGAGCAGGCCGAGCGTCCGCTCGGTGGCTCGAGCGCCGGCGGTGTCGGGATCGAAGTTCACGACGACGTTCTTGCTGAAACGACCGAGCAACTTGGCCTGCATCTCGGTGAAGGCCGTGCCGGAGCTGGCGATCACGTTGTGGAATCCGCCGGCGTAGACAGAGATGCAATCCATCTGGCCTTCGACGAGGATGGCGTAATCGAATTTGCGGATCCATTCTTTGGCGAGATCGAGATTGAAGAGGACTTTGCTCTTGGAGTAAATCGCGGTCTCGGGCGAGTTGAGGTATTTCGGGCCGGATTTCTCGTCGGTCGCGAGCGTGCGGCCGGTGAAGGCGATGACTTTGCCGGCATCACTCGAAATGGGGAACATGACGCGGTTGCGGAATTTGGAGTAGAGAGCCGCGAGCTTCGAGCCTTGTGCTTCGAGTTGCGACCCAGACCCAAGGTCCCTCGACGGCGCATCCATTCCGCTATCGCGGACTTGATGCTCCGCTCGGGATGACAATGCTGTGTCTGGTTTGCTCGGAACTCGCAGCTCGGAGCTCGGAGCTTCCTTCCAGGAGAACAGGCCGCTTTCGCGCAAGGTTTCTTCGCTGAATTCGCCCTTCAGGCGGTCGCGCAGGAGGAAGCCGGAATCTGGCGCGTAGCCGATGCGGAACTTCGCGGTCATTTCGTCATTGAGACCGCGTCCGGTGAGATATTCCCGGGCCCGGGCGCCCTCGGGACGGCGCAGGCATTCCTGAAAGAAGGCGAGGGCGCGCTCGTGGACGTCGAGAAGCTGGCCGCGCAGGCGGGCTTCTTTGGCTTCGCCTTCAGATGTATAAGTGGCCTTGGGGATCGGGATGCCGAGCTTTTGCGCGACCAGGCGCACGGCTTCAGGGAAGGTGATGTTTTCGATTTTCTGGATGAAGCTGAAGACGTCGCCGGAGACGCCGCATCCGAAGCAGTGATAGAACTGGCGCGTGGCGTGGACGGAAAACGAGGCGGTCTTTTCGCCGTGAAAAGGGCAAAGGCCGGAGTAGTTCTGCGACCCGGCTTTTTTCAGTTTGACGTAGTCGCCGATGATGCGGACGATGTCGGCCTGCTGCTTGACGGTGTATGCGAAATCGCCGGGGTTAGCCATGGGCTGAGTTCAATTGTGCGGCAGAAATGGTGGGAGGGGAAGGTGCCATTCTCGCCCGGTTGTGGAGAAGCTGTGGGAAACGGCGGAAGTGGCTAAAGCCTCCTTCTGCTTCGCCCCGATTCGGCGCGGCTTAAGGCCGCGCCCCTTCAAAGCTCTGCGTCCAGGCTCCTGGAGCAAGCGGCAACATTTCGAAAGCACGACGCAGGAGACCTCAGGCGCTGAAGCGCTTTCAGTCTTTGCTCTCCCAAACGGCACGAGTAAACTCGTGCCCCTCGCGCCCGTGCCGGCTTGCGCTTTGATTCGTTCACCGAAACTCAGGGCGAAAACGCGAACGTCGTTTTCACCCGATCAATTGCGATCCCGCGGCTGAATCAGTCTCCTCCGCCGCCGACCCCGCTCGCGGTGATGTGAATGAAGGCGGGGAAGGAAGAAATTCCTGCGCCGCTCACGAACAGGGAGTAATTGCCGGGAGTGACGGCGGGATTCAGGGTAAAGTCGACGGTTTCATATCCGGCTTCGCCCACGGCGATTTTGCTCCAGTTCGCGGTGCGGGCATAGAACACGTCGCCGCTGGAATTCACCATGCGAATGATGGGATAGTTGGAGTCCATCTGGTCGTCGTCGCCGTAAGCGGCGCCGGCAGATTGCCCATCGAGTTGAAATCCCCCGAGCTTGAACTTGCCTCCGCCCTGGTAGGTGATGTTCGCGATGAGCGGCCGCAGCGCCGGGTTCGGCTCTCCCGACGAGGTGTACAGCCAGAGCTGGGCGGTGCTGTCGGAAAACAGCAACTGTCCCGTCGGCAGAATCAACATGCGCGTGGGATACGAACCCTCGTAAGGCAGGTTTGGGTCGGGAAGTTCGTCGGTGACCTGCCGGATCGTATTGTTGGACGGGTCATAATCAAACAGTTCCGTCGGATTGCTGTACGTCCCTCCCCAACTGATCGCCTCTCCGATGGCGGTCGCCGTGGCCGGGCTG
>JASHNU010000111.1 GCA_030041475.1 Candidatus Sulfotelmatobacter sp.
TTAGTCGCAGCGCTTTTCTACGGTTCGGCCGTTTCAGCTTCTTCCGCCTGCTTAAGCGGGGTCGGCTTCTTTGCCGCTCCCGTCGTGATGACCACCACGCTCACCAGCACCAGGAGTGTTCCGGCAATCGTGCGCGGGCCGATGCATTCGCCGCCGAAGAAATATCCGACCAGTACGGCGACCACCGGGTTCACATACGCGTAGGTTCCTACTTTCGTGGGCGATTCGTGATGAATCAGCCACACATACGCCGTGAAGCCTGCGATCGACCCCGCGACTATCAGGTAAGCCAGCGCCAGCCACGCCTCGCGCGAAACTGCCTGCACACGGAATCCGCGAAATTCGCCGAGCAACGCGGCGCCCATCAGGAGCAACACGCCGCCCGCGAGCATTTGCACGCCCGAGCTCATCGCTTTAGCAGCGGGCAAGGGCAGCTTGCGGCTCAGCGACGCAGCCAGCGACCAACTGATGGACGCGATGATCAAAGCGGCAGCACCGATCCTATCCACAGGCGCTTCGCTCAATCCCTTGGAGGGTAAGACGAGAACGGCGACACCCGCCATTCCTACCAGCAGCGCCAGGCCAAGCCGCCAGCTCAGGCGCTGCGTGCGCAGAACGGCGATCTCTCCCAGTGCCATGAATGCCGGAATGGTTGCCATCATGACCGCCGCAATTCCGGAAGGCACACGCCGCTCAGCCCAGAAGAGCAGACCGTAATCGAAAACAAAGATCAACAGCGCCAGAAATGACGCTGCGCTCCATTCTCGGCCTGTCGGAGATGCTGTGCCCTTGCTGCGCATCCAGACATAAAGGATGATCCCCGCAATCAGAAAGCGGATCCCTGCCAGCAGAAACGGCGGCACTTCGCGCACGCCCACGCGGATGGCAAGGAAGGTCGATCCCCACACGAAATAGATGATGGAGAAGGCGAGCAAGAGCTTCCACGTGGCTGGGCGCGTCGTTGCTTCCATACCATTCTGGCGGGTCGCGGACAAGTAGGTCCGCGCCATAATCCCCAGCCTGATTAGATCATCCGGAATCCGTCGCGTCGCAGGCTCAGATTATGAAATGTTTTTATAAGGCTATAAATGGCAGCGCATAGGTGCAGGAATGTGCGGAGGATTCAACCGAGCGGTGCGGGGCCTACTTCCTGATCAGGCTGGTATGGCTGGCCACGCACTGCCACTTGCCCATCTCGAAGATCCAAGTGTCGGTGAAGCGCCCGACGTGGTCGTAAGGCTTGCCTTCATAGGTGCCCTGGGTGTGATACGTGCCAATCACCACGGCGGTGTCGCCGAAAAAGTTCATTCTCACATCCTGGATGTTGGCGAGGGTAGGCCTGAACAGCGGGTCCCGAATGTCGGCCAGAAATCTCTGCTTGTCGCTGACTTGGCCGTCATACTCGGTATTTACGAAGCGGCTGGAGACCAGCTGGTCGAGGGCAGGCGCGTCACGATTCACCTGGGCTTCGTTCCACATGCGTTCCAGGATCAGCAGTTGCCGCTCCCGGGGATCGGACTGCTGGGCCAGCAGCGCGGTCGGAACCAAACCGAGCAAAAGGCCGTAGCAGAGTGTCCGAATCGTCCCTCTGCGAGTCATGCCCCTGCGAAGCGTTCCTCTGCAAAGCTTGCCGTTGCACATCGTGCCCTTCGGAATCATGTCGTACACGTCCGCCGGCATCCCCACGTGAGGGCGGACGCTGCGGGAAACATAGCAGTTGCTGGTTGTTGCCCGAAAGAGAAATGCAGGGGCCAGAGTTACGAACGTCATGTGCCGCATTGCGGCACGACGTGAGGTAGAACGTGAATAGAGCTCCGCTCGACCGCACAGCCCCTTCGGCGCACTTCGCTTGCTCAGGGCAGGCTCAAAAGCTGTGGCTGTGCCTATATGGCCCTTGCCATCAGCATCAGAATGCCCAGCGCAACAGCGTTGCGCCGACCGTGAACCCGGCTCCCACCGAGGCCATCATCACTAGGCTGCCTTTCTTAAGCTTGCCTTCCTGGATGGCTGTGCTCATCGCCAACGGAATGGTTCCGGCCGTGGTGTTTCCGAAGCGGTCAATGTTCACGATGACGGCCTCGGGCCGTAGGCCCAACCGGTCGGCTGTAGCGCTGATGATGCGCAGGTTGGCCTGATGTGGAATGAATGCATCAATGTCGGAGCCCGCGAGTCCGTTACGCTTGAGCAATTTTTCGCAGGCCTCGGTCTGCTTGCGGACCGCGAACTTGAAGACTTGCTGGCCATCCTGGTGCACGTAGTGCATCTTCTTCTCGAGCGTCTCTTTCGACGACGGATTCAGGCTGCCTCCGCCGGGCATGTAAAGAAACTCGCCGCCCGAGCCGTCCACTTCATGGATAAAGTCGATCAGGCCGACGGAATCGTCCTCTGCCGGCTCCATGATCACGGCGCCGGCTCCATCACCAAAAATCACGCAGGTGGCGCGGTCGGTGTAGTCAATGATGGATGACATCACGTCGGCGCCGATTACCAGCACGCGTTTGTGCGCGCCCGTGCCAATGAACTGCGCACCCGCCTGCACCGAATAAATGAACGCCGAGCAGGCGCCGGAAAGATCAAATCCCCAGGCTCCCTTCGCACCCAGCTTGTTTTGCACCAGGCAGGCGGTTGAGGGAAAAAACATGTCGGGCGTGACCGTGCCCACGATGATCGCTTCGATGTCAGTGGGCGTCAGGCCGCGCTGAGCCAAAGCCCTTTTCGCGGCCTCGACCGCGAGATCGCTCGTGGCGACGCCCTTGTCCACGATGTGGCGCTCGCGAATGCCCACGCGGGCCATGATCCATTCATTCGAGGTGTCGACCATTTTTTCGAGATCGGCGTTGGTGAGCAGGCGGGGCGGCACGTAGGTTCCCAGAGCGCTGATTTTGGCGCGGATCGGTTTGGTTATGCTCTGTGCGGACAATGAGTGCTCCTGAACAAAATCGTAGAAGCTACGGATAAAGATGAACAGTCATTTTGAAGGATCGGAAGGAGAAAGTCTAACAGGGGAGCGAACTACAAGAACCGCCAGAAATCCGATGTCAGCCCCAGCGACCGGAATAGTTCATGTGCCTCGTCCACCGTGCGGCGGCGCCAGGCCGGAGACATGCGGTCGCGATACCACGCATCGGCCAGTCGCCATGCCTGCTCGACGCTGAGGGTTGCGCCACGCGGAAGCCGCCATGCCTTGCACCAGCGATCGATGTGTTCTTCCTTGCTTCGTTGTTCATTTCGCTGATCTTCCGACCGGAAGATGAGCATGGTCTTTCAATTGAAAACGATGTCGTCCCACCACTGCCGCGCAGGGAGCGCGAAGTGCACGAGGCCGGGCGGGTCGCACGCGACTTCACCGCCCTGCACGCTGACCGTCATGCTTTCGCCGCAGCATCCACACGAGGCTAGGACGCGCCCGTCGCTTTGCAACATGGAGATAACGCCCAGGGCATCCCAGATGCAGTTGCCGTACCAGCTGCGCGTCCGGCCCCCAGCTTCGGTCTCAACGACGAACGCCGTTGGCACGGCTGAAAGCGGATTTGCCATGAGGACTTCGCCGCTTCCGGGCTGGAGCACGAGCATGTGCGCCGCGGCCAGTTCGAGGAATGCGTTTCCTACTGCGCCGATGTCGCAGCCCAGGTCGGCCGCGAGCTCTGCCTTGGACGGGGAGCGGCCCGAGGCCACGAACATTTCGTAGAGGCGCACGCGAACGCGTGTGTTGAAATTGGCAGGCATGGTCGAATGAGCTGGAACATTATGGGCGAGCGGCGCCGGGATTGTCGAATACTCACGCGGCAGTGCGTTCCTTTTCGTGCTCCATCCATTCGCGGATGAAGTTTGGGCAAGAGACAATGCCGAAGTCGCGATTTTCGCCGCGCATCAGGTAGAACAGCGCGGCGCTGTCGAGTTCTTCCAGATGCGCCAGGTTCAGCAGCGGCCACAGTTGGCAGTCGGCGGCCGATTGAACCAGTTGATCGAGATACGACAAATGGGCTTGAAATAGTTTTCCGGATACGCGGATGGTGACCGTAGGATTTGTGCCGTGTGCTGCACCTTGACCGCTCATTCTCTCTCCCTCAGGCTCGTTCGAGTTAGCGCCGTCTATGTTTGGATGCCGCAGCGCCTACGTTGATTGACGCACGAAGAGATTCTTTCTTGCGCAGAGAGAGCGTAAAGAGTGTGTAAAGAATCGTGAGGGCTGAGGAAAACGACTTATGGGAGAGGCAGCAGAACAGGTTGCGGGCGACAGATAAAGCCAGGCACCGGGGACTCGCTGCACACGTAAGAGCCCGTTACCGTTGCTTCCTTCCGGACCTGGCGGGGTTGGCGGGAGTACGTCGCGCGAGACCGATGCCTGACTGGCTATTCTAGCATTCACAAGATGACCCCTTAGTTAGGGCGTAAAGGTCGTGCTATCCCGCAGCATGTGACTTTCGATGCAAGAATTCCGCTCCCAAGCCTTCCCTTCTTCGGCGCGATGTCGAACAATAGAGTTTTCTAGGCCAGCAATGACTTCGCAGCCTGCACAACTCGGCATCATCCCGCTGCAGCGGGCTATCGACCATTACTTTGAGCTGGCGCTGTATCTGCTTGTTTTTACTGGTTTTGCTACTTTGGCGAGTACCGGCGGCCTTGATTATCCTTCGATCACGCTGGTCGGCCTCGCTTTGGTTGTGCGGGGCTATCTGCTGGCCAAAAGACAGCGCGTGGTTATTTCCGAGCGCTGGACCACGCCGCTCACGATTCTGTATTTCGTTTTCTTCGTCGCCGACTATTTCATCGTTTCTCACAGCTTTCTTCCGGCGACTGTGCACCTAGCGCTATTCGGCGTGGTCATCCGCATGTTCTCGCTGCGGCGCGAGCGCGACTACATCACGCTGTCGATTCTCGCCTTCCTCATGGTGCTGGCTTCGGCCGTGCTGACGGTGGACAGCGTTTTCCTGTTCTCGTTTGCGGCGTTCATGCTGATGGCGGTGGCGACCTTTGTGCTGATGGAGATGCGCCGCTCCGGCCACGTCGCCAGCGTGCTGGCGCGGCACTCGAGCGACCCTCAGGAACATCGGCATCTCGCGTTTGCCCTGGTGCGTGTGGCGCCCGCCCTGATGCTGATGATTCTGGTCGGCGCCGCTGCCGTATTCTTCATCCTGCCGCGCATGTCGGGCGGATACCTGGGTGGATATTCATTCGGCACCGATTTTTCCTCTGGCTTCAGCGATCACGTGCAACTGGGCCGCATCGGCGAAATCCAGCAATCGAATGCCGTGGTCATGCACATTCAGATCGATGGCGACCCGGTCGGCCGTTACGACCTGCATTGGCGCGGCGTGGCCCTGGCCGATTTCGATGGCCACAATTGGTCGAATCCGCGCACACAGTTTCCCCTCCGACGCGGCTCGGAGAACAGTTTCATGGTGCCGCAAGCTCACGCACCCTTTCGCTCTTATGTGACGCCGAACGGGAGGCGCGAAGAAATCATCCACTACCGCGTACTCATGGAACCGATCGGCACGAATGTGTTTTTCCTCGCGCCTTGGGCCCGCAGCCTGAGCGGGAATTATCGCGACGTGGCTTCAGACTTCGGCGACGCGGTCTACGACTCCGACGCACAGCATGCCATCACGCGCTACGAAGCGGACTCCGACATTGCCCGGGCGGCGCCAGACGAACTGCGGGAAGCGGGACAAAATTATCCGCCGCAGATTGAAGCGGCATACCTCGGCCTCCGGCAGGTTGATCCGCGCGTGCCGCAGTTGGCCGCGAAGATCACGCACTCGGCGCACAATCCTTATGACAGGGCTTTGGCGCTAGAAACGTATTTGAAGACGCACTACACATATACGCTGCAACTGCCGCGCACTGCCGTACTCGATCCGATCGCCAATTTTCTTTTCGAGCGCAAGCAGGGGCACTGCGAATATTTCGCCTCTGCGCTCGCGGTCATGCTGCGCACTGAAGGCATCCCTGCGCGCGTGGTCACGGGTTTCCGCAGCGACGAGTTTAACGACCTGACTGGCAATTACGTGATCCGTGCCAAAGACGCACATGCCTGGGTGGAAGGCTACTTTCCGGGCTTCGGCTGGCAGACCTTCGATCCGACTCCGGCGGGCGTCGGCGGAACGCCGCAGGGATGGCATCGGCTCGCACTTTATGTGGATGCCATGTCATCGTTCTGGCGGGACTGGGTTGTGAGTTACGACGCCACGCACCAGTACGTTCTGGGCCAGTCCGCTGTAAGCGGCACACGCGGAATGTGGGAAGGCGCGCGTAATTGGGCACGCAACCGTTATGCGGCAATGCTCGACTGGGCGCGCCGCAGCCAGCAGCGGGTCGAGAATTCACCGCGCCGCTGGATGGCCATCGGTTTGGTAATCACCATGGCTCTCGCGTTGCTGGGCAATCTTGGGCGCATGGCACGATTCCTGCATGAAAAGTGGTTGCAGGCGCATCCGGAGCGTGCTCCCGAACAGGCTGCCACGTTGTGGTACGGACGGATGGCGCGAGCCGTGGCTCGCTGCGGCGCACAAAAATCAGCCGCGCAAACGCCACTTGAATTTCTCAGCCAGATCGAGAACGCCCGGCTGCGTGAGCCCGTGGGACGCTTCACAGAGATGTACGAGTCCGCGCGCTTCGGTAATTCTGGCGAGGCCGCTCAGCACCTGCCGGAGTTGTATGAGGAAGTAGTTTCAGCCGCGCGCGAAGGTTGAGGATCGCCGCGAGCCAAGATCACCTGTTAGAACCGCCAGAAAGCTCCGCCGCCGACAAAATAATTGTGCTGCCGCGACTTGCCTGTGGGGGCAAGGGGGAAATCCGGTTCGCCCGACCAGAAATCGCGAACGTCGAGGCGGACGCTGAGCTTCTTCCAGACTTTCACGTCCAGGCCGACACCGCCCTCGAGCACGCCGGACGTCTTCGACCCGCCCGGATTTGTGCCACCATACTCCAGCGTCTTGCCCTCGCTGAAGTGGCCAAAACCGCCTCCGAGGCTCACCCACGGGGAAACGGCCGTCGTGGGAAACAGGTTCAACCGGGCAGCCGGCGTAACGAACAATTGCTTGTAGTCGGAAGGGACAACTGAGTTTCCGTAGTCGCCCGCGTTCAGATCTTCTTCGGGATTGTAGGCCAACACTACTTCGCCGGAGAGCGAGTAGATCGGGGTCACCAGGAAACGGCGGGCATACTCGCCTTCAACCGTCAACCCTTTGCCAGAGTGGATAATGGGATCGAAGTAGCTCGCGTTCTGGATGCCCTGGTCGCTGATGAACACGCGGCCGATTATGCCGCCGACTTCGTTTTTCTCGTCCTGCGCGATCGCAGACACTGCCAGCATGGTCACCACAGACAGGACCGCAATCCAGAGTCTTCTGCGAGACATTCTTCGCCTCCTGCGAGGTGCTTCCCTTTGCTACGGCGGTAAGCCCTAGCCTAGCACGACAGCCGTCGTTTTGAATCAACAACCGGCTATCTTTTGGGATGCCCCTGCGCAAGACCGTGCTGCGGCAGCCAAGACAGAAGCCCAGTTTCCGGATGGTAAAATAAAAGGATCGCATGTCGTTGAAGGATCTCACCGTCATTTCTCCGCCCCAAGCATCTTCGGAAAATTCTCCGCTTGAACGCCCGGCCGGGCCGGACCGCGTCGGTCAAGGGAATACAACGAAGATAGGCTTCGTCAGCCTCGGCTGCCCCAAGAATCTGGTGGACAGCGAAGTCATGATGGGCCTCGTGTCGCGCGGAGGAGCCCAGTTGACCCGCCGCGCTGAAGATGCTGATGTGATCGTGGTCAATACCTGTTCGTTCATCGAGAGCGCGCAGCAGGAGTCGGTGAATACGATCCTTGAGATGGCCCGGCATAAGACGGAGGGGAAAGCGAAAAAACTGGTCGTTGCGGGATGCCTGGTCGAGCGCTTCCGCGACCAGATTCGCCAAGATATTCCCGAAGTAGACGCGGTTGTCGGCACCGGTGAACTGGAGAAAATTCTGGCGGCAACAGGAATCGAATCCGCACCTGCAGCCGCCAACAATTCTCTATTGGTCGTGCTGCCATCCCGCGCTGAAGGCGACGCCCGGGCGGCCCAAGGCCGCTTCTCGCGCGAGGCCTGGGTTCGCGATTGGGACGGTGCTCTGGCCGATCTTCCGAACTACCTTTACGACGATTCGACGCCGCGCGTTTTGGCGACGCCGGGCCATATGGCCTATATCAAGATTGCCGAGGGCTGCGATCATCCCTGCACGTTCTGCATTATTCCGCAGTTGCGCGGGCAGTTCCGTTCCCGCCGTTTCGAGTCGGTGATCGCCGAAGCGGAACGGCTTGCCCAGCGCGGTGTGCGCGAGATTACGCTCATCGGCCAGGACACGACCTGCTACGGCGAGGACTTCGGGCTGAAAGACGGTCTGGCGCTGTTGCTCGAGAGGCTGGCTGGCGTCGAGGATCTCCGCTGGATCCGTTTTCTCTACGCTTATCCCAACAAAATCACCGGCAGGCTGCTCGAAACGATCGCGCAGCACGAAAAAATCTGCTCTTACATAGATGTGCCCTTGCAGCATGCCTCGGCTTCCGTACTGAAGCGCATGAAACGTGGCGGGGGCGCCGACGTCTTTCTGCGCTCGATTGCGAAAATGCGCCGCACGGTGCCCGGCCTGACCTTGCGCACGTCATTCATCGTCGGTTTCCCCGGTGAAACCGAGAAGGAATTCGAAGAGCTGTGCGATTTCGTCCGCGCCGCGCAGTTCGACTGGATGGGAGCGTTTTCTTACTCCGATCAGGAGGGCGCCGCAGCTTATTTCCAGGAGAAGAAACTGTCGCCGCGGGAGATCGAGCGAAGGCGCAAATATCTGATGGGCATCCAGCGGCAGATCAGCCGGAAGAAGAAGAAGATCTTGGTCGGTCGGGAATTCGATCTATTGCTCGAAGGCGAATCGGAAGAAAGCGAACTGCTGCTCGAAGGCCGCACGGCCATGCACGCGCCGGAAATCGACGGCAAAGTCTTCCTGAATAATTTCCCGGAGGAAATGACGCCGGAACCGGGCCGCTTTTACCGCTGCCAAATCACCGAAGCGCATGATTACGACGTGGTGGCGAGGATCGTATAAGGCGCGACTTTCTTCGTCATTTTTCTCCAACCACAGTCGGAAATCTTCCTTCTACAATAAGAGTTTCCATGCCGCGCAAGAGCTCGCTCAAACTTCGTTGCCCGATCTGCAAGAAGCCGGTGACGAGCACTGCCGCCGACTTCCCTTTTTGCAGCGAGCGCTGCCGCACGATCGATCTCGGAAAGTGGGCCAGCGGGGCGTATGTGATTTCGTCGCCGGTCAAAGACGCCGAGGAAGGCATCCATGACCGGAATCCGGACGATCCGGAGGGCGACGCATGAAGGTTGAATCCGATTCCGTTGAACGGCGCGAACAAAGCACCGATGCTGCTCCCTCCGCGCCGCTCTGGGCAACCCTCGTCGCTACTTTCTTTGGCATCGGCCGGATGCGTCCCGGCCCGGGCACATGGGGATCGGCTGCGGCCGTGCTGCTCTGGGCTGGCGTGGCATCGCGACTCGCTCCCGCTTTGCGCCTGCCGGTCGGGATCGCCCTTGCTGTGGCCGCCACGATGATCGGCATACCGGCGGCGACACGCGTGGCGCGAGCCTGTGGCGCGAAGGATCCGCAATTCGTCGTCATCGACGAAGTGGCCGGCCAGTTGATCGCTCTGATCGCTGTTCCGCTCACGTGGAAAACTTTTGTCGCGAGTTTTATACTTTTCAGAGTGTTCGATATCGTCAAGCCCACGCCGGTTCGGCAGCTGGAAGCACTGCCGGAGGGCAAAGGAATCGTGCTCGACGATGTCGGGGCGGGCCTGTACGCACTAGCTGTAAGTCAACTTCTGCTGCACTCTCATCTATTCGGTAACTAGCAAATGGGATTTTCCGACCGCATCCTCGGCAGAAAGAGTGTTAACGGCGGGCCGCATATTGATGCGGTCTCTCCCTCTGCCGCCATTACGGGCGGCGAAATTCGCATCAGCGGCTCGGGCCTTCGCCCGCTGGAACTGCAGCGCCCGAAAGTACGGTTTGGCGACGTTGAAGGCTCGCTCGTGGTCAGCTCGGACGCTTTCCTGATCGCCCGAGTGCCCGAGGGCGCAACCTCCGGCCCGGTCGTGGTGGCGACCGACGGTCACGTCAGCAACTCGCAGACGGTTCGGGTCGCGGTGCCCATCGTCGAGACGCTTCACCCCGTCACCAATCCCGCGCTCGACGCCGAAGGCAACATCTACGCGACGTTCTCGGGCTCCCGCGGCCAGAAGGTCCCGGTCGCCGTCTTCAAGATAGACACTAATTACGAAGTAAAGCCATTTGTGGTTGAGCTGATGAACGCTACCTCCATTGCTTTCGACCGCCAGAGCCAGATGTATGTTTCCTCGCGCTATGACGGCGCGGTCTATCGCGTGTCGCCCAGCGGAGCGATGACCACATATGCAGAAGGCATGGGCGTAGCTACGGGAATCGCTTTCGACCGGGAACAGAATCTCTACGTCGGCGACCGCAGCGGCACCGTCTTCAAGATCGGCCGCGATCAGCAGGTTTTTGTCTTTGCCACGCTCGAGCCGAGTGTATCGGCCTATCACCTGGCATTCAGTCCGAAGGGCGACTTGTTCGTGACCGGGCCGACCACCTCGAGTTACGACCGCGTGCACAAGATTGATCCCAACGGCAACGTCAGCACTTTCTATAAAGGTCTGGGCCGACCGCAGGGTCTGGCTTTCGACGTCGACGGGAACCTTTACGTTGCCGCTTCGCTCGCCGGCAAGCGTGGCATCGTGAAGCTCACGCCCGACGCCAGGGCCAGCCTGGAAGTCGCCGGACAAGGCCTAGTAGGTCTTGCTTTTGCCCCGGGGCGCAGCGTCATTCTTGCTACTACAAGCAGCGTGCACCATCTCTCCTGGAACATTCAGGGATTGTCCCTGCTGCCGGAATAAGACTCCCAGTTTTCGTTTACACTTTTCCCGTGAATGCAGAAATCATCGCAGTGGGGTCTGAGATGCTCACGCCCTACCGCATGGACACCAACTCCCTCTACCTGACCGAGCAGCTCAATCTGTTGGGCGTAGACGTGATTTTCAAGAGTGTGGTCGGGGACGATCTGCGGCGTCTGGTCGCGGCCGCGCAGCATGCGCTTTTCCGCTCGGACATTGTCATTTTCAGCGGTGGGTTGGGACCAACTGAGGACGATTTGACGCGGGAGGCCGTGGCCGAAGCCCTGGGCGTAAGCCTGCGCCGCGACCCCGAAGTTTTGCATGGGATTGAACAGCGTTTTGCCTCGCACGGCTGGAAAATGGCGCCCAACAACGCCAAGCAGGCTGACGTGCTCGACGGAGCAACGGTGCTCCCCAACGCCAACGGCACTGCGCCCGGCCAGTGGATCGCCGGACAGTTCGACGGACGCGAGCACATTATCGCGCTCTTGCCCGGGCCTCCGCACGAACTGAAAGCACTGTATGAAAGCAAAGTCCATGAACTGCTGCGGGCGAGGGTTCCTCCCGCGTTTCTCGCCGTTCGCACTTTGAGGGTCGCTATGCTGGGCGAGTCTCACGTGGACGCCTGCGTT
Organism: Candidatus Sulfotelmatobacter sp.; assembly: GCA_030041475.1. Lineage (GTDB taxonomy): Bacteria > Acidobacteriota > Terriglobia > Terriglobales > Acidobacteriaceae > Sulfotelmatobacter. The sequence goes on from JASHNU010000111.1 coordinate 11,581, forward strand.
TCGCCCATCTACAAGCGGTACACCGATGTAGAAACGACGATTCTCGCCGGAGCAGGCGAGGTCGAACTGCATTTCAAAACGCGCGCCGCTACGTTGGAGGCGGCTCAGCTGCGAGTCGATGAAGTTGCCGGCCTGGTCGAGGACGAACTCGACGACGCAGTCTATTCGCGCGACGGCCAGTCGCTCGAGCAGATCGTCGGCTACTGGCTGCAGATGCGCGGGGCCACGCTGGCGATCGCCGAATCGTGCACGGGAGGCTTGCTCGCCGAGCGCATAACGTCGGTGAGCGGCAGCTCCCGCTATTTTCTTGGGGGCGCGGTGGTGTATTCGAATCAGTTGAAGACCGAACTGGCCGGTGTTCCGGCAGAAATGATCGAGCGCCACGGCGCTGTCAGCCGCGAAGTTGCGGCCGCGTTGGCAGAAGGCATCCGGTATCGTTGCGAGTCGACGCTTGGCGTCGGTGTTACCGGTGTGGCTGGTCCCACGGGTGGGACGGCCGAGAAACCTATAGGGCTTGTGTTCCACGCCGTCGCCGGCGACCACGGAACCGAAGTCGTGCAGCGCAACTTCGCCGGCGATCGCAAGCGCATCCGCCGCTTCGCTTCGACCATGGCGCTGGACATGGTGAGAAGGAAACTGATGTAGTACCGAGTACCGCGTAGCGAGTAGGAGCAAAATCGCGATTCGGTTTTGACGCCCGGTACTCTCAACTTGGTACTGCTATGCGCCTCTTCGTTGCTCTCGACATCGCCGACGACATTCGCGAACGCATCCTGCGCTTCATGGAAGGCGTTGAGCCATTCGCTCCGGACGCGCGTTGGGTGCGGCCGGAATCGCTGCACATGACGCTCAAGTTCATCGGCGAGCAACCGGACGCCGCAGTGGAGCGGATTCGGCACGTACTCGCCAGCGTACGCGGACACGACGTCGAAATTCATTTCAGCGGCTACGGGTTCTTTCCGACTGCAAAATCAGCCCGCGTCTTCTGGCTGGGGATGGAAGCCGGCC